>JANRIO010000096.1:0-2232 GCA_033764875.1 Hyphomicrobiaceae bacterium | reverse complement strand
GTCGGGGAACCTGTCGGCGAAGTCGAAGATCAGGTTGCGCCGCTCGTTGGAGAGCGCCACTCGCGCGAACCATTCGCCATACCGCTGCTCGCGCTCGATCCGGAGATCCAGTTGCGTCGCGTGGACCGCGAGCGGGTGCGCCTCGGCAACTCGAACAGAGGGGTACCAGCAGCCTCGCGCCGGCGGCGTATCTTCCTCTATGAGGCGGCGAATGCGCCGGATGTACGCCTCCGGTGAGCAGTCCCGCGAGCCCGGCTTGAGGGAGCCACCCTCGCAGGCGCCGGCGAAGTAGACGGCCTGCTTGAGCACCTGCTCCGCGCTGCCGAGCATGCAGACCTCCCAACTCCTGGCGCGCTTGCCCGTCACGGCATCGCGGAGGTTGTTGTCGCCCCCTTCGATCGCAACGACGAAGCGGTCGACGCCGCCTGTATCTGGACCAGCGGTCAGCCTCCAACTGGCCCATTGGTATTCGATGCGGTAGGACATGTCAGGTCTCCGCGCTTGCGAACAGCGAGGCCTGCCCGGGTCGGCCGGCGGTGGTCTTGCGCAGCTCGATGCAGGCGCCCCATGGGGTGGGCGCCCGCCTGAGCACGGCGCAGATCATCGAGGCGCCGTAGTAGGCGTCACGAGCAGCACCTGGCCTGGCCAGGTCGAGCTCGAGCGTGAAGGCCCCATCGCCCGTCAGGTCCATCTGCTTGGCATACCTGGCCTGAAAGGCGGCGAAGGTCCCGAACGGGCAACAGGTCCACGAGGACTTCGCGCTGGCCATGGCAGCCAGCGGTGCCTGCAGAACTGCGACGATCCGGATGCCATGCTCCTCCTGAGCGGACTCCGCTGAGACCGAGGCTGCGATGGCGTCGCGCCAGAGCCCGAGGTAGCGCTCGGGCTTCGTCGGTTGGCCTCCGACCAGGAGTGTCTGATCGACCGTGCGTTGGGCGCGGTCGCTGCAAAGCGCAGAGAACACCTCGTACTGAGCCATGTAGTTGACGCCCTGCAGGTCGGGACGCAACAACGACGGCGTCTTCACGCCCGCCATCAGATCCAATGCGATCGGCAGGTAGGACCGAGCACCGTAGAAGGTGGCGTCGTCGGGCAAGTGGATGACCAGCCGGCCGACTTCGTCGACGGCCGGAGTGGTGTGGGGATGCATCTGGTTCTCCTTGAAAAAGAGACGAGGGCGCTGCCGCGTGCGGCGAGCGCCCTCTCAGGGATGGTTGATCGGCCGGCTCAGCGGCCAGCAGGGGGACGCTTCACAGCGGGTTGCTCGCCAGCATTTCGGAGAAGCTGGCGTTCGGTGGCAGGCTCGGCGGCGTCAGGGTGCCGAACTGTGGCGGCACCTCTTCGGGCTGCAGGCGCTGCTCTCGCACCGCCACGTCGTATGCCCGCTTGCGCTCGTACCAGGCGAGTTCGTACCGGGCGATCGAGTCCCACGAAGCCGGCGCCGAGCACTCGACCTCGTAGGCGAACTCGACCGCCTCGTTGTTGGCGTCGTCGTACCGGATCGAGACCTCGCGGTAGTTGCCGAAGTCGTGCGGATGGGTGCGGACGACGTAGGTCACTGGCAGTCCCTCCGGGACCGGGAACCGCCGATACAGCATGCGACGGAAGACCTCGCACTCGCGCAGCGAGGCCTCGGTGTAGTCGGGACTGCCCACCTGGGCACAGTTCTCCTCGCCCGGGACCGGGCCGATTTCGATGAATTGCATGAAGATGCTCCGAAGAGGGCGCGCCATTGCGGCGCGCCGTGTGAAGTGGATAGGGGGGTGGGCCGGGACGCCCGCACCCTCAGTCGAGGGCGAGCGCCGCGCGGGCCTCGTCATCGGTGAGGAAGATGTCGCGCTCGCAGTCGTAGTACGCGTGCTCGCCCTGGGTGGTGTTCCACATGTAGAGCAACGTCCGACCTGTGCGCGTTCTCGTCGGCCGCTCGGTGCCGCCGCAGGCGGGAACCCAGTGGTCGCCCACGCTGTCGGTGAGCTCGGTCACAGCAGTCCACGCTCCGCCATCGAGGTCAGAGAACTGCCGTTGGCCGCGACGATGATGTGGTCGATGACCCGCACGTCGATCAGCGACAGCGCCTGGCGCAGCGCGCTCGTGAGCGCCTCGTCGGCCCGGCTCGGCTCCGTCTGCGACGACGGATGCACGTGGCTCAGGCACACGGCCGCGGCGTTGAAGTGCAGCGCGCGCTTGACCACTTCCCGCGGATAGACCGAGGTCTGCGTCAGCGTGCCAGCG
>JANRIO010000091.1:0-1557 GCA_033764875.1 Hyphomicrobiaceae bacterium | reverse complement strand
GCCGCCGCGGCGGGAGCGTCCGCGCGCCATGGCCTAGGCTCCCTGCTGCTTCTGGGCCGACTGGACGAGGTCGCGCAGCATGTTGGTGACGTCGGCCTGCTGGCTCGACTGCTCGTCGACCCATTCGCGCACGACCTTCTGCTCGGCGCGCATCTGGGTGACGAGCTGGTTTACGCCACGGGCGAGGTCGCGGACGCTTTCCTCGGCGCCGGCGGATGTCGCGGCAGGGCGTGTGCCGAGCTGTTGGGTCAAATCGGAGACGGCGCGCTGCATGTCCTCGATGGCCATGATGAGGCGGACGTTGGCGCCTTCGGCCGAGCCGCCGCCGGGCGTCAGCTCGGTGATGCCCGACAGCCACTCCTCGAGCTCGTTGTAAAAGCGGTTCTGCGCGTGGCTCGCCTGCAGCTCGAGGAAGCCGAGCACGAGCGAGCCGGCGAGACCCAGGAGCGAGGACGAGAACGCGGTGCCCATGCCCTTCAAGGGCGCGGCGAGGCCGGACTTCAACTCGTCGAAGAGGGCGGTCGTCTCGGCGCCCTTGCTGTCGAGCGCGTTGATCGCCTTGCCGACGGACTGGATGGTTTCGAGGAGGCCCCAGAAGGTGCCGAGCAGGCCGAGGAAGACGAGCAGGCCGACGAGATAGCGGCCGGTATCGCGCGCCTCGTCGAGCCGCGATCCGATGGTGTCCATGATCGAACGGGTGGCGCCTGTGGAGAGCGACAAGATGCCGGTGCGGTCGCGCAGCATGGTCGCCATCGGCGACAGCAGCACGGGGCGGTGGGAGATGGCGAGGCCGGGATCGGCGATGCGGAAGGCGTTGACCCAGCGGATCTCTGGATAAAGGCGGATCACCTGGCGGAAGCTGTAGAGGATGCCGATGGCGAGCACGCCGAGGATGAGCCCGTTGAGGCCGGGGTTGGTCGAGAGCGCCGACAGGAGCTGCTGGTGGAGGATCGCGGCGAGGAACGCGACGAGGGTAAGGAAGATCAGCATCCGCACCAGGAACAGACCGGGCGGCGACATGGTACGGTGCAGTGCGCCCGTTCCGCTCTTCGAGGCGCGGTCCTTGGCCATCAGTTCCCTCCGGCGAATGTCGTAATGGGCCGCGGCGACCTTACCCCAGCCCAATGACAGCGCAAATCGGCAAGATCGTGCCCTTGCACGTGGAAAATGGCCGGGTCGTGGCTGGACTTACGTCCACCGGGGCAAGGTGGCGGAAGCAACGCGGGAGGTGCGCTGCCGTCAGGACGTGCGGTTCATCGCTTCGCACTTTGCTCGATGGCCTGCCATGCGGCGCCGAACTGATCCAGGCGGAACTCCACGCCGCGCTCCTCGCCGGGGAACGTCGCGACCATCGCCGCGTGGGTGCGCATCTCCTTGAGCAGGGAGAGAGTGATGTCGTCGGGCTCGAGGACGAGCCGGCTGCGATCCCGGGTCGAGATCGTCGCCACGGGCCCGGCGGCGATCTGCCGGCCATCCATGTAGAATTCGAGATTGCCCTCGACGGGCATGGCGGCGCGCACCAGTGTGAAGCGGGCGTTGCCACCTGCAGCCGGTTCG
>JANRIO010000088.1:0-109967 GCA_033764875.1 Hyphomicrobiaceae bacterium | reverse complement strand
GTTAGATATGGGTGTTATCGGCGACGGTGAATACGCCGCAATAACCTTATGGAAACGTTTCGGGGTCAAAGTCATACCCGGTGCCTACCTGGCTCAGACCGGCCGAGACGGAACCAACCCCGGCGCGCAATACGTGCGCGTGGCGTTGGTCCATGACGCGGGAACGATCAGAGAGGCGCTCGAACGGTTCGTTCATGTGTCTGCGTAAGAGACGTTCGCCACCATGTCTTCTGTCACCACCTCGTCCGGTTCCGGACATGATCGTCAGCGCTTGCTGCCGCCCGCTCTCGAGGCACGCCTAATTGGCACCCTCGGCCGCGGCTGCGGGTTTTTGCTGCTTCTGACGCTCGCCGCAGTGTGGGGCAGCATGGTGTCGTGGTCGATCGCCGACCCGAGCTTGACCCATGAGACAGCCGGACCCGTTCGCAACGCCCTCGGTGCACCGGGCGCCATCATCGCCGATTTGATGCTGCAAACGCTGGGGCTCGCCGCTGCAGTTGCGCTGCTGCCGCTCATGATCTGGGCGTTCGAGCTCATCCTTTCCGAGCACGTCGCGCAGATCCGAACCAAAGCCACCTTTTATCCCTTCGCCATCCTCGGACTGGCCGGCGCCGTATCCGCCTTGCCGAGAACAGCCAACTGGCCCATCGAGCACGGCTACGGCGGCATCCTGGGCGACGTGATCTTCGATAGCATCTCGTCGGTCCTCGGCGTCGTCAGCTCCGACACCGCCGGATTCGCCGCCGCCATTCTGCTGGTCGGCTTCGGCATGTCGTCTCTCGTGCAGGCGCTCGGCGTTAGGCGCGAGGACATTCTGCCCAAGCGGCTGCCCAAACCGCGCATCGACGTATCCTGGAACGACGTGAGTCATGCCGCGAACGCGATCACGGCCCGGCTGCCGCGTCGCGGAAGCCTCGCATCGGCCCTGGGCGCCTTGCGCACAATGGGTGGCCCGAGCGAGTTCGCACGCACGCATTTCGGCATGATCGAGCCGGTGCTTCCAGGTCTCTTTGCACGACAAGTTGAGCCCGAGGCTCACGGCTCGTATGCGCCGAACTACGCGCGCAAGCCGTTCGACGACAACCCCGACGACTTCGCCGCCACCGACGACGCGGGCCACGACATCGAAATCGACCTCGACGTAGACCTCGATCACTCGAGCCGCGCCATCGCCGAGCGCTTTGCGCCCATCAATGCGCGCCCCGTATCACGCCAGCAGGACATGCCCGCGCCGAGCCTCTCCGTTCCGGCGCTGCCCGATCGTGACCTTCCGCGGTTCCTGACTGGCGCGCGCGAACCGGCGCCGCAGCCGGTACAAGCCCCCATCCCCGCTCCGGCGCCGCAGCCTGCTGCGCGCACCCCGGAGCCCGCCGTGCGTCGCGCACAGACCAGTCTCCTGCGTGCCATGACCGCCGCGCGCCGCGCCGCGACGCCACCGACGCCACCCGCGTTCAAGCGTCCGCTTCCCGCCATGCTGAAGAAGAGCCCGCCGTCGAAAGCCGGTACAGAGTTCTCGCAGACCGTTTTGCGCGGCACCGCACGCCTGCTCGAGGACGTGCTCTCCGACTTCGGCGTTAAGGGCGAGGTGCGCGACATCAAACCGGGCCCCGTCGTCACCCTCTACGAGTTCGAGCCCGCGCGCGGCACCAAGGCGACGCGCGTCATCGCGCTTGCCGACGACATCGCCCGCCTGATGAGCGCCACGAGCTGCCGCGTCGCCGTCATCCCCGGCCGCAACGTCATGGGCATCGAGCTTCCCAACGCCCGCCGCGACATGGTGGGCCTTCGCGAGCTTCTCGAAAGCCCGGCTTTCACTTCTGCCGACGGCATTCTTCCGCTGACGCTCGGCCGCTCTATCGGCGGTGAACCTATCATCGCCGACCTGGCCCGCATGCCGCATCTTCTCGTGGCTGGCACCACGGGTTCGGGCAAATCGGTCGGCGTCAACGCCATGATCCTGTCGATCCTGTTCCGCCACACGCCGGAGCAGTGCCGCTTCATCATGATCGACCCGAAGATGCTCGAGCTGTCGGTCTACAACGACATCCCCCACCTTCTGACACCGGTCGTCACCGACCCCATGAAGGCCGTAGGTGCGCTCAACTGGGTCGTCGCCGAGATGGAGGAGCGCTACAAGCGTATGTCGAAGCTCTCGGTGCGCAACATCGAGGCCTTCAACACGCGAGTCAAAACCGCGGGCGAGCGCGGCGAGCAGCTTTCCCGCACCGTGCAGACCGGCTTCGATCCCGCCACCGGCCAGCCCATCTACGAGCGCGAGGAGATGAACCTCGCCTCCATGGCCTACATCGTCGTGGTCGTGGACGAGTTTGCCGACCTCATGATCACCGCCGGCAAGGACATCGAGACCGCCGTACAGCGCCTCGCGCAAAAGGCGCGCGCCGCCGGTATTCATCTCATCATGGCCACCCAGCGCCCCTCGGTCGATATCATCACCGGCACCATCAAGGCCAACTTCCCGACCCGCATCAGCTTCAAGGTCGCCTCCAAGATCGACAGCCGCACAATCCTGAACGAGCAGGGCGCCGAGCAGCTCCTCGGTCAGGGCGACATGCTCTACACCTCGGGTGCCGGCCAGATGCTGCGCGTCCATGGTCCTTTCGTGTCCGACGAGGAGGTGGAGGCCGTCGCGGCTCATCTGCGCACGCAGGGCCCTCCGCGATATATCGAAAGCATCGATGCCCTGCCGTCTGACGATGGCGACGACATGGGCCCGAGCGCAGGCGGCGACGCCGACAGCCTCTACGATCGCGCCGTGGCGATCGTGCTGCGCGACCGCAAGGCCTCGACCAGTTACGTGCAACGCCGCCTCTCCATCGGCTACAACCGCGCCGCCGACCTCATCGAGCGTATGGAGCAGGACGGCATCATTAGCGCACCGAACCACACCGGCCGCCGCGAGATTCTGGCCGGCGATGTTGCGGGCCGTTCCGTCGCCTGAAATGACGACCTGAGACGACCCCTGGAAAACACCGAAGTAACCCCGTCGCCACTGGACTGTGGCGGCGCCAGCTCTTATCAATTCGCACCCGTGCACAGGCATCCACGGCTGGTGCGGCCGGCGGCCTGTGGGTAAGCGGTGCGCAGCCGGACTTGCCCATTTGTGGACGCATTGTCCGGTCAGACAGCAGGAGCGCCTTCAGGGCTTGGGGAGGCGGGGGCTCAGTGAGACGGAACATGAAGAAACTTGAACTGGCCGCTGCGGCTGGCTTTGCGCTGGCGATTCTGACGGGCTCTGCGCTCGCCGGTGGCGCCACTCCGCCCGCTGGCGACCAGCCCGCAGCAACCGCGGTGCCGGCCCCGGTTCCCGCGACACGTCCCGGCGCGACAGCGCCGGAAACATCTGCGCCCGAAGGCCAAAACAGCGGTTGGAATGCCGAAGTGGCAACTCCTGGCGGCGGCATCGTTCTGAACGACGCCCAGACGGAGATCGTCAAGAAGGTCAACGGCTACTTCAATGCGCTCGGAGATCTCAAGGGCGACTTCGTCCAGACCACCTCCGACAGCAAGCGCATGAAGGGCAAATTCATGGTCAAGCGGCCGGGCCGCTTCCGCTTCGATTATGCACGCCCGTCCAGGCAGATCATCATTTCCGACGGCGAGTACCTCGCCATTCAAGACCTCGATCTCAACAACGAGGATCGCGTCGCGCTCGACCAAACGCCGTTCCGCTTGCTTCTGCGCAAGGATGTCGACCTCATACGCGACGCGAAAATCGTCGAGGTTCAGGAGAGCGACAACCAGCTCGTGCTGGCGCTGCGCGACAAGAGCCCGGACGCGCCCGGCAAGATCAAGCTGTTCATGACGACCACGCCTGAACTCGAGCTCAAGGAATGGCTGACCACCGACGCGCAGGGGCTTGATACCCGCGTCGAGCTCACCGATTTATCGAAAACCGAGACCCTGGATGCCGGCCTCTTCAAGATCGAGGCCGTCAGTTTGAATAAATTCCATCCCTGATCGGCGAGAATTCGATCGCGGCAGGGGTAAAGCGCGAACGTTCACGATTGCCAAAAAATTAAGCAGATGACGGAAGCGTCTAAAACACTGGCATTTTTGGCCCCTATTGACGGCCGAATCGCGTCGAACTGGGGATTTCTCGGAAAAGTAAATCACGTTTTCGTGATCGAACCTTCTACCCCCTATTGAAAGCTGGCGTGTTGCGCTTATGTCATCACTAGTCAGGCGATGCCATATACATCGGTAGCTCCCCCCGTCTAACCGAGGCAATCGTCTGGAACGCCGGCTTCCCTCCCGGCGTTGCGCGCGAGAGCGCTACAACGCCCAGCCCCGCCCCCCGGGGTTGGGCGTTTCTCTTTTCCGAGGCGCCGTTCCAAATTCATTGTATCGTCAGTCGGCAAATCGACGCCGCGAGATGAACCGCAACTGAAGGCGTCATTCAGAACGGGTTCAAAGCCGATCCTCTAATCCTTTCTGCATCACGAGCCGGCAGACGCCGGACGGATGGAAACGAGGAGAACGACGATGACCCGCACTATCCCCCTTGCCCTGATGCTTTCGATTGCCGTCCCGGCGATCGCATCGGCCAACACGATCGACGATCGGCAGGCCCGTCAGGCGGAGCGGATCGAGCGCGGCCGCGACAACGGCTCCATTACTTGGACCGAGGGCATCAAGCTGCGCGCTGAGCAGAACCGCATCGCTCGCACCGAGGCCGCGCTGAAGGCGGACGGCTATCTCTCGAAGAGCGACCGCGCCAAGCTGAGCGAGATGCAGAAAGAGGCTTCGCGATCCATTCGCTCTGAGGGCAACGATGGGTGGCACCGCTTGTTCGGCCTGCCCCGGGTCGGCAAGTAAGTAAGCGGCAGCTTCATCAAACGGCGGACGAGCATTGCTCGTCCGCCGTTTTCATTTCGCCGGCCGCTCACCGGCGCTCACATGAACAAGAGCTGACAAGAACGTTCAGAGGCAGTTCAAGCGCGCTCCGTCATTCTCCCATGCAAGGCCCCAGTGATCGACGAACCGTCGGCCGGGCCAACAGGGAGACGACACATGACCTCGTTAATCGCCAAAGCCGCGCTTGCCGCAGCCGCCACCATCATCACGATGACGCCGGCCCTCGCCGACCGCGTCGATCAGCGCCAGCGCAACCAAGCCTACCGCATCGAGCAGGGCACGCGGAGCGGGCAACTCACTATGCCCGAAGCCCGCAAGCTGAAGGCCGAGCAGAGGATGATCGCTGTGACGGAGCGCAGGTTCGAGCGCGACGGCAAGCTCACCCGCAACGAGCGCTCTTACCTCAGCAAGCAGCAGAACAATGCCGGCCGCCACATTACCGCCGAGCGTCGTGACCTTCAGCAGAGCTGGGACCGCGGCTACGGATGGAACCGCGACCAGCGCCGCCACAGCGGCTTCGGATCCTGGATGCGCCGGAGCTACGGCTGGAACTACGGCTACTATCCGCAGCCTCGCCGCTGGTGGTAAGCCCTGACACGATCCCGCGCCTGCCACTTCCCGCTGGGCCGATCGCAAGATCGGCCCTTTTTTGTTGCAGTGGTCCGTTGCGCGCGACGCACGACACCCCAATCTCGCGCGATCCAAAGCAACACCGGAGTCCCGGTCGAAAACACAATGCCCAGAGCTTTCATGAGATTCATCTTGGCAATCGCAACCCTCGCCACCACGAGCGGAGCACGCGCAGAGTGCCGCAACACGACCATCGAGGATGCGAGCTACGTCATCTGCGAGTTCGACGCGCGCGACGGCATCGAGCTTTTCCTGCGCGATACTTCCGGCGCCCCGCTCGCCCAATTCGAGCGCGTCCGCGAACAGCTCGCCGCCCGCAAGCGCACGCTTCTGTTCGCCATGAACGCCGGCATGTATCACGAGGACCGCTCTCCGGTCGGCTTGTACGTGGAAAACGGCCGCGAGTTGAAGAAGCTGTCGACGGTCAGCAGCTCCGGAAATTTCGGAATGAAGCCGAACGGCGTCTTCTACATCGACAAGGCCGGGGCGGCTGTGCTCGAGACGAGCGCCTTCGCCCGCCGCAAGCTGAAGCCGAGGTTCGCCACCCAATCGGGTCCCATGCTCGTGATCGATGGAAGGCTTCACCCCCGCTTCCGGAAAGACAGCACGTCGCGCAACCGGCGCAACGGCGTCGGCGTCAAAGGCAGGCGCGTCGTATTCGTGCTCGCCGACACGCCCGTCACGTTCCACCAGTTTGCGCGCGTCTTTCGCGATGTTTTTAAGACGCCCAATGCGCTCTATCTCGACGGCTCCATCTCGCGCATGTACGCTCGGGACATCGGCCGCAACGACCTTTTCGGCCTGCCGATGGGACCGATCGTTGCCGTCTCGGCCCCGCTCTCCCAGCAACGCCCCGGTGAAGATAGACAAGGCTCCCAACCTTAAGCAGGACAACGTGCAAGGAGCGACGACATGACGAACGCCGAGCTGATTTCCGGCCTCGCCATCGTGCGCGCCCACAACGTCTGGTCCGCCGAATGGACGGTGCTCGTCACAATCATCGGCTGGCTCTGCGTGATCGGCGGGTTCGTGCGCATCATCTGGCCCGAGCACATGTCTGCCTTTCGCAATAAGGCCATGCGAAGCGAGAACGCCGTCACCGGCTGGGCACTGATCGCACTCGTGCTTGGCGGCTTCCTCACCGCCAAGGGCTACGCACTGGTTTAGCACCAAGCATTAGGAAAGCGCTGATACGCTCCCTGATATTCGAACGGGAGCGAGGCATGCCCAGCAGCCGGCTACAGACCAATCGACGCGCAGGCCGCCGCGCCGCGCACGCGGCAGCGATGACATTCGCTCTACTCGCAGCAACGGCACAGCCCGCCGAGGCCGGAAGCGACCGGCCACCGGCAAGCCTCACCGCCATCTCGCCGATCTTCGGCCAGCTCGTCGCGTTCTCGCAGCCGCTCGGCTTCGTCGTCGCCTTCGAGCAGCCGACAGCCGATCAATACATTCGCGAAGCAGTGCTGAAAGGCGAGACGATCGATGACTGGTCCCAGATGATCACAGTCACCGGCGCCAAGGGACTGGCAGCGGATGCCAGCGTGACGCCGAAGGCCCTTGCCACCGGTCTTGCCGCCGGTTTCCGCAACGCGTGCCCCGACACCCATCTCGCGCAGCCGCTCGGAAGCTTGGAGATCGACGGGCATGACGCATTCGCCGTTTTGGCTGGCTGCGGTACGGTCGACTCGTCGGCAGATGGTCACAGCGAGTTGGCGCTGATCATCGCCATCAGGGGCGCCGCGGACTACTACACCATCCAATGGGCGGAGCGCGACGAGGGCTCGGACGACATTCCGGCCATCGATGAAACAAAATGGACCGAGCGGCTCGAAGCCCTGAACCCGATCCGCCTCTGCCCCATCGTCGAAGGCGAAAAGGCTCCCTACCCGAGCTGCGTGGATCGGTAAGAGTGATGACCGTTCCCGCGCCGCGGCAGCGGAATCTAAAGGTTACGGAGCCCTTTCGCAGCGCGGCACGGCGCTTGAGGTGTAGGCTTAGCGCATCCTCCGAAAGCCGCGAGGGCCGCGCCATGAAAATCCGCCACCTGCTCCTCCTGGGCCTCGCCGCCGTCGCCGGCCTGCCGCCGAGCGTTGCACCCGTCCGCGCCGCCGATCCAAAGGAGAGGTCGAAAGAGATCATCGCCGTGCAGCTTCGCCGGCAGGGCTACGAGTGCAAGAAGCCGGAAAGCGCCGAGCGCGACGACGCCGCCTCGAAGCCCGATGCCGAGGTCTGGACCCTCAACTGCCAGGGCGTGAGCTACAAAGTGAAGCTGATCCCGAACATGGCCGCCACCGTCGAGAAGCTGCCCGGCGACCAGCAGAGTACCCAGCACCCCTGATCGGACAACGCGAAGCGAGAGGCCGCCGTGTACATCTACGCCGTCGTGGCTCTGCTCTTCGTTCTGCCGGCCATCTGCACGCTCTTCGAGATCATGCTCGGCACGGGCGACATCATCGCCGCTGCCGGCAAATGGCTCGTCTTCTGGGCTGCCGGCGTCCGCCTCTTCATGGCCGGCGTGAAACAATCCAGCCAGCCGGGTTTCACCGCACAGTCGATCTTCGGGCTGGACGACGAGCGCTCCTATCCAATCGTGCGCGAGGTCGGATTCGGAAATCTCTCCATCGGCACGCTCGGCATCCTGAGCCTTGTGATGCCCTCGTGGATCGTGCCGGCGGCTTTGGTCGGTGGCCTCTATTATCTGCTGGCCGGATACGGCCATTTCGGCCGCGAGCACCGCAACAGCTTGGAGCAGACCGCACTCATCACGGATTTCCTCGCAGGCGGCCTGCTGCTCGCCTTCGTCGCCGCGAGCCTCCTGCGATAACGCCAGTTCTAGCTCGCGCCGAACCGCTCGGTGTTGCGCGCCTTGGCTTTGGCGGCTTCGACCTCCCGGTCACGCGGTGGCGCCATAGTGACCAGCGAGCCGAGCAAACCCTGCGCCGCCTTCGTCACCTCGTCGACCGCCTTGTTGAACGCCTCCTCGTTGGCCTTCGACGGACGCGCGAAGCCTGAGAGCTTGCGCACGAACTGGATCGCTGATGCCCGGATCTCATCCTCCGTCGCCGGCGGCGAGAAATTGTAGAGCGTCTTGATATTGCGGCACATGACGCAAATTCCTGCGATGCGGGCCTTGTCCGCGCTGAAATGTAAGGGCGTGACTCGAAGGGATCAACTCACCTCAACATGACAGCCAAGGTTGGGTGCCTCCCTGCGGTAAGACGACCGAGAAACCCGACAATCCAGACATCGCCTGTCCCGGACTTTGAGAATTGCGTAGAACTACATCGGGATGACGTGGAACCGAGTTGCCCAAACTCTTCGTCATGCCGGCAACTGAAGTCGGATCGACGCAATATCGACCTGAGTTCGCTCTCCATGATAGAAATGCCGACAAACTAAAGCGAAAGTATCGGACAATGTATTGGCGTCAGATAGCAATCTCTATCGGCATAATTTGCGTAGTCTCCGTCGAAGGACACTCAGAAGAAAGTTCCTGTTCAGTCGTGTTCGAGAATGAGCGGATTACCTTTACGGGCGGAGCCGAGCCGATTGACGGCGACACGTTTTGGCTGGGCATTCACAAGATTCGTCTTAAGGGCATAGAGGCGTTGGAGATCGGCCAAACGTGCACCAAGGACGGAAAACCTTACGACTGCATCGATAGAACGTTTGATGAGATCAAACGAGTAACATCCGGCGATAAAGTCCGATGCCAAGTCGAGCGGGGAAATTTTGGCAAGCCCGCGATGGACCGCAATCGATATTTAGCCATCTGCTATTCGGGAGAGGCC
This sequence comes from Hyphomicrobiaceae bacterium, assembly GCA_033764875.1. Classification (GTDB taxonomy): domain Bacteria; phylum Pseudomonadota; class Alphaproteobacteria; order Rhizobiales; family Hyphomicrobiaceae; genus AWTP1-13. Next base: position 100,668 of record JANRIO010000088.1, on the reverse strand, counting down.
GATATCGGTCGCGCTATGGTTACAGCCGGTTGGGCGCTAGCAACCGATGATCTATACCAAACTGACGAAGCTGAAGCCAAACGCGGCAAACGTGGTTTGCACGCAACGGAGTTCGTGATCCCAGCGGAATTCCGCAAATCCAAAAGAGGTGAGAGCGAGTGCGACGAAATGGAAAGACGTTGCGTCAAACCAAAGGTTGGGTCACCGAGTAGTAGAAAACCCTTGGACTAATTCGTCGCCACCTTCGGCTTCGCTATCTCCGCCTCTACGGCCGAAATCAGCCGGTCCGCGTCGGGCGCGGTCGACGAAAAGAAACTCGTCACGAGCTTCCCGTCCCGCCCCACGAGATACTTGTGAAAGTTCCACTTGGGTGAATTGAGCCAGCCGAGCTGGTCGCGCGCCCACTTGTAGAAGGGATGCGCGCCATCGCCCGTGACCTCGTTCTTGCCGGTCAGCGGGAACGTGACGCCGAACATGCCCTCGCAGAATTCCTTGATCTTGCCTTCGTTCTCCGGCTCCTGCCCGCCGAAATCATTCGACGGCACGCCGATCACATTGAAGCCCTGCGCCTCGTATTTGGCATTCAGCGCCTGCAGCGCCTCGTATTGTTTGGTGAAGCCGCAGAACGACGCCGTGTTCACCACCAGCAGCACCTTGCCGCGGAAATCGGAGAGCGGCATCGGCTTGCCGTCGATGGACGTGAACGAAAAATCCCACGCGGTCATTGCATCCTTGTCCTTTGTTTCCGCACCGGCCCCGCCGCCAACGAGAGCGGCCAGACCGACGACGGCAGCGGAAGCGACGGCTTTGATACGCATCGGAGGGTCTCCAGAGAGAAAGTTGCACCAACACGAAGCAGCGCGGCTCGACGTGCCAACGCTCCGACCGCCAACAGATAGGAACCTGCAACCGGTTGCACCAGCTATCCAAATCGTAACTTTGCAAATTCCGCGAAGCATGGCACGCTTCAATCAGGATTCAACAACTGGAAGGAGGTGATCCGATGTCGAGTGGGATCTTGAGGACGGCGATGTCGCGGTCGCTGGGTTTCAAGCCGGATCTACCTCTGGGTACCGACTGAACCAAGCGATCAGCGGCCCGGCGCAACAACCGCCGGACAAATGCCGCCCGAATCTCACGGGGGCTGCCCACAGGGCGGCCCCTTTGTTTTTAGGCGAACTCAATGCCCGCGGGAGCCCTCTCACTCCGGATCCGGGCCTCCGCCGCCGTCCTGATCGGTATTCGGGTCGGCAAACATATCGGTCCGCGAGTCCACGGGAACGTCGGTCGTCGGATCCGGGATTTCGATGGATCCTGAGCCGGCCCCTTCGTCGGGAACCCGCTGCGCCTCGTCGAGCACCTCGATCGCGAACGTCTTGGTATTGCCCGTCGCCGCGGTGCCGGCCTTGACATACTTGAACACGAGCGAAGCGCGTCCCGGCTCTTGGCCCGAGACGAACACCTCGAATTTCTGCGGCTTGCCAAGCAGCGGCCGCTCGCCGGGCTTGAGCTCCGGTTTGACATAGCCTTTGACATCGACCGATACGGCGCGGCCCGGCGCTCCGTCGAGCACCCACGTGTAACCCGTCGAAGGATTGCCATCGAGCAGCAGCGTCGTCGTATCGCCGACCGTGAGCTGAACCGGCGTCTCTTGCGCCAGGGCAGCCTGCGGAGCTGTCGCCACGAGGAAAGCCGCCCCGGCAGCCAGCACTGCCGCAAGGCCGTGAAACGCGCGCATCGTCACTGAATCTCCTCCCGGCCGGCGAGAGCGGCCACATTTTGTTATTCCCGCACCATCGGAATAAATCCCGGCAGCACGTAATTCCCAGCGTATCCGGCCTTTAACAATGATCGCGACAATTTCGCCGCAATCACGCTATTAACGACAAATTTCCTCCATCTCACCATGTTTGTGTCAGATGTGGACGCCAGTTGCGTAGAGAGTATCAGGGGAGGTCACCCGTGTTCAGCCGAGGCTCAAGTTCAGATCCCAGTCTTCCGAAGCCCCCAGGCATTCCGAACGGCATGCAAAATGGCGGCCCCGCCCCGTCGACGGGCAATGGACGCGGTTCGCCCTTTGGCGCTGCCACCACCATGGGGACCTCGGTGATCGGCACCGATCTCGCCATCCTCGGCGAGAAGATCACCATCATCTCGCAGAACAAGCTGCAGATCGACGGCGACATCCGCGGTGACGTCACCGGCAAGCAGGTCGTCATCGGCGAGGAAGGCTCAGTCGTCGGCACCGTCTGCGCCGAGCAGATCGAGGTCCGCGGCGGCGTCCGCGGCGCCATCAAGGCCGCATCCGTGACGCTGCACCCGACCTCCGTGGTCGAAGGCGACATCTTCCATCAGATGCTGTCGATCTCCGAAGGTGCCCAGTTCGACGGCCGCGTGCGCCGCGCAAAGGATGCCGCCGAAATCACGCCCAACCTGGATGTGAGCAGCTATCCGGCCCCGCAGACCCAGTCGACGGGCTGATCATCGTTGCACCGAGGGAAGCGTCGTTCGAGCCCCTCCCCTTCCGGGGAGCTGGGCTCGACCGCTATTCGGCGCTGAGTGCTTCCGGAAAAAACCCGTCCCGCACTTGGTCCGGAATGGGAACCAGTCATGGCGAAGCCATGCATGCTAGCCGTCCGAAAAGAAGCACGATCAAACACCGGTCAGAACCGGCGCCCGGCGCTATTGGCATCGATGCAAGCGATGTAGATCCGGCTGTCACGCCCGACGAACTGGCACACGTTGCGCTTGAGGTTCGGGTTGTTGCGGATCGCGGCAGCAGACACCCTCATGCCATGCTCGCGCGCGACGTGCGCCACCAGTTCGTCCTGGCAATAGGGCGTGGCGATCGGCGAGCCGTTGACGATCTGATTGCCGCCCACGCATTTGATTTTGGCGTGAGCCGGCTGCGCAGCCGTGAGGACGGCCAGCGGCAGGGCAAGCGCGGCAAGTGCAGCGCACAACCCCATGCCGCGCCGGTGATCGTGGCAAGTGAGCGAATGCATGGTTAAAGCTCCAAAACAATAAGGATCGCCGGCGATTGCGGCGAGTCTGGCTCCGAACGAACAATCCTACGAGCAAACATCTGGCGCGGGCTGTGCCCAAACAGACAACGGCGCGGCACGATCAGCTTGCGCCCGATACCGTCCTCAATGGACTTTAGGTAAGGTATGGGCATCCGCCGGGGGAGTTCAAGGCGGCCAGGGAAAGAACCGTTATGCTCACAATCTACGACACCACCGGTCACAGCCTGCTGAGGCACAACGAAACCGCGCCCATCAGCGAGGACACGGTCTGGTTCGATCTCGTGAACCCGACCAAGGAGGAGGACAATCACGTCGAGAAGCTCCTCAACATCTCGGTGCCGACGCGCGCCGAAATGCGGGAGATCGAAGCCTCGAGCCGCTTCTACCAGGAGAATGGCGCGAGCTACATGACGGGTTTCCTCGTGCACAAGGTCGACGAGCAGACTCTCACCTCGTCGACCCTCACGTTCATTCTGACCGGCAATGCCCTCGTCACCGTCCGCTATACCGACCACAAGGCGTTTCCCGCCTTCGTGTCGCGCGTCGAGCGAGGCGACGCCACCTGCAAGACTGGCGCAGGCCTCATGATCGGCATCATCGAGACGCTCGTCGAACGCCAGGCTGATTTCATTGTCGAGATCCAGGACCGTGTCGACAAGGTAGCCAAGGGCATCTTCGAGCTGAAGAAGCGGCGCACCCGCGAGACAAGGCTCGACACCCTCCTCAAAGGCACCGGCACGCTGGGCGACATCGTGGCCCGCGTCACCGAGAGCGCGACCTCCATCGAGCGCGTGCTGCACTTCTTCCGCAACACGGCGCAGGAGCGAAACTGCGACGGCAAGATCTTCGCGCGTATCGAGACCGTCGATCGCGACCTCAAATCCTTGGCCGAGCACATGCGCTTCCTGTCGGACCGCATAGGTTTCCTGCTCAACGCCACGCTCGGTCTGATCTCGAACGAGCAGAACCAGATTATCAAGCTGTTCTCGGTGATGGCGGTGATGCTGATGCCGCCGACGCTGGTGGCCTCGATCTACGGCATGAACTTCCAGCACATGCCGGAGCTTGCATGGATTGAGGGCTACCCGATGGCGCTCGGGCTCATGTTCTTCTCGGCGCTGATCCCGTTCCTCTACTTCCGCCACAAGGGCTGGCTCTGAGGCGGAGCGGGAACAATGCGCTTCAGGCGATCAGCGACCAGGCGAGACCCGCCAGCGCCGTGAGCGTAAGCGTCGCAAGGATGCCGAACCTTAAGACGAACAACAGGACAGCCCCCAGGACAGCCAGCCCAGCCAGCAGCGGTTGAAAGGTCGAGAGCACGGGTACGGACACGTGGGCTCCGCCCCACGTGATAGTCTCGACTTCTCCGAACAGCACGTGCAGCGCGAACCAGAGCGTGAGGTTGAGGATCACGCCGACAACAGCCGCCGTCACCGCTCTCAACGCGCCGGATAGTCTCGGCTCGTGCGTCAGACGCTCGATGTAGGGCGCGCCTGCGAAAATCCAGAGAAAGCACGGCGCGAACGTCGCCCAGAGCGTAACGACTGCGCCGAGCACGCCCATCAGCAGCGGCGGGCCGCCGCCATGCCGCCAGCCCGCCAGCACCCCCACGAACTCCAGCACCAGAATGAGCGGACCGGGCGTCGTCTCAGCGAGCCCGAGCGCATCCAGCATCTCGCCCGGCGTGAGCCAGCCGTAGCCCTGCACCACCTGTTGCGCCACATAGGACAACACCGCGTAGGCACCGCCGAAAGTCACCACTGCCATCTTGGAGAAGAAGAAGGCCATCTGTGACAGCACGTGCCCCTGCCCGAACACGAGCACGACCAGCGCGAGCGGCAAGATCCAGATCGCAAGCCAGAGACCGACGGTCTTCACTGTGCCCATCAGGGGAACAGGCGCCAACGCATACGATGCCGGCTCCGCGTCGCTCCCACGCGAGGTCAGATACCCGACGGCCAGCGCCGCCGCGACCACCAGCGGAAACGGAACCGCGAACAGGAACAGTCCGACGAAAGCAGCACCCGCGATCGCCCAGTCCATGCGGCTGCGCAGCGCCCGCCGCGCGACCCGCAGCAGCGCCTCGACGATGATCGCCAGCACCGCCGCCTTGATGCCGATGAACAGCGCTTCCACGACCGGGAGCTTGCCGAACGCCGCATAAAGCAGCCCGAGCACGAGGATGAGCGCCGCGCCGGGGAGCAAAAACAGCAGCCCCGCCGCAAGGCCTCCGGCCACGCCGTGCAGGCGCCAGCCCGCATACGTGGCAAGTTGCATCGCCTCCGGACCCGGCAGCAGCATACAGAAGTTGAGCGCGGACAAAAATCTCTGCTCGTCGAACCAGCGCCGCTCGTCGACCAGCACCTTGTGCATGAGCGCGATCTGCCCCGCCGGCCCGCCGAACGACAGAAAGCCGATCTTTGTCCAGACGCGAAGCGCTTCCGCAAATGACGGCGGGGGCGATGTCGGAAGCGAGCTGTCGGTCATGTTCCCCCCATGCAGGCAGACCTTCTACACATCGTATGACAGCCATTGCATCCCGTTTCGATGCCGTTCGTTCGAGACCGTTTGAAAGCCGCGCAGGAACGCTGCACCGCTTCGGATGACACAAAGCAGCCGCATTTACAGAGCGTTGCTGAGGATACGTGAGACTACTTATCCTGCGGCGTGCGGTCGCACTTATTGCATTGCACAATAAAAAGCATTTGAAATATCAATGCTGCACCCCGCGATAAAAAACACCGTTTAGATATGCTCATTGTTTTCGCCCCATTCGGCTGGTCAGGTGCGGCCACCAGAACGGGGGGACTTATATGGAACCTCCGGAATATACGAGTGACAGAACACGTTCTGGGGTTGCGCTGAGGCTTTCTCTTCGCATCGGTAGCTCATCCATCTGCTGAACAGAGATATCCACGCAGCGCGTGGATCGGCCAGCGTCGTCCCATGGGGAACCGGCGGCCAGGGGAGCACCGTTTTCAAGCCGCGGCACTGTCATTGGGACTGATGGAGAACTTGATCATGCGGTATTTGGCACTTGCTGCTTTGGCAGCACTTTCGGTTGCCCTTGTGGACGCTCGCACGGCGAGCGCGGCATCATGGCAGTGCGTTGGCCCCGAGGTCGCCTGCGGCGGCGGGCACAGCGCCACGAAGAAGGCATCCTACAAGAAGACGGCTCACAAGGCCCACTACAAGAAAGCCGCCTACAAGCGCACCGACAAGGCGACGCGCTCGGCACGCCTCGAGCACAAGGCCGCCAAGCGGTCGGTCGTGAGCTCCAGCTCATACAGCGGCGGCTCGTCGGGCGGCATGGCCTCCTACTACTGGCAGGGCACCCAGACCGCGTCTGGCGCCCGCTTCAACCCGTCGGGCATGACGGCCGCTCACCGCACGCTGCCGTTCGGCACCCGCGTCCTGGTGACCAACCGTAACAACGGCCGCTCGGTGACCGTGACCATCAATGACCGTGGTCCATTCATTAAGGGCCGCATCATCGACCTCTCGCGCGGCGCTGCCAACGTCATCGGCATGACGGGCCGCGGCCTCGCCAGCGTGAGCGTGGAGGTGATCGGGCGCTGAGCCCGCTCGCGCCTGGCCAGAACGACGACGGCGGGCACCTGGCCCGCCGTTTCTCATTGAGCAGGGATCCCGCGCTTGCGCGGTGCCGCCGGGCTCAGGCCGCGACCGACCGCGCCGTGCTGTCGATGTGCGCCGCAAGCCCCTCGTCGATGCCGAGCGCGTCCGCAAGCTCCGCCAGGAACGCGTGCTCCTCCGCCCTGTCGGGATCGACCGTGATGCGCGCGGCCGTATAGACCTGCACCGCCTCCTCCTCGCTTCCCACGGCCGCCGCGATCTCGTCGACGCCGGCCGGCGCCGCGATCTCCTTGGCCAGGAACGCGCGCGCCGCCTCCGGCAGCGCCGTGCCGCCGAGGCTCGCGACGAGCTTTCCCTCCTCGTTGGCGTCGATGCGCCCGTCGGCTGCGGCCGCGGCCACCATGGCGCGGATCATCGTTGCAGCCGTGCCATTCGAGACCGTCTCGGGCTCGAAGCCCGAGCCCGATGGGGGCGCCAGCAGCCGCTGCGGGCCGTCCGTCGCCGATGCCGGCACGCCCTGCTGGTAGTTCTGGTAGGCCCTGTAGGCGAGGCCCCCGATCACCGCGAGGCCGCCGAGCTTGGCGGCCGACGCCGCGATCGAGCGTCCCGTGCGCGTGCCGAGGATCAGCGCCCCGAGCCCGCCCGCCGCCGCACCGGCCGCGAACTGGTTGCGCGCGATGAAATCCTGGATCGCCGCCAGGATCTCCTGCGGCGACGCGTTGGCAAGGTCGCCCAGTGCGCCCGCAGCCGGCGCCCGGCCGCCTGCCTCGCCCCCTGTGAGCCGCGCCGCTCCCGGCTTGCCGCCGCCGAGCACCTGGCCCAGCACCGGCCCGAGGATGTCGCCGAGCCCTCCCAGGCCGCCGCCCTTCTGCATCTTCTCAAGGATCTCGCCGAGGTTTCCGCCCTTGCCGCCGAGCACGTCGCGGATGATGTCCTCAAGGCCGCCCGGCGCCGCCCCGGCGTCCTCCTCCGCAGCTGGCGCCGCACGGCGGCCCGGGCGCGCGCTGCGCCGCAGCGGCGGGGCCTCTTCCTCTGCGTCGTCGGGCCCCGGGCCCGCGTCGCGGCCGCGCCGCATCTCCGCCTCATCGCCCATACGGCCCGCGCCGCGCGATCCCGGAGCGCCCGGCTGCGGCGCCCCGGTGTCCCCGCCCGCGATGCCCTTCAGAAGCTCGCCCAGGTCGCGCAGATCGCCCGATGGCCTCCCGCGTGGCATCTCCTGCCGGGGCTCCTCGCCGCCGGCCCCCTTGACGATGGCTTCCAGAATGCTGCGGGCATCGAACATGGCGGCTGTCTCCCGGTGATCGCGTCGCGCGACCCCCTAGGCCGCGACCGCAGCGATTTGATGGCACCTGCAGCGCCACTGTCCCGTAGCGGGCTACTCGGCCGCCAGCGGCCGCGAGGCCGGCGTCGCAGGCCCGCCGCCTGCCGCCGCGTGCGGGGCGCCAGGATCGGCCGTCTCGTCCACCGGGCCGAGGATGCGCGAGAAGCGCCGCCACACCCCGTGCCCGAAGTCGTCCATCAGCGCGAACACGGCCGGCACGAACACCAGCGACAGCAGCGTCGAGGAGATCAGGCCGCCGATCACCGCCCCCGCCATCGGCGCACGGAACTCGCCGCCCGAGCCCAGGCTGATCGCTGAGGGCAGCATGCCGCCGATCATGGCTATGGTGGTCATGACGATGGGCCGGGCGCGCTTGCGGCCTGCATCGATGATCGCCTCGTCGCGCGGCACGCCGCGGCGCATCTCCTCGACGGCGAAGTCGACCAGCATGATGGCGTTCTTGGTGACGATGCCCATCAGCATGAGGATGCCGATCACCACCGGCAGGCTGATCGGCATGCCCGTGACCGCCAGCGCCACGATGGCGCCGCCGATCGACAGGGGCAGCGAGAACAGGATGGTGATGGGCTGCAGGAAGCTGCCGAACAGCAGCACCAGCACCGCGTACACCATCATCAGGCCGGCGCCCATCGCCTTGGCGAAGCCCTCGAACACCTCCGTCATGATCTCGGCATCGCCGAACTGCTTGATTTCGACGCCGCCGGGCAGGGTCTTGGCTGCCGGCAGCGCCATCACCGCGGTCACCGCCTCCCCCAGCGGCGTGTTGCCGACGAGGTCGGCCCCGAGCAGCACCCGCCGCGTCCGGTCGTAGCGGTCGATCGCCGTCGGCCCCTGGCCGAAAGAGAACCTGGCGACCGTCGCCAGCGGCACCATGGCGCCCGCGGCCGTTGCCACCTTGAGCTGCTCGAGCAGTTTGGCATCGCTGCGCGCGCGCTCCTCGAGCTGCACCCGGATCGGCACCTGCCGCTCGCCGACGTTGAACTTGGCGAGGTTGGCCCCGACGTCGCCGATGGTCGCGATCCGGACCGCCTCCGAGATCGCCTCCGTCGACACGCCGAGCTCGGCGGCGACGTCGGCGACCGGTGTGACGCGCAGCTCCGGCCGGTCGAGCTCGGCCGTCGAGACGACCTCGCTCAGCATCGGCAGGCGCTTGGCCTGGCTCGTCAGCTCCGCCGCCGCCTGGTTCACCGCCGCGCCGTCGCGCCCGGAGACCACGAGCGCGAACTGCCGCTGCCCGTTGTCGTTGAGGAACCAGTACCGGATGTCGGGGATCGCCGCGAGGTCCTGGCTGATCGCCTGCTTGACCTGCGCCTGCGACAGCGCCCGCTTCTCCTTCGGCACCAGGTTGATCGTGAACGTCGCCTTGCGCACCTCGGCGCCCGAGCCCAGGATCCGGCCGCCGTTGACGAGCACCGTGCGCACCTCCGGCCGCTCCGCGATGCGCTTGGCCACCTGCGCCGTCACCTCGCGCGTGTCCTCGATGCGCGAGCCCGGCGGCAGCTCCAGCGCGAGCAGCGTGCGCCCCGAGTCCTCCGTCGGCAGGAAGCCCGCGGGCAGCAGGTAGAAGCTGCCGATCGACACCGCGAAGATCATCAGGCCCGCCGCCACCGCCTTGATGCGGTGGTGCACCGACCAGGCGACGAGGCGCGTATAGGCCTTGAGCACGCGGCCCTCGGCTTCCACGTGTCCCGTTCCGCGCATGAAGTAGGCGGCCAGCAGCGGCGTGATCAGGCGCGCGACCAGCAGCGAGAAGATCACCGCGAAGGCGACGACCAGGCCGAACTGCTTGAAGTACTGCCCCGCGATGCCGCCCATGAAGCTCACCGGCACGAACACGGCGACGATGGTCAGGGTGATGGCGATCACCGCCAGCCCGATCTCGTCGGCCGCCTCCAGCGCCGCCTTGTAGGCGCTCTTGCCCATGCGCATGTGCCGCACGATGTTCTCGATCTCGACGATGGCGTCGTCGACGAGAATGCCGGTGACGATGGTGATCGCGAGCAGGCTGACGAGGTTCAGCGAGAAGCTCGCCGCGTCGATCGCCCAGAATGCCGGGATGATCGACAGCGGCAGCGCCACCGCGGCGATGATGGTGGCGCGCCAGTCACGCAGGAACAGCAGCACGACCACGATGGCGAGCACCGCGCCCTCGATCAGCGACTTCATGGTCGCGTGGTAGACGCCGAGCGTGTAGGGAACGGTGTTGTCGACCTCGCGCATCTCCACGTCGGGGAACTTGGCCCTGAGCTCGGCGATCTTCTTCTCGACGTCGGCCACCACCACCGTGTCGCTCTGCCCCTTGGCGCGCGTCACCGCGAACGCGACGATGGGCTCGCCGTCGCGTGTCGCGAACGTACGCTGCTCGGCGAACGTGTCCGTCACCGTGCCGAGCTCGTCGAGGCGCACCTTGCGCCCCTTCGGCAGTGCGATCTGCAGCGCCGCGAGATCCGCGACCGTGACCTTGCCGGCCAGCGTGCGGATCGCCTGCTCGCGCCCTCCGATCTCGCCGCGTCCGCCGGCGAGGTCGACCTGCGTCGCCCTGAGCTGGCGGTTCACGTCGCCCGCCGTGATGCCGTAGGCGAGCAGCCGGTCCGGCGACAGCGCGATGCGGATCTCGCGGTCGACGCCGCCGATGCGCTCGGCGAGTGACACGCCCTTCACGCTCTGCAGCGCCCGGATCACCGTGTCGTCGACGAACCAGGACAGCTGCTCCGCCGTCATGCCGGGCGCCTTCGCCCCGTAGGTGACGATGGGCAGACCCTCGATCTCGATCCTCTGCACGATCGGCTCGTCGATGGTGCGCGGCAGCTCCGGGCGGATCTTGGCGATGGCGTCCTTGACGTCGTTGAGCGCGCGGTCCTGGTTCACCTCCAGCCGGAACTCGATCGCCGTGACCGATGAGCCCTCCGTGATCGTCGAGGTCTGGTGCTTGACGCCGTTGACGCCGGCGATGGCGTCCTCGATGCGCTTCGTCACCTGCACCTCGAGCTCGGAGGGTGCGGCGCCCGCCTGCGTTACCTGCACCTTTACGATCGGCACGTCGATGTTGGGGAAGCGCGTGATCGGCAGCTGCTTGAAGCTGAGGACGCCGAGCGTCATCAGCACCATGAACAGGACGAGCGACGGCACCGGCCGCCGGATCGACCAGGCCGAGATGTTCCAGTTCACGAGCGCACCTCTTTCTCGGGCGTCATGACCGGATCGACGGCGTCCCCGTCCCTGAGGAACGTGCCCGAGCGCGCCACCACCGTGTCGCCGGCCTCAAGCCCCCGCCGCACCTCGACGAAGCTGCCGGCAGCCAGGCCCAGCTCGACCTTGCGCGTCTCGACCTTGTTGTCGCGCACCACCTGCACCACCGTGCTGTCGCCGACGTAGAGCACGGCCGAGGCCGGGATGGCGAGGCCGCGCCCCTCGGCCGTGGCGATGGATGCCCGCGCGAACGTGCCCACGCGCAGGTTGGGGTTGTCGCCGAGGAAGATGCGCACGCGCCCCAGCCGCGTGGCCTTGTCGACCTCCGGCGAGACGAGGCGCACGGTGCCCTCCACGGTGCCGACGCCCGTCACCTCCACGCGCGCCTTCTGCCCGACCCTGATCGCCGCGATCCGCGTCTCGACCACCTCGGCGTCGAGCTCCACCTCGCCCTTGGCGACGATGCGGAACATGGCATCCCCCGAGCCCATCGCGTAGCCGCCGATGCGGGCCACGCGCCGGCTGATGATGCCGTCGGCCGGCGCCACCACGGCCGAGCGGCCGCGGCGCCACTCGATCTCGCGCCGCTGCGCCTCGACCTGCGCCTTCTCGGCCTCCGCCACCTTGAGGCCTTCCCTGGAGGAGACGAGTTGCGACTGGGCCGTCAGCGCCGCCTGCTGTCTCTGGTCGTAGATGGCGTCGGGCATATGCCCCGCGCTGTGCAGCGGCCCGGCGCGCTCGAAGGCGTTCTTGGCCTCGGTCAGGCGCGCCTCCGCCTGCACGATGTTGCTGCGCGCCTGCGCGATGGCAGCCGTCGTGCGCGCCAGCGCGGCATCATTCTGGGCGAGTTGCGCCTCGAGCGTGTCGACGACGAGGCGTGCAAGCACATCGCCCTTCTTCACCCGCATGCCCTCGTCGGCGAGGACCTCCGTCACGCGCAGGCCCTCCACCTCGGGCCCGACCAGGATCTCCTCGCGTGCCACGAGCGATCCCGTCGCCACCACCGTCTCGATGAAGCCCTGCTCGGCCGCCCGCGCCACCGTCACGCGCGGCGCGTTCGCGGCACGCTCCGCCGGCTTGGCGTCGGACTTCTGGGTGGGCTCGGCCACGAGTGTGATCGTGAGGCCCAGCGCGATTGCGACCGCGAACGCCACGGCAAGCACCTTGCGTATCATGTCATTCACCACCAGGGCTGCGGGCTGTTTCAGAGGTCTTGCGTGTCGCCGGCTCGACCGGCCTGAGCAGCATGCGGATCAGGTCGAGCGCGATCGGCATGGCGCCTTCCGCCTTGAAGTCGTTCGGGAACACCGTGTGCCGCCAGAACAGCCCGTCGCCGATCATGCAGAACGCGGCCGTCACCCTCTGGATATCGACCGCCGGCGCGATCCGGCCCTCGGACTTCAGACGCCGGAACAGGCGCTCCAGGCTGTCCGTCACCTCCCGGTCGAAGCGCCACAGGATCTCCGCGATGCGCGCGTTGCGCGTCGCCTCGACCCCGATCTCCAGGCACAGCTGCGATTTGTGCGCCCGCGCCGGATCGAGGTAGTAGCCCCCCACCGCCTCGAGCGCGGCGATGAAGTCGGGCGCCTCCTCGAGCATGCTCAACTGCTCGGCGAACTCCGCGCGGTCGCGCTCGGTGATGCCCTCGATCAGGGCTTCCTTGTTGTCGAAGTAGACGTAGAGCGCACCCGGGCTCACGCCTGCCATCCGGCAGATGTCGTGCATGGTCGTGCGATGGAACCCGGTCATCGCAAAGCAGCGCTCGGCGGCGTCGAGAATGTGCTCGCGCCGGGCGCTCTGGGTCTCCGGTCTCAGCTTCGGCATTCCGGTCCGTCCTTGCTCCGCGCCATATTGCACCGCACCAAGAGCCTTTGCAAAACGAATGAGCGTTTATTTTGGATTGCCGGTGGCAAAGTCAAGGCATGCGCCGCAAATCCGGCCAGCGCGGCAAAACGGCATCACCGGCGCCAGGATGCTTAATCCGTTCAAGCAGTTGCTGCCGCACCGGCGGCGTGCCGGGCTTGCTCCCTGCAACCTAACCGTTGGTCCTCAATAGAATTTTGCCGATTGGCGGGGGCCGCGGACGGCTGCGGGCGCACCGTCGCCCATGCTACTGCTGCCGCTCTCGCGCCTGCGGAGGCCCCATGATCCCTTTCCTGAAGGGTGTGCGCATTCTCGACCTCACTGCCGTGATCCTGGGCCCGTACGCGACCCAGATCCTGGGAGATCTGGGGGCTGAGGTGATCAAGATCGAGCCCCCCGAGGGCGACAGCATGCGCACCATCGCGCCGGTGGCCACCCCTGGCATGAGCGCCATCTATGCCAACGTCAACCGCAACAAGCGCTCCGTGGCCCTCGATCTCAAGAGCCCGGGCGGCAAGGCGGCCCTGCGCAAGCTGATTCCGACCGCCGACGCCTTCGTTCACAACATGCGCCAGGAGGCGCTCGACCGGCTGGGCTTCACCTTCGACGCCGTGCGCAGCCTCAACCCGCGCATCGTCTACGCCGCCGCCGTCGGCTACGGCCGCCACGGCCGCTACGCCGGCAAGCCCGCCTACGACGACGTCATCCAGGCGGCCTCGGGCTTCGCCGGGCTGTTCCAGATGCGCGGCGGCGAGCCCGTCTACGCCCCCACCATCGCCGCCGACAAGGTCTCCGGCCTGCATCTGGCCTACGCCGTGCTGGGCGCCCTGTTCTACCGCGAGCGCCAGGGCGCGGCGCCAGGCTACATCGAGGTGCCGATGTACGAGCTGATGGCCGCCTTCTCGTTGTCCGAGCACCTCGCCGCGGCGACCTTCGATGCCGCCGGCCAGGTCGGCTACACCCGCGTCCTCTCGCCCTCGCGCAAGCCCTACCGCACCAAGGACGGCTGGGTGGCGCTGCTGCCCTACTCGGCCGAGAACTGGCGCAAGGTGCTCTCCGAGATCGGCCGCCTCGAGGTCGCCGACGAGGCCTGGTTCAACGATCCGACCGCCCGCTCGGCCCGCATCGACGATCTCTACCGCCTGCTCGAGGAGGCGCTGCCGGCGCGCACCAACGCCGAGTGGCTGGCCGTCTTCGAGCGCCTCGACATTCCCTCCCAGCCCGTGCGCTCGCCGGCCGAGCTGCTCGATGACCCGCACCTCAACGACGTCGGCCTGTTCGAGCCCGACTTCTCCGCCCCCTCTCTCGTCAAGCGCTCCCTGCGCCTTCCCATGAACGTCGAGGACGTGGCACGGGGCGCCGACCTGCCGCCGCCGATGCTGGGGGCGGACACCGAGGCCGTCCTGCGCGCGGCCGGCTGCACCGACGCCGAGATCGCCGCCGCCTGTCCTGGCAAGGCGTGAGGCGTCTGCAGATTCGCTCCCGGCCCGCTTGCCCTGTCAAAATTGCCAGTTTGCAGGAACCCAGGCGTAGCCGCCGTCGGTCTTCAACATCCGTCCGAGACCCGGGAATGGGAAATGGAACCCGAGCACCAGAAGCCGGTCCGCCGCCGCGCGATCGAAAACTCTCCGGCGCGATTGCAGCGCCGCATCCGCGTCGCGATCGGGACCCAGCCGCCACGGCCGGTCCACATTGACGAGAGGATGGTAAGCCAGATCGGCCGTCAGGAGTAGCTGGTCCGATCCGGAGTGGACAAGAAATGCCGCCATGCCGGGCGTGTGGCCATAAGCTGGCAGCGTGACCAGCCCTGGCACGATCTCCGCTCCCGCTTGGTAAAGCACGACATCGCTCGCGACCGGCTCGACGCTTTTCTTGATGGCCTCGCCAAAGCGGCGCCGGAACTCGGCATTCGCAGGAAGGTACGAGAGATCGGGCTCGCCGCGGACGAAGAAATTCCAATCGGCTTCGGGCGCATAGACCGTCGCGCGCGGAAACGCCTTCCCGCCGCTCGCGCTTCGCAGATTGCCGACATGGTCGGGGTGGGTGTGCGAGATCACGATCACGTCGATATCCTCTGGCCGCAGGCCGATCGCGGACAGGTTGGCGAAAAGCTTGCCGCCATCCGGTCCCATGGTCTGCGCGGCTCCGGCCTCGATCAGAACCCGGCGCCCGCCGGTCTCGATGAGCAGCGTGTTAAGACTGAGCGTCATTGTCTCCGTGGGAAGGAAGGCCCGGCGCAAAGCCTCCCGCAGCTCAGCGTCAGGCGCGTCATGGGCATAGACACGCGCTGGCCCACTCAGGAGCCCGTCGCTCAGAACCGTCGCCTGGATCTCGCCGACGCGGAATCTATAGTGGCCGGCATTGCGGGCGGCGCTGATCGGCGCCTGCGCCCGGACGGTGCCGCCGGCACCCGCCGCAGAGAGGGCGGCAGCAGCAGCCAGGAGCGTGGTTCGCCGGTTCGGCAAGTGATGGCTCATGTCGGCAATCTCCTCGTACGGGTCCCCCGCAACGACATCCACAGACCCTCGCTGCGCCGGAGCCCTCGCACCGTAGTCCAACGCCGGTGTTGCAGAAACTGGCTGAACGAGATGCGCGTTATCCACTAATCGGATAACGTGGTCGGGCAAGCGGTTGGTGTCGTGGGGAACGGATGCCGTCAGACGAGAGCCTCTTCCGCGTCGATCTGAATTTGCTCGTGGTCTTGAAAACGCTTCTGGAGACGCGAAGCGTGACGAGGACCGCAGAGCGCAGTGGGATGAGTCAGCCGGCCGTGAGCAGGGCGCTCGCGAAACTTCGCGAGATTTTCAACGACGCGCTTCTGGTCAAGTCCGGAACTGTCATGCGCCCGACGATCCGTGCAGGCGCGCTTCTCGAGCCGCTGCGTATGGCCTTGGCCGGCGTCACCGACGTTCTCGCGGCCAGACCTCCCTTCGATCCTCCAAGCACCGAGCGCGTGTTCCGCATCGCGACGACTGACTATGGCGCAACGGTCATTCTTCCGCGTCTGGCTGGCCTGATGTTCGCGGTCGCGCCCAGGGCCAGTCTGGAGGTCGTTCCCGTCGATGCACAGACGATCAAGACCCTTGGCGAGACCGATGTCGATCTTGCGCTCTACAGTGACAGCCCTGTTCCTCCCAACCTGAGGACACGCGACCTCTTTCGGGAGACCTTCGCCTGCCTTGTGCGCAATGGACACCCAGCACTGCATGTTTCCGGACGCGGACGCATGCGCATTGAGGACTACGTCTCCGCCTCACACATTCTTGTAACAGTCACGGGAGGGCGAACGGGTCCGGTCGACAAGGCGCTCGCGGCCCTCGGTCATAGCCGGCACGTCGCCGTGCGCATCCCCTACTTCGCGACCGCCGCGCTTGTGGCGGCGAGTTCGGACCTCGTTCTGACGATTCCGCACCGCGCCGCGAGGAACTTCTCGAACGATAGTCGTCTGTGTCTGGTCAAGCCGCCGCTCGAGCTCTCCAGCTTCGGATATCGCATGGTCTGGCACGAGAAGGCCCACGCTGAGCCCGATCACGAGTGGCTACGCCGCCTGATCCTGCAGTCTGTTCGCCCGGCAGGCCGCTGAGAACCGGCACGGCAGCTGGGCATGCGCGAGGACGGCTGGGGAAGCGCTGGGCCGCCTCGCATACCTGGTGCGATCCGCAACCTTCACGATCCTTCCCTTCCAGCAGCCAGTCCATTCACGCTCTGTCGGCCACGCCCGGCTCGCGTATGCCCCACGCCAGCACCACCAGCGACAGCCCCGTCACCCCGGCGATCGCCAGGAAGGCGCTGCGGTAGCCGCCGGCGAAGTCGTGCAGCACGCCGACCAGCGCCGGCCCGGCGGCCATGCCGAGCACCACCATCATCTGGCTCAGCCCGTAGATGCGGCCGTAGTCCCGCGTGCCGAAGCGCTCGGCCAGCAGCAGGGGATGCATCATCAGCGAGTTGCCCATGGTGAGGCCGAACAGCACGGCGCTGGCCACGATCGTGGCCGTGCTGTCGGCGACCGCGAGCAGCATCAAGGCGGCCACCTGTCCCGCCATCATGCTCATCGCGAACGCGCTCGAGGGCACCTTCATCAGCGCCCAGCCGCCGGCGAGCCGCCCGAGCGTGCTGCACGCCGCCATCGCCGACACCGCCATCGCCGCCGCCTCGAAGCCGGCGCGCGTGCTGCCGAGCCTGTAGATGTGCGAGATGCCGCCGACCTGCGCCCCCAGCTGCAGGAAATAGGCCGCCGACACCGCGTAGAAGATGCGCGAGCGCACGGCCTGCGCGAACGGCACGACAGGCCGCGGCGGGGCCTTGCGCTGGCCCTCGGCCTTGAAGCCGCCGTCGGGCTCGAGGCCCAGGCTTTGCGGCGACGGCCGCAGGATCAGCACGGCCGCCGGCACGACGCCGAGGAACAGACCCAGTCCCAGCCACGGCGCCGCCGCCGCGAGCCCCGCCTCGCGCACGAAGTGGGCCACGAACGGCGTGATCACGACCCCGCCCAGCGACAGCCCCGTCGAGCCGATCGAGAACGCCAGCGAGCGCCTTGCCTCGAACCAGCGCGCCACGACCGTCATCAACGGCACCAGGCTCGCCGAGCCGTGGCACAGCCCGAACACGAAGTGGAACAGGAACAGCTGCGGCAGCCAGGTGATGTGGCCGACCATGGCGAGCGTCATCGCCCCGATCGTCGCCGCGCCCGCCACCACCAGGCGCACGTCGATGCGCTCGGCGAGCCTGCCCGCGATCATGCCGCCGACGCCGCTCGCGACGAAGAAGGTGGCGGTCGCGGCGCTGGCGAGGCTCACCGAGAAGCCCTGCTCGCCGGTGAATGCCGCGAGCAGGATCGGCAGGGCATAGAACGAGAAGCCCGAGGCCGCCGTCGTGATCACCAGCACCGCCGCGACGACGTACCAGCCGTAGAAGATGCGTGTCTGCGGCATCGGGGTCACGTCGTCGGCGCGAGGAGAAGGCGGGCCGGCCCGAGGGCCGGCGATCGCATCGTGGGCCGGCGCGGTGCGCGCCGCCTGTCGGCGCGGACGGGATCTACACGCGCTCGAGGACGACGGCGATGCCTTGGCCGACGCCGATGCACATGGTCACGAGCGCGTAGCGCCCGCCCGTGCGGTGCAGCTGCCGGATGGCGGTGAGCGCCAGCCGCGCGCCCGAGGCCCCCAGCGGATGCCCGAGCGCGATCGCCCCGCCGTTGGGGTTGACCCGCGCGTCGTTGGCGGGCAGGCCGAGGCCTTTCAGGCAGGCCAGCACCTGCGCCGCGAATGCCTCGTTGATCTCGATCACGTCCATGTCCTTGAGATCGAGGCCCGCGCGCTCGAGTGCCTTCTGCGAGGCCGGCACCGGTCCGAAGCCCATGATGCGCGGCGCCACGCCGGCGACCGCGCTTGCCAGAACCCGCGCCATCGGCTTCACGCCGGCCTTGTCGCCGGCATCGCGGCTTGCCACCAGCAGCGCCCCGGCCCCGTCGTTGATGCCGGACGCGTTGCCGGCCGTGGTCACGCCCTGCGGATACAGCGCCTTGAGCTTCATCAGCGTCTCGAGCGTCGTCTCGGGCCTGGGATGCTCGTCCTCGGCGACGATGGTGTCGGGCTTGCCCTTGCTCGCAATGGCGACCGGCTTGATCTCGCTCTTGAAGAAGCCGTCCTTGTGCGCCTTGAGGTACTTCTGCTGCGAGCCCAGTGCGAACACGTCGCACTCCTCCCGCGAGAGCTGGAAATCGCGGGCGAGATTGTCGGCCGTCTCCGGCATCGTGTCAGCGCCGAACACGCTCTCGATCTTGGGGTTCGGGAAGCGCGCGCCGAGCGAGCTGTCGAACACGGTGAAGGCCTTCGTGAAGGCCTGGTCCGCCTTGCCGACGACGAACGGCGCCCGCGTCATGCTCTCGACGCCGCCGGCGATGCACACGTCCGCCTCGCCGCAGGTGATGGCGTGCGCCGCCGAGACCAGCGCGTTGAGGCCCGACCCGCACAGCCGGTTGACGACCGAGCCCGGCACCTCGACGGGAAGCCCGGCGAGCAGCAGCGCGTGCCGCGCCACGTTGCGGCTGTCCTCGCCCGCCTGGCTGGCGCAGCCGATGTTCACGTCGTCGATGCTTTCCGGAGAGAAGCCCGACCGCGCCACCACCTCCTTCACCACGCCAGCGAGCAGATCGTCCGGGCGGACCCGCGACAGCCCTCCCGCGTTGCGGCCGAACGGCGTGCGCAGTCCGTCATAGACGTAGGCTTCGAGCATGTGCGCTCACTCCCGTTTGTTTCGATTTTCGTTGTCGAGCAGATGCGGCGTCAGCCTGTCAAGCGGCCTTGTACTCCTTGGGCCCGCGCAAGGCGAGCACCACCTCGGCCATGATCGAGATGGCGATCTCCTGCGGGCTCTGCGCTCCGATGTTGAGTCCGATGGGGCAGTGCACGCGGCCGATCTCCTCCGGCTTGAATCCGGCCCCCGCCAGCCGCTCGGTGCGCTTGGCGTGGTTGCGCCGCGAGCCGAGCGCCCCGACGTAGAAGCAGCTCGACCGCATGGCGAGCTTGAGCGCCTCGTCGTCGATGTGCGCGACATGCGCCAGCGCCACGACGGCCGTATACGGATCAAGGCCGATGCGCGGGATCGCGTCCTGCGGCCAGTCGGTGTCGAGACGGATGCCGGGAAAGCGCGCCTCGGCCGCGAACGCCGTGCGCGGGTCGAGCACGATCACCTCGTAGCCTGCAAGCTTGACGAGGTGGGCGAGCACCTGGCCGATGTGCGTCGCCCCGACGATGATGACGCGCGCCGGCGGCACCAGCGCGTGCACGAACGTCTCCCCCTCGGGGCCCTCCACCAGCGAGCTCTCGCCGCTGTCGAAACGGCGCGCGATGTCGGCATCGGCAGGCGCCTCCTCGCGCGTGAACAGCTGCCGGCTGCCGTCGGCCAGGCGCGTGCGCGCGACGAGCCCCTGGCGGCGCGAGCGCGCCTCGATGGCCTTGGCGACGAAATCCTTGCCGGCAGCCCCTTCGAGGCGCTCCAGGAACACCTTGATCTGGCCTCCGCACGGCAGGCCGACCCGCCACGCGGTCTCGTCGGCGACGCCGTACGTCATGGTCTTGGGGGCGCCGCCCTGCAGCACGTCCTCGGCCTCCGAGATGATCTCGCCCTCGACGCATCCGCCCGACACCGAGCCCTCGAAGCGGCCGTCGGGGGCCACCACCATTTGTCCGCCCACGGGGACGGGGGCAGAGCCCCAGGTGCCGACCACGGTGGCAACGGCGACCTTGCCGTGCTCGGCGAGCCAGGCCTCGGCCGCGGCCAGGGCGTCATGGGTGCGTGCCTCGTTGCGAAGGGAGCTCGAAACCGTCATGGGGTGCTCGTTGTGTTGTTGTCTGCGCGAGGCAAGGAACGCCGATGGCAGACCGGTCGGGCCGCTCGCGCGCCAACGGTCTCGGTCACAGGCTCAATACGCTTAACGTAAGCGCGCCGCTGCCGGAGCGCCAGTGACGCCGCCGCGCATGAGCCCGGATCCTGCGGCAGATCGGGTCAGCCGTCCGCCAGCGCCGCGTCGATGAGGTCGATCAGCCGCTGGCGTGCCGCGGTGGGCGGCCCGTCATTGAGGACATGCAGGTCCGCCACCGCCTCGAGATCGGTGGCCGCCCCTGTCAGGCGCCGCGCCGCCCGCTGCGCCACGAGCACCGCCGTGGTGCGGCAGCCAGTGAGCTCGTAGCCCGCCCGCACCATCGCCCCGTAGGCGCAGAACCGGGTGGCGGCAGGGTCGAGCGGATCGCAGATCCGGTTGTTGTGCGTCCGGGCCGTCGCGAACCGCGTCCATTGGGCGCGAAGCGCAATGCGCGTGCGCGCCCTTTCCACTACAAGTTTGAAGATTGACTCGCTCATCCGCCCCCCCTATCGGCGCGTCGGTGCCAGTCATCGCCTCTGTCAAATGAACGCCTTCAACCGTTTTGCGTCAAGCGTGTATGCTGCCGGACAGAGCAAAAAGTTGAATATCCAACCCGTCCTGTGGCCTTGAGCATGCCCCCGTTCGGCCACGGGGTGACGCCGTCTTGCCCCCATCCAGCCATGCGAATCGCGCACATTTCTACCTATGCGCGAGTTAATGTTGGCGTGTGCAACTCGACAGCTGGTGGCGTGTGCGCTGGCTGCGGGTGTCGTCCAGGCCTCTCTGGTATGGGGCGCGGCCCCGCCCGGGCCGGAGGGCCGGCCCGTCGCCGGCAACGCCCGGGTCATCGATGGCGACACCCTTGAGATTGACGGCACCCGGGTGCGGCTCGAAGGCATCGACGCCCCCGAGACCGGCCAGCGCTGCGCCCGCAAGCTAGAGCAGATCGCGACCGCGCGCAGGCGCGTGTCGCGTGAAGATGCTCGCACTATCAAACGCATAGAGCGCGCATCCGATTCCGAAGGATCGGAAAGCGCTCTGGTGGGAAGCTGGGCCTGCGGCGCCGCGGCGACGACGGCTCTGGTCCGCTTGACCGAGAGCAAGCGCATCGAATGCCGCCCCCGCGGCACCGACAAGTACGGCCGGTTGCTGGGCGTCTGCTTCGCCGACGGCCGCGACATCAATGCGGCCATGGTGCGCCAGGGCCTTGCCTGGGCCTTCGTGCGCTACAGCACCGCCTATGTCTCCGAGGAGAAGGCCGCCCGCGGCGAGCGCCTCGGCATCTGGCAGGCCGACACCGAGACGGCGTGGGACTATCGGGCCAAGCGCTGGACCGCGGTCGAGGACAAGGCACCCTCGGGCTGCGCCATCAAGGGCAACGTCACCCGCAACGGCCGCATCTACCACATGCCCTGGAGCCCCTGGTACGGCCGCATCCAGATGGATCTCGACAAGGGCAAGCGCTGGTTCTGCACGGAGGCCGAGGCGCTGGCTGCCGGCTGGCGCCCCGTCGAGGCGCACTGAGCGCCGGCACGGCCGATCGCGCTTGGCGGGATGCTGCGAGCTCGTGTACCGATGCCCACCCGCCTGTTGAGACCGCCCCATGCAGATCCTGGACATTTTTCTGCGCCTCGCCGGCGCATTCTACATCTTCGCCGGCATCGTGCTTGCGCGCTCCATCATGACCGCGCGCCTCATCGACCAGGCGATCGCCGCCATCGCGCTCGAGCCCCCCGATCCGCGCGAGCGCAGGAAGGAGCGCTACGGGCTGATTCTGGCGCTGGTGACCTTCGCAAGCGGCCTTTGCCTCGCCTGCCTCGCCCGGTCTGCCGTTCCCCTCTTCCTGCTGGGATCGGCGCTGCAGGCCGCCTACCTGTTCTGGCTTGCGCCCCGCTTCGTCGACGCGCCCGGCGATGCGGCCTCCGGCGGCCGCCGCCAGTCCACCAACGCCCTCGTTCTGTACGCGGCGATGACGGCCCTCGTCGTCTGGTCGCACCACAAGGGGCGCCTGCAGGATTGGTCCGAGATGGATGACGCCGTGCGGATCGCGGCTGCCCTCGGATTGGCGGGCTTCATCGGGATGGTCGCCTGGACCTACGCGCGCATGCGCCTGCGCTGACCCGCACGGCCATTGAGCAGGCGGCGTCCGGCGCGGATCCGAGGTCCCGTAAGTCCCGTTTGCGAGGAAGGCGGAGATTGGAGCGGGCGATGGGGATCGAACCCACGACCCCGACCTTGGCAAGGTCGTGCTCTACCGCTGAGCTACACCCGCGTCCATACCGGCAGAGGCCGGTCTTATGCAGCAAAGGCGTGACGTTGGCAAGCGCCGATCGCGGGGGCCCTTTTCCGCCTCCGGAGGCCATTTTGGCCCCGTGCAGCGAGGTCGCGTAGCGCGCGGCGAGGAATTCTGCTTGAAGGGGCGCCAGAGCCGGTTGGCAGCCCGTCGCCCGCAGCGCCCAAGGCGCGTGGGAGGTCCGGATCTGACCGAGGGAGACCCCGTTTGCCCGATTCGTTCCCCGCAACCCGTCAACAGCTTCTCGATCGTCTGGCCGCCCTCGGCATCGCCGTCACCACGGTCGACCATGCCGCCGTGTTCACGGTCGCCGAGAGTGCCGGGCTGCACCAGGAGATCGCTGGAGGCCACAGCAAGAACCTGTTTCTCCAGGACAAAAAGGGCAGGCTGTTTCTCGTGGTGGCGCTCGCCGAAACCCGCGTCGACCTCAAGGCGCTGCAGAGGCGCCTCAAGGTCGATCGCTGGAGCTTTGGCAAGCCGGAATTGCTGCACGAGGTGCTGGGCGTCACCGCGGGCTCCGTCACACCCTTCGCCCTGATCAATGACGCCGCGGGCCGCGTGACGGTGATCCTCGATGAAGCTATGATGGCTTTCGAGAGGCTGAACTTTCACCCGCT
Source organism: Hyphomicrobiaceae bacterium (assembly GCA_033764875.1). Taxonomy (GTDB): domain Bacteria; phylum Pseudomonadota; class Alphaproteobacteria; order Rhizobiales; family Hyphomicrobiaceae; genus AWTP1-13. The sequence goes on along the minus strand of JANRIO010000088.1, from coordinate 77,381 downwards.
CGAGAATACGGCGACGACGAGCATCGCACGCGAGGATCTGCTGCGCTTCATCCGGGCGACCGGGCGCGAGCCCCTGGTCTTGAAGGTATCGGCCGAGCCCAAGGGCGAGGCACCCGAGAGCCCGGCGGGCGCATGACGGAAAGGCGCGTGGCCGCCGGTGGCCGTGGCTTCCGCTCCGAACTGCCCTCGAGCGCTTGATAACCCTGGCGCCACGCCTACCTGTGTGCTGCGCTTCGGCTTTTCAAATCGGGCCCGCGACCGGGCCCCCACGGACGGCCCGCCTTCGCGCGGGGCTTGGAGACGGAACATGGATCTGGGATTGAGCAAATCTGCATCGGCCGGCGACGCCGACATCATCCGCAACGCCACCACCGCCACCTTTGCCAAGGAGGTCATCGAGGCCTCGCGCGACGCCCTGGTTCTGGTCGACTTCTGGGCCGGCTGGTGCGGACCCTGCAAGCAGCTCACCCCCATCCTCGAGAAGGTGGTGCGCAGCTACAAGGGCAAGGTTCGGCTGGTGAAAGTCGACGTCGATGCCAATCAGGCCATTGCGGCCCAGCTGCGCGTCCAGTCGCTGCCCACCGTCTATGCCTTCCGCGACGGCCGCCCCCTGGACGGCTTCATGGGCGCCCAGCCCGAGAGCACGGTGAAGGCCTTCGTCGACCGCCTCGTCGGCGAGGAGGAGGCCGATGACCTGGCCGCCGCCATCGAGCACGCCGACAAGGCCTTTGAGGCGGGCGACCTGCAGACGGCGGCCGAGACCTATGCCGCCGTGCTCCAGCACGAGCCGCAGAACGTGGCCGCCCTCGCCGGCCTCGCCAAGTGCTATCTCAAGAGCGGCGACATCGCCCGCGCCGAGCAGACCATCGCCCTCGTGCCCCCCGACAAGAAGGACAACGCCGCCGTGGCCAGCGTCCGCGCCGCGCTCGAGCTGGCCCGCAATGCGCCCAAGGCCGGCGACCTGGCGCAGTTGAAGGCGAAGGTCGACGCCAACCCGGCCGATCACCAGGCCCGCATCGACTATGCGACGGCTCTTGCCGCCGCCGGCGCCAAGTCCGAGGCCGTCGACGAGCTCATCGCCTCCATCAAGCGCGACCGCAAATGGAACGAGGAGGCCGCCCGCAAGAAGCTGGTGCAGCTGTTCGACGCCTGGGGTTTCAAGGATGCGGCCGCCATCGAGGGTCGGCGCAAGCTGTCCTCGGTGTTGTTCTCCTAGCTTCGAGGGGGTGCGCGCCGTGCCGTCCCTTGCCGAGAGATACCCCGGTCCGGCGTCGCTTCCCGAGCGTCTCCCTGTGTTTCCCCTGCGCGGCGCCATCCTGCTGCCCCGCGCCTCCCTGCCGCTGCAGGTGTTCGAGCCGCGATACCTCGCCATGCTCGACGACGTCATCGCCGCCAACCGCCTGCTCGGCATCATCCAGCCGGACGGCGGCAGCGAGGAATCCCCTGCCGGCAAGACCGGCACCCTGCGCAAGGTCGGCACCGCCGGCCGCGTCGTCGCCTTCCAAGAGCTCGACGACGGCCGCCTCCTCGTCACCTTGACGGGCATCGCGCGCTTCGAGGTGCTGGGCGAGATCGAGAGCGCCAAGCCCTATCGCACGGTGGAGATTTCCTGCACCCGCTTCGCCGCCGACTTCGAGGTCGGCCGCGGCGAGGACGAGGTCGACCGGCAGGCCCTCCTGAAGGCGCTCAAAGCCTATCTGGAGGCACGCAATCTGCGCGTCGACTGGGGCGCCGTCTCCCGCTCGAGCACCGAGAGCCTGGTCAACTCGCTGTCGATCGTCAGCCCCTACGGCACCGAGGAGAAGCAGGCCCTGCTCGAGGCCGTCGATCTCAAGTCGCGGGCCGAGATGCTCGTGGCGCTTGCCGAGATGGAGCTCGCCGCCGGCTCCGGCGGCTCCGGCTCGACCCTGCAGTGAGGCCACGCACGCCATGACCGATGCCGTCGACGCGACCGCCCCCGCCCAGCCCCCCGCCATCGACCCGAAGCTTCTCGAGATCCTGGTCTGCCCGCTGACCAAGACCTCGCTTCTCTACGTGGCCGAGCGCGCCGAGCTCGTCAGCCGCGCCGCCCGCCTCGCCTACCCGATCCGCGACGGCATCCCGGTGATGCTGGAGGACGAGGCCCGTCCCCTGACCGACGATGAGGTGCGCGGCTACGGCCGGAAATAGCTGTCTCTCCCGCGGACGCGCCTATTCCGCATGGCGTCGCTTCCCCGGGTTCGCTAACCTCGATCCAAAGACGGCATATCGAGGGAGCCCACAAGTGAGCCAGGCCATGTTTCCGCGCACCGTGTTCGAGGAGGAGCACGAGCTCTTCCGCCGCACCTTCACAGCCTTCATCGAGCGCGAGATCGCGCCCCACTACGAGACCTGGGAGAAGCAGGGCCATGCCTCGCGCGAGGTCTGGCGCAAGGCCGGCGAGGCGGGGCTGCTGCTCACCGGCATCCCGGCCGAGTACGGCGGCGGCGGCGGCGACTTCCGCATGGCCGCCGTCATGATCGAGGAGATGGCAAGGCGCATCTACGCAGCCCCCGGCTTCCGCCTGCACTCCGACATCGTCGCCCCCTACATCCTGCACTACGGCAGCGAGGAGCAGAAGCGGACCTGGCTGCCGCGCATGGCCAGGGGCGAGGTGATCACGGCCATCGCCATGACCGAGCCCGACACCGGCAGCGACCTCAAGAACATCCGCACCACGGCCCGGCGCGACGGCAACCACCTCATCGTCAACGGCCAGAAGACCTTCATCACCAACGGCGGCCTCGCCGATCTCATCATCGTCGCCACCAAGACCGACACGGCCGCCGGGGCCAAGGGCGTCAGCCTGGTGCTCGTCGAGGCCGAGCGCGCGGGCTTCCGCCGCGGCAAGAACCTGAAGAAGATCGGCCAGAACGCGCAGGACACCGCCCAGCTCTTCTTCGACGACGTGCGCGTTCCGGTGACCAACCTTCTGGGCCAGGAGGGCGGCGGCTTCATCCACCTCATGCAGCAGCTGCCGCAGGAGCGCCTGATCAGCGCCGTCGCCGCCGTCGCCATCATGGAGGCGGCTCTCGGCTGGACCGTCGACTACACGCGCGAGCGCAAGATGTTCGGCAAGACGCTGGCCGACATGCAGAACACCCGCTTCAAGCTGGCCGAGGTCAAGACCGAGGTGACCATCGCGCGCACCTTCCTCGACAAGTGCCTCGAGCTGCACGTCAACGGCGGCCTCGATGCGCCCACGGCCGCCATGGCCAAGTGGTGGACGACGGAGCTCGAGGGCCGTGTGCTCGACACCTGCCTGCAGTTCTTCGGCGGCAACGGCTACATGGTCGAGTACCCCATCGCGCGCGCCTACGTGGACGCCCGCGTGCACCGCATCTACGCCGGCACCACCGAGGTCATGAAGGAGCTGGTCGCGCGCACGCTGTGAGGCGGCGCGGCGGGCCGCAGCCGGCGCGCCCGCAGACCTCCCGCGGATGCTCTGATCCTGCATCGCAAGGCCGTTTCTGGATGTGCCCGCCGGCCCACCCAGCCCGGCAGAAGGCGAGCTTCCAACCGCCGCATTCGCGAGTGGCCGCCTGGCCGTGGTAGGATGTGCCGATGCAGCATGGGGGAGTGCGTAGCGTGAGATCTGCTGGCAATCTTGGGGGCAGACGGAGCCATCTTGCCTGGTCCGCGGCCCTTGCGTGCACCGCCATGCCGCTGGCGGTCGTCGCGTTCCTGGGGTGGTGTCTCGGCCTGGTGTTGCTGGCCCCGCCCGCGCACGCCCAGGCCGATGCCGGCGCCGCCACCCGGTCCCTGTCCATCGCCGTGTTTGTCAGCTCGCGCCAAGACCAGTGCTACGACAACGGCATCTCGACGGCCATCGAGGAGCTGGCCAAGGCCGAGCAGCGGCGCCTGAACGCCTCAGGCGGCATCCTCGGACGCACCCTCAATCTCCAGTTCCTGGATGACAAGCAGGACAATGCGCGGGCCATCGCCAACATGCGCCAGGCCCTCGCCACCCCTGGCACGGTCGCGATGATCGGTCTGTCCCAGACTGCGCGCGCCAAGGCGGTGTTCGACGCCGTCGGCGCCGACATTGCCGCGAGCGGCATCCCGTTCCTGTCGGACATCGGCGTCGGCAGCATCTTCGAGAAGCATCCCAACGTCTTCACCATGCGTCCCTCGCAGGACGACGCCCGGCTCCCCATGATGGAGGCGTTCATAAAGGCGCGCGCCATCGCGCGCCCGGCATTCGTCGGTCTGAAGGATCTGCTGTTCAGTTCCAGCCTGGGCGACGGCCTCAAAAGCTCCGACGTGCTGAGCCTGGTCGCCGACCATCGCTTGCCCCTTGTGAACGACAAGCTCGATCCCTCGGCCGTCGCCGCTGCAGTCGCCGACCTCAAGGAGAAGGCCGCCGATCTCGTCATCCTCTCCGTCGGCAGCGCCCGCACCGCCGACGTCCTGGCCGCGTTCGCCAACGCCGGCATCGCCCCCCCGCTGCTCGTCACGGGCCGCATCGAGACCATCATCGAGAGCAGCGGCCGGGAGTATCCCGGCGACATCTTCCAGCTCGCGTGGGACAACCTGCCCGGCACCTACAGCGACAGGCTGCGCGATCGCGTCGCCCGCAACGGCCTGGATCGATGGATTTTCGAGGGCGCCAAGGTGCCGGAGGCTCCGGGCTGGAAAACCGGCGAGTGCAAGGCGCGCCCTGCCGCCCCGCCCGACGTGTTCGCGCCCCGCAACATGATCGCCATCGGCCGCGGGACGCAGTATGCCGACATGGTCGCCCTGGCCGCCGAGGCGCTCAAGTCCGCCGATCCCAAGTCCGGGCTGGCGGCGATGCGCGCCCATCTCCTGAAGCAGCTCAACACCACCTACGTCGCAGGACGCGGCGCCTTCCGCGGCAGCTTCGAGAACTGGTCGTTCAGGCCGGGCTCGCGCGCCGCCGATCGCACGCCGTTCATCGTCATGCGTCCGAACGGCCTGGGAGATTCGCAGCTGGCGCCGCTGCAGTTCCTGCGCCTGCGCACGGATGCATTGCGCAAGATCGATACGCTCTATCTCGACATCGACCTGATCCGCACCTTCCGCGTCGACGACAACGACAAGAGCTTCTTTGCTGACTTCTATCTGTCGATGCGCGGCAACAACGCCTCGATCAAGCAGCTCGAGTTCACCAACGGCTTTCTCGATCCCAAGACCAACGACCGCCAGATCACGGTGCGCACCTTGCACGAGGCGGGGCCGAGCGAGATCTATCCGCGCGACATGAGCATCTATCTCGTGTCCGGCAAGTTCTCCTTCGAGCCGCGCCTTGCCAGCTTTCCCTTCGACACCCAGCGGTTTGCCATCAACATCCAGGCCAAGTCGAGCGAGGCGCCGTTCATTGTCCAGCCGCCGCCGAGCACCCTGCGCGACAAGGCCGTCGAGACCGACGGCTGGGTCCCGCGCGATCAGTACGTCGGCTACGACCAGGACTTCGTGCCGACCATCGACGCCTGGACCTATCGCCAGAGCATCGTGCCGTTCTACAAGGCGAGCTACGTCTGGCTGATGCAGCGGCAGACGACGGACTACTACCTGCGGGTGGTGGTGCCGCTGGCGTTCATTCTCGCCGTCGCCTACATGTCGATCTTCATTCCCATGGGCCATTTCGAGGCCATCGTCACCATCCAGGTGACGGCGCTGCTCTCCGCGGTCGCCCTCTACCTCGCCCAGCCCAAGGTCGACGCCGGCGACGGCACCACCATCTCGGACCGGATCTTCCTGTTCACCTACTCGGCGCTGAGCCTGATGATCGCCATCTCGATCCTGCGCAGCAGCCGGCCCGTCGCGCACGCGGACTGGATCCGCAAGACGCTCGGCGTGGTCCACATCGTGCTGATCCCGCTGCTGGTGGCTGCCATGACGCTGTTCGTCTACCGCGCCAGCCTGGGCGAGGAGGCAGGATCATCGCTGTGGTCGCGGCTCGCGGGCCTGGTGCTGCCGTCCGGGTAGCGCCAGCGCACCGGCCCTGCCGGATGCGCGCGCTATGGCGTGCGGCCGCTTGCCGCCGCCCTCGCGGGGGTCAGCGGTTCAGCGCCGCCGTCAGCGCCCGCACGTTGCCGCCGTTCTCGGCCACGTACTCTTCGAACAGCTTCTTCAGGAACGGCGTCATCCAGAAGCCGTAGACCATGGCGTCGCGCACCTTGTAGCTGCTGCCGGCCTTGCTCAGCAGCCAGCGCACGTCGTAGGTGCTGCCGTCCTTCAGCGTCACGGTGCTGTCGACCATGATGCCGGAGCCGCCGCGCACGCTCTCGTTGACCCACTCCACCTTCTCGATCGGGTACTTCGGCGCCTCGTTGGCCGCGTACCGGGCCATGAAGCGCGTCGTGCCGGCATAGAACTCCGGCTTGTCGGTCGTGGACAGCTTCGACTTGTAGGCGCCGAGCGCGTAGAGGCCGATGTAGGCGATGTCGCCGTGCTTCTGGATCACCTGCGCCATCATGCTGGGCGAGCGCGACCGCGCCGCCGCCATCAACTCGCGTCCGACCTGGGCCATGTACACGACCGCCGGGTCGGCGGCCTGGGCCGGGCGGACCCACGTCGCCCCCGCGGCGAAGATGGCCGCCGCCAGGAAGGCGACGAAGCGCAGGGAGCGTGCAGCGGGCAGCGCCCCGGCGTCGAACGTGCCAATTCTGAACATCTGAAGCCTGATCCCTCGAAATGAGCGCTGCTTCCGCAGTTAAGCTTATCCCTGGCCGCTCTCTGGCTGCAACTCGACCCGATCTCGTCGTCCGGGCTTTTTGACCACGCGTCGGGGGCTCCGTCAAAGGCTCAGCCCGCCTCAGGGTGACCATAAGGGCCGGTCGGGCCGAGAGTGTGGCAATTCGGACCGGGACCCCGCCCCAGAGCAGCGCCGGGGGAGAGCCCCCTCTCTTTCACGCCGCCCTTGCCAGCGCAGGCGCCATGGCGGGCGTTGCCGGCCGGCTCTGCTCCGGAGGCCGCGCCGGCGCCACAAGTTGCGGCAGCACCACGTGCTCCGCCGCCACCACGGGCAGCCGCAGCAGGCTCGCCGCGTGCGCGATGTCGGCCTCGCTCAGCCGCTCCGCCGTCACCAGCAGCACCTGCCGACGGCGGCAGCGGTGCACCAGCATGATCTCGTGGCGCGCGCCCGAGAGGCTCGTCCGCACGACATGCGCAAGGCCCTGAAAGTCCGCAATCGGAAGGGTCCAGCGCGTCTGTCCGAACGGCGTGCTCTCCTCCACGGTCACCGCGCCGCCCTCGATCGTCACCCGCCGGCGCGATCCGAGCGCCCGTGCCGCCCGCCACGCCGGCAGGCCGAAGAGGGCAAGGAACAGCGCAAGCCCGGTGCCGGCGACCATCGCCTCGCCCGGGTGCGCCACCGCCTGTGCCGCGGCAGCCCCTGATCGCAGGACCGAGACGACCGGCACCAGCACCACCAGCACCACCGGCACGAGCAGGGCCAGCCGGGTCGCAGCGCTGCTCCAGGAGGTACGCTGCTCGACCTCGAAGGGGAGCGTGTCAAGCCTTTGCGGCAGGCCAATAATTTCCAATGCGGCGGGTGCCATCGGCCGGTCTCGCCCCGTGCGTGATCGAAAGGGAATTGCGAAGCACCCATCATATCCGGGATCGCTTTCACCAGGCTTAACGGCGCCGTCCTCGACCCAGTCGCAGCGAATCCGACTTGACACATAAAGATATCTTTATATCTTGTCCTCCAGTGTGAGGGGCATGATGACGCTCGGCGTGCAGACGGCGGTTGGTGTTCTCAAGGCGGTGGCCGAGCCCACGCGCCTGCGCGTGCTGTCGCTGCTCGGCGCCAGCGAGCTCAATGTCAAGGACCTCACCCGCATCCTGGGGCAGAGCCAGCCGCGCATCAGCCGCCACCTGAAGCTGCTGGCGGAGGCCGGCCTCGTCGAGCGCTCGCCCGAGGGCAGCTGGGTCTACTTCCGCCTCGCCCAGGAGGGAGAGGCCGCCACTCTTGCCCGCCACATCGTAGCGGGCCTCGACCCCCGCGACCCGCTGCTCGCCCGCGACGCCACCCGCCTGGAGGCCCTGCGCCAGGAGCACGAGGCGGCGGCGCAGGCCTATTTCCACGAGCATGCCGGCCAGTGGGACCGCATCCGCGCCCTGCACCTGGCGGAGGCCGAGGTCGAGGCGGCCGTCGCGCACATGCTGGGCGACGGCCCCTTCGACCTGCTGCTCGATCTGGGCACCGGCACCGGCCGCATGCTTGAGCTGCTCTCCGGCCGCTTCCGCCGCGGCCTCGGGCTCGACCGCAGCCCCGCCATGCTCGCCTACGCCCGCGCCAAGCTCGAGACCGCGCATCTGAGCCACTGCCAGGTCCGCCAGGCCGACATCTACGACCTGCCGCTCGCCGACCAGACCGCCGACGCCGTCGTCATGCACCAGGTGCTGCACTTCCTGTCCGATCCGCAGCGCGCGCTCCGCGAGGCCGCCCGCGTCCTCGCCCCCGGCGGCCGCCTTCTCATCGTCGACTTCGCCCCCCACAGCCTCGACTTCCTGCGCGACCAGTTCGCCCACGAGCGCCTGGGCTTTGCCGACGGCCAGATCCGGCAGTGGCTGGCAGACTGCGGCCTCGGCCTCATTGAGGCGCGCGACCTCGCGCCCGAGATCGCCGACGGCGAGGAGAAGCTCACCGTCTCGGTCTGGCTCGCCGCCCGCCCTGGCGACCGCGGCAAGCCCCGCACCCTTTCGCAAGCCCGCAAGCTGGAGCGCATCGCGTGACGGAAACCGCACAGACGCGTCGTAGCCGCCTTCTGGGTGACGGCGACATCTCCGTCTCCTTCGAGTTCTTCCCGCCCAAGACGGAGAAGATGGAGACCGCCTTGTGGGCGTCCATCGAGCGTCTGGCGCCGCTCTCCCCGCGCTTCGTCTCCGTGACCTACGGCGCCGGCGGCAGCACGCGCGAGCGCACGCACGCCACCGTCGCCCGCATCGTGCGCGAGACGCGCCTCTCCCCGGCCGCTCACCTGACCTGCGTCGGCGCCAGCCGCGCCGAGGTCGACGCCGTCGTGCGCGGCTACTGGGAGGCGGGCGTGCGCCACATCGTGGCCTTGCGCGGCGATCCGCCGAGCGGTGCCGGCACCCGCTACACGCCGCACCCTGACGGCTACGCCACGACCATGCAGCTGATCGAGGGTATCCGGCGCATCGGCGCCTTCGACATCTCCGTCGGCGGCTATCCCGAGATGCACCCCGAGAGCCCTTCCCTCGAGGCCGACATCGCCCACCTCAAGGCCAAGGTCGACGCCGGCGCCACGCGCATCATCACCCAGTTCTTCTTCGACAACGCCCACTACCTGCGCTTTGTCGAGCGGTGTCGCAGCGCCGGCATCTGGTGTCCGATCCTGCCGGGCATCCAGCCCATCCACAACTTCCGCCAGATCGCCAACTTCGCGGGCAAGGTGGGCGCGACCTTCCCGGCCTGGTTCGCGCGCCGCTTCGACGGCCTCGACAACGATCCCATGACGACCCAGCTCGTCGGCGCCGCCGTCTGCGCCGAGCAGGTCATGGGCCTCGTCGACGAGGGCGTGCGCCAGTTCCACCTCTACACGCAGAACCGCGCCGATCTCTCGTTCGCCATCTGCCATCTGCTGGGATTGCGGCCTCTGGCCCAGGCGCCCGCGGCGAAGGAGGCCGCCCTGTCATGAACCACGAGCAACGCATCAAGCTGATCAAGGCCGAGGCGGCCAAGCGCATCCTGCTCCTCGACGGCGCCATGGGCACCATGATCCAGCGCCACCGGCTCGACGAGGCGGCCTATCGCGGCGAGCGTTTCGCGCGTTTCGACAAGCCGGTGAAGGGCAACAACGACCTTCTCGTGCTGACCCAGCCTGAGATCATCCGCGGCATCCACCAGGCCTACTTCGAGGCCGGCTCCGACATCGTCTCGACCAACACCTTCAACGCCCAGCGCATCTCCATGGCCGACTACGGCATGGAGGAGATCTCCTACGAGATCAACCTCGCCGCCGCGCGGCTTGCGCGTGAGGCGGCCGATGCCTCCATGCTGCGCCACCCGGGCGTGCCGAAGCTGGTGGCCGGCGCCATCGGCCCCACCAACCGCACCGCCTCGATCTCGCCCGACGTCAACAACCCGGGCTTCCGCAACACCAGCTTCGAGGAGCTCGTCGGCGCCTATTCCGAGCAGGCGCGCGGGCTCATCGACGGCGGCGTCGACATGATCCTGATCGAGACCGTGTTCGACACTCTCAATGCCAAGGCCGCGGGCTACGCCGTGCTCCAGGTCTACGACGAGACCGGCATCGAGCTGCCGCTGATGATCTCCGGCACCATCACCGACCGTTCCGGGCGCACCCTGTCGGGCCAGACGCCCGAAGCCTTCTACGTCTCGATCAAGCACCTGAAGCCCTTCGCCGTCGGCCTCAACTGCGCGCTGGGCGCCGAGCTGATGCGTCCCTACATCGCCGAGATCGCGAGCGTGGCGGACTGCCTCGTCCTTGCCTACCCCAACGCCGGCCTGCCCAACGCCATGGGCGAGTACGACGAGGGCCCGCACGAGATGGCCTGCCACCTGCACGACTGGGCCCGCGACGGCCTCGTCAACATCGTCGGCGGCTGCTGCGGCTCGACGCCCGAGCACATCGCGGCGATCCGCCAGGAGGTGTTCCGCTTCAAGCCCCGCGCCCAGCCCGTCATCGAGCGCCGCCTGCGCCTCGCAGGCCTCGAGCCCTTCGTGCAGGGCTGAGGCGGCGGTTCACAATTGGAGAAATGGTCAATGACCATATCGGTTGAGATCGACGAAAAGCTGATGGACGAAGCCCGCCGCATAACCGGCGAGCCGGACGACCGCAAGATTGCGGAGCGCGTCTTCCGCGAGTTCATCGAGAGGCAGGCGAAGTTGCAGGGCATGCTCGATCTCGTCGGCAAGGTCCGGCTCAGAGACGACTACGACTACAAAGCTCTGAGGGCAGGCGACCTTGATAGTCATTGACACCTCCGTGTGGCTGGCACTGTTTCGCGTCGCCACGCAATCTGCCAAGGATAAACTCGCCGATGCGGTCGCAAATGAGCCGATCGTGTTTGCGCCTTTTGTCATCACAGAGCTTCTGAAAGGCGCAAAGAACGAGATCGAATGGGACGCGCTTTCGGGAGAGATCTCGAAGTTCGGCATCCTGCAGATCGAGCACGAGACCTGGTCCAAGGCCGCGCGCATCTTCTACGATCTGCAGCGGTCGTCGGTAACGGTGCGCAGCAGCGTTGACTGTCTCATCGCGCAGCCTTGTATCGAAAACTTTGCGACTTTGATCCACAACGATCGCGATTTTGACCGGATCACAACGGTTCGCCCTCTAAACCATCTCCGTCTCGACCTGAGCGTATGATCAGATGACCACCACCAGCGCAGCAGCAACGTTCATCAACATCGGCGAGCGCACCAACGTCACCGGCTCGGCCAAGTTCCGAAAATTGATCGAGGCCGGCGACTACACGGCCGCGCTCGCCGTGGCGCGCAGCCAGGTGGAGGCGGGCGCCCAGGTCATCGACGTCAACATGGACGAGGGCCTGCTCGACAGCGAGAAGGCCATGACGACCTTCCTCAACCTCATCGCCTCGGAGCCGGACATTGCCCGCGTGCCGGTGATGATCGACTCGTCCAAATGGAGCGTCATCGAGGCTGGCCTCAAGTGCGTGCAGGGCAAGGCCATCGTCAACTCCATCTCCATGAAGGAGGGCGAGGGCCCCTTCCTCGAGCAGGCGCGCAAGGTGCTGCGCTACGGCGCCGCCGTGGTGGTGATGGCCTTCGACGAGGCCGGCCAGGCCGACACCACGCAGCGCAAGGTCGCCATCTGCGAGCGCGCCTACGCGCTGCTCACCGAGAAGATCGGCTTTCCGCCCGAGGACATCATCTTCGATCCCAACGTCTTCGCCGTGGCGACTGGCATCGAGGAGCACAACGGCTATGGCATCGCCTTCATCGAGGCGACGCGCCAGATCAGGCAGAAGTGCCCCCACGCCCACATCTCGGGCGGCGTCTCCAACCTGTCGTTCTCCTTCCGCGGCAACGAGCATGTGCGCCAGGCCATGCACTCGGTGTTCCTCTATCATGCCATCAAGGCCGGCATGGACATGGCCATCGTCAACGCCGGCCAGATCACGCTCTACGACGACATCGAGCCCGAGCTGCGCCAGCTCTGCGAGGACGTGATCCTCAACCTGCGGCCCGACGCCACCGACCGCCTGCTCGAGGCCGCGTCTCGCTACAAGGGCGAGGGCGGCGCCAAGGCCAAGGAGAAGGACCTCGCCTGGCGCGCAAGCCCCGTCGAGGAGCGCCTGAAGCACGCCCTCGTGCACGGCATCACCGATTTCATCGAGACCGACACCGAGGAGGCCCGCAAGGCCGCCAGGAAGCCCATCGAGGTCATCGAGGGACCGCTGATGGCCGGCATGAACGTCGTCGGCGACCTGTTCGGCGCCGGCAAGATGTTCCTGCCGCAGGTTGTCAAGTCGGCCCGCGTCATGAAGCAGGCCGTCGCCTACCTGCAGCCCTACCTGGAGGAGGAGAAGCGGGCCTCGGGTCTCGACCAGCAGCCGGCCGCCGGCAAGGTGGTGATGGCGACCGTCAAGGGCGACGTGCACGACATCGGCAAGAACATCGTCGGCGTCGTCCTGCAGTGCAACAACTACGAGGTCATCGACCTCGGCGTCATGGTGCCGGCGCAGAAGATCCTCGACACCGCCAGGTCCGTGAAGGCCGACATCATCGGCCTGTCGGGCCTCATCACGCCCTCCCTCGACGAGATGTGCTTCGTCGCCTCAGAGATGCAGCGCGAGGGTCTCGACCTGCCGCTGCTGATCGGCGGCGCCACCACCAGCCGCGTGCATACCGCCGTCAAGATCGACCCCAACTACATCAAGGGGCAGGCGGTCTACGTGACCGATGCCAGCCGCGCCGTCGGCGTCGTCTCGACCCTCATGTCGCAAGAGAGCCGCGGCAGCTACATGGCGGAGGTGCGCACCGAGTACGGCCGCATCCGCGAGGCCTACGTCCGCGGCGAGGCCAAGAAGACCCGCCTCTCCCTCAAGGCCGCGCGCGACAACCGCTTCGCCATCGATTGGAAGGCCCATCGCCCGGTGCGCCCCTCCTTCCTTGGCCCTCGCGCCTTCGCCAGCTACGAGCTGGCCGAGCTCGTGCCCTACATCGACTGGACGCCCTTCTTCCAGACCTGGGAGCTTTCCGGCCGTTATCCGCGCATCCTGGAGGACAACGTCGTCGGCCCCGAGGCCAAGCGCCTGTTCGCGGACGCCCAGCGCCTGCTCGCCCGCATCGTCGAGGAGCGCTGGTTCGCAGCCAGCGCCGCCATCGGCTTCTGGCCCGCCAACGCGCAGGGCGACGACATCGTCCTGTTCGCCGACGACGCGCGCGAGAAGCCGCTGGCCATCCTGCACACCCTGCGCCAGCAGATGGCGCGCGAGAATGCGCGGGAGGCCCGCGCCAACATCGCCCTGTCGGATTTCGTGGCGCCTCTCGAGACGGGCATCCACGACTTCATCGGCGGCTTCGTGGTCACCTCGGGCATCGGTGAGGAGGAGGCGATCGAGCGGCATCTGGCCACCACCGACGACTACAGCCGCATCATGGCCAAGGCGTTGGCCGACCGTCTGGCCGAGGCCTTCGCCGAGCGCATGCACGAGCGCGTGCGCCGCGAGTTCTGGGGCTATGTGCGCGGCGAGCGCCTGACCAAGGAGGACCTGATCCTCGAGAAGTACCAGGGCATCCGTCCGGCCCCGGGCTATCCGGCCCAGCCCGACCACACGGAGAAGGGCACGCTGTTCAAGCTCCTCGACGCCGAGGCCTCGGTCGGCGTGCAGCTGACGGAGAGCTACGCCATGTGGCCGGGCTCGTCCGTCGCGGGCCTGTATCTGGCGCACCCCGACAGTCAGTACTTCGGTGTCGGCCGCATCGAGCGCGACCAGGTCGAGGACTACGCGGCCCGCAAGGGCTGGAGCGTCGCGGAGGCCGAGCGCTGGCTCGCCCCCGTGCTCAACTACGACCCCAAGGCCCTGGCGGCAGCGGCCTGAGGACGCCGGCAGATCGGGCTGGGCGGGCTGCTCCTGCTGGCAGCCTCGGCGCCTTGCATGGCGCTGAAAACGCGAAGGCGCGGGAACCCCATCCCGCGCCTTCCGAACTGTTGCTTGTACCCTGGCTTCGATCCCGAGGTTGCCCGGGTAGCCCCTTTTGGGCCCGACGCCCGGGAGCCTGAGCTGCCGGACGGCGCTTCCTGCTTTCCTTAGAACATCCCGAACACGACGGCGGTCAGGAATGCAAAGGAGATGATGGCAGCAAGCACATTGAGCCTGGTTCTGAGTTCCATCAGGTCCTCCTCGCCGGCTGCTGCCGGCCACTCGATCTACAGGTCACCCCGCAAGCGAGTGAGCTCAAATTTAAGGGGTCGGCCCCTGGGCCGCCAAGAAGAATCTGATGCTGCACCGCAGTAAGTCGACATCAATATTAGTCGCCCCCTGTTGCATCAGCGGCAGATGCTTTCGCGACACAGATTTAACTGTGCTTGTTCTTAGGACAAGAAAGAACTCAATCTCGATCTTCTCAAGTATTAATCTTATATTAATGAAATCGACCACAAGTATGTCTAAATATTGCCTGGGCGTGATCATGATCTTCCGCGAGAAAGCCCGAATGCAACTGGCAACGAGATTCTTGCGCCATCTGGCCTGATGTTGCTTCTTCGCCACACGAAGGCTCGCCTTGCTGGGCGCGCTGGCGGGGCCTGATCACGCGCTGCGGCACGCATCGCATGCCCCGAGTTCGCCAAGATTTGCATCGGAAGCCCGCCCTCGATGCGCTTCCATTGCGGGCCAAGCTCCTCTAGGCCTGTTGGCCCGAAAAGCTTTCACGCGGAGATCCCCGATGGCGACCTTCAAGGCACTCGTTGCGAGCAAAGGCGAAGGCGGCACCGAGCTTGCCTGGCGCGACCTCGCCGAGAGCGAGCTGATGGAGGGGGATGTCACGGTCCGCGTCAGCCACTCCACGCTCAACTACAAGGACGGCCTCGCCCTGACCGGCAAGGCGCCCGTCATCCGCCGCTGGCCCATGATCCCGGGAATCGATTTCGCCGGCACCGTCACGGCCTCCTCCCATCCCGACTACAAGCCCGGGGACGAGGTCATCCTCAACGGCTGGGGCGTCGGCGAGACCCATTTCGGCGGCTACAGCCAGATGGCGCGCGTCAAGGGCGACTGGCTCGTCAGGAAGCCAGCCGCCTTCACCGCCGCCGAGACCATGGCCATCGGCACCGCGGGCTACACCGCCATGCTCTGCGTGCTGGCGCTCGAGCGCTGCGGCGTGGTGCCGGCGAGCGGCCCCGTCCTCGTCACCGGCGCGGCCGGCGGTGTCGGCAGCGTCGCCGTGAGCCTTCTCGCCAAGCTCGGCTTCGAGGTGATCGCATGCACCGGCCGCACCGGCGAGGAGCCCTTCCTCAAGAGCCTCGGCGCCGCCTCGGTCATCGACCGCAGCGAGCTGCAAGGCCCCGCCCGCCCCCTCGGCAAGGAGCGCTGGGCCGCCGCCGTCGACGTCGTCGGCAGCCAGACGCTCGCCAACGCCATCAGCATGACGCGCTACGGCGGCACGGTCGCTGCCTGCGGCCTCGCCCAGGGCATGGACCTGCCCACCTCCGTCGCGCCCTTCATCCTGCGCGGCGTGACGCTGGCCGGCGTCGATTCCGTCATGGCCCCGCGCCCTCGCCGCGTCGAGGCCTGGCAGCGCCTGGCGCAGGATCTCGACAAGGCCAAGCTCGAGGCGCTGACGCTCACGCGGCCGCTGAGCGATGCCATGGAGCTGGCGCCGCGCATCCTTGCAGGAAGCGTCAAGGGACGGGTGGTGTTCACCATCGACTAGAGGTCTCAGAGACGCGAGCCTCACCGAGCGCCCGTGTCCGGCCACGCCGCGCGCGATGAGCCGGACCTGCCGCAAAGCGCGAGAGCGCGCCGCGCACCTGCACCATTCCCGAAAGAATTGCGCTTCGCACGCAGACGCCGGCTGTAAGTCGCGCCGCGCTTGGGCTATCCTTCCCCATCTCCCCTTTAGAGTTGCGAGGGCGCGATGAGCTGGCACCCCACCACCGATCCCGTCGCAGGCGACCGCCATGCATGCGACGCCCTCGAGCACGTGATCGTGCCGCGCGCCCGCGACCTCGGCGGCTTCTCCGTCCGCCGCGCGTTGCCCGCTGCCCAGAAGCAGATGGTCGGCCCCTTCATCTTCTTCGACCAGATGGGCCCGGCCGAGTTCGTCATCGGCAAGGGCATCGACGTGCGGCCGCACCCCCACATCGGCCTCGCCACCGTCACCTACCTGTTCGAGGGCGAGGTGTTCCATCGCGACAGCCTGGGCACCGCGCTTCCCATCCACCCCGGCGCCGTCAACCTGATGACCGCGGGCCGCGGCATCGTCCACTCCGAGCGCGAGACGAGCCAGGCCCAGGCCGGCCCCCGCCGGCTGTTCGGCATCCAGGCCTGGGCGGCCCTGCCTGCCTCGCACGAGGAGCAGGCGCCGGCCTTCCTCCACGTCGGCGCCGACGCCCTGCCGCGCATCGCGGGCGAGGGCAAGCGCGTGCGCATCGTCATGGGCGAGGCCTACGGCGCCCGCGCGCCCGTCGATTTTCCGCATGCCGCGCTGTTCGCCGAGGCCGTGCTCGCGCCGGGCGCCGTGCTGCCGCTCGACCCCGACTACGACGAGCGGGCGATCTACGTGGCCTCCGGATCGATCGACATCGCCGGTGACACCTTCGAGGAGGGACGGCTGCTGATCTTCAAGCCCGGCGACCGCATCTCCGTGCTCGCCACCTCGCAGGCGCGCCTCGTCATCGTCGGTGGCGACCCCATGGACGGTCCGCGCCACATCTGGTGGAACTTCGTCTCCTCCTCGCAGGACCGGATCCGGGCCGCCAAGGAGGACTGGGCGCAGGGACGGTTTGCGCTGGTGCCGGGGGACGAGGTGGAGAAGATCCCGCTGCCCACCTGACGGTCGCCGGAGGGGGTGCCGTCTCGGTCGGGTTGCGGATGCGCAGTGGGGTGGGGGTAGGATGCAGCTTGTCGACGAGGCCATGGCGTGGCTTCAGGCTGCACGGCTCCAGGTCGCGGGCTGGGACTGGCTTCTGATCTGGTGTGGTGTCGGCGTATCAGCAGGACTTTTCGCCGTGGTCTCCGGCCTCGTCGCGCATCGCCGGCGCAAGGCCTACGTCGTGGCGCTGTCACGGCGCGTCGAGCGCGAGACCGAGGCCTTGAAGCAGGAGCTGCGCCGCCGCCTGTCCGAGCCCTCGCAGCTGTTCGACGATCACCTCAACGGCGCCCCGACGCTCGGCGCCCGCGAGGCCTTCGAGAGCGACATCGAGGCGGCAGCCGCGAGCGTGCTGCGCGAGGCCGGCGGCGAGCGCCGCAAGGCCCGCGACCTGCTGCGCGAGCGCCTCGCGCGCGACGGTGCGGGCGGCAAGGGCACGCTCAACGGCACGGAGGCGCGCACCTGGCGCCAGCTCGGCGCCCTCGCTCTCGTGGACGGCTCGCCGGACGCCCTCGCCTCCTATCGCCGTGCCGCCGAGCTGGCGCCGGAGGATCTCGAGGCGCATCTGGTGCTTGGCGTCCTCAGCCTGCGCAAGGGCGAGCTCGACGCGGCCGACGCCGCGTTCCGGCGCCTGATCGAGCTGGCGCACTCTGCCACCGAGGCACGGCTGCGCTATCGCGGCCGCACCATGCTGGGCGACGTCTGCGCCGCCCGCCACAAGCCCATCGAGGCCCTCGAGGTCTATGCCGAGGCGCGCCGCGAGATCGAGGCTCTGCTGGCAGCCCACCCCGACGAGCCGGCGCTGAGCCGCGACCTCTCCGTCATCCTCGACCGCATCGGCGACGTCCACACCACCCTTGGCGATCTGGAGCCGGCACTGGCGAGCTACCAGGCGGGCCTCGCCATCGCCGAGCGCCTCGCGCGCGCCGAGGGTGGCAGCAACCCGGAGCTGCTGCACGACCTCTCGGTCAGCCACGACCGCATCGGCGACCTGCTCGATCGCAAGGGCGATCTCGCGGGCGCCCTCGGGCACCTGCGCCGCAGCCTGGCCATCACCAAGGCGCTGGTGCGCAGCGACCAGCACAATGCCGCCTGGGCCCGCGACCTCTCGGCGAGCTACGAGCGCGTCGCCGACATCCTGCACGCGCAAGGCAAGGTCGACCAGGCCCTCAAGCGCTATCGGCTGGGCCTCGACATCGCCGAGCATCTGGCCGCTCAGGCCGGCATCGCCGATGCCGCCGTGCTGCGCGACCTCGCCGTCAGCTACCACAAGATCGGCACGCTGGAAGCCATGGGCGGCAGGGCCGACGCAGCGCGCGAGCTGCTGGAGAAGGGCCGCGGCATCATCGCCCATCTCGACCGCATTGCGGCCCACCGCGCCCAGTGGCGCGCCGACCTGTCCAAGTTCGACGCCGCCCTGAAGACGCTGCACTGAGGCCAAGCCGTGCCTGCCCGGCGGCGGGCTGGCGGCGTGCCCTGCCTTTCCGTGCCCGCCTCGCCTCCGCCCGGCTCGAGCGACCCGCCGGGCCCCGGCTGCAGCAGTCCTCGCCGACCTTGACGAGGCTCGGCGGGAGGCGAAATATGCCCTTTGCTCCCCTCCCCTCAAGGATCTCCCCTACATGCCGATCATCAACCGCGCCGCCGACCTTCAGGACGAGATCACGCACTGGAGGCGCGATCTGCACGAGAACCCGGAGCTGCTCTACGACGTCCACCGCACCGCCGGGCTGGTCGAGGAGAAGCTGAAGGCCTTCGGCTGTGACGAGGTCGTGCCCGGCATCGGCAAGACCGGCGTCGTCGGCGTCATCCGCGGCCGCAAGCAGGGCTCGGGCCGCGTCATCGGCCTGCGCGCCGACATGGACGCGCTGCCCATGGAGGAGATGACCGGCCTGCCCTACGCCTCCAAGGTCAAGGGCAAGATGCACGCCTGCGGCCACGACGGCCACACCGCGATGCTGCTGGGGGCTGCCAAGTATCTCGCCGAGACGCGCAACTTCGACGGCACGGCGGTGGTCGTGTTCCAGCCGGCCGAGGAAGGCGGGGCGGGCGGCAAGGCGATGGTGGACGACGGCCTCATCACCCGCTGGGGCCTGCAGGAGGTCTACGGCATGCACAATGCCCCGGGACTGCCGCTCGGCGCCTTCGCGACGCGCAAGGGCCCCCTGCTCGCCGCCTCCGACTTCTTCGACATCGTCGTCGAGGGCAAGGGCAGCCACGCCGCCGAGCCGCACAAGGGCGTCGACACCCTCGTCGTCACGGCCAACATCCTGCTGGCGCTGCAGACCATCGTGTCGCGCAACCTCGACCCGCTGAAGTCGGGCGTCGTCACGGTCGGCATCATGAAGGGCGGCAATGCCTCCAACGTCATCCCGCAGCTGGCGGAGTTGCACGGCACCGTGCGCACGCTGCTGCCGGAGGTGCGCGACCTGCTCGAGATCCGCGTCGGCGAGGTGGCCCGCGGCATCGCATCGAGCTACGGCGCCGAGGCCCGCGTCACCTACACGCGCAACTATCCCGTCACCCGCAACCACGAGCGCGAGACCGACTTCGCCATGAAGGTGGCGCGCGATGTGGCGGGCGACGCCCGGGTCATCGAGACGCCGCCGATCATGGGCGGCGAGGACTTCGCCTTCATGCTCGAGGCCTGCCCGGGCAACATGATCTTCATCGGCAACGGCGACACGGCCGCCTGCCATCATCCCGCCTACGACTTCAACGACGCCGCCATCCCGCACGGCGTCTCCTACTGGGCCCGCCTCGTCGAGACCGCGATGCCGGCCTGAGCCTGCTCCGCCCGCAGGAGCCGATCGCACCCGCGGCCCGCATTGCGGCCGCGCGCGGCCATGCACGCGCCATCGAAGGCCGCTTCCCCGGTCGCCTCACGCGACCTTGGTAGCGTCCTGCTCGAGGGCGACCATCTGGGCGTAGGGCGGCACGTCGGCCCGCTTGATCACGATCGGCGCCTCAATCAGCCGCGGGCGCATGGGGGTCTTGGGCACGATCAGCGGACGCTGCTGCGGGTGCTCATCCGGCTTCGTCTCCCGCCAGTCCATCCGCCCTGGCACCTCATCGAGCGCGATCGGGTAGATGGTGAGTTGGTCCTTCTCCACCTTCATGCGCAGGAAGTTCTTGTAGTCCTTGATCGCCAGCGCGCTGAACGCATCCTGGTGCATGCGGAACAGCGCCGAGGTGAGCACCCAGTAGCAGCCGAAGATGAAGGCACCGACGATGCCGCCCACCAGCACTGAGAGCCCCGCATAGAGCAGCGAGGACAGCGCGATGAAGATCGCGTCCGGCTGGTCGACGACGCAGGTCCACGTGTTGGTGGCGGCCCAGCGGAACTGATCCGAGCAGGCTCGCATGCCCTCCAGCGCCTCGCGACCGGCGAGCGGCACGCCGCGCGCCGTCAGCCCGATCTTGGCATCGAGCCAGGCGAGGCCCAGCGACGGGTTGAGATAGTTGACCATGACCGTCGACGTGATCGCGTCGATCAGCAGCAGCGCCTTGATGTGATAGCTGAAGTGCAGGGATCCAATCAGCACCTTCACCGGGCCCGTCAGCCAGCTCCAGGCCCGGCTCACGAGCTTGACGTCGGTATAGGCGATGAGGCCGATCCAGAGGCCCAGCAGCAGGCAGAAGAACGCCGGGCTCGCGCGCGCGGCACGGGCGACGGCCGCCGCATCGGCCACGTTCAGGTCCGTGAGCCCGGTCGAGGCCGGCAGGTGGTCGGGCGGCGCCGCCCCGTGGAACACCCAGGCGTAGATGAAATAGATCAGCCCGACGAGCACCGCGAACCGCACGTTGTGGAACGGCAGCAGCAGGTTCTTGAACGCCAGCAGCCGGCTCGTCATCTGGCTCGGGTAGAATTTCCTGGCGCGGAACCGGTATTTGCCCTCGCTGCTCTCGGCGAGCTTGAAGCTGCCCGCATCGAGGCAGCTGCGCCCCGCCACCATCGGGTCGATGTCGAGGGTGGGCTTTTGATCGTGCGTCGGATGCGCGAAGGCTCCGCCGCCGCCGGAGACGATGAGCTGCAGCGGCGCAGCTCGGAACTCGCATTTGGCCTTGGCGGCTTCTGTCTCGCCGAGGGCCTCGTAGCGGCTGTAGTGGTGCAGATCGCCGGCGATGATGGCGCAAATTTCCCCGCACTGCCGCGCCACCTCGCAGATCTTCATCAAGGCCTTGTAGGTCGGCTTCGTCCAGTCGGGGGCATGCAGAATGAGGACGATCTTCGCGTTCTGGGCCCGCGTAATGCTGTGCGCAACCTTCTGGAAATAGTGGAGCTGGCCGACATCGATGCTGTCCCCGAGCGCCACGTCGATGCCCCAGATCCACCAGTCGTCCGGCAGCCTCAGGGCGAAGTAGCTGCGCTCCTGCCGGCAGCGCCAGCCGCCGACGCTGGTCGCCTCGTAGCAGAACTGCGTGGTGAAGGCGGAGAGCCCGTCGTACCAGTCGTGATTGCCGGCGATGAAGAACAGCTCCCGGCTCGGCTCGCGCTTGTTGCGGTCGGCCGTGAAGGCCCAGCTGTAGGGATTGAGGCAGCGGTTGCGGTACTCCTCGGCCGTCGCGTTCGGGTAGGCGAGATCGCCGCCGAAGATGAGGATCTGTCCGGCCGGCAGCGTCAGCGGCTTCGAGCGCGATCCGGTCGCGACGGACAGCTCCGGCGCCGCCAGCAGCGAGGCGACCGCGTACGTCGCCTCGAAGCCGTCGCCGAGGTCGGCGACGAAGTCGACCCAGAAGCCGCCGTCGGCCGTGTGCAGCCGCCGCGCCAGCCGTCGCTCGTGCAGCGCCACGTCGTGCGCGTTGTCGGAGCTCGCCACGCAGTTGGGATTGCTGGAATCGGCGTCCGGCGGAACGATCAGCGACGGCACGTTGGGATCGCGCTTGCTGTAGTCGTGCCGCGCGACGAGCCTGGCATCGTCCTGCTCGCCGTCGGCCGCCTCCTGCATCGGCCGCTGGTCGGCGTACTCGCCGATGGTCGTGGAGATCAGCGTTCTCACCGCCACCATGCCGAGCACGATCGGGTCGAACCAGTCGACCATGCCCGGAAGCCGGCCCCCGCGCAGCGCCTGGAGAAGATCCCTGCCCGTGACGATGTCCCGATCCGGCATGCGCAGAAGCTCCCTGACGACAAGGGCAGGCCGAGAAACGTACAGCTCCCGGTGCGCGCGAGAGCCTCGCCGCCCCAGGTGCGGCGGGTGCCTGCACGGCGGCGAGGAACGCCGGCTCCGGCAATCAGACGTCGGCGGACGTACAGGATAGTGTATGTGGGCCCCGACGCGTCGCGCAACCGACTGCAGCCCGTTCTCGCGGACACTGTGTCCTCTACAGTAGGTGGTCTTTCCCGCGGCGCCGCCGGCCTGACGTACGCCGCACACCGAACGGGCCCGCGGCACGCGCGCCACGGACCCGCCGCCTCGCGTGCCAAGCGCTTGCCCCGGCTGGACATAATTCCTGAAATTGCTTATCCACTTTTCAGCCAGCCAGCCGCCGCCCGCCAGCCAACCTGACAAAGTCCCGCGTGCACGATGCACGGAGCTTCCCTGAGCGAGGCGTCTCGATGAATTGGAATGCGTACGCGCTGCGTATCGGCGCTGGCGGTCTTGTTGCCTGCTTCTCGGCCACCGCCCTCATGGCGCAGTCGTCCTCCGGCACCGGGGTGACGGCGCTGCCTCCGGTCTCCGTCGAGGCGGCCACGCCGAAGAAAGCGGCCCAGAAGGCCGCGCCCAAGCAGGCGGCGGCCCCCGCACCGGTCACGCCCCAACCGCGCCCCGAGACCGCCACCGGCCCGGTCAAGGGCTACGCCGCCTCGCGCTCGGCGACGGGCACCAAGACCGACACGGCGCTGAGCGAGACCCCGCAATCCGTCTCCGTCGTGGGCGCCGAGCAGATCCGCGACCAGGCCGGCACCGACATCCAGAGCACGCTGCGCTACGTGCCGGGCGTCTACGCCGACTCCTACGGCACCGACAGTCGCGGCGACTATCCGCGCATGCGCGGCGGCGACCCCGACATCTACCTCGACGGCCTGCGCCTGTCGGATGCCTGGCGCTTCGGCGAGAGCCGGCTCGACCCCTACATGCTCGAGCGCATCGAGGTCTTGAAGGGCCCCTCCTCGATGCTCTACGGCCAGACCTCGGTCGCCGGCCTCATCAACGCCGTCAGCAAGCGGCCGCAGGAGGAGACTTCCCGCGAGATCGGCGTCGAGGTCGGCAGCCACAACCTGCGGCGCGTGCACACCGACATGACCGGCAAGCTGACCCAGGACGGCCGCTGGCTCTACCGCTTCATCGCCATCGGCCAGGAGGCCGGCTCGCAGACCAGCTACGTCGACAACGACCGCATCCTGATCGCGCCCTCGCTCACCTACAAGCCCTCGTCCGCCACGACCCTGACGCTGATGGCCCGCTACCAGAAGGACGACTCAGGGTCGATGACGTCCTTCCTGCCGCACGACGGCACCATCTACCCGGGCTACAACGGCCAGCGCATCTCGCGCGACCTGTTCGTCAGCGAGCCGGGCTTCGACCAGTACAAGACCGAGACCAAGTCGATCGGCGGCAGCTTCGAGCACAAGCTCAGCGACGTCGTCACCCTGCGCCAGAACCTGCGCTACTGGCACACCGACAACATCTACCACTCCATGTATCCGGACTGGAGCTCGCTCAGCGCCGACAAGCGCACCGTCTCGCGCTTGATCTATATGAACGACGTGGTGCGCGACAACCTCGCCTCCGACAGCACCGCCGAGATCAAGTTCAAGACGGGCGACGCCGCCCACAAGATGCTGCTCGGCGTCGACTACCGGCGCATCGCGCAGAGCTCGAAGTCCGGCGGCGACTTGGATACGACGCCGTTCGATCTCTACAATCCGGTCTACAACGGCATCACCGTGCCGGCCCTCACCGACGACGCCGACCAGGTGCAGACGCAGAAGGGCGTCTACCTGCAGGATCAGATCAAGCTCGGGCGATGGATCGGCCTTCTCGGCGTGCGCCACGACTGGGCCAGCAACGATGTGACCGGCTCCGGCAGCGAGAGCGTCGAGAAGACCACTTACCGCGCCGGCATCATGTACGAGCTGCCGTTCCGCGTGACGCCCTATTTCTCCTTCGCGCAGTCGTTCAACCCGCAGTACCAGGCGGGCTGCGTTCCCGCCTGCCAGCCCTACTCCGGCGAGCAGTTCGAGGTCGGCATCAAGTGGCGGCCGACGAGCTGGCTCGCGGTCAACACCGCCGTCTACCAGGTCACCGAGCAGAACCGGCTGGCCTATGGGAACGGCGTCATCCCCAAGGCGATCGGCGAGGCGCGCACGCGCGGCGCCGAGATCGAGGTCGTGGGCGCCGTCACCAGCACGCTCGACATCGTCGGCGGCTATTCCTACACCGATGCCATCGAGACCAAGGGCGACAACGCCGGCAAGCACCTGGCGACCGTGCCCCTGCACCAGGCCTCGCTGTGGGCCAGGCACAAGTTCGCCGTGCTCGGCGTCGAGGGCTTCTCTGTCGGTGCCGGCGTCCGCTACGTCGGCGAATCATGGGGCGGCGCCGATGACATCAAGACACCCGGCGTCACCCTGCTCGATGCCATGGTCGGCTGGGAGAACGAGAGCTACCGCTTCCAGATCAAGGGCTCCAACCTCGAGGACAAGCTCTACTTCGCCACATGCCTCGATCGCGGCGACTGCTTCTGGGGCACGGGGCGCACCGTCACCAGCAGCCTGACCGTCAAGTTCTGATCGGCGCGCCCGCGCCGGGCGCACCGGAGTGCACGCGTGTCGCCATCGGCATCCGCCCCGCGGCTGCCGATGGCATTGCTGTCAGTGCCGCGCGCGGGGGCGATCCGCGCATCGGGTGCGTCGCGACCAGATCCAACGTTCGGAGATGCCATGCGGGCAACGTTCACGCTGATCCATCGCTGGGGCGGCCTCTTCATTGCTCTGTTCCTGCTGATCGCCGGGCTGACCGGAGCGGTCATCTCGTGGGACCACGAGCTCGACGAGTGGCTGAACCCGCACCTGTTCGAGGACAAGGCCACCGGCCCCACGCTCGCGCCTCTCGAGCTGGTCCGGCGGGTGGAGGCGGCCGACCCGAAGGTTCAGGTGACCTATTTTCCGCTGTCGTTCGAGACCGGGCACAACGCCGCGCTGTTCGTGGAGCCGCGCCTCGACGCGGGCACCGGGACCCTGCACACCGTCGCCTACAACCAGGTCTTCATCAGCCCGGTCACCGGCGCGGTGGCCGGCCGCAGGTACTGGGGCGCCGTCTCCCTCGAGCGTGAGAACCTGCTGCCCTTCCTCTACAAGCTGCACTACTCCATGCACATCCCCGACCTCTGGGGACTCGATCGGCTGGGCATCTGGTTCATGGGGGTCGTCGCCATCGTCTGGATGTTCGACTGCTTCGTGGGCTTCGCCCTGACGCTGCCGCGCACCAAGGGGCAGGGCGAGGGCCCGCGCCCCGACACGGCCGCCACTGCGCGCGGCCGCCGCGGCTGGTGGCAGCGCTGGAAGCCCGCCTGGCAGATCAAGCGCGGCGCCAGCACCTACCGTCTCAACCTCGACCTGCATCGCGCCTTCGGCCTGTGGCTGTGGCTGATGCTGTTCCTCCTCGCCTTCACCTCCATCTCGATGAACCTCGCCTCCGAGCTCGTGCGCCCCCTCGTCGGCCGGCTC
The DNA here is from genome assembly GCA_033764875.1 of Hyphomicrobiaceae bacterium. Lineage (GTDB taxonomy): Bacteria > Pseudomonadota > Alphaproteobacteria > Rhizobiales > Hyphomicrobiaceae > AWTP1-13. The sequence continues at coordinate 51,678 of JANRIO010000088.1, read as the reverse complement.
TCGACGTTGACGCCCGATCCCTTCAGCGAGCGGGCGACCGCCTTCACCGGCCGGCCCGTCGCGCCGGCACTCACCTTCGCCCAGGCCATCGACACGGCCGGCGCCGAGGCGCGGCGGCGCGGCTGGCCCGAGCCGCTGGGCTCGGCCTTCTACGGCCGCCTGTTCGGCCTCTACGCCATCGGCTTCTTTCACCAGGGCGACGACCACGGCTCGGCCGGCATGGGCGTCAAGACCATCGTCCTCGACGCGGCGACGGGCGCCATCGCCGGCGGGCGCGTGCCGTGGCAGGGCACGACCGGCGACGTGTTCATGCAGCTGCAGTTCCCGATCCACTCGGGCCGCATCGCCGGCATCCCGGGTCGCGTCTTCATGACGTTCATGGGGCTCGTGGTGGCGATGCTGTCGGCGACCGGGATCTACATCTGGTTCAAGAAGCGCGCCGCCCGCCTCAGGCGCCAGGTGCTGGCAAGCCCCGCGGACGCCTTGCCGGAGGAGCGCCAGGCCGCCACGTCGATCATCTGAGGCATTGACGGAAACGGCGCGCCTCGGGCTGCACAGCCGCGCTCGCAAGCTCCGCTCTCCGGGGCGGCGCGCAGCGCCGAGCCGGCCCTGCCCGGTTGCGATTGATCCGAAAGCTGAATGATCCCGGCGCGTCGTGCCGGCGCACGCCGTCCGGGAAGGCAAACAGAGCAGCCCGTAGGCACTGACCCGCCCGAAGCAAGGCCTGCCCCCTCCGCATGCCTTCCCGGTTGCGAAAGAACGCGGCGTGTAAGGATCCCGGATCGCCGTGCTTGCGCACGACGTCCGGGAAGGCATGTGGAGAGGGCGTGCCCTCACGGCGGCCGTCAGTAATGGAGCGAAGGTGCGCCTGACAGCAGACATCTTGCCGACGGCAGGCCACCTCCCTCTCCGCATGCGCTCCCGGCCGAGCGGCAGCGAGAGCCGGGATCTTTCCCGCTTGCAATAGTGCGCGGCGTATAAGGATCCCGGATCGCCGTGCTTGCGCACGACGTCCGGGAAGGCATGTGGAGAGGGGCGTGCCCTCGTATCGGCCGTGGGCCCGAGGAGGCCTCCCGAACCGGGCATCTGCCACGGCCCCGAGGATGCATCCCCGTCGGGGGCCTTCCCAATTCCAGGCTCCTCCCTCTCCGCATGCGCTCCCGGCCGAGCGGCGGCGAGAGCCGGGATCTTGACCGGTTGCGAAAGAGCGCGGCGGGTGAAGATCCCGGATCGCCGTGCTTGCGCACGACGTCCGGGAAGGCATGTGGAGAGGGGGCGTGCCCTCGTATCGGCCGTGGGCCCGAGGAGGCCTCCCGAACCGGGCGTCTGCCACGGCCCCGAGGATGCGTCCCCCATCCGGGCGCTCCCCAATTCCAAGCACCACCCCCTCCGCATGCGCTCCCGGCCGAGCGGCAGCGAGAGCCGGGATCTTTACCGGTTGCGAAGAATCGCGAGGCGTGAAGATCCCGGCGCGGCGTGCCGGCGCACGACGTCCGGGAAGGCAGACCCGAGAGAGGCGAGCGCGCAATGCGGACCGCGCCAAGTCGCAGGCTAGCCCGCCGCCTGCGCGCTCATTTTGGCGCCACGCAGCAGGTCGACCAGTCCCGCCGCATCGTCGGGCACGCGATCGCCGCGCCAGGCGACGTGCTGGTCGGTGCGCACGATGACGAGCTTGCGGTCGTAGGCCTTGCCCGCCGCCTCGCCCGTCACGTCGACGATCGCGAGCGGCATGCCGACCGTCTCCGCCGCTGCCTTCAGTGGCGTCACGTCGGCGGTGCGATCGAGGCGCAGCAGCGTATAGCCCGGCCCCAGCCCGTCGTAGAGCGAGCGTCCCTGCCCCTGCCACACGTGCGGCACGCGGCAGCCCGGCACCGTCGACGGCGTGAACTCGGCCATGGTGTAGGCGGGCGCCGCGGCCCCGTCGTAGGCGATGATCGGCGAGCGGTCGTAGAAGTAGCCGAAGTTCAGCCCGCCGCAGCAGTACTGCTGCACGTTGAGATCGTAGGCCTCCCGGCCGACGCGCTCGCGCACCGCCTCGCCCTCCGGCCCCGGCCGCTCGATGTCCTCCGGCACGCCGCGCCGCTGCGCCAGCACCTTCAGCGCCATGTCCATGGCAAACCGCGACACCTGCTCCGTGATCGGCTGCCGCTCGGCTGCGTAGGCGTCGAGAATGGCAGGCGCCGCCCAGCCCTGCACGACGCCGGAAAGCAGCCACGCCAGGTTGGCGGCATCCGCGATGCCGGCGTTCATGCCGTAGCCGGCGTAGGGCATCCACAGGTGGGCGGCGTCCCCGCAGATGAACATGCGCTCGTTCCGGAAGCGGTCGGCGACGAGGCGCCGGCCGACCCAGTCCTCCTTGCTGAGGATCTCGTAGTCGAGCTCCGGCCCCACGCCCAGGATGTTGCGGATCGAGGCGTCGCGGTCGACGTTGTCGAACGTCTCCTCCTCGCGGTTGAGGTGATTGTGGATGAGCCACGTCTCCCGCCCGTCGATGGCCACCACCGTGCCGCAGCGCCGCGGATTGAGCGACAGCGTCATCCAGGCCGGCTCGCCCATCCGCGCGAGAAGGCCCGGCGCGCGGATATAGGTCGACTGCACCCGCTGGATCACCGGCGTCCCGGCGAGGCTCGCCCCGATGGCATGCCGCACCAGCGAGCGCGCGCCGTCGCAGCCCACCGCGTAGTCGGCCGCGATGCTGAGCGTCTCGCCGCTGTCGAGATCGCGCGCGGTGGCCGTGACGCCTGCCGCATCCTGCGCCACGCTTTCCACCTGCACGCGGTTGAGCAGGGTGATTTGCGGCATGGCCCGCGCGTGCGCGAACAGCACCGGTTCCATGTAGATCTGGTTGATGCGGTGCGGCGGCTCCGGCGTCGGCCACCAGGTGTCGGGTCCGTCTGTTGCCGTGTAGCGGTCGCGGCGCGACGGGATTGGGATGCGCGACAGCTCCCGGCCCGTGCTCGTGATGCGCCAGGCGCAGTCGTTGGGAAAGTCGGCCGGCAGCCCCGTGTCGCGTAGCCGTGCCGCAAGCCCCAGCCTCCGGAACAGCTCCATCGAGCGCGCCGCTACGTGGTTGCACTTGACGCTCGGCGGCTCGCCGGCCGCGCGCTGCTCGGCCACCACCACCTCGACACCCCGGCTCGCCAGGTCCATGGCCAGGGTCAGGCCGACAGGCCCGCCGCCGACGACGAGAATGCGTGTACTGAGTGCCTTGCTGCGCGTTGCCATCCTCTCCCGCCTGTGTCCTACTTGCCGACAAAAGTCAGACAATGTTTTTGGGAGGAGACCATAGATGATGCGCATCGCCGTGCAAGTGCTGGCCCTGATCGCCGTCGTGCTGCTTGGGGCAGCCCCCGCAGCCGCCCAGACCTATCCCGCGCGCCCCATCACCCTCATCGTGACCTTCCCGCCCGGCGGCAGCGCTGATCTGGTGGCGCGCGCCTTGGAGGCCAAGCTCGCCGCCGACCTCGGCCAACCCGTCGTCGTCGAGAACAGGCCGGGCGCCGGCGGCAACATCGGCATCGCTGCGGTGGCCAAGGCCGCCCCTGATGGCTACACGCTCGGCATCGCCGCCGCGGGCGTTCTCGCCGTCAACCAGCATCTCGGACGCACGATGGGCTTCGATCCGCAGAAGGACCTGGCCCCCGTCACGCTTCTTTCCGTCATCCCCTTCGTCCTCGTCGCCACCGAGAAAGCCCCGCTGTCGAGCATCGACGACGTCGTGACGATGGCGAGGTCCAGCCCCGACAAGCTGACCATCGGCCACGGCGGCAACGGCACGGCGATGCATCTGTCGGCGGCGCTTTTCACGCAGGTTGCGAACGCGAAGATCCCGCTTGTCGCCTATCGCGGCTCGGGCCCGGTCGCCAACGACGTGCTTGCCGGCCACATTGCGCTCGCCGTTCTCGACCTGCCGGCGTCGCTCGAGCTCATCCGCGCCAAGCGCATCAAGCCGCTGGGCGTGACCGCGACGAAGCGTCTGGCAACGCTGCCCGACGTGCCGACGCTGGCCGAGCGCGGGCTCAAGGGCTACGAGTCGGTCGGCTGGTTCGGTCTCGTCGCGCCCGCCGGCACCCCGCCGGCCGTGGTGGCGCGCCTCAACGCCGCATTCGTCAAGGCGCTGCGCGACGCAGCCGTCGCCGACAAGATCAGCGCGTTGGGCGCCGAGCCGGCGCCGACGTCGGCGGAGGAGTTCCGCGATTTCATCGCCGCCGAGAACGCGAAGTGGCGCAAGCTGATCGCCGAGGCCGGCATCAAGGGAGAGTGAGCCCGCCCACCGGGGGCGGCCGGCGCGATCAGGCTGCGGCCCGGAAGGTCGCCTCGGCCGCGGCGCGGTGCTCCGCCTCGATTGCCGCCATCGCCTCGCGCAGCGCCCGCTCGAACTTCAGCGGGTTGAAGCCGCGCGTGGCGTTGAGGCGTTGCGTTGCCGCCACGCCGAGCGCGGGCGCGATCACCGCGAAGCCCTTCTGCAGCAGCAGCGACTTCAGGCGCTGGGCGCGGAACACCTCGATCAGAGAGCGAAAGCGCAGCAGCGTCGCCACCCGCTGGCCCGGCGCATCTGCGAGCAGGCTCCAGACCGCCGCGTCCATCGCGCGCAGCTCCTCGTTGCTGGCGCCCTCGATGAGCACGAGCCCGCGCCCGCTCTCGAGCCAGTAGGTCATGGGGTGCGTCATGGCGACGGGCTCGACGGGGGCGACATCGCTGAGGTCGGTGGTCGGGCACATGGGCGGAGGTCCTGGTTGGAGGTGGTGGCTGGAAGGCTGGAAGTGGGTCTCAGCGGGCGGCGCCGAAGGCGGTCCAGGGGCTGCCGGCCATCATGATGATCTGCGCGGGGCGGCTCGCGACGATCTCGAAGTCGACGCCCTCGCCGATCAGCGGGTCGGTGGCGTTCAGCATCTGGCCGCGGGTGAAGCGGTACTTGCGGCCGTTCTCGGCCGAGATGACGCCGCAGCCGAGATCGGGGCGGAACTTGGTGATCTTGCCGTACATCGCTCTCTCCTGTTGCCTTGGGGCATCCCCGGCGGGAGCCCCGTTTCCATGAGGCGACAATGCAGCAGCCGGCGGCAGGCCGCTGTTCCCGTTGAAACAAGCCCGCGAAATTGCCTTTGTGCGGATTTTCTGCTCTTACAGCCACAGTGTGGTGCTGAGCGCGGGGGTAGTGTTTCTGCCGGAACAGACCTTGCGCCGCCCCCTGGCTAGATTGCGCCCCCGTGTGATCAGTCGACCCGCCTCTCAGCGTCAGCCCGCCGTGCTTCTGCGGCGCGCGTGCGGGGGGCCTTCAGGCCGAAGCAAAAGGACAACGGAAATGGCGTCTCCCCCTGCAAGCAGCTCCCTGACCAAGACCATCGCGCTCCTTCTCGGCGTCGCCTCCATGGGGCTCGCGGGCTTCGCGGTGTGGATGATGCTGGGCCCCGGCCAGGGCAAGGGCACGCGCGTCGCGTCCTCGTCGGCCAACAACTACAGCTCGAGCAGCACCCCCGCCGGCAACGAGACGCGCACCCCCTGGGTCGCCTCGGCACCGGGCCGGGTCGAGCCGCGCTCGGGCCTGGTGCGCATCTCCGCCGGCAGCATCGGGCGCGTGAAGCATCTTCCCGTCCGCCTCAACGACAAGGTCAGCGAGGGCCAGCTTCTCCTCGTGCAGGACGACAAGGAGGCCCGCGCCCGGCTGCTCGCCGCCGAGGCGCAGGCAGCCGCCACCAAGCGCGATCGCGACGCGGCGCCTGCGACCCAGGGGCGCGAGAATATCAACCGTGCCGAGGACGCGGTCTACAATGCCGAGCGCGCCGTGACCGCCGCCCGCATGGAGCTCGACGACCTGATGCTGGCCGAGGGGCGCGCCAATGCGCAGGCCATCACCTCGGCGCGCAAGCGCCTCACCGATGCCCAGGAGCGGTTGCGGCAGGAGAGCTCGTCGCTGTCGAGCCTGGGCTCGCGCGCCGGCCTCACGGCCCCCAACCGCCTCGAGGCCGGCCTTGCCGCCGCCCGTGCCGAGGTGATGCTGGCTGACCAGGCCTGGGACAGGACGCGTCTGAGGGCACCGGCCCCTGGCACGGTACTGCAGATCAACGCCAAGGTCGGCGAGACGCTCGCGCCCTCGCCCGAGCAGGTGGTGTTCGTGATGGGCGACGTCTCGCGCCTGCGCGTGCGCGCCGAGGTCGACGATACCGAGATCGGCAAGGTGCGCCTGAACCAGAGCGTGTTCGTGAAGAGCAGCACCTTCCCCGGCCAGGAGTTCGAGGGCAAGGTGGTCGAGATCGCGCCGTTCCTGTCGGTGCCGCGCATGCCCGCGCGCGGTCCCCGGCGGCCGAGCGACGTCGAGGTGCTCGAGGTCGTCGTCGACCTCGACGGCAGCGTGACGTTGATGCCCGGCATGCGCGCCGACGTCTTCTTCCGCTGAGGGGCGGCAGCCCTATGGGCTGCAGCCCTGCCTTACGCCTTGGCGCGTGGCCCGCAGAACTTGTCGTAGATGGCCTTGATGAATCGCTTCGTCGCGTCGTCGGCGAGGCTGTAGTAGATGGTGCGTCCCTCGCGGCGCGTTTCGACGAGGCCTTCGTGGCGCAGTCGTGCCAGCTGCTGCGAGACCGCGGCCTGGTTCGCCGCAAGCAGCTCCTCAAGCTCGGTCACCGACCGCTCTCGCTCGCACAGCAGGCACAGGATGATCAGCCGGTTCTCGTGCGCCAGCGCCTTCAGGAAGGCGCTGGCTTTGCGCGCCCTCGGCATGAGGCTTTTGAGGTCGGGCGACACGCGCGCCCTGGTCATCGTTTCCACCGCGGGTGGCTCCAATCGATAAAATCCAAGCGGCGTCCGCCTCTTGGCCGGCCTGATCCATTCATCTACACCAATTTAACGCAGCGCAGCAATCGCGGGGGCCGCAGGCGAGCCCGGGAACCGTCCCTGATGGACGCGCTGCGCGCCTCGGGAACCCCGCGCAAGCCGCCGCGTGCGCAACCGCCGCGCGGCCATCTGCACCCTCGCCCGGCGCCGTCCCGGCACCGATGCTGCAGCTCGGCTGACGTGGTCTGCCACCAGAGGAATTTGGCCTTGCGGCGCGCACCGCCCGACGATCCCGAGGACCCGAGCTTCGACGGCGTCCGTTTCATGATCTCGAACTACCTGACGGGCGCCGCCATCGGCATCGCGTTTACCTTGCTGTTCCTCGCCGCCGACATCGGCGGCCTGCGCACGCTTGCTGCCGGCGACAGCAACACCTTCCTTGCCGTCGCCGTGCTGACCATTGGCATGGTTCTGACCTTTGCCGCCCTCTACGCGGGTGCGGCCATCATGCTCGCCTTTCGCGGCCGCAAGCCCTGACCCGGAAAGGCCGCAAGCCTCCCCCGCGGCGCCTGCCGCACTGCCCCCTGCGGCGAAATAGGCACCCTGGCGCCCGCCTTGACGGCGGTCAACGCCGCAGGCGGCGCAACCCGGCACACGCATCCCGAACCACGGCGATTTGCAGAGGACACCCCATGCACGAGGCCAGCCTGGCACACGAGGCCATCCTGGATGAGCCCGCCCGCACCCAGCCTCCGGCGCGCAAGGCCGGCGAGGTCAAGGGCTACACGCAGGCCCGCGTGCTCGACGTCAGGCATTGGACCGGCAAGCTGTTCAGCTTCCGCGTCACGCGGGATCCCGCGTTCCGCTTCGAGGCCGGCCAGTTCGTGATGATCGGCCTCCTGGTCGATGGCAAGCCTCTGGTGCGCGCCTACTCCATCGTCAGCGCCCCCTACGACGAGCATCTGGAGTTCTTCAGCATCAAGGTACCGAACGGCCCGCTGACCTCGCGCCTCCAGCACATCGCACCGGGCGACACGGTGCTCGTCGGCCGCAAGCCCACGGGCACCCTGCTGATCGAGAGCCTCGAGCCCGGCCGCCGGCTTTACCTCCTGGCCACGGGCACAGGCTTTGCGCCCTTCGGCAGCATCCTGCGCAACCCCGACACCTATGAGCGGTTCGAGGAGATCGTGCTCGTCTACGGCTGCCGCGAGGCGGCCGAGCTCGCCTTCGCCACCGAGACGGTGATCGGCGTGCGCGAGAGCGAGTTCCTGGGCGAGGTGGCGGAGAAGCAGCTGGTCTACTACACGACCGTGACCCGCGAGGCCTACTATCACCGGGGCCGCGTCACCGACATCCTCGCCAGCGGCAAGCTGTTTGCCGATCTGGCTGCCCCGCCGCTCGACCCCGCGCAGGACCGCGTGATGATCTGCGGCAACCCCGGCATGCTCGCCGATCTCAAGGCCATGCTGCTCGCCCGCGGCTTCAAGGAAGGTTCGAGCGGCGAGCCCGCCAGCTACGTCATCGAGAAGGCCTTCGCCGAGCGCTGAGGGCCGACAACCGCTGGCGGGCTAAGGGCAGGGCGCTGCGCGCCGAAGCATGCGCGGCCGCCCGCCCGATCCCTTACCGCGGCACGTCAGAACGGGATCTCGTCGTCGAGGGCCTTGTCGAAGCCCTTGCCGCCGCCGCCGCTCTTGGCCGGCGCCTTGCGTCCGCCGCCGCCCATGTCGCTGGAGCCGCCGTAGCTGTCCGCGGACTCCTCGCCCATGCCGGCGCCGGAGCCGCCCGCACGGCCGTCGAGCATGGTCAGGACGCCGTTGAAGCCCTGCAGCACCACCTCCGTCGAGTAGCGCTCCTGGCCGTCCTTGTCCTGCCATTTGCGCGTCTGCAGGGCGCCCTCGATGTACACCTTCGAGCCCTTCTTCAGGTACTGCTCCACCACCCGGCACAGCGGCTCGCTGAAGATCACGACGGTATGCCACTCGGTCTTCTCGCGGCGCTCGCCGGAGGTCTTGTCGCGCCACGTCTCGCTGGTGGCGATGCGCAGGTTGGCGATCGGGCGGCCGTCCTGCGTGCGGCGGATCTCCGGGTCCCTGCCGAGGTTGCCGACCAGGATCACCTTGTTGACGGAACCGGCCATGTGAAACTCCTTGTCTCTCGTCGTGTGTGTCTCGTCGTGTGTGTCTCGTCGTGCGCGTCGCGCCTGCGGCGTCTCGCGCGGTCTGTCCGGCGGAGGGGCCGCGATGCCGTCGCGGGCGCCCGGGCGCTTCACCGGGTCCGGCAATGGCGGGTCCTGCGACGCCCGCCGCGACTCTTCGCTCGAGACGTTAACGGCTGCGCAGCCCCGCCGCGACCCTTGAGTTGCTTATCAACGCTTTTCGATGGGATGCCGGCGTGTTCGCATTTTGTTCTAACATAGTGCGAACGCCGGCCGGGTGCAAGGCCCGCGCCCGTTGCAAGGCAACGGCACTATGGCCGGCAGGGGAAGGACTTGCGCATGGCGTCGGCAGCCAGCCGCGCGAACGACTCGCTGTGCCGCCCCGGGTTCTCCTTGAGGAACTTCACGATGACCTCCTTCTGGTCCTCGACCGTGAAGCTCTTGGGCGGGCAGTACAGCGGCCTGTACTCCGACAGAAACTGCGTCTCCTCCAGCCCCATGATGAAGCCGTTGCACAGCGCCTCGTCCGAGCGCCGCTGGCTGGTGCAGATCTTCAGCCAGGCGCTGCCCTTGGCGATGTTGGCATCGGGCTTGAAGCCCTGGGCCGTCGCAGGCAGCGACAGGCCGAGCCCGATCGCGACCGCTGCGGCGGCGCACGCGCTCACGCTCAGCCATGTCCTGCTCGACCTTGCCATGGGCTGCAGCCTAGGCCGCAAGGCTTAACGCAAGCTTGCGGCGTCGCCTCAGGCCGAGGCCGCCGCATCTCCCTGCACCGCCGGCACGCCCACCCGCTTGGTCCGCGCCCCCTTGCCGGCAAGCTCTTTCAGACGCTCCTGCGTCTCCGGATTCACCATGCCGGCCGAGATGATGATCTTGGCCGCGTCCTCGAAGCTCATCTTCACCGGGATCACCGATTTGCGCGGCACGAAGCAGACGAACCCCGAGGGCGGCAGCATGCCCGTCGGCATGAACACGCTGATCAGGTCCTCCCCAGGGATCTCCGCCGCGATCTCCTGCGTCGCCTCGCCTGTCACGAACACGATCGACCAGATGCCCTTGGACGGGAACTCCAGCAGCGCCACCTTCTGGAAGCTCGAGGCGGGCGAGGCCGAGGACGCGATCACGCTCTCGAAGATCTGCTTCAGGCCCTGGTAGACATTGCGCACGATCGGCATGCGCCCGAGCATCAGTTCGCCGGCGCTGATCAGCGTCCGGCCGAGCAGGTTGGCGGCCAGCGCGCCGATGATCGTCACCACCACCAGGGAGAACAGCAGGCCGACGCCGGGAATGGCGAACGGCAGGTAGGTTTCCGGATTGTAGAGCCGCGGGATGTAGGGCTTCACCCACGCATCGACGATGTTGATGAAGTACCACGCCATGTACAGCGTGATGGCGACGGGACCGACGACCACGAGCCCGGTCAGGAAGTAGTTGCGCAGCCGCGCGCCCGTGTGCTGCGGCTCGGCGTGGGTCTCGAGGGCGAGCTTGGCGATCTCCGCCTTCAAGTCGGTGCCGCCCACATCGGGACTGGGCGCCCCCGTATCGGCGCCCGGCTGCGTGTTGCCGCCCGCGTTCTGCATGCCGTCGACCCGTTGCCCCGCTGCCCTGTCCGGGCGCGACTGTAAGAAGTTTCAGTATCTTACGTCAAAACGCCGGCCGCCATGAAGCCCGTCGAAGGGCGAGCCGTGAGCGCACCCCAAGAGAGCGGATTTACCGCAAACATTCCAGAGGGTTAGAGAAAATTCCCCTGGCGGCGTCAACGCCGCAGCTACTGGCTCACGACGAGACAGTCGAGCCCCGAGCCCCTCAGGCGGGTGCAAACCGCCTGTCCGGCGCCCGCGCTGGCGTAGGGCCCGACCCGCACGCGATACATGGAGCCGAAGTTGCCGACCACGGTCTGGTCGACGATCGGCTCCCGTGCCTCGAACACGGCCGAGAGGTCGCCGCGGACGCGGGCGCCGATGGCCTGTGCCTCACTGTCGGTGCGCACGAGCCCGACCTGCACTTTGAACTTGCCTTCGGCGCGGGCCGCCGGCGCCGCCGAGGCGGTCTCGGTCGGCGCGGCCGCCGTCATGGCCGCCGGCGTTGCGCGCACCTCGGTCGTGCTCGACCAGCTCGAGACGCTGGGGCTCCCTGGCGCTGCGCCGGGCTGCGGCGGCGGGGGAGCGGACGCGACGGCCACCGGCGGCGGCGGCGCGGAGGCGGGAGGTGTCCCCTGGCCGCCGGAATTGAACAGCGTGAAACCGTTGCCGAAGCCGCCGAACAGGTTCCACCCGCTCCCCGAGGACGTGCTGGCGGTGCTGGTGGAGGCCTTGGGCTGGGCGGAGGCAACCGGCAGCGGCTGATCGGCAAGCCCGGCGTCGGCATACGCTCCGGACCGTTGCTTGAGGGCCTGGGCCCGGTCGCTCTCCCCCAGGCCGCCCTTGATCCATAGGGCCTGCGTCAGATCGGCGATGGCCTGGGCCGGCTTCTGCAGCTGCCGCTGGCCCATGCCGCGGTAGTACAGGGCGCGCGCCATCAGGCCGGGCGGCAGGTTGCCCGCCGCGATCGTGGCGCTGAGCGATTGCACGGCGGTGTCCGACTTGCCGGCCTCGATCAATTTCAGCGAGGCCTCGATCGTCTTCTGCGCCTCGATCGGGTCTTGCTTCCTCTTGCCCTCGGCGGGCTGTGCACCGCCGTCCTGATCGGGCTCGGCCTTGGCGGCGGCTTTTTTCTTCGGCGCGGCCCGCGCCACGTCGGGCATGGCAACGGGCGTCGCCAGGACCGCAGACGCGGTCGCGACCGCCAGAACCAGCCTCGGCCAGTTGCGCGCCATGCGACGTTTCCCCATCAGGTCTTGCTACGCAAAACCCTCCCCGTGGCGAAATTATGCTGGAGAGCCCAGGCGCGCAAACGAAGTTTCTTTGGCAAGATTGATTCGTCCCCGCCTTATTCCACCGTGACCGATTTCGCGAGGTTGCGCGGCTGGTCCACGTCCGTCCCCATGAACGTCGCCGTATGATAGGCGAGAAGCTGCACGGGCACGGCATAGAGCAGCGGGTTGGTGAACGCGTGCCCCTTGGGCATGGCGATATGGGCCATCAGCTCGCAGCCTGCCGCCTCCGCGCTGGTATCCGAGACGAGGATGATGCGCCCCCCGCGCGCCGCCACCTCCTGCATGTTGGAGACGGTCTTCTCGAACAGGTGGTCATTGGGCGCCACCACGATCACCGGCACGTTCTCGTCGATCAGCGCGATGGGCCCGTGCTTGAGCTCGCCCGCCGCATAGCCCTCGGCGTGGATGTAGGAGATCTCCTTGAGCTTCAAGGCGCCCTCGAGCGCGATCGGGTAGCTCACGCCGCGGCCCAGATACAGGACGTCCTTGGCCTTCGACAGCTCGTGCGCCAGCGCCTCGTACTGCGCCTCGTTGGTGAGCAGGCTCGAGATGTGGCGCGGGATCTCGGCCAGCGCCTGCACCAGCTCCTTCTCCTCCGCCGGCGAGATGCTGCCGCGGGCCCGCGCCAGGCCGATGGCGAGGCAGGCGAGCGTCGACAGCTGGCAGGTGAAGGCCTTGGTCGAGGCGACGCCGATCTCGGGTCCCGCCAGCGTCGGCAGCACCACGTCGGATTCGCGCGCGATGGTCGACGTCCTCACGTTGACGATGGAGGCGATGCGCTGTCCCTGGCTCTTGCAGTAGCGCAGCGTGGCGAGCGTGTCGGCCGTCTCCCCCGACTGCGACACGAACAGGGCAAGCCCGCCCTTCTGCAGCGGCGGCTCGCGGTAGCGGAACTCCGAGGCTATGTCGATCTCGACCGGGATGCGCGCGTAGCGCTCGATCCAGTAGCGCCCGACGAGCCCGGCATAGTAGGCCGTGCCGCACGCCGAGATGGAGATCTGCGTGACGTGCGCCGGGTTGACGCCGAGATCCGGCAGCACCACGCGCCCCTCGACGAAATCGATGGAGTTGGCGAGCGTCCGGCTGATCACCTCCGGCTGCTCGTAGATCTCCTTGGCCATGTAGTGCTTGTGGTTGCCCTTGTCGATCAGCATCGCGCCGGCGCTGGAGCGGATGCGCGGACGGCTGACGGCGTGGCCGGCCTGATCGTAGATGGTGGCGCCTGAGCGGCTCAGCACCGCCCAGTCGCCTTCCTCCAGATAGGTGATGTCGCTGGTGAAGGGCGCCAGCGCGATGGCGTCCGAGCCCAGATACATCTCGCCCTTGCCATGACCGACGGCGAGCGGGCTGCCCTGCCGCGCGGCGATCATCAGGTCGTCCTGGCCGGCGAAGATGATGGCGAGCGCGAACGCGCCCTTGAGCTGGCCCAGCGCCGTCTTCGTCGCCTCGACCGGGTCGAGACCGTCGAGCATGGCGTCCGAGATGAGGTGGGCCACCACCTCGCTGTCGGTGTCGGTGTCGAAGCGGTGCCCGCGCTTCTGCAGCGCCCGCCTCAGATCGGCGAAGTTCTCGATGATGCCGTTGTGCACGATCGCGACGCCCTTCGACATGTGCGGGTGGGCGTTGTTCTCGGTCGGCCGGCCGTGCGTGGCCCAGCGCGTGTGGCCGATGCCGGTGTGGCCCTTGAGCGGCTCCTTGGCGAGGCGTTGCTCGAGGTTGCGCAGCTTGCCCTCGGCCCGCCGGCGGTCGAGGTGGCCGTCCTCGATGGTGGCGACGCCGGCCGAGTCGTAGCCCCGGTACTCCAGCCGCCGCAGCGCGTCGACCAGGTCGTTGGCGACGGGCTTGGTCCCCAGGATGCCGACGATGCCGCACATGTGCGCTTGCCTTTCGTGTGTCGCCCGGATGCCGCCGAGCGACGGCGCCGGCGGCGTGGGTCAATTCGCGGGGCTCAATGTGAGCTTATGCCGCGAGCTAAGCCCGTTCGCTGCTGCGCAGCAACTCAAGTTCTGTTTCGAGCCTTTGCGGTTAACCTTTACCCTTCCGGCGCAATTTCATGTGCCGGAACTTGGCGGCCCACTGCGGACGCATCTCGAGCGGGGCCCGGGCGACGGCCAGTGCATCCGCCTCCACGTCCTGGCCCACCACGCTGCCCGCGGCGACGAAGGCTCCATCGCCGATCCTGACGGGCGCCACCAGCGACGAGTTGGAGCCGATGAAGGCGCCCTTGCCGACGTGCGTCTGGCGCTTGTCGAAGCCGTCGTAGTTGCAGAAGATGGTGCCGGCGCCGATGTTGGCCCTCTCGCCCACGGAGCCGTCGCCGATGTAGGCCAGATGATTGGCCTTGGCGCCCTTGGCGAGCGTCGCCGCCTTCACCTCCACGAAGTTGCCGATGTGCACGTCCTCGCCGAGGTCGGCGCCGGGCCGCATGCGCGCGAACGGGCCGACGCGTGCGCCCTTGCCGATGCGGGCGCCGACGAAGTGGCAGTTGGCGAGGATGGTGGCGCCGTCCTCGACCGTGACGCCGGGACCGAAGAACACGTTGGGCTCGATCGTCACGTCCTGGCCGATCACCGTGTCGTAGCTGAACCACACCGTCTCCGGCGCGATCAGCGTCGCCCCCTCCTCCATGGCCTTCGCCCGCCTGCGCTGCTGGAAGGCGGCCTCGACCTCGGCGAGCTGCGTGCGCGAGTTCACGCCCATGGCATCCTGCACCGAGCCGATCGCGACGCGCACGCCGAGCCCGCGCGCCCGCGCCAGCGCCACCGCGTCGGTGAGGTAGTATTCGCCCGCGCAGTTGCCGTTTCCGATCTGCCGCAGCAGGCCGACCAGATCCTCCACGCGGAACGCCATGGCGCCCGCGTTGCACAGCCCGATGGCGCGCTCCTCGGCGCTCGCGTCCTTCTCCTCCCGGATCGCCGCGACGTTGCCGGCGGCGTCCGCCAGCACGCGGCCATAGCCGCCGGGATCGGCCGGCCGGAAGCCGAGCACCCCGACGCCGGCGCCGGCCTCGAGCAGGTCCAGCAGCGACTGCACCGTCTCCGCGCGCATCAAGGGCGTATCGGCAAACAGCACCGCGACGTCGCCCCTGTGCGTGGCGATGGCCTCGGCGGCCGCGAGCACGGCGTGCGCCGTGCCGCTCTGCGTCGCCTGCTCGAACACCTCGATGCCCGGCATCTCGGCCTCGGCAAGCCTGCGCACCGCCTCCTGCCCCGGCGCCACCACCAGCGCGATCCTGGCTGCCCCGGCCGCCCGCGCGGTTGCGATCACGTGGGCCAGCATCGGCCTGCCGCCGACCGCATGCATCACCTTCGGGCTCTGCGAGCGCATGCGCACGCCGCGGCCCGCGGCCAGGATCACGATCAGCAGTGGCGCTTTGGTCATCGCGGGTGCACCTGCTTTACATTCCCGAGGGGTGAGTGATTCCGTATCCGGCTGTCATGCAACGAGTTAGCGCTCTCCACATAGAGCGAGTGGCAGCACCGCGTCCAGGCGGCAACAGCCTATGGCGCCGCTGCGACATGTCCACAATTCAGGCCCTCCGAAGGCGCCGCGGCGCGTTGACCGGACCCGTCTCCGTCTGTGAGCCTTATGGGCGATTCGGAGCGCATTGTTGGGCGTAGCGCGGCCGGTCTCGTTTCGTGGCTTAAGCGAGAGGGGCGCCCCCAGTCATGGCAGCACGCGGCAAGCAGCCTTCCGGTTCGGGAGGATTTCTCAGGTTTTACATGTTCGTCTGGGCGGTGGCGGCGGCCGCGTCACTGGTCTATCTCGTGTCGCTTGCGATCTCACCGGACGCCGGCAAGGCCGGCTCCAAGGAAGCTCAGAGCGAGGCCGAGCAGCCGATCAGGCTCGCCTCCCGGGCACTGACGGAGCTGGGCGTCGTCCGCCGCACCGTCGGCGATGTGCAGCGCGACCTCGCCCAGGTGCGCGAGGGCCTCGAGCAGCGCGAGACGGCCGACCGGCACACGCAGACCCGGCTGGCGGTCCTGGAGGACAAGGTGACGGCGCTGTCGCCGCCGGCGCTGCCGGCCCCGCCCGTCGCAGCCGCGACCCCGCCGCCCCCCTCCGGCAAGGGCAAGGCCGCCGACAAGGCCAAGAGCAAGGACAAGGCTGCAGCCGAATCGCACACCACGTCCCGCCTGTCGCGGCTCGAGACGGAAGAGAAGGACGGCCCGGACGATCCGTTCTCGCAGCCGCGCGTCGAGACCGGCAGTTTGCCCGGCGCGCGTGACCCCGAGGCGCCCGCCGCGGTCGGCCCGTCCGTTCCGCCCGTGCAGCCCGTCGTCACCTTCGGCGCGCCCGTGGTGACGCCGACCAAGAGCAAGGGCTCCACCTTCGCCGTGCAGGTGGCGGCCGGATCCTCGCTCGACGCCCTCAAGGGCACCTGGAAGCATCTGCAGAACAAGCACGAGGCGCTCGCGGGCCTCGAGCCGCGCGTGATGGCGCCGAAGGCCGAGGGCGGCAAGTACCGGCTGGTGGTGGGTCCGTTCCCGTCCAAGGCGGATGCGGAGAAGGTCTGCACCGACATGGGCGTAGGCCGCACCGGTTGCTTCTCCACCTCGTTCGGCGGCGAGCCGCTCTGATCCTGGAGAGCGAAACGTCAGGCCGAAGGGCGCACGTTTCGCTCCAGGTTCCCGCGCGCACGTGGCGCGGCCGCTGCGCGCAACCCGTTGCGCGCCAACCGGCAGTAGGTCGCCCCGCCGTGTGGAAGCCCTTGCCGTGATCCTTTCGACCCCCTAGCTAGGGCATCGAAAGGTGTTACGCGGGTGGATCTCAGCGACTTCCAGCTTCAGGCCACGTCGGCCCTGCGCAGCGCCGGCCAGCGCTTCGCCGACCTGATGACGCCCACGCTGCGTCTCGGCGTGACGGGCCTCGCCCGCTCCGGCAAGACCGTCTTCATCACCGCTTTCGTCCGCGCACTGCTCTCGGGCGGCCGCCTGCCCTACTTCCAGGCCATGGCCGAGGGGCGCATCGAGCGCACCTATCTCGAGCCCCAGCCCGACGATTCGGTCCCGCGCTTTGCCTACGAGGAGCACTTGGCCGATCTCGCCGCCGACCCGCCCCGGTGGCCCGAGAGCACGCGCCGCATCAGCCAGCTCCGGCTCACCATCGGCTACCGGTCCACCCACGCCTTGAGGCGCACGTTCGGCTCCGGGCGGCTGCACGTCGACATCGTCGACTACCCCGGCGAATGGCTGGCCGACCTCGGCCTCATCGACACCACCTACGAGGCCTGGTGCCGATCGGCCTTGCAGGACGCCGAGGCGCCGCGGCGCACGCCGGCGGCGGCCGAGTGGCTGGGCTTCATGCGCACGCTGGATGCGGGCGCCGCCGCCAGCGAGCAGGCGGCCCTCAAGGGTGCCGATCTGTTCACCCGCTACCTGCGTGCCGCCCGCGCCGCCGACCCGGCGCTTGCAGCCCCGGGGCCCGGCCGCTTCCTGCTGCCTGGCGAGCTCGAGGGCTCGCCCCTCCTCACCTTCTTCCCGCTGGCCCTGCCCGAGGGCCAGGCCGCCGCGCGCGGCTCGCTGCATGCCATGCTCGCCCGCCGCTTCGAGAGCTACAAATCCCACGTCGCCAAGCCGTTCTTCCGCGATCACTTCGCCCGCATCGACCGGCAGATCGTGCTGATGGATGCGCTCGGCGCCGCCAACGCCGGCCCCGGCGCGCTCGACGACCTGGAGGGTGCCATGGGCGCCGTCCTGCGCGCCTTCCGGCCGGGCGCCAACACCTGGCTCTCCTCCATCCTCTCTCACCGCGTCGACCGCATCGTGTTCGCCGCCACCAAGGCCGACCACCTGCATCACGCCAGCCACGACCGGCTGGAGGCGGTGCTGCGCATGCTGGCCGACCAGGCCATCGCCCGGGCCGAGGTGGCGGGCGCCGGCGTCAAGGTGATGGCGCTGGCCGCCTTGCGGGCAACGCGCGAGGCCGAGGCCCGCTCCGGCCGCCAGATGCTGCCCGTGATCGTCGGCACGCCGCTCGCGGGCGAGCGCGTCGCGGGCCGCGTCTTCGACGGGCGCACGGAGGCCGGCATCTTCCCTGGCGACCTGCCCGAGGAGGCCGCGATCCTGCGCCGGCCGCGTCCCCCCGGCGCCGCGCCCGCCGTCGAGTTTCCGCGCTTCCGCCCGCCGCGCCTCGGCCTCGATGCGCCTTCCGGCGAGGCGCCGCCCTTTCCCCACATCCGCCTCGACCGCGCCATCGAGTTCCTGATCGGAGACCTGCTGCAATGAGCGACGCGCCAGAGCTGAGGAGCCCGCGCGTGTTCGCGCCGGACGATCCCGCGCTCGTGGCCGAGCCCGAGCCCGCCGATCCGCCGCCCGCAGCCCCCGACGTGGCGGCCGCCGACGCTGCCGTCGCCGTCTCCCGCCCGACGCTCGCCGACCTAGCCGACCGCGGCCTGCGCTGGGGCTCGATTCTCGCTTCCGCCATCCTGGGCGCGGCGGTGCTCGGCGCCATGACCTGGTTCTACCGCCTCGTCTCGCTGGCGCTGGCCCGCGACGACTGGCTCGGCTGGCTGGTGACCGGCTGTCTCGGGCTCGCCGCCTTCGCCTTCGCCATGATCGTGCTGCGCGAGATTGTCGGCTTCACCCGCCTCTCCCGCCTAAACCGGCTTCGCCGCGCCGTCAGCGAGGCCATCGACGGCCGCGACCGGGCCCGCGAGAAGCAGGCGGCGCTGCGCGTCGCCGCGCTCTATGCTGGCCGCCCCGAGACGGCGTGGACCTTGCGCCGGTTTCGCGACTACGCGCGCGACGTGCACGACCCTGGCGAGCTGCTGGCGCTCGCCGACCGCGAGATCGTGGCCAGGCTCGACGTCACCGCCCGCCAGGTGGTGACGCGGTCGGCCAAGCGCGTCGCCACCGTGACGGCGCTGTCGCCGCTTGCCGCCATCTCGGTCGGCTACGTGCTCGTGGAGAATCTGCGCCTGCTGCGCCTGCTCGCGACCATCTACGGCGGCAGGCCGGGCCTGATCGGCGTGCTGCGGCTGGCGCGCCTCGTCGTCGGACACATGATCGCCACCGGCGGGCTCGCGCTGACCGATGATCTCCTGGGCCAGTTCCTGGGGCAGGACCTTCTGCGCCGGCTCTCGCGGCGCCTCGGCGAGGGCGCCTTCAACGGCGCGCTGACGGCCCGCATCGGCGTGGCGGCGATCGAGTTGATTCGCCCCTTGCCCTTCCTGGCCGTCCGGGCCCCGCGCGCCAGGGACATCCTGGCCGACGCGCTCAAGCCCCTGTTCGCATCCAAGGACGGCGACAAATCCGCGGCGAGGTAGCGGCCAACCGCGGACTTGGAGCCGATCGCCGTCACATCAGTGCGTGTCGCGCGGGGATGCCCGCACCATCAAGCCCATGCAGCGCATCCGAGTTTGAAGCAGCGGAATGCGCCCCGGGCGGCGCCCGTGTCGGCGTTCACGCCATCGGATCCGGCCGCCTGCCACGCGGAGCCGGCGGGGCCGCGCTTGGCACGCCGCCCCACCGAAAGCTGGAGAGAGAGCGGGGGCCTAGTGGCCCGACGCGCGCTGGCTCAGGTGCTTGTTGAGCTCGTCCTGGATACTGACGCTCTGCCGGCGCCAGTCCTGGCGCTGCTGCGGATGGCCATGCATGCCGTAAGGATCGGACGGCGGCAGCGTGGCGCCGAGCGGCGCGAACAGGTCGCCGGGCTTGGGCAGCGCGCCCAGCCGTGCGGCGAGGCTCTGCAGCTCTTTCAGGATGGCGCCGCGGCGCGCCTCGTGCTCCGCGGAGAGATTTCTGACGTCGTCGAGCAGCTTGTGATCGGCCCGGCTGAGTGCATCGCCGAGGGCCATGATCAGGCCTTGCTCATTCTTAGCGAGCTCGTTCATGCGAACCCGCATCTCCTCGAGCTCCTGTGCCAAGCTTGTCATGTCAGTAGGTTCCCCCTCCAGCCGAATCTATCCGCTGATGACTATGGCACTCCCGGGCGAGAAAATCCTCCGTCCGAAGCCACCGCACCGCGCCAAGACCACGCCATCCTGTGGAAAGTGCAACTTGGCAACGCCCGAGCCCAACACGCTTGCTCAAGGCAAATTGCGTAAGCCGATTTGGCGTTTATGTCAGCCTTCGGATATGATGAAAGGCGCCTGCAACCTGGACTGTGGCCGAACGGCCGCGCCCCGCGACCATCCTTGCATAGAGCGATAGCCCCATGTTCGTGACCTTCTTCCATGAGCTGAAAGCCGCGAAGGTTCCGGTGACGCTCAAGGAGTACCTGACGCTGATGGAGGCGCTGCAGGCCGATCTCGCCGACCGCAACATCGAGCACTTCTACTATCTCTCGCGCGCGGCGCTGGTGAAGGACGAGCGCCACCTCGACAAGTTCGATCAGGTGTTCGGCCACGTCTTCAAGGGCCTCGAGCTGATGAGCGAGGCCCTCGAGGGGCAGATCCCCGAGGAATGGCTGAGAAGCCTCGGCGAGCGCTACCTGTCGGAGGAGGAGAAGGCCAAGATCGAGGCCCTCGGCGGCTGGGACAAGATCATGGAGGAGCTCAAGAAGCGCCTCGAGGAGCAGAAGGGCCGGCACCAGGGCGGCAACAAGTGGATCGGCACCGGCGGCACCTCGCCCTACGGCGCCGACGGCTACAACCCGGCCGGCGTGCGCATCGGCCAGAAGACCAATCGCAACAACCGCGCCATCAAGGTCTGGGACAAGCGCGAGTACAAGGATCTGGACGACCAGGTCGAGCTCGGCACCCGCAACATCAAGGTGGCGCTGCGCCGCTTGCGGAAGTTCGCCCGCGAGGGCGCCCACGACGAGCTTGATCTCGACGGCACCATCAAGGGCACCGCCCACAAGGGCTACCTCGACATCCACATGCGGCCCGAGCGGCGCAACACCGTCAAGGTGCTGATGTTCTTCGACGTCGGCGGCTCCATGGACTGGCACATCAAGACCGCCGAGGAGCTGTTCTCGGCCGCCCGCACCGAGTTCAAGCACCTGGAGTACTTCTACTTCCACAACTGCCTCTACGAGTTCGTGTGGAAGGACAACGGCCGCCGCTGGACCGAGCGCACGCCGACCTGGAAGGTGCTGCACACCTATCCCAGCGACTACAAGGTGATCTTCATCGGCGACGCCTCCATGAGCCCCTACGAGATCCAGGTGCCGGGCGGCTCCGTCGAGCACATGAACGAGGAGGCCGGCGCCACCTGGATGAGCCGCCTCACCGACGTCTACGAGCACTGCGTCTGGCTGAACCCGGTGCCCGAGAGCCACTGGGGCTGGACGCCCTCCATCAAGATCATGCGCGACCTCGTCGGCGGCCGCATGTACCCCCTGACGCTGGAAGGCCTCGACGGCGCCATGAAGGAGTTGATGCGATAGAGGGGTGGCAAGCGTCGCACCTCCGACCTGCCTCCTCGATCGAATCCCCGGGCCCACCTTGTGCATTCCCGGAAATCGCGCGCGAGCGCGATTTCCGGGATCCTGCCCAATGGAGTTTCACGTTCAATGCTCCAAATTGCCGGATCGGCGCGTTCGCGCAGTCCGGGAATGCATTGCTGAGAGCGATGCGCATTCTACGGCTGCGACCTTAGCAAATGCCGCGACGGCAGGGTCGCTCACCCCTTCAGCCGGCTCACGTTCAAATCCAGCCACACCTTGCGCGTGCCGTGCAGCACGCCGTTGATCAGCGTCGCCTCGAAGCGCGCGTAGGGCCAGGCATCGCCGCGCCACGCAACCGTCTCCATGCGCAGCCCCTGGAGATCGAGCTCGACCGTGCGCACGCCGTCGCACCCGAGCCTGACGATGACGTCGGCCTCGCGCATTCTCTCCAGCACCAGCGTTCCGATGCTCGCCTCGCTCACCGCGCACGCGCTCGCCGGCAGGCTGAGCCGCGCGATCACAACCCCCGCGCCGGCCGTGAGCACCGTGACGAGCACCGCGACAAGCAAAGTCCGCATCACCATGCGCAGCGCGCGGGCCATGCAATGCACCTCTCTGGATCTGTCCAATGCCGTCGTGGAGCCTGCACGGCGCCGTCGCCGCGCGCCGTTCCCGGAGGAACATCCGCGCTGAGCCCGTGGGCCCCGATCGGCGCCTCGTGGCTTGCGGGTGGCATCTCCGGTGCGAGGCCTCGCGCCGCCCCAACCTCAGGGTCATCTGCGCCGGCACATCCGTCGCCGGCGAGCCGCTGGCCTTGGCCGCAAGCAGCCGATCTGAGGCCCGTCCCGGCACCGCCGGCTCCGGTGTATGCTCCCGCCACTGAGGCCAGTGCGGGGGACGGCATGGGATTGCGACTTCACCACTGGGGCGAGCTGATCGGCATCCTGCTGCTCCTCGCCTCGACCGCGACGCAGATCTTCTACGTCGACCCCTTGAAGCGTGAGATCGAGTGGCGGCTGGCCTCGTTCAGCATGCAGCAGAATTCCCAGATCCAGACCCGGGCCATCTTCGACACGCGTATCGCGACCCTGCGCGCCCTCAAGGCGCCGGACGAGGATGTCAGGGCCGCGGCGGCCGAGCGCGACGCCGTGATCGCGCGCTACGCGACCGCCGACGCCAACATCTCCGACTACATCCTCGCCAAGCAGCCTGTGGAGGACTGGCTGCAGATCATCGTCGTCGCCCTGTTTGCGGCCGGCACCTTCCTCGCCGGCATCTCCCGCGCCATCGAGATGATCGCATCCCGCCGGCCCCCGTGACGGATGCCCTCGCCGCGCGGGCCCAACCGCGTCGAGGGCGTGCCGAAAAGCCGGCAAAGGCAACGCCCGCGGGAAACGCACATCTGCCGCGCCTGCGGTTGCGCGTCCCACTGAAAGCACGGCAACACTTGGCGGAGGTGGCCGCTGCCGGTCCGCTCGATGTGGAGCGGATCTCCCCCGGTCAGGGTCCAACCGGGACCGAGCCAGGGCCTGCGCGCATGGCCGTCGAAACCTGAACGAGCATGATGTGGATCGCAATCCTGGCGCTCGGCCTCGTCTCCGGCACGCTGTCCGGCATCGTGGGCTTCGGCGCCTCGATCATGTTGATGCCGGTCCTGATGCTCGCGTTCGGACCCAAGGAGGCGGTGCCGATCATGGCCATCGGCGCGCTGCTCGCCAATCTGGCGCGCGTGCTGGTCTGGTGGCGTAACATCGACTGGCGCGCCAACGCCTACTACTGCGCCACCGCCGTGCCCATGGCGGCTCTGGGCGCGCGCACGCTCCTGCTGCTGGAGCCGTGGGTCGTCGAGGCCGCGCTTGGCGGGCTGTTCATCGCCATGGTTCCCGCCCGCCGCTGGCTGCTTGCCCGCGGCCTCAGGGTCGAGGCCTGGCACCTTGCGGGCGTCGGGGCCGTGATCGGCTTCGCCTCCGGCATGGTCGCCTCCACGGGGCCGGTCAACACGCCGTTCTTCCTCGCCTACGGCCTCGTCAAGGGCGCCTTTCTCGCGACCGAGGCCCTCGGCTCCATCGCCATCGGGCTCACCAAGACGCTCGTGTTCCGCAGCTTCGACGCCCTGCCCCTGGAGACGATCGTCAAGGGCCTCGTCATCGGCGCCAGCCTGATGCTCGGCTCGCGGCTGGCCAAGCGCTTCGTCCTCGCCCTTGATCCCGGCCAGTTCCGCGCCCTGATGGACGCCCTGCTTGTCGTGGCGGGCCTGGTGCTGCTCTGGGGCGCCGCCGTCTCCTGACGGGCGGCCGCGCCGCGCGCCGGCAGTTGGCCTTGGAAAACCGGCGACCTTGCCTTGCCGAGGTCTTGTTCGCCGGGCACAAGCTGCACGAGAAGGCATTGCAGGCGGGCATGCGATGCGCGCGGACGGAAGGCTCACGACCTCGATCGGCCTGATCAAGACGGCCATGATCGAGAAGAAGATGACGCAAGCCGAGCTTGCGGACGCCTCCGACTGCCATGAGAAGACCATCCAGAACCTGCTCGCCGGCAAGGCCGTGCGCGATCAGACCCTGTTCGACGTCTGCATGGTCCTGGGCCTCGACTTCGACAGGGTGAAGCGGACCTGGAAGCCGGACGTCCGCCCCGAGGCCGATGCCCGCGACGCGCCGGAGACCGAGGGGCCGGCGGCGGCCCGCGCCGCGCCGGCCTACATGGGCGCCTATACCCGCGCCGGCGTCGATCACTACCTCGGCAGCTACCTCACCATCCGGCCCTCGTTCACAGAGGCCGGCGCGATGCTGGCCTACCGCACCGACATCACCTGGGATGATGCGTGGCCGAGCCTCCTGTTCCAGGAGCGGGATCGCCCGGACAAGCCATTCGTGCACCGCGGCCGGCTCTACATTCCGACCTCGTCGATGTACATCCATCTCGTGTCGCTGACGAAGGGCGCCATGCGCATGGTGATGGTCTCGCAGATCGACCCCACCGGGGCAATGCGCGGCCTGATCACGACCCTCAACAAGCAGCGTTCCCATTTCGTCCCGGTGAGCGCACCGATCGTCTACCTCAAGCGCGATTCCTTCGCCGACGGCGCGCTGGGGGTGATCGGTTCGGAAAGCCCCTTCCACGACGAGTACCGCCAGCATTTGGCCGAGTCGCTCGAGCAGGGTTACGCACGCCTGGTGGCATTCTGATAGAGG
This sequence comes from Hyphomicrobiaceae bacterium, assembly GCA_033764875.1. Taxonomy (GTDB): domain Bacteria; phylum Pseudomonadota; class Alphaproteobacteria; order Rhizobiales; family Hyphomicrobiaceae; genus AWTP1-13. The sequence goes on along the minus strand of JANRIO010000088.1, from coordinate 27,353 downwards.
CGGATGCACAGACTGGGAGTGGTCCGCAGGCCCGCTTCCTCTGGCATGACGGTGCCGCTGCGGGTAGCGTGCAACTCCGCGACGTGAACTCGCGCGTGCGACAGGGTCTGCCCCGAAAACCGCTTCATCCACACGCGGGCGGATCCGCGCAAGCGGCGAGGAAGCCAGCACGCCGGCTCTGGCTCCGCGCAGGCATCAGGGACGAGCCTGGCCCGTTCCGGCTCGCACCGCACATCTGCCTCGACCGCGCCGCCCAGCCCATCACCTTCACCCGCGGGCACAATCTGCTAATCTCCGGCGCAAACCAACCCGAGGACGCCCCCATGCAGCGCCAATCGCTCGTCGCCTACGCCGAACCCCTGCAATCGACCGAGACCCCGACGCCGGTGCCGCAGGGCAGCGAGGTGCTGCTGCGCGTCTCCCACTGCGGCGTGTGCCACTCCGACATCCACCTGCAGGACGGCTATTTCGATCTCGGCGGCAGCAACAAGCTCGACGTCCGCGCCGGCCGCCAGCTGCCGTTCACGCTCGGCCACGAGATCGCGGGCGTCGTCGAGGCGATGGGTCCGGACGCCAAGGGCGTCGCGATCGGCACCCGCTATGCCGCCTACCCCTGGATCGGCTGCGGCAAGTGCGGGCTGTGCCAGCGCGGCGACGAGCACCTGTGCAACGCGCCGCGTGCGCTGGGCATCACCGTCGACGGCGGCTACGCCACCCACTGCATGGTGCCGCACCCCCGCTACCTGCTCGACGTGGCGGGCATCGATCCCGCCTTCGCCGGCGCTCTCATGTGCTCGGGCCTCACCGGCTACAGCGCCGTCAAGAAGGCCGTGGCCTTCCAGAAGGCGGGGCCGATCCTGATCGTGGGGCTGGGCGGCGTCGGCATGATGGGCCTGCAGTTCGCCCGCGCCCTGAGCGATGCCCCGATTCTCGTCGCCGACATCGAGGCCTCCAAGCGCGAGGCTGCCCTGAAGCTCGGCGCCGCCGAGGCCTTCGACCCGGCCGATGCCGGCGCCCGCAAGGCCATCGCCAAGGCCTCCGGCGGGGGCGTTGGCGCCGCCGTCGATTTCGCGGGCTCCGACAAGTCGCTGGCCTTCGCGCAGGGCGTGGTGGCCAAGGGCGGCGCGGCGATCGTCGTCGGCCTCATCGGCGGCTCCTTCCAGCTCCCGGTCCCGATGTTCCCCTTGCGGGCGCTGACCATCATGGGCAGCTACGTCGGCTCGCCGGCCGAGGCCCAGGAGATGCTGGCGCTTGTAAAGGCCGGCAAGGTTTCCCAGATCCCGGTCGAGACGCGCCCGCTTGCCGACACCAACCGGTCGCTGGACGACCTGCGCGCCGGCCGCGTCGTCGGCCGCGTGGTGATCACGCCGTGAGCGGGCAACGACGGATCGAGGGCGCCGGACGCCCGAAGGAGCGCGCATGAGAATCGTGGTCATGGGCCCGGGCGGCGTCGGCGGCTATTTCGGCGCGCGGCTCGCCGCCGCCGGCAACGACGTCACCTTCATCGCGCGCGGCAGCCATCTCGAGGCCATGCGGACGAAGGGGCTCAGGCTCGATGCCGAGCTCGGGGCCCTGACGCTCCAACCCGTCTCCGTCGCCGCCGATGCCCGCGAGGTCGACCGGGCCGATGTGGTCATGTTCGCGGTCAAGATGCGCGACACGGAGACGGCAGCGGAGAGCCTGAAGGGCCTCGTTGCCAAGGGCGCCGCCATCTTCACCTTCCAGAACGGCGTCGAGAGCAGCGAGCGCATCGCCCGCGTCGTCGGCGCCGGCCACGTGGTGCCGGGCGTCGCCCGCATCGCCTCGCACATCTCCGAGCCTGGCGTGATCAAGCAGATCGGCCGCTTCGCTTCCCTGCAGTTCGGCGAGGCGTACGGCAAGCCGAGCGACCGTGTCGCCCGCTTCCACGCCGCCTGCACGGCGGCTGGCATCGCCGCCTCCATCTCCGAGAGCATCCGCCGCGAGCTGTGGCTGAAGTTCGCGATGCTCGCCCCCTTGGCCGCCATGACCGCGCTCACCCGCACCTCGATCGGCCCCATCCGCGACGCGGCCGAGACCAAGGCTCTTCTCGAGGCCGCCGTCGACGAGACGGTCGCCGTCGGCGTCGCCCTCGAGACCGGCCTCGTGGCGGAGGACGCCGCCAGCGTCAAGAAGGTGCTCGACGGCCTGCCGCGGCCCATGATGGCCTCCATGGCGCACGACCTCATGAGCGGCAAGCCCATCGAGCTCGACGGCCTGTCGGGCGCCGTCGTGCGCCTTGGCCGCAGCGCCGGCGTGCCGACGCCGACGCATCGCTTCGTAACCCAGGCGCTGGCGCCCTTCGTCAACGGCGCACCCAGGGCGTGAGCGGGATGGCACGCACCGAGCCCCTGACGCCGGAGGAGATCGCGCGCTACAAGCGCCATCTCGTCCTGCGCGAGGTCGGCGGCCAGGGCCAGCAGGCGCTCAAGGCCGCGCGCGTGCTCGTGATCGGCGCCGGCGGCCTCGGCTCGCCCGTGCTGCTCTACCTGGCGGCGGCCGGCGTCGGCCACATCGGCGTCGTCGACGACGACCGCGTCTCCCTCGACAACCTGCAGCGGCAGGTGGTGCACGACACCGGCTCCGTCGGCACGCCCAAGGTCGAGAGCGCGCGGCAGACGCTGGCGCGCATCAACCCGCACGTCGAGGTCGAGCGGCACGAGGCGCGTCTCACCGCCGCCAACGCGCTCGCGCTGATCTCCCGCTACGACGTCGTCGCCGACGGCTCGGACAACTTCGCCACCCGCTACCTCGTCTCGGACGCCTGCTACCTGGCGCAGCGCACGCTGGTGTTTGCCGCCGTCGGCCAGTTCGACGGCTACGTGACGACCTTCAAGCCGCACCTCAAGGACGCCGCCGGCGTGCCATTCCCCACCTACCGCTGCGTGTTTCCCGAGCCGCCGCCGCCCGGCACCGTCGCCAACTGCTCCGAGGTCGGCGTGCTGGGCGCCTCCGTCGGCGTCATCGGCACGCTGCAGGCGACCGAGGTGATCAAGGAGCTTCTCGGCATCGGCGACAGCCTGGCAGGCCGCCTCCTCATCTACGATGCGCTGGCTGCGCGCTTCTCCGAGATGCGCTATGCCTGGGACCCGGCGAACCCGCTCTCGGGCGACACCCCGAGCATCCTGGCGCTCGACGCCGAGACCTACGCGACAGCGGCCCAGGACGAGGCTTGCAGCGCCTGACGCCTGCACCCCGGGGACGGACATGCGTGCCATTCTCTTCGACAAGGACGGCACGCTGATCGACTACTGGCGCACCTGGCTGCCGATCAACCGCAAGGTGGCGCTGTTTGCCGCCGGCGGCGACGCGGCCCTTGCAAACGAGCTCCTCGCGCTCGGCGGCCAGGACCCGGCGACGGGCAGCGTGGTTCCGGGCTCGCCGCTGGCGGCAGGCTCCGTCGCCGACATCGCCGAGGCCTTTGCCTCGCACCCCGACGTCGCGGCCGCGATCACGCTCGAGGCCGGCATCGACCGCATCTTCGCCGAGGCCGGCGCCGCCCATTCGGTGCTGGTGCCGCAGGCCCGCGAGACCCTTCTCCTCCTCAAGGCCCGCGGCTTCCTGCTGGGGCTCGCCACCAACGACAGCGACGCCGGCCTGCGCGCCTCGCTCGCGGCCCATGATCTGCTCCCGCTCTTCGCCTTCGCGGCCGGCTGTGACACCGGCCTCGGCGCCAAGCCGGGTCCCGGCATGGTGCACGGCTTTGCCGCTGCGACCGGCACCCCGTTGCGCGACATCGCCGTGGTCGGCGATGCCGTGCACGATCTCGCCATGGGCCGGGCCGCCGGCGCCGGGCTCAACGTGGGCGTGCTGAGCGGCACCAGCGCGCGCCAGGATCTCGAAGGCCTCGCCGATCTCATCCTGGCGAGCGTGGCCGACCTCCCGGGAGAGGCGATGTTCCGCAACCCCGGCTAATTGCCGCGGGGCGCGCCTCGCTTCCGCCTGCGAAAGCCCCTATGAAGACCCCGCACCTGTCTCATCCAACTTGGAGATCTTGAATGCTGCGACGCAACGTGCGCAAAGCGGCGACGATGGTGCTGGCGCTGGGCCTCGGCCTTGGCGCAGGCCTCATGCATATCGAACCGGCCTCGGCCCAACAAGGAAAGACCATGACGACTGCTTCTGGATTGAAGACCATCGACACCACCGCCGGCACCGGCGCCTCGCCCAAGGCGGGCCAGACCTGCGTCATGCACTACACCGGCTGGCTCTACGAGAACGGCCAGAAGGGCGCCAAGTTCGACAGCTCCGTCGACCGCGGCCAGCCGTTCGAGTTCAAGATCGGCGTCGGCATGGTGATCAAGGGCTGGGACGAGGGCGTCTCGACCATGAAGGTCGGGGGAAAACGCACCCTCATCATCCCGCCGGATCTGGGCTACGGCGCCCGCGGTGCCGGCCGCGTCATCCCGCCCAACGCCACGCTCCTCTTCGAGGTCGAACTGCTCGACATCAAGGGCTGAGTTGCCGCGATCCGCACAATGGACTCCTTCGACACCGCCACACGCGGTGCGCGGCCCTGGGTCCCGGCGCTGCGCGCTTCGCGCTCCGGCCGGGATGACACGGATAGCAGTCCATGAGGCAAAGAGTGCCATCGCGCGCGGGCTGATCAAAGCGCCGGTGGCAGTGTCTTCTCCTGTCATCCCGGACAGCGCGCAGCGCTGATCCGGGACCCAGGGGCTGCGCATGGCGGGCTGCAGTATAAGCCTCAACCCCGCCGGCGGATGCGCCACACGAAGGCATCGTCTCCGTAGTCGAGGCGCGCCAGCGTCTCAAGCACGAGGAAGCGGTCGTGCACCACGAGCAGGCCCTCCAGGAGCCCGTTCCACGCCTCGAACACGGCCGGCGACACCGGCGAGATGCCCCGCATCAGCCGCCACGACGGCCGCCGCACCTCGATGCCGGCGCCTTCCCCCGTGATGCCCGCCGCATCGCCTTCCCCCTCCGCGAGCCCCGCCATCAGGCGCCCGAAGGCCTCTGCGCCGCCGCGCGCGATGCCGAGCCGGCTGGCCACATCGCGATAGAGCTGCGCGCCGATCAGCCGCCCCGCCGTGCGCCCAAGATGCGAGGCCTCCGCCGGCCCGAGCAGCTCGACGAGCCGGGGCAGGCCTGAGCGGATGTACTCGATGGCGTAGTTGCGCTCGGCCTTGGCTAGGCGCTCGGCCGGCCACGCCGCAGACGGCAGCCGCGGCGCCGCCTCCGGATCGAACGGCGGCGGCAGCTCGCCGGGGCTGAACCGCAGCCGCTCCTCGGGCGCCAGCTCCCGGTCGTGCTCGAGGAAGTAGCCGGAGAGGCCATGCTGGCCGTCCGTCGTCTGGCTGGTGCACACGAAGCCGAGTCGCGGGTTGCCGAGCGACACCCCGTTCTGCGCATACCACCCCGTGAGGAAGCCGCGCGACACCTCGCTCGGGACCCCGCAGATGCTGGCGCCGGGGTAGATCCAGCGCGGCGGCACGAAGTTCACCCACGCCTTGCGGTCGCTCTCGCGCATGAACTCCACCTCAACCCCGCCGACCGCGTTCGAGAGGTAGTGGTAGGCCGCGCACGCGACCGCGTCCGGCATGCCCTCGAGGCCGAGCTTGGCAAAGCTCGACAGGAACTTCTCGTGATGCTGGTGGCGGAAGAGGTGGTGCACCCAGCGCGCCGCCGCCGGCGCGCCCGCACGCGTCACGAGCGTCAGAATGAGCCCCGTGAAGTAGGCATGGTAGAGCCCGGCGACCGCCTTCATCGCCGCCGCCTCGGATCCCGTCTCGTCGCTCACCAGCGCCACCACCCGCCACCCGGCTCGCGCCAGCGGGCGCCGATCTGGTCGGCGAACCGCTCGATGAAGCCCCGCAGGGACATCGGCCGGTAGCGCCGGCGCTCGAACAGCTCCTCCGGCTGCGCCTTGATCCTCTGCAGCGCCACATCCGAGACCTCGGTCAGCACCCCATCGCTCGGGCCCCTGCGCCAGCGGCGCAGGGAGATCGAGGCGAAGCTGAACACCGGGCGCTTCATGCAATAGACCGACGCCCTGTAGTCGATGTCGCGCCGGTACCCCTCGAGCACCTCCTCGTTGACTGCGAGCCCGCGCAGCCGCGCGCCCTCCACCACCCACACCAATGCCGCCTGCCACAACCCGTTGACGTCGCCGCCGCCGCCGACCGAGGCGTGGTCGCCGGGAAACCACACCTGCTGGTAGGGCGCGGTCGAGGCCGCGACGTCCTGCCCGCAGCTGGCGTTGAGCTCCTTGAGGTTCTTCCACCGCGACGGCGTGAATGTGCGCCGCCGCTCGTCGATCGACACCGCGTGCCGCGCGCTCAGCACCATGCGGCTGAGGCTGACGTCGTGGAACGCGTACTTCTTGTTGAAATTGCGCGCGAACGGCACGCCGGAGGGGATGCCGAGCGCGCCCACCGTGTCCCACACGCCGATGTACTCGACGGTCAGCGCCCCGTGCTCGCCCGGATTGCCCGTGAAGGTCGCCACGCTGTAGTCGCGCCGGAACGCGGCGCAGGGCGCGGCGTCGGGGCCCGCCTCCCTGTCGCGGTTCCTGTACAGCCGCACCGCCTCCTTCACCTTGCCGACATGCTGCTTGGCGAGGATGCCGCAGGTGCGGATCAGCCCGCCGAACGAGCGGGCGCTGAAGGCCCCGCGCGAGAACCCGAAGATGAAGATGCGGTCCCCCGGCGCGTAGTTGAAGGCCAGGAACCGGTAGGCGTCCTCGATGTTCTCGAGCAGCCCCACGCCGAAGGCGCCGCCGAGGAAGTTGTTGATGCTGGCGCCGAACGCCACCTGCATCGATCCCACGCCTTCATCGTAGAAGACCACCTGCGCAGTACCCTTGCTGTCGGTGGCCTGCAACAGCTGCGCCGTCTTCACGACGTTGGTCGGATAGGCGGCGTCGGAGGTGTTCCAGGTGCCATCGAAGCAGACGACGATGTTCTTCATGTGCGTCTCCTGTGGCCCGGGCGCCGATGCCGAGAGCATCCCGCCTGGTGCGGCCGAGTGTCCCAATTTCATGAGACACTGAGGACACAGCTTAGCGACAGCGCTTCAATTCGAGAAGTTGCGCCGGGCCCGATCGGTGAGCCCGGCCGACCACGGCACGTTTCGGAGCCCTGGCCCTTTCCTCCATCGCGGCTGTGACGCCGGTGGGACGGCAAGCGGGGCTCGCCACGCCGGCCGTCATGCCCGCGAAGGCGGGCACCCAAGCAGGCTCGCGATCCAGCGGCATGAATCGCGCTTGCTCCGCCGCATGGCATCGGCCCGCGCGAAGCTCACTCCCCGAGCAAGCCCGAGGAGCGGCAACTCCCGTCGATGTCGAGACGCTAGCGCCTGACGAGGCGCAGAACGAACAGCAGCACGCAGGCGCCGATGGTGGCATTGATGATGGCCCCCAGCAGGCCGCCGCCGATATAGATGCCGAGGAATGGCAGGATGAACCCCGCCACCACGGCGCCGATGATGCCGACGATGATGTTGCCGATCAGCCCGAAGCCGCCACCCTTCATGATCTGCCCTGCGAGCCAGCCGGCGATCGCACCCACGGCCAGCCAGATGACGAGAACGACGGGATCCATGATTTCCTCCAATTGTTGTCTTTTGCAATTTCTGTACATCAGGGCACGTCAAGTCTAGGACAAGACCGCCACCTGGTACATGGCCGCGGCGCGCGCGCCCGATCAACTCAGCGTCGCGCGCTGGAGGCGGGCTGGTAGCCCGGCGCCCACATCATCAACGTGCCGGCACCCTGGAACATGCGGTAGTCCATCTGCCCGGCCTGCATCTCGAACTCCAGGGGCGCCACGCCGTCGGCGAGGAGCGAGGCTGCCTGCGCCGTTGCCAGTGTCAGCTTGAGCCGGTAGCTGCCGGGCTCGCTGTCGAGCACGCGCGCCACCTCTTCTCCCACGTGCGGCTCGAATTGCAGCGCCTGCGAGAATGTGGCCTTGCCCGCCAGCGGCACGGGCGCGAAGGGCTTGGGCGAGGGGTCGCCCCAGGCCCCGATCCGCGCCGCGTAGAATGTCTTCGACTGCTTCGTGCGCGGATTGGTCACCTCGAGGGTGACGGCCATCACGGTTGCCTGCCGTGCCCCGTCGTTGGCGATGGTCATGGGCAGGATGAACACCTCCCGCACGGCCTCGGGCCGGTCCGGGTCGACGTAGTCGATGCGCGGCGCCACGAAGGTCGCGATCTGCGGCGCCCGCAGCGAGGATTCGTAGAGCGTGTAGGCGGAGATCGCGAGCGCGATGACGGAGATGATCGAAGTCAAGAACTGAGAAACGCGCATGTCCCCTCCCGGATGGCGGTTCCTCCGCCGTCGGATTGAGCCCCTGCCAGCACAAGGAGACGAAAAAGGGGCCGCGGGCAGCGGCCCCGCGCGCTGGCGCGCGAGTGTGGGCTGCGGGCCTCACCGCCAGGCCATCCCGCATCGCAGCGAGGGCACGCGCGGCACCCGGCGACGGGCGGCCAGGCCCCCAGCTTCAGAACATCGCCGCGTGCACGCGGTCCGGCGGGTTGTGGCCGTCGAGGAAGGTCTTCACGTTGATGATCACCTTCTCGCCCATGTCGATGCGGCCCTCGATGGTGGCCGAGCCCAGGTGCGGCAGCGCCACCACCCGCTCGGAGGCGAGCAGCTTCGGATTGATCGCCGGCTCGTTCTCGAACACGTCGAGGCCCGCGCCCGCGATCTGCCCCTGCTCGATCAGCCTGGCGAGCTCGTTCTCGTCGATCACCTCGCCGCGGGCGGTGTTGACGATGTAGGCCGTCGGCTTCAGCAGCTTCAGCCGCCGCGCCGAGAGCAGGTGGTAGGTGGCGGGCGTGTGCGGGCAGTTCACCGACACGATGTCCATGCGCATCAGCATCTGGTCGAGGCTGTCCCAGTAGGTCGCCTCCAGCTCCTGCTCGATCTCCTCCGCAAGCCGCCGCCGGTTGTGGTAGTGCACCTGCAGGCCGAACGCGCGCGCCCGGCGCGCCACCGCCTGCCCGATGCGGCCCATGCCGATGATGCCGAGCCGCTTGCCCCAGATGCGGTGGCCGAGCATCCACGTGGGCGACCAGCCGTCCCACCTCGTGGCGTTCTCCTTGAGGAAGCGGGCGCCCTCCGCCAGCCGGCGTGGCACCGCCAGCACCAGCGCCATCGTCATGTCCGCGGTGTCCTCGGTCAGCACGCCCGGCGTGTTGGTGACGATGATGCCGCGCACCCGCGCCGTATCGAGGTCGATGTTGTCGACGCCGGTGCCGAAGTTGGCGATCAGCTTCAGCTGCGGGCCGGCCTGCGACAGCAGCGAGCGGTCGATGCGGTCGGTCACCGTCGGCACCAGCACGTCGGCGACCTTGACGGCCTCGACGAGCTCGCGCTGGCTCATCGCCCTATCCTCGACGTTGAGGCGCGCGTCGAACAGCTCGCGCATGCGCGTCTCGACGGCCTCGGGCAGCTTGCGGGTGACGATGACGACGGGCTTCTTGACGGATGACGGCATCTGGCTCTTGGACCTTGGGCGCGCACGGCCATGTATTCAAACAAGGTCCCTCAATAACAGATGCGCGCGCCCGAGACAAAACGCTTGCCGCCCCGCCTTCCGGTCGCGTGTCAGCAGGTCGCGGCCGTGGCCGGACGCCTCACGCCTTGACCAGGCGCACCACCACGTCGACGTGCGAGATGCGCAGGCCCTGGGGCGGCTCGGGCAGCCCGCTGACCTCGATGCTGCTGGCCGGGATGTCGACGAGACGGCCCTCGCCCTCGATGAAGAAATGATTGTGATTCGAGACGTTGGTGTCGAAATAGGTGCGCTGCCCGCCGATCGAGATCTCGCGCAGCAGGCCTGCCGTCTGGAACTGATGCAGGGTGTTGTAGACGGTGGCGAGCGACACCTGCTCGCCGGCCTCGTTGGCTTCCTCGTGCAGCAGCTCCGCCGTCACGTGCCGGTCGCCCTTGCTGTAGAGCAGCGCGGCGAGTGCAAGGCGCTGGCGCGTGGGCCGCAGGCCCGCCTGGCGCAGCAGCTCCCCCACGTCGCCGGGATCGTGCCCGGTCTGGCCGTGCCCCGCTTCCGCTGCCCCTTGCATGGTGGAGGTGTGCGCCACGGACTCGTGCGCCACCGGCTTGCTCTCGATTGGCTTGTCTTCGCTCATGCGTCCATAGCGCCTTCGCGCAATCCCCAAGGCATGGTCAGGCAAGGCGTGGTGTGGAGCGCCCCAAGCATCGTCACACCCGCTCTTCGAAATGATTAGCAACTATAAGGCGCACTGCGCTCCGGGGCAACGGTGCCTCGACGAGGCGGCGCCGTTCCTGTAGAGCGCCGCCTGGCGATGCGGCGCGGGACCGGCCCGAGGCCAGGCTCCCGAACCGCCTCTTTGGGGGCTGCGATCGTGAGCGCGGATCCTCACGTGCGGGCTTTTGCCGAGCCGACAAGCGGCAGGAACGGCGCGCGATTGTATTGCCCCCGGGAGCGATTACGTTTAACTGCCAGGGACCTCGCTCGAGATGTGACGGGTTGAACAACCGGCTGGGGCAGGCAATCTGCCAGGGGACTGCCCAGGGAAGGACAGGCACTTTGATGGTCGAGCGCGCGAATAGCTATGAATATCAAGATCTTCTTACCTGCGCTCGCGGTGAGTTGTTCGGTCCGGGCAATGCTCAGCTGCCGCTGCCGCCGATGCTGATGTTCGAGCGCATCTCGCACATCTCCGAGAGCGGCGGCGCACACGGCAAGGGGCAGATCGTGGCGCAACTGAAGGTTGCCGGCAATCCGGCGCTCGACTGGGTCTGGGGCTGCCACTTCAAGGGCGACCCGGTGCTGCCCGGCTGCCTCGGCCTCGACGCCCTGTGGCAGATGACGGGCTTCTTCCTGGGCTGGCTGGGCGCCCCCGGTCGCGGCCGCGCCCTCGGTGTCGGCGAGGTCAAGCTCAGCGGCATGGTGACCCCCTCGACCGGCATGATCGAGTACGTGGTCGACCTCAAGCGCGTCATCCTTCGCAAGCTCAAGCTCGCCATGGCCGACGGTGTCATGATCGCCGACGGCCAGGTCGTATACACCGTCACCGATCTCAAGGTCGGTCTGTTCGACGCAGGCGAGCCCGTGTCGGCCTGAGGCCGCAAATCCCGCACGAATCACGTTGTGTTTTGGCTCGAGGCAGAGTGATATCCCTGCCTCTATCGCAAACCGCGTTGCGTTCCGGGCGCCTCGCGCTCGGGGCCGCGAGGAGAAAAAACTAGATGAAACGCGTGGTCGTCACGGGCATGGGCATCGTTTCCTCGATCGGAAACAACACCCAGGAAGTGCTCGCCTCTCTCAGGGAAGGAAAATCCGGCATCTCGCGTGCCGAGGAGTATGCCAAGCTCGGCTTCCGCTGTCATGTGCACGGGGCCCCCCAGCTCGCGTGGGAGGAGATGGTGCCGAGGAAGCCGCGCCGCTTCATGGAGGCGGGCGTCGGCTGGAACTACGTCGCCATGGACCAGGCCGTCCGCGACTCGGGCCTTGCCCCCGACGAGGTCGTCAACGAGCGCACCGGCATCATCGTCGGCTCCGGCGGCCCCTCCACCAAGGCCCTGGTGCGCGCAGCCGACGTGACGCGCGAGAAGGACCCCAAGAAGGTCGGGCCCTTCGAGGTGCCCAAGGGCATGTGCTCCGGCCCTTCCGGCGTGCTCGCGACCGCATTTCAGATCAAGGGCGTCAACTATTCGATCTCCTCGGCCTGCTCCACCAGCGCCCACTGCATCGGCAACGCCTATGAGATGATCCAGTGGGGCAAGCAGGACATCATGTTCGCCGGCGGCTGCGAGGAGCTCGACTGGACGCTGTCGGTGCTGTTCGACGCCATGGGCGCCATGTCCACGCGCTTCAACGACAAGCCCGCCGAGGCGAGCCGCGCCTACGACAAGGACCGCGACGGTTTCGTCATCGCCGGCGGCGCCGGCATGCTGGTGCTCGAGGAGCTGGGCCGCGCCAAGTCCCGCGGCGCCAGGATCTACGGCGAGATCGTCGGCTACGGCGCCACCTCTGACGGCTTCGACATGGTCGCCCCCTCGGGCGAGGGCGCCGTGCGTTGCATGCGCATGGCGATGAAGGGCGCCGACGGCCGCGACGTCGGGCCCATCGGCTACATCAATCCGCACGGCACCGGCACGCCCATCGGCGACGCCCGCGAGATCCAGGCCATCCGGGAGGTGTTCGGCGGCAAGCTTCCCGCCATCTCCTCGACCAAGTCGCTGACCGGGCATTCGCTGGGCGCTGCCGGCGTGCAGGAGGCGATCTACTCGCTGTTGATGCTGAATAACGGCTTCGTCGCCAAGAGCGCGCATATCGACACGCTCGATCCGGAGTTCGAAGGCGTGCCGATTGCGCAGGAGCGTATCGACAACGTGGACCTTAACTGTGTCATGTCGAACAGCTTCGGTTTCGGCGGCACAAATGCGACGTTGGTTATGCGACGCTGCGACGCCTGACGATCCATGCCAGGTGCATTGGGCGCGGCCGGCGCCATCCGCATCGGGCAGGGGTTGGTTGATTGTTCGCAAGGTCGAGGTCGACGAGTGGTTGGGTCAAGGCTGCGAGGATGCACCGGGCGTCGGCGAGGTCGGCCCCCCTCGCTGCCCGCAATGAATGGAAGCAGGCGATGAGCGAGAGCGAAGGCAAGTCCCAGTTCGCGGCACCCGGGCCGCTGATGGCCGGCAAGCGCGGACTGATCATGGGCGTGGCCAACGACCGCTCGATCGCCTGGGGCATCGCCCGCCTTCTGGCCCAGCACGGTGCCAAGCTCGCCTTCACCTACCAGGGCGACGCCTTCGGGCGGCGCGCGATCCCGCTGGCCGAGTCGGTGGGCTCCGAGATCATCAAGAGCTGCGATGTCAGCGATCTGGCCAGCGTCGACGCCGTCTTCGACGAGATCAAGACCAAGTGGGGCGGCCTCGATTTCGTCGTGCACGCGCTCGCCTTCTCCGATCGCCGCGAGCTCTCCGGCCGCTACGCCGACACCACGCGCGACAACTTCGTGAACACGATGGTGATCTCCTGCTTTTCCTTCACCGAGATCGCCAAGCGCGCCGCCGAGCTCATGACCGACAAGGGCTCGATGATCACGCTCACCTTCTCCGGCGCCACGCGCTGGGTTCCCTCCTACAACGTCATGGGTGTCGCCAAGGCGGCGCTCGAGGCCAGCGTGCGCTACCTTGCGGCGGACTTCGGCCCCCGCGGCATCCGCGTCAACGCGCTCTCCGCCGGCCCCATGCGCACGCTCGCGGGCTCGGGCGTCGCGGACGCGCGCGTGATCTTCAACTTCCAGCGCGACCATGCGCCCCTGCGGCGCACGCCGACGCTCGACGAGGTCGGCGGCTCGGCGCTGTACCTGCTGTCGGATCTCTCCGGCGGCGTCACCGGCGAGGTGCACTTCGTCGACTGCGGCTACCACACCGTCGCCATGCCGAGCCTCGAGGCGCTCAAGAGCGCCGAGGCCGAGGCCAAGGCCGCCGGCCGCGTCGTCAACGAATAGGGCGGCGGGCCCTCAGGCCACTCCGGTCAGTGCCGACGCGGCTCACGGAACCGGCCGATTGAGCACGCGCGAGGCGACGGCCCTGTCGTCCTCGACGAGGCGGCGGCGGTCGAGCTCGAATACGACCCGGTTGCGTGCCGACGCCGCTCTCTGGTCGAGGTAGATCTGCAAACGCTTGTCGCGGATGCCGAGCGTTCCCGGCGCCCCCGACAGCTGCACGGCCCGCGTGGCGATCCGCAAGCGTTCTGCCTCGGACTGGAACCTACGCTCCGGCTCGGGCAGACGCTGGAGTCGCTCGTTCATGCGCGACCACTTGAGCTCGCGCGCAACCATGATCCGCTTGCCGATGCTTGGGACACGATCGGGACTGTCCTTGATCTGGCGCGCCAATGCCACCGTGAGGGTGTGCATGTCCGAACGGCGCGCCGAACCGCTGAAACCCGCCTTGGTCAGCCTGATGGTGCCGACGGAGGTTGGGTAGCTCCACACCAGCGAGGCTCCCGCATCAAGCACCGTCGTGTAGCTCAGCGCATCCGAGAAGACGATGATCTCCTTGTCGCTGGGCACCCCGCCGAGATCGGTGAGGATCTCGAGCTCAACGTAGCTCTTCACGACCTCCGCCATGCCGATGGCGCCGGTGATCGGGTGCACCGGGTTGGAGTGCGCCTCCATCTCGCCCCCGCATTTCGCACGGCGCAGCTCGCTCAGCTTGTCGATGACCCTGAAGATCCGCGTGTTCTCTCGCATCTTCGTCGGCGACGTCCAGCCGCCGTTGAGCCTGATCGCGAATTTGGGGCCGTCCGGGGCGTACCCCTTCTCGAACGACAGCTCCGTGAGGTTCGCCCCGTTGCCTTCTTCCATCACGAAATTGAAATCATAGCCGATCGCCGACACCTCGACGATGCGCTCGGCGTGCCGTCGCTTCTCATCGCCATGGGCGGCCGCATCGCGTATGGCCTCCTCGACGCCCGCCCGGGCCTCGCACCGGATGTGCTGGACGATGTCGACGGTCGAGACCTGAGCGGCGTCGCCCGGCAGCAGATGCGACGCGCAGCCGGCCGCAGCGAGAGTGGTCACGAGAGCGATGGCACGAGTTGCAGGGAGAAGCATCATGGTCATTCTCCCGGCTGGGATTCGTCCGGCGGACGCAGGAACGTAAGTAGCCTCTGGCCGAGGAACTTGGGCTCCTCCCGCACGTTGTCCTTGAGGTTGCGCACGCGCGCGATCTCGAGCAGTACCTGGTTGCGCGACTGCGCATTGGCCTGGGCCAGCGCCGTCACGAACCGCGGTGCGCGCACTGCCCGCTTTGTTTCTCCAACCACCGAAATCTGCGTCGTCAACACCGCCCGCTCCTGCCGCGCGCGCTGCATCTCGACCGTGTGGAAGGCCGGATCCTGCGCGAATGCGATGATCACGTCATGCGCGTCCGTGCGCCATGCGGAGGCGTTGAGGCCCGCCGCGCGGACGCCGACGCTCCCCGTGGTGAGGGCGAGACTGACGCTCGGCTTCGCGCCGGCCTCGACCCTCGTGCTGAATCTCAGGTACTCGGAGAAGACGCCGACCCTGCGCCTCGGATCGTCCTCTGCCTCTGCCACATCACCATGATCGCCGGCCTCGAGCCTCCGCAGGTTGCTGAGAGTCTCGAGCCGCACGTAGGTGTAGGCGAGCTCGTCGATGTGCAGCGCGCCGGAGATGGGGAAGGCGAGGTTTTGCGCCGTGGAGCTCCCAGAGCAATCTGCTTTTGCGACGTCCGACAGGTCCTCGATGAACCGGAATGTTCTGACGTTTTTGCGATCCTTCGTGATTCCTCCCGACACGTCGACATTGCCGCTTGGAGCCCCGCCGCCCTTTGCAGCACCCGCAAGGCCGAGATTGCCGCCGAGATCGTTATTCTCCTGCATCGTGAATTGGAAGTCGTAGCCGATGCTGGTGGCCCTGATAGTGCGGCCCGCCTTCTCCGCCAGCTCCGTATCCTTGAAGCGGTCGAGCCCTGCCTTGGCTTCGCACCGCACCTTTTGCACGATGTCGTAGGTCGAGGCGCGCGGGAAATTGAGGGGAGAAGTCTCGGGCAGCGGCCGGATCGAGCAGGCGGCGAGCCCGAGTCCCAAGACCGATCCCAGGATCGCCAGACCAGCCGCGTTGCTCAGAGTTGAGGATGCCATCGCTTCATCCCCTACGGCAGCTTCAGGAGATCGAGGAACCTCTGTCCGAGGGCCTCGGCCGGCGCATTCTCGGGATCGTCCAGGCTCCGCCGCCTGTGCAGCTCCATGGCAACGCGCGTGCGCGCTGCCTCGTCCACCTGGATCAGCAGCGCCTGCGTGCGTGGATCGAGCGCCTTGTCCTCGGCCAGAATATCCTGGCGATCCGCATACGCCCTGGCGTACCGCCGGCTTTGCGCAAACCTGCGCCGGCTTCGTTCGACGACATCGACCTCCTTGCGCGTGAGCGCGACGATCACCTGATGCGTGTCCATCCGTGACGCATCTGCTTTGAGCGCCGCTTCGGTCAGCTGGAAGCCCGCTGCCGCCGCCAGCACGAGCGCACCGTCGACAGCGGCGTCGACGGTCGTCGTGAACGTGATGTTGTCGGCAAACACGACATGCTTGCCATCCCTCGTGAACGTGCCAGAGCTCTCCACAGGGTGCGACTGCTCCCCCTGCAGCTCGCTCAGCATCTCCAGCCGCACGTAGGTGCGCACGACCTCGTCCATGCCGATCCTGCCGGCGACCGGATAGGCAAGGTTCTTGCGCACCGCGCGATCCGCGCACGAATCCCGGTTCTGCTTGCTGCGAAGCTCACCCAGGCTCTCGATGATGGAGAACCTGCGCACGTTCGCTCGGCTCAGCGACGCGCTGCCAGTCGCATCTCCCGTGAAGGCCGACCCGTTCTTGAAGGTGAGGAGGCTCGAGCCCGCTTTGCCGTCGTTGAGGGCGTTCCGCTCCGACATCGTGAACCTGAACTCGTATCCGATCACCGAGGCCTTGATGATCGGCTCGGCCCGCGCGCGCTCCTCCGGCCGCAGGCTGTCGATGCCCGCCAGCGCCTCGCAACGGATGCTCCTCACGATGTCGACGGTGGAGACGCGCGTCGCGTCGTCCGGGATGGGATGCATCGAGCAGGCGGGCAGAATTGCCACGAGCATGCCGGCGCGGAGAAGCGCAGTAGCCTCACGACCTGCCCCGCGCCACGACCAATGCATGGGACGCAACTCACGCATGAACAAAGTTGCATCCACACTGCGCGTGCACGGATTGTCACGCTAGTGATTGCGGGCAACACCGGCGCCGTTTCTCTTGAACCGCCACCGGCGGCGCGCGGCGCGGCAGCGCCCGCCTGCCGTTGGCCGTCCCCCTCCCCCCGTGATTTGCGCTTCCTCTTCGAACGTGGCATGCCGTCGCCATGATCGGCGTCTTCGACAGCGGACATGGCGGACTGACGGTCTTTCGCGCGCTCACGGCGCGCTTCCCCGTCCACGCCTTCGTCTATCTGGGCGACCACGCCAACGTCCCCTACGGCGACAGGGCATCCGACGACATCGTCGCCCTCACCCGGCGCGGTGTGGAGGCGCTGTTCAGGCACGGCTGCCGGCTGGTCCTGCTCGGCTGCAACACGGCGACCTGCGTGGCCGCGCGCACCCTGCAGAAGGACTGGCTGCCCGTCAGCGGCTGGAAAGGGCACAACGTCCTCGGCATCGTCGCCCCGACCGTGGAGGCGGCGACGCAGACCCCCTGGGCCGTCACCTCCCCGCAGTATCCGCAGAGGTACAACACCGACATCGTCGCCGTGTTCGGCACCACGCGCACCATCACCTCCCACGTCTATCCGGAGGAGATCCGCAAGCGCTGCCCGAGGGTCACGGTTGTTCAGCAGGCCTGTCCGGGGCTTGCCGGCGCTATCGAGCGGGCGGAGCCTGAGCCCGTCCTCGAGGCGCTGGTTGCCGACGCCGTACGCGAGCTTCTGGCCGCGACCGGCGGCGAGCCGCCGCACCGCGCCATTCTCGGCTGCACGCATTTTCCGCTCGTCGAGCACCTGTTCCGCCGCCATCTGCCGGCCTTCACCCGCATCCTGCCGCAGCCCGAGGTGGTCGCCGACAGCCTGGAGGACTACCTGCAGCGGCATCCGCATTTCGTGCCCGCAGGCACGGCCGGCCGCATCGCCCCGGCATTGTTTACGACCGGCAACCCCGCGCAGGTGAGCGGCCTCGCCAAGGTGTTCTGGGCCGAGGTGCCGCCTTTCGAGCGCCTCGTGGCATAGCGCCCGGCGGCCTGCGGCCCCTCACAGCCCGCGCAGCAGCGCGCCGGCCACGTAGGCGGTCCAGGCGGCTATCAGCCATCCCAGCGCGCCCATCACCAGGTAGGTGAGGGTCTTGCTCGACAGCGGCTCGGCCGACAGCCGCCGCAGCCGCACCGCCGTGGCGATCACCCCGTCCGCCATCAGCGCCAATGCCGCAAGCGGAACCACCAGGGCGGGCGCCGCGGCATGATAGCCCGCCACGCCCGTCGCCAGCACCGTGACCCCGGCGAGCAGCCTCGCCATCTGCGCCTGGCCGATCCTCATGCCTTTGCCAAATCCCCGATTTTTGCCTCGCCCTGCCATTGACGCGACCCAATTTGTGGGCACAAGTGGCGCCATCGACGAGAGGACGCATGCACCTGAGCCTCAAAAGCCCGGCCGTTGCCACGCTCCTGACGCTGGCCGCCATCCTGTCCGCCTGCAGCGGCGATTCGGGCGGCACGCTCACATCCGCCCTGAAAGGCGGGGGCAGCACGCAGGGCGTCACCGGGTTCAAGGCCGTCTCGCCGCCCGACGCGCCACCGGGCATCACCAACGACAATCCCATGGCCCGGCCCGCATCGGTAGCCTGGACCTCGGCGCGGGCCAAGCGTTGCGGCTTTTTCTTCGATCCTGACAAGTTGCGGACGACGTTCCTGGCCTCCGAGGCCCGCCAGCCGGGCGTCGATCAGGCCAAGGTGCAATCCACCTACGACAACACCTACAAGCTGATCTTCGCCACCACCTCCGCCGACCAGGACTATTGCACCGACAAGCGGTCCGCCGATATCAAGGCCGAGCTCGCGCGCCACCTCGCGGGCGATTTCACGCCCAACCTGCCCAAGCCCATCATGGTCGCCAACTGCGGCATGTTCGGCTGCGGCAAGGAACAGCAGGAATTCGAGGCCAAGAAGTTCTTCAAGGAGCAGGACAAGAAGACAGGCTTCTAGGGCGGCTCGCGATCGCGCGAGGCGACGTGCCGCGTGAAGATGCCCGCGCTTCAATTCAGAGCGCCCCCTCCGACTACGGAGGAATGGAATGCGCTCCGGGCGAGCCCCGTTCTGCCCCGCCGTCCCGTCGATCCTCCCCGCTCGGTGCCCGCCATAGACCGTTAACCATGCGCCGAGGCGCGCCCCTGCCGGTGGCGCTCCGGCTCACGGGCCATTTACGCTCGCCGTGGCATGCTTCGCGGATTGGCAGCTCCTGCCGCGCGCTGGTATCGCCCATGACCTTGCAAGCGTCCCCGAAGTCCGCGCCGCAGCCCCTCGCACCGCCCGCCCGGACCGGCCGCGCCGCCGCGATGCCGGCGTCGGCAGGCCTGAGCGTCGATGTGGTCCGCAGCCGCGCCGGCTTCGACGCGCTCGAGGCGGAGTGGAACGCCCTGTTCCAGCGCTGCGGCCGCGGCAGCGCCGTCTACCAGGCCTTCAATTGGAACCGGCACTGGGCCGACGCATATCTTGCGAGCACGGATGATTGCAGCCTCGCCATCCTCGCCATGCGCCAGGCGGGCACGCTCGTGGCGGTGTGGCCCCTCGTGCTCACGCGCATGCTCGGCGCCCGCCTCGTCGAATGGATGGGCTGCCCCGTCAGCCAGTACGGCGACGTGCTGATCGCGCCCGAGGCGGACACCTCCGCCGTTCTCGCGGCCGGTTGGGCCGCAATCCGCACCACGCTCCGCGCCGACGCCCTGCACCTGCGCAAGGTGCGCGCCGACGCCCACATCGCCCCGCTGCTTCGCACGCACGCCGCATCCGTGACGTTCCGCACCGAGGCGCCCTGCCTCGACATCGCCGGCGCGCCCGACCTCGCCACCTTCGAGACCCGCTACAGCAGCAAGGCCCGCAAGAACCGGCGCCGCCTCGCGCGTCGTCTCGCCGACCTGGGCGAGGTGCGCTTCGAGCATCTCCGCGACTGCCCCGAGGCCGGCGCCGCCGCGCGCGAGGCCGTCCTGCTGCGCCAGCGCACCCTCGCCGAGACCGGCCGCGTCTCCATCGCCATGCAGGACGAGCGCTACGCCCGCTTCTTCGCCGCGGCCGCCGGCGGCCACCAGCCGTGCGGCACCCGCGTCACCCGCATTCTCGTCGGCGGCAGGCTCGCCGCCTCGTCCATCGACATCACCGCCCACGGCCACCGCGCCGCCCACCTCATCGCCCACGACCTGGCCTTTGATGCCTGCGGGCCTGGCGTGAGCATGATCGGCGACTGGCTGCGCAGCGCCTTCGAGGATCGCGTCGCCGTGCTCGATCTGCTGGCGCCCGCCCACACCTACAAGTGGGACTGGGCGGATGCCGCAATGCAGGTCTGCGACTACGCGGTCGCCACCTCAGCCCTCGGCCGCGCCGTGGTCGTGCCGTGCCTGGCAAATCTGCGCCCGCGCGTGAAGACCGCCGTCGAGCGTTTCGCGCGCTGGCGCGCTGGCACGCACGCGCGCGGCGACCGCGCTCGCGACGATCAGGGCAAGGACTGAGCCGGCGGGCCGCCTCAGCTCACGCCGAGCTTCTTCTGCAGCGATGTCGAGGATGTCGTGTACTGGAACAGCAGCCGCTTGCCGGGATAGACGATCCTGTGCGCAGCCTGCGCCATCAGCGCCGCCTCGTGGAAGCCCGACAGGATCAGCTTGAGCTTGCCCGGGTACCAGTTGATGTCGCCGATGGCGAAGATGCCGGGCGTGCTGGTCTCGAACTTCTCCGTGTCGACCTTGATCAGGTTGTCGTTGAGCTCCAGGCCCCAGTCGGCGACCGGCCCGAGCTTCATGGTCAGCCCGAAGAACGGCAGCAGCCGGTTGATCGCGCGCCGCTGCTCCCCGTCCTTGGTCTTCAGCGTGATTGCCGCCAGCTCCCCGTCGTGCCCCTCGATCGACGCCATCTGGCCGATCACGAGGTCGATCTTGCCCTCGGCCACGAGCTGCCGCATCTGCTCCACGGAATGCGGCGCTCCGCGGAACTCGTCGCGGCGATGCACCAGCACCAGCGATTTGGCGATCGGCTGCAGGTTGAGCGTCCAGTCGAGCGCGCTGTCGCCGCCCCCGACCACCATCACGTCCTTGCCGCGGAAGTCGTCCATCCGCCGCACCGAGTAGAAGACGCTCCGCCCCTCGTAGGCCTCGATGCCGGCGAGCGGCGGCCGCTTCGGCGTGAACGAGCCGCCGCCCGCGGCGACCACCACCACCTTGGCGAGGAACACCTGCCCGTCGTCGGCGACCGCGCGGAAGCGGCCGTCGGCCTCCTTCGCGAGCCCGTCGATGCGCCGGTTGAGGTGGAACGTGGCGCCGAACGGCTTGATCTGCTCCATCAGGCTGTCGGTGAGGCCCTGCCCCGTCACCATCGGCAGGCCCGGGATGTCGTAGATCGGCTTCTCCGGATACAGCTCGGCGCACTGCCCGCCCACCTTGTCGAGAATGTCGACCACGTGCGCCTTGATGTCGAGGAGCCCGAGCTGGAACACCGCGAACAGCCCGCACGGCCCGGCGCCGACGATCAGGGCATCCGTCTCTATTGCGCCGCTCTCGGTCATGGCTTCTGGCCCCTCGTCACTGTGCGGTTGCGTGCAGGGCGCATGCCGGCACGCGAGATTGCGTGGCCGCCCGCCCCGTGCGGGCCTTCGTCTTGCGCGCGACGTCGCGGCGACGGAGGCGTCCGGGATGGCCGGGCGAGTGTCGCGCCCTGCCGGTCGTTCAGAACTGCTTTTCCGGAACGGTCACGACGAGGCCGTCGAGCGCGTCGCTGACCTTGATCTGGCAGCTCAGGCGGCTGTTGGGGCGCACGTCGAAGGCAAAGTCGAGCATGTCCTCCTCCATCTGCGCCGGCTTGCCGACCTTCTCGACCCAGGCCGGATCGACGAACACGTGGCAGGTGGCGCAGGCGCACGCCCCCCCGCACTCGGCCTCGATGCCGGCGATCAGGTGCTTCTTGGCCGTCTCCATCACCGTCATGCCGTTGTCGCCGTCGACGGTCTGCGATGCACCATCGGGCTGAATGAAAGTGATCTTTGCCATGAAGCCTCGCCCTCCGGAACGATATGACCGCTCGCGGCAGTGCGCCGCGCTCTTGTCGTGTGTGCCAAGTGGGGCAGAGGCTTAGCGGCGCGGACGCTGGAATTCAAGGGGCCGCCGGGAGCACACGTGCGCCGGACCCGCGTTCCGTCAGGGCCTTTTCTCGCAGCCGGCGTCGCCGTCGAGATCGCGGATTGCGGCCAGCGCCTGCTCGACCGCCTCGCGCAGCACGGCGACCACCTCGGCTTTGGCCGCCGTGCAGTCGCAGGCTTCGCCGACCGCGAGCACATCGAAACCCTCCGCGGCGGCCGCCAGTTGCGCCACGTGGCCGATGCCGAGCCCCGCGGCCGCACCCCTGAGCGTATGCGCCGCCTCGATCCACGCCTCCGGCGTCTCGGCCTCGAGCAGGCGTTGCAGGTAGAGCGGCGCCTGCGTGGCGAACAGGCCGAGCACCTCCTTCTCCAGGGCGCTGTTGCCGAGGGTGAAGCGTGCAAGGTAGGCGCGATCGAGCGTCGGCCAGCGGCTGACCGGGCCGGCAGGCGTCAGCAGCAACGCGGCGTGCGGCATGGATGGGGTCATGGGGCCCTCCGTTCGTGCCGCATCTTGGGCCCCTCAAGGTGTATGGGCCGTTGACGCGCCGGCGACGTCCTCCACAGTGGTTAGCAGAGGGTTGCCGGCGGCCCCGGAACGAAGGCCGGGCGGCCCCGCCAGCATTGGAATACGTCGTTCAATTACCACCTTTTTGCCGCAAAGCGCCCTTAAGGAACGCATCGGGGAGACTCAAAAAGGTCCTGAAATTTCCAACGCTTGGGGAGATGGTTCGGGAAAGTCGGCTTCATCACCAGTTTTCGTCGGCGTCAGCCTGTGCCCTTTGCGGCGAATAGGCTATGCAATTGAAATTGGCGGGGGGCGTCGCTGAACAGAGTCGGCGGCGCAGACGGGTCGGGGAATGGCGCAGGACGGACAATCGAAGCGTGATGGTGGCCAGCGTGCGCCCGGATTGGGTGCTGCACGTGCCCTGCCGCCGCGCCTGCCGGGCGGCGCCCCTGTGCTCGGCCCCAAGGCCGCCCCGCCGCCGCTGCCGGGCGCCGACGCCAAGGCGCCGATGCCCGATCCCATCGAGATGCCGCCCCAGGGCGAGGAGCCCAAGCGGCGCCAGTCCAGTCGCCGCGGCGCCGGCCCCGCGCGTGAGCACGTCGCGGCCAACGACGACGCGCCAACCATCGGCGGCCTGATCTTTGCCCTTCAGCAGAAGCCCTCCAACCACGCCTTCCGCCTGTCCGCGATCGCCTCGGGCGTCTGGTTCCTGATCGGCGTGCTTCTCGGCTGGGCCTTGCTCTCCGGCGAGGTGTCGACCAACGGCATCGGCTCGGCCATGGCGAGCCCGACCATGGTGCTCGTCATCGTGGCGATCCTGCTTCCGATCGCCCTGTTCTGGTTCCTGGCGCTGCTCGCCTGGCGGGCCCAGGAGCTCAAGCTCATGTCCTCGGCCATGACCGAGGTCGCCGTTCGTCTCGCCGAGCCCGACCGCGGCGCCGAGCAGTCGGTCGCCTCCCTCGGGCAGGCCGTGCGCCGTCAGGTCTCGTTCATGAACGAGGCCATTGGGCGGGCGCTCGGCCGCGCCGGCGAGCTCGAGGCCCTGGTCCAGAACGAGGTCTCCAACCTCGAGAAGTCCTATGGCGAGAACGAGCACAAGATCAAGGGCCTGATCCGCGAGCTCGTTGGCGAGCGGCACGCGCTCGTGTCCACCACCGACAAGGTGGCCGAGACGCTCAAGGCCATGGGCAGCGACGTGCCGGCGCTGATCGACAAGCTGTCCCAGCAGCAGATCAAGCTCGCCAAGATCATCGAGGGCGCGGGCCAGAACCTGATCGCGCTTGAGGGCCAGCTGGCCACCGCCACCGGCAATCTCGAATCCTCCCTCGCCAACCGCACCCAGCAGCTGCAGGCGGTGCTCGACGACTATGCCGTGGCGCTCGACGCGACGCTGGCCACCCGCGCCGAGGCGCTGGACAAGCAGCTCGTGGAGCGCACCCGCGCGCTCGATGCGGCCTTCTCCGAGCGGCTCGCCCTCTTCGACCAGAGCATGGTGCGGTCCACCAACGCCATCGACCAGGTCGTGAACGAGAAGGCCCGCGCGCTCACCATCGCGCTCGAGACGCACGTCAAGGACCTGTCCGAGACCCTCGGCAAGCAGGCGATCAACCTCGACGAATCCATGATGCACGGCATCGATGCGGTTCGCCGCACGTCCGACAACATCACCCGCCAGTCGCTGAAGGCGATCGAGGGCTTGGCCGGCCAGGCCGACATGCTCAAGCACGTGTCGGAGAACCTCCTGAGCCAGGTATCCGGCGTCGCCAACCGCTTCGATACGCAGGGCCGCAGCATCGTCACCGCGGCCTCCGCTCTCGAGACCGCCAACAGCCGCATCGACAACACCCTGCAGCGCCGCCACGCCGAGCTCAACGACACGCTGCAGCGCATCTCCGGCAAGGCCGTCGAGCTTGACGAGGCCATGCGCGGCTACTCCGCCACCATGGAAGGCACCATCCTTTCGGCCGAGACGCGCGCCCGCCAGCTCATCCAGCAGCTGGCACAGGGAACCGCCCAGCACGCCCAGGCCGCCGTCTCCGAGCTTGAGCGCCTGCGCGGCCAGACGGACAATCACAGCCGCGCCGTCGTCTCCGAGTTCGAGCGCTTGCGCACGCAGACCGACGCACAGGCCACCCGCACTATCGAGGACATGCGCGCCCGCGTGCAGGGCGTGTCCCAGGAGGTCTCGCAGCATCTCGGTGCCATCGCCGGCCGCTTCACCGACACCTCCGACGAGCTGCGCCAGCGCGCCGCCAACGCGGCGGCCGAGCTTGCCCGCGAGCAGGACCGCCTGCGCGCCGAGGCCGAGCGCCTGCCGATGGCCGCCCGCGAGAGCGCCGAGGCCATGCGCTCGGCCCTGAACGAGCAGCTGCGCGCCCTCGAGCAGCTCTCGAACCTGTCATCGCGCGAGCGCCGCACGGACGTCTCGCCGCCGGCGCCGCTCGTCGGTGGTCCGGCGCCCGTGTCGGCCCCGTCTCCTGCCGGCGGCTATCAGGCCCCGCCCGGCTACCATACGGCGCCCGTGTCCAATCCCGCCGCCCTCCCGGCGCAGTCCGTCGCCGGGGCCCCGGCCGGCTTCGATCCTTCCTCCGCCTGGTCGCTCACGGACCTGCTGAAGCGCGCCACCCACAGCACCCAGCCCCACGAGGAGGAGAGTGCGCCGCGCGCCACGACGCTGATCAACCTCGAGGGCATCGCCCGCGCGCTGGACCCCAACGCCGCTGCCGCGATCTGGTCCCGCTACCGCGCTGGCCAGCGCGGCATCATGGCGCGCAGCATCTACACCGCCGACGGCCAGCGCATGTTCGACGAGGTGACCCAGCGCTACCAGGGCGATGCCGATTTCCGCCGCACGGTCGACCGCTTCCTCGCCGACTTCGAGGCCATCGTGCGCGACATGGAGCAGAAGGATCCGTCCGGCCGCTCGGTGCAGGCCCACCTCATCTCCGACAGCGGCCGCGTCTATCTCTTCCTCGCCCACGCCAGCGCCCGCCTCATGTAGGGGCAGGGCTCGCGGGCGGCCGCGCCCGAGCCGCAAGGTCAAGATGCCGCCTGCCGTCAGCGTCGCCGTCGAGACTTGGCCCATCGCCGGCGCCTTCGTCATCGCGCGCGGCGCCAAGACCGCGGCCGAGGTCATCGTCGCGACCGTCTGCGACGGCCCTCACCGCGGACGCGGCGAGTGCGTGCCCTATGCACGCTACGGCGAGACCGTCGACGGCGTCGTGCGCCAGATCGAGGCCTTCGCGCCTTCTCTCGCGACCCGCGAGGACTTGGCCCGGCACATGCCCGCGGGCGCCGCCCGCAACGCCCTCGACTGCGCCCTGTGGGACCTCGAGGCCAAGCGCACGGGCAGGTCCGCCTTCGCGCTCGCCGGCCTGGCGCCGCCGCCGCCGTGCGTCGCCTGCTACACGGTGAGCCTCGCCGCCCCGGCCGCCATGGCCGCCGCCGCTGCGGCAGCGGTCGCGCGCGGGCATCGCCTCATCAAGCTCAAGCTGGGAGGCGAGGGCGACGCCGAGCGTCTCCGCGCCGTGCGCGCGGCCTGCCCCGGCACCCGCCTCGTCGCCGACGCCAACGAGGCCTGGACGCAAGCCATGCTGGCCCCGCTGCTCGACGCCTCCGCCCGGGCCGGCCTCGAGCTCGTCGAGCAACCGCTGCCGGCGGGGCAGGACGCCGCGCTCGCCGAGATCGCGCATCCCGTCCCCGTCTGCGCCGATGAGAGCCTGCACACGCGCGCCGATCTCGCCGCCCTCGCCGCGCGCTACGACGCCGTCAACGTCAAGCTCGACAAGGCCGGCGGCCTGACCGAGGCCCTGGCCCTGTCGGCGCAGGCCAAGGCGCTGGGCCTTCGCGTCATGGTCGGCTGCATGGTGGCGACGTCGCTCGCCATGGCGCCCGCCATGCTCCTCGCCGCAACGGCCGATTGGATCGATCTCGACGGGCCTCTGCTGCTGGCGCGCGACCGCGACCACGGCCTCGACTACTCGGGCGGACTGGTGCGTCCGCCCGCCCCCGAGCTGTGGGGATGACACGCGCCGCCGCAGGCGCACTCAAGGAGATGCGTGCCGGCAGATCGGGAGCATGGCGCTGCGGCAGACGCAGCCAGTCTCCCGTAGGTCGGGTAGAGCCGAAGGCGAAACCCGACATCTCGCTCACAACATTTGTCGGGTTTCGCTGCGCTCTACCCAACCTACCGGCTGGTGCGCCCGCCAAGACGCGAGCTGTGGGGGTGACGGCGGCAGCGCCCGCCGCGGGCGGCCGCGTCGCCCGCCTCAGCGGGCGCCGCCCGCACGCCTTTGCGCACCCGCGCTCCGTTGCGGCGCCTCGAAGCCCCTCTGGCTCGCCTGGATCCGGAAGGCCTGGATGAGCTGCTGCAGGTCGCTCGCCTTCTGCATGAGCGTGTGGCTTGCGGCCGTGTTCTGCTCCACCATCGCCGCGTTCTGCTGCGTCGCCTGATCCATCTGGTTGACGGCCGTGTTGATCTCCTGCAGTCCCGTCGACTGCTCGCTGGCACCCGCCGAGATGCCCGTCACGACGTTGTTGATGTCGATGACATGCGCCATGATCTTGTCGAGCGCCTTGCCGGTACGGTCGACGTACTCGACGCCGCTCGCGACGCTCGCCGCCGAGGCCGAGATCAGCCCCTTG
This sequence comes from Hyphomicrobiaceae bacterium, assembly GCA_033764875.1. Taxonomy (GTDB): domain Bacteria; phylum Pseudomonadota; class Alphaproteobacteria; order Rhizobiales; family Hyphomicrobiaceae; genus AWTP1-13. The sequence goes on along the minus strand of JANRIO010000088.1, from coordinate 367 downwards.
ATCTCGCGTGCCGCATCGGCCGAGCGCTGTGCCAGCGCCCGCACCTCGGAGGCGACGACCGCGAAGCCGCGGCCCGCTTCGCCCGCCCGCGCCGCCTCGACGCCGGCGTTGAGGGCGAGCAGGTTGGTCTGGAACGCGATCTGGTTGATGTTCTTGATGATCTCGGCCGTCCGGCGGGCGGAGTCGCGGATCTTCGACATCGAGTCGACCATCTCGTGCACCGCGACGTCGCCGCGGTTGGCCGCCTCGAGGGCGTTCTGGGTGAGCTGGCTTGCCTGCCGGGAGTTCTCGGCGTTCCGACGGGTCATGCCCGAGATCTGCTCCATCGACGCCGCGGTCTGCTCGAGCGCGGCGGCCTGCTGCGACG
>JANRIO010000086.1:0-22012 GCA_033764875.1 Hyphomicrobiaceae bacterium | reverse complement strand
CGAGTACTCCCTTGAGAGTCGTGGAAGACCACCACGTTGATAGGCCGGGTGTGGAAGCGCTACATAGGCGTGGAGCTTACCGGTACTAATAACTCGATTGGCTTGGTTGCTCTCATTAAGCAATGCTCATCAGGCTTGCTTACGGGATGCGTGCGAAAGCGCGCCCCGAACGCGAGTGGCCTCGGCGAAGCCTGGAAAACTTCGCCAAACCGTTTGAGACGTCACGTGCGTCTCGCGGCGGGCCGGCGCGCCCTTCCAAGGCGCGCTCATGATGGGCGGTGAGAATTCGCCCTAGACGCACAGGCCGCAAGGCCGTGCCGAAAAACATCCAGACCAGTTTGCATCACCCTTTTGCCGACCTGGTGATTATAGCGGGGTGGCTGCACCCGATCCCATTCCGAACTCGGCCGTGAAACGCCCCAGCGCCAATGGTACTTCGTCTTAAGACGCGGGAGAGTAGGTCGTTGCCAGGTCTGCAAAAGGGTGATGGACAAATGCATCGAGATCCCTTCTTCACAAACGTCCTGGAAAGGCCGTCGCGAACCCCGCGACGGCCTTTTCGCGTTTCGGGGCCGCGTTCGCCTCTGCTTGCCGGAGGTGCGCGATCTCGAGCCTCTTGCTCAATTGGCATCGGGTCCGCCTGCACAGAACGGTCGACCAAGAGGTATTTATCGATGGACCTGGTGAAGGGTCACAAGCCGGAGATCGTCACCGCCTGAGCCCCAGCCGGGAGCCGCTCAGCCGATGCAAATGTGCGAAAGATGCTGGATGCCACCGATCGCTCGGGCGCGGCGCGATCGTTCGTCGCGAGGTCTCGAGTGCCATGAGGCGGAATCGCTCGCGAATGGCGGGCGCCGCCTCGTCAGCGCGAGTACGGCGTGGCCGCAAGGGCGGCCGGAGCCTGGGCGCCGGCCGCGCTTGCCGAGCGTGAGGGACGCAAAACAGGATCCGCGCGCTCGGCGCCAGTTAAGCGCGGCAAGCCTTACAAAAATACGAAGATCACGTCGATTGCGGTGATTTGGGTCGCCTTGCTCCGACGCGAGAGCCGGCAGCTGCGCGCGAGGCGCGTCAGCGCCAGGAGGGCCGGGCCAAGCCAGCGCATGCGGATGCGCCGAAGATCGGCCAGGCTGACAACCAATTGGTGCCCAGCGGGCAGCGATTGAGCGGCGCGCGCGCCCTCATGATGACCCAGGGGCGGGCACAGCCACACCGCATGTGCCGGCTCGCGGCGGTGTTGCGTGCTCTGGGGCCTCGCATCGATCGGTCGCTCAGGGGGCAACCGTAGGGGTGCCATCATTCCATGCCACAGCATCTCAAATGACAATGTGCGGTTGCTTTGGGTCTGAGCGCGGAAAGGCGCATTCTACCTTGTCCGGCTCGTGTCAAAGGGGGGCCTGCGCGCCGGGCGAGGGCTACGGAAGGTTAAAGCGGAACAGCTGGCACGGCCGATGGCTGGACGCGCAACGGGGCCCGCCGGCGAGAGGCCGAAGCCTTGCATGTGCCGGCGCTGCACCGGTAAGGATGCAGTGCGCGATTGCTTCGTTTCCCTTTCCTTTGCCAGGGCTTAAGCTGGGGTTGTGGCTCGTTCTCGGCGGCGACGGGGCCGGGGGTGCACCATGGGGTCGTACCGCATCGTCCACTGGCGACCGGCGAGGGGCGTCGAGGCTGGAATTCAGTTCAAGCACGGGACGGACAGCGAGCGTGCGCAAAAGCGCTGCACATCATCGGGGGACACTGCCGCACCTCGGGGGCCATGCGCCATCCCAAACCGGCAGATGGCGGCGCTTGTGGCGGAGCATGCTCGCAGCGGCAGCGGTCGCGACGCTGCTGGCCGGCACGATCGGGCCCGCGAGCGCGCAGGGGCTGTGCACCGAAGCCTTCGCCAAGTGGGTGCGGTCAAGCCAGGCCACCTATCTGACGCAGCCCCGGGCCACGACGGCGCCCGGCGAGCCGGCGCGCGAGGCCTGCATTCCATCGGAGGAGGCGCGCAGGGCGCTGCAGCGCAGCCTCAGCGTTGTGCGTCGGCAATGCGATCAGCCGGATGCGGGCAGTGACGCGGAGACCGCCAAGCCGATGCTCGAAATCAACGCCGACGTGCTGGCGCGCTCGCCCCTGTGCACGGATGCCAACAAATTCACGATGCCGCCCACGGTGGTGGTGACGCCGGCTCCCGGCGTCACCCTACCGACCCGGCCGGCGACGCCAGCGCCAGCGCCGGCACCACCCGCCGCGGCTGCGGCCGTGCCGACGCCGACGGCGGCTTCCGCCCGGGACGTCGATCCCAACTCCTGCCTGGCGATGGGCCAGACGGGAAAGTCCTACTGGATCGAGAACACGCTGTGCCCCGGCGCGCGCGTGATCGTGGTGCTGGAGATCAAGCTCGCCTCGGGCGTGCGCAAGTGCCACGGCCATGTCGTCACCGCCCTGACGAAGCTCGGCACCGCCAAGCCCTTCGTCAACTACGAGTGCGTCGAGAACGAGGGCGACTGCAGCACCAAGTCGGTGAAGGAGATCTTTCCCTACTGCACGTGGTGACCGAGCCGGCCGCGGGTGCCTGCGCAGGCCTCGCGGCATGGCGCGGCAACTACACCTCTGGCGCCCGGGCGGCTATTGCCCGCGCACCACCGCCATGGCCTGGCGCGTCTCGGCAACGTCGTGCACGCGCACGATCTGGACGCCCTGCGCAAGGCCCGCCAGCGCCGCCGCCAGCGATCCGGGCAACCGGCTCTCCGGCGCCACGCCCACGGTTCGCCGCATCAGATTGGCGATGAAGCTCTTGCGCGAGGCGCCCAGCAGGACCGCCGTGCCGAGCCCGTGCAGGATCGACAGCGCGTCGATCAGCGCGAGATTGTGCTGCACCGTCTTGCCGAAGCCGATGCCGGGATCGATGACGATGCGCCTGCGCGGAATACCCGCGGCCTCGCAGGCCGCGATGCGCGCCGCGAGGTGGTCGGTCACGTCGAGCACCACGTCGTCGTAGCGCGGATCGACCTGCATGGTGCGCGGATCGTCGCCCAGCATATGCATCAGCACCACCGGCACGCCCGCGCGCGCGACGACCTCGAGGCTCGCCGCGTCGTGGCGCAGCGCCGAGACGTCGTTGACGAGATGCGCGCCCGCCGCCACGGCCTCCCGCATGACGAGGCTGTTGCGCGTGTCGACCGAGAGCCGCGCCGTGGTCTGCCGGCGCAGCGCCTCGATCACCGGGATCACGCGCCGGCATTCCTCCTCGGGCGAAACCGGCGCCGCGCCCGGCCTGGTCGATTCGCCGCCGATGTCGAGGATGTCGGCGCCTTCCGCCGCAAGCTTCAGCCCGTGCGCCACCGCCGCCTCGCGATCGAGGAAGCGGCCGCCGTCGGAGAAGCTGTCCGGCGTGACGTTGACGATGCCCATGATGCGCGGCCGCGCGAGCGAGAGACCGCCGATGCCGCCCCGCGGCGCCGCAAGCCGCGCCAGCAGCGCCGCGATCTCGGGCTCGGGCCGCAGGCGCAGCTCGCGCACCGCGACGATCTCGCGCCAGACGGCGCCGCCCTGCCGGCGCACGATCTCCGCGGCCAGGAAGCCGATGCCGCCGACGCGCAAGGCCTCCGGCGCGAGCGCTGGCTCGGTTCCGGCCGGCAGCGGGCCCAGGGGCCTGATGTAGTGGCTCTGCATGCCCCGCCTCCGCGGCAGCTCACCCCAACAGCTCGAAGGCGCGGCGGTAGCCCATGGCCGCGGGATCGAACAGGATGTCGGAAGGCTTCAGGGCGCGGGCCAGCGCCAGGCCCTCGAGCGTGCGGCAGCGCGACAGGGCGACGTAGGCCTGCCCGTGCGCGAAGGTGCCGCGCCCGAGGTCGATGTAGACCTTGTCGAGCGTCAGGCCCTGGCTCTTGTGGATGGTCAGCGCCCAGGCGAGCCGGAGTGGGAACTGGTGGAACTCGCCGACCACGGCTTCCACGATCTTGCCCTGCTCGGCATCGAAGGCATAGCGCCGGCTCTCCCACGCCGCCTTCTCGATCTCGTGCTCGTCGCCGTCGATCTCCACCCACACGCGCTTCTCCTCCAGCCGCGACACCTTGGCGACGGTGCCGTTGACCCAGCGCTTGTCGGCGTCATTGCGGAGCAGCATCACCTTGGCGCCGACCTTCAGCGCCAGCGCCTCGTCGGTGGGCTGCGCCGAGGCGTTGTACTCGCCGGTGGTGGTGGCCTTGTACTGGAAGAGCTTGCCCTCGAGCCTTGACAGATATGCCTCGTTGATGCGCTTGGCGGCGGCGTTGGTCGGCGTCAGGATGACGTAGTCGGCGCCCTCGGCCAGCGTCCTGATCGGATGCACGCGCTCGTTGAGCGGCTGCAGGTCCTCCTCGTCGACCTCCCCGTCGCGCACGCGGTTGAGCACGCGGATCAGCGCCTCGTCCTTCTGCCGGAATACCTGGGACAGCTCGACGAGGGCCGTGCCCGCGCCTTCCTTGAGGGCAGGGATCGAGAAGAAGAACGGCCCGCCATAGGCGTTCTCCAGATGCTCGGCCACCTCGCCCTCGTCGATCACGGGGGGCAGCTGGTGCAAGTCGCCGAACATGGCGAGCCTGACGCCGCCGAACGGCTCGCGCGGCTTGCCGCGGTTCACCCGGAGCGACTGGTCGATGGCCCACATGATGTCGGAGCGCACCATCGACACCTCGTCGATGATCAGAAACTTGAGCTTGCGCATGACCCGGCCGTTGCGGCTGCGGCGGATGTCGTCGGGCCGGATCAGCCGGGGCGGAAAGCCGAAGAACGAGTGGATGGTCTGTCCGCCGACGTTGACGGCGGCGAGACCCGTCGGCGCCACCACCACGAGCTCGTCATTGAGCATCTCGCGCAGGGACGTGAGCAGCGTCGACTTGCCGGTGCCGGCGCGGCCCGTGACGAACAGGTGGCCCGCCCCGTCGCGCATGTACTCGTAAGCCGCCATGTGCTCGCGCGTCGCCTCGATGCCCGCGGGCCAGCCCTTCGGCCGGGGCACGATCACAGGCACGCTGGTGTCTTTCGCCATGGCCTCGCGCGCCTTTGCTGCCTCGCTCACAGGCCCCGCCCGCCGGCGACGTCGAGAAGCTGTCCGGTGACGTAGGCGGCCTTGTCCGAGCAGAGCCACAGAACCGCCTCGGCCACCTCCTCCGCCTTGCCGCCGCGCTGCAGCGGGATGCTGGCAGCGAGCCGGGCGATGCGGCCGGGATCGCCGGCATTGGCGTGGATCTCGGTGTCGATCAGGCCGGGACGCACGGCGTTGACGCGGATGCCCTCGCCCGCCAGCTCCTTGGCCATGCCGATGGTCATGGCATCGATCGCCCCCTTCGAGGCGCCGTAGTCGGTGAAGCCCGTGGCGCCGCCGAGCTTGGAGGCGATCGAGGACATGTTGACGATCGCTCCCCCCTTGCCGCCACGGCTCTTCATCATGCGGCGCACGGCCTCCTGCGCGGCAAGGAACGAGCCCAACACGTTCACGTCCAGCATGCGCTCGAGGCGCTGCAGCGAGATGTCGACGAAGGGCAGCGCCGGCGCGAAGATGCCGGCGTTGTTGAAGAAGGCGTCGATGCCCCCCAGCTCGCGGTCGGCCATCTCGAACATGCGCGCCACGTCGCGCGGCTGGGCGATGTCGCCCTGGATGGCAACGGCACGCCGGCCCTTGGCCTCGACGTCCGCCACGACGCCGCGCGCGGCCGCTTCAGCCCCGACGTAGGTGATGGCGACGTCGAAGCCTTCGGCCGCCGCGAGCCGCGCCGTCGCCGCCCCGATGCCGCGGCTTCCCCCCGTGATCAGCATGCGATTCGTCATATGGTCCTCGCGAAGCAGTGCGCGCGACTATAGCTGCCGCGGCACGCGTCTCCAAACGCGCCGACTGCTGCGAACGCTTGCACGGTTGCAGGGGACCGGTCACTCGCCTGACGTCTGCACCAGCCCGATCAGGTCGAAGTCTCCGGCCATCACCGCCTCGAGCTTGCCCGAGCGCCACGGCGTGCCGGCGATCTGGCGGACCAGCGGCGCCGGGCTCTCGCGGTAGCGCCGCACGACGCTGCCCGGCACGGCCAGCGCGGCAAAGCCCGCGCTGAGCTGCCCCTTGAGGCGGTCCTGGGACAGGTCGCCCAACGGCGCCGGAATCACTTTGACGCGCGCGGCGAACCGCTCCGTGCCCTCGCCGTCATCCCCCTCGAATACGTGCAGGCCCGTCTCGGGCGTCAGGATGCGATGTGCGCCGAAACCCGAGACCAGGAGCCAGGGCAGCTTGCGCTCGCCGGCGTTGGCGACCTCCGTCACCTGCATGTTGCGCCGCGCCGCCCAACCCCGATACATGGCGAGCACCTCGCCTGCCCATTGCGTGCCCTCCGCCTCGCCGGCTGCCGGCCGCGCGAGCGCCGGCTCCACGGCGATGGCGACCTCGACGGGGGCCTCAGCAAAGACGTCCGCGATCCCCTCCTTGACGAGATGCAGCTGCAGGGCTGTGCGCGCGATCAGCTCGCGCGAGGAGCGACCGGCCCGCTCCCGGCCCTTCTCCCGCCGGGCCTGCAGGGACCGCGCCGTCTGCGCCGCCGCCTTGACACGGTCCATGAGGGCGAGCTGCGCCAGGCTCGCGTGCCGGTCGGGCCGCTGCCAGAAGTCCGGCGCCTGCATCCTCTCGAGGCAACGGGCGTTGAGATCCTCCCAGCCCGGCGAGGCGAGCGCCGCCTCCACCTCGTCCATGGCGGCGGCGACCACGTGCTGCTCCTGCGCCGTCCCGGCGGCCGACAGGATGATGTCGGCAAGCGTTGGCAGGCTGCCGCCGTTGGCCGCGCTCCTGTCGGCGGAGGGCAGAGGCGTGCGCGGGTCGTCGAGATCGGCATCGGGATCGACGAACTCCGCCTGGATGGCGCGGCCGTCGCTGCGGATGAACACGAACTGGTCGCCCTCGGGAAAGCGGCGCTCGACGATGGTGGCCGCCAGCGGAGCGATCACGTACTGGTCGATGGCGCGCTTCAGCGGCCGGGCGCCCATCTCCGGCGTGAACCCCTTCTCGAGCAGGAACTCCAGCGCGGACGCCTCCCATTCCACCGCCCACTCGCGGTCCTTGAACCCGCGCCGCTGCAACAGCCCGGCGAGCTCCTTCTTCAGGATGCTGCGCATCAGCTCCCGCGTCAGGGGCTGGAACACGATGATCTTGTCGATGCGGTTCTGGAACTCGGGCCGGAAGGTCTGGTTGACGGCCCGCATGATCTGGTCGGAGGTGAACATGTCGGCGCCGCGCGCGAAGCCGAGCCCCGACGTGCGATGGCTGGTCGCCCCGAGATTGGTGGTGAGGATGATGATGCAGTGGCGGAAGTCGGCCTCCTGGCCGGTGGCGTCAGACAGCCGGCCGTCGTCGAACACCTGCAGGAACAGGTCCCACACGTTGGGGTGCGCCTTCTCGAACTCGTCGAGCAGGACGACCGAGAACGGCTGCTTGCGCACCCGCGTGATCAGGCTGTCCACGTCGCCGTGACGATCGCCGACGCCGAGGATCTTCGCCGTCGATTCCGGCGTCTGGAACTCGCTCATGTCGAGCCGGATCATGCGGTCCGTGGAGCCGAACAGGAAGTCGGCGAGGGTCTTGGCAAGCTCCGTCTTGCCGGTGCCGGTGGAGCCGGCGAACATCAGGACGCCGATGGGCTTGGTCAGGTCGTTGAGGCCCGCCTTCAGCATGGTGATGCGCTCGACCACGGCGCCGACCGCCTCCTCCTGCCCGATCACGCGGGCCGAAAAATGCGCGCGCATGGCGCCGATGTCGAGCCGCTCCTGGTTGTCGAGGATGGAGGCGGGGAGGCCCGTCTGCTGCGCCAGGGTGACGATGACGTCGTGCGGGGAGATGTGGCGCGTCGTCGACTTCGCCATGCGGCCGATGGTGAGCTTGATGAGGTCGAGCACGGCGCCCGGCATGCTCGACGTCGACAGGTACTGGCGCGCCGAGCTGAGCGCCACGTCGATGGCCGCCGTGTCGATGGTCAACTCGCCGGCGAGCTTGGCGGCGAGCGCGTGCGCCAGCGCGGTCGCCTCCTCCGGCTCCATCGGGTCCATACGCACCACCTCGAACACGCTGCGCAGGGAGCTGTTGAGCCGCAGCAGCTTGGCCATGCCGGAGGCCGAGCTCTCGGTCCAGATGATCAGCCGGCCGGCGCTGACCGCCGGCATGATCTGGTCGAGGATGCTGGCGGCCTGGCCCTGGTGGGTGCCGCTGAGCGCGATCTGCAGGAGATCCGGGATGTACCAGATCAGCTTCTTCTGCACGGTGAGCTCGTTCACGGCGCGCTGGATGCGGCCCTCGAGCTCGCCGAACCACTTCTGCCCGGCCATCAGATCGGCGCCGCTTGCCTCGAACACGAGCCAGCCGTCCGCAGACAGCCGCCTGGCGAGCAGGTGGTAGAACGTGGTCTTGCCGACGCGGTGCTCGCCCGAGACGAGCAGCGACCGCACCGGCTCCTCGCGCGCCGTCGCCTCGGCCTCGGTGAGCGCCTCCTTCCAGCTCTCGGGCTCGATGGCGGCCTCCAGCTCGCGCTTGTTGCGCCAGAAGCGGCCGAAGGTCGTGAGGAAGGCCTCGTCGACGCTGCTGCGCTGGTGCTCGGCGAGCCGGGTGCGCAGCACCTGCGAGGCCGGATGCTGGATGCGCCCGAGAATGGCGAGGATGTCGTCGTGCTTGGCGGCGGGCACGTCCGCGAGCCCCGGCCCGAACGTGACCTCGTCGCCGAGCTCGGCGGCGCGGGCGAAGTACTCCTTGAACAGGATCGCGATCAGCGAGTTGTTCGGCCACCAGTCACGCGCGGTGAGGAGCGGCACGCCGAGCGCCGGCCGCGGATCGAGCGACTGCAGGTACTCCAGGCCGAAATGAATCGCGAACGGCACCAGCCGGTCGAACTGCGACAGGATCTGCTCGCGCGCCTCCTCCCGATCCGGGCGCTGCTTGAGCGCGGCGAGGCCGACGCAGGACAGCGACCAGCTCGTGCCGATGGCGTAGGCGACGACCGTGTCGAGCGGCACCAGCGGATCTGCGAGCACGCCGACCGCCTCGTTGAACCTCTCGTTGTGGAAGAAGTCGCGCGAGTGCGGCAGGTCCTCGATGGCGCGCTCGAACTCGCCCTGCAGGGCGATGAGCCGCGGCCCCACGGGCCGATCGGGCCCGGTCGGCTGCGGCTCGGGAGCAGGCTCGGCGGCGGCCACCGCCGCGGAAGCGGTCGCGGCGGCCTGCGGGTCGGTCTTCCAGAGCGCCTCGAACGGCGCGCGGACGATCCGGCGCACGCCCTGGAACGCCCTGCGGATGCCGTCCCTGATCGCCTGCAGCTGACCGTCCGGCAGCGCCAGCGCGATGATCAGCCCCACGAGGATGCCGTAGAAGTATTGGAAGGTCATGGGCGCGCGTGCGTTGGGTCCGGTACCGACGTTCAGTTGTCGTGGGCGGGCCCCGGCCTGTCAACGCGCTTGCCGCCCGTTGCGCGGGCATTCGCCCACCCCTGGTGCAGGCCCGTGCCATCTCGGGCAACGGGCCCGGGTTGACCGGCCGCGGCCGCCTTGCCTCGGCCTGCCGCGCGTGGTCAGACTGCTCGCCGGGACGCATTGCAAGGTCCCCACATTGCGAGCGAGGAGCCATGGCCGCCATCAAGACGTGGGCCGACGTCGCAGCCCGCCTGATCGACGTCGCGGCCGGCCGCAGCCCGGCCGACCTGGTCGTCCGCCAGGGCCGCTGGGTCAACGTCTATTCCGGCGAGATCATCCCCGGCACCGACGTCGCGGTCGCCGACGGCCGCATCGCCTACGCCGGCCCCGACGCGCGCTGCGCCATCGGGCCCGCGACCCGCGTCATCGAGGCCGCCGGGCGGTTCATGGTGCCCGGGCTGTGCGACGGCCACATGCACGTCGAGAGCGGCATGCTCACGGTCACCGAGTTCGCGCGCGCCGTGGCCCCGCACGGCACCACGAGCATGTTCATCGATCCGCACGAGATCGCCAACGTGCTGGGCCTCGCCGGCGTCAGGCTGATGCACGACGAGGCCCTGGCGCTGCCGCTCAATGTCTGGGTGCAGATGCCGAGCTGCGTGCCGAGCGCGCCGGGCCTCGAGCACGCCGGCGCCGCCATCGACGCGCAGGATGTGGCGGAGGCCATGCGCTGGCCGCTCGTCATCGGTCTCGGCGAGATGATGAACTATCCGGGCGTGGCCGCGAAGGACGCCTTGATGCTGGCCGAGATCGCGGCGACGCAGGCCGCCGGCAAGACGGTGGGCGGCCACTACGCCTCCCGCGACCTCGGCCCCGCGTTCCACGCCTACGCCGCCGGCGGCCCGGCCGACGACCACGAGGGCACGCGCATGGAGGACGCCATGGCGCGCGTGCGCCAGGGCATGCGCGCCATGCTGCGGCTGGGCTCCGCCTGGTACGACGTCGCGGCGCAGGTCAAGGCCGTCACCGAGGCGAGGATCGATCCGCGCAACTTCATCCTGTGCACCGACGACAGCCACGCCCTGACGCTGGTCCGCGACGGCCACATGGATCGCGTGGTGCGGCATGCCATCGCCGAGGGGCTGCCGCCGATGACGGCAATCCAGATGGCGACGCTGAACACCGCGCAGCACTTCGGCCTTGAGCGCGAGGTGGGATCCATTGCGCCGGGCCGCCGCGCCGACATGATCCTGACCTCGGACATCGCGGCGCTGCCCATCGAGCTCGTGATCGCCCGCGGCGAGGTACTGGCCGAGGCCGGCCGTCTCGTGGCGCCGTTCCCGACCGCGGCCTACCCCGACAGCGCCAAGGGCACGGTGCGCATGGCCCGCGACTTGACGGCAGCGGATTTCGAGATCGCGGCGCCGCCCGGCGCCGCCAGCGTCAGGGCCCGCGTCATCGGCGTGATCGAGAACCAGGCGCCGACGCGGGCACTGACGCACGAGCTTGCCGTCGCCGGCGGCCGCGTCGAGATGGATCGCGCCGCGGACGTGTGCCAGGTCGCCGTCGTCGAGCGGCACCGGGCGACGGGGCGCATCGCCAACGGCTTCGTCTCGGGCTTCGGCTACAACGTGGATTGCGCCGTGGCGTCCACCGTCGCGCACGACAGCCACCACATGATCGTCGCCGGCACGTCGAGGAGCGACATGGCGCTCGCCGCCAACCGGCTGCGGCAGGTGGGCGGCGGCATCGTTGTCGTCGCTGGAGGGCAGGAGCTCGCCATGATCGAGCTGGCCATCGCCGGCCTGATGTCGACGGAGCCCGCCGAGGTCGTGGCGGGGAAGATCGCGCGCCTGATCGAGGCCATGCGCGCGTGCGGCTGCACCCTCAACAACGCCTACATGCAGCACTCGCTGCTGGCGCTCGTTGTGATCCCGGAGCTGCGCATCTCCGACATCGGGCTCGTCGACGTCACCCGCTTCGCCAAGGTGGATCTCCTCGAGCCGGCCTGAGGCCTCTGGCCTGCCCGGCAGGCGCGCTGCGCAAGGCAGCCCCGAGGCAGGAATGCCAGGGCGGGTGCAGGCACCCACCCTGGCCGAGACGGACTAGCGATTGCCGTCCACGAGAGACGTCCCCCCGCGCGCCGCCGCGCGCGAGCGTCGAATTCCGAGCCGCTCTAGAAGCGGAAGCTGATGCCCGCCCTGAGCTGATGCGTGTTGAAACTGCTCTCGCTCTGCACGTTGTTGAGCGGGTCCGAGGTCGAGGCCTTGCCGAAGTCGAGGTAGCGGTACTCGAGCCGCAGCGTCGCCTTGTCCATGATGGCGCGCTCGACGCCAGTGCCGATCGTCCAGCCCCAGTGACGCTCGCTGGAGGACGAGAAGGGCGACAGCGCACCCATCAGGGTCGCCGAGGACGTGGCCTGGTTGAACGCGACGCCGCCCGTGCCGTAGATCAGCCACGAGCCAGAAACCCAGCCCGCACGTGCGCGCAGCGTGCTCTGCCAGCTCACCCGCGTCTCGCGCGTGTCGCCGAGACTGCCGGTCGAGGTGGTGGAGAAGTTCGAGGCGTCGATATCGGCCTCGATGCCCCACAGGTAGTGGCCGTATTGCCAGTTGTAGCCGAGGTGCGATCCGCCGAAGAGGCCGGACGACCAATAGCTGTAGGACTGGTCGTAAGGTCCGCCATAGGGCCCGGTGGACGCGTCGAACTTCGACCAGCTGTAGCCGGTCTGGAAGCCGACATAGAGGCCCGTCCACTTGTACGGACGCGAGTATGGGAACGGATCGATGCTTGATTGCGCCAAGCACGCAGACGCAGATGCTACCAGCGCTGCCATCGAGACGAGGCAACGGACGACATTCCGACGCGACATTGCTACTACCCCCGCATTGACCAATGTGGACTTCCGGCGGAACTCAGCTTCCGGCGGAGTCGGCGCGCAACGCACAAGGACGCGGTACAAAACACTTGCCGAACACGCCCCACGCTTAGTCGAGCGATTCGCGCCCGCCAAGAAGCCGGCTCCCGACGCAAGCGCAATTCTGGGGACAAACTCCGCACACCTCACAAGGCTTCTGTGAACTGCGTGGATAGCGGGCATATCGCCGGTGCCGCCATTGCTGCCGCGGGCCGTAGGCTCCTAGCTGCCGGACTTCTGCAGCGTCATGAGGCCAAGTTCCATGCAGCTCAATCGCTCGCGCAAGCTCGCCGCGGCAATTGCCGCAGGCTTTGTCTGCCTCGCCTCCACCGTGCACGCGGCCACGCTCGTTGCCATCAGCGGGCAGGTTCTGGTCAACCGCGGCGACGGCTTTCAGATCGCGCAGCCCGGGATCGACCTGAAGCCCGGCGACGTGGTGATCGCCAATCCCGGCGCCGCGGCGCAGATCATGTACCCGGAAGGCTGCCTGGTGCCGGTGGTGCCTTTGCAGATCGCGACGGTCCTTGCCAAGCCGAACTGCCCGCCGCTCACGACCGGCGCCGTGCCGGCCGCGGCGGCGGCGGTGGCCGCAGCGGGCTCGGGTGCCGGTGTCAGCACGGCAGCGGTCGTCGGTGGCAGCGCCGCCCTTGCGGGCGGTGGTGCCACGGCCTACGCGCTGTCGAAGTCGAAAGCGTCCACCGCGCCGGCGAGCCCCTAGCGCAGAGCGCGCGAGCGCGATCGGCTGTGGCGATGTCTGCACGCTGGCGCGAATGTGCGCCACGTCATCGGGCAAGAGCCAGGGGTGTCCGGTCGAGCCTGCCCACAATGTCGCGATCCACTGCAGGCTCGTGTGGATGCCCGCCTTCGCGGGCATGACGGGTGTGGTGGCGAGCGGCCTGCCGTCCCCACGACCGGCACCCGCCGCGACGGCGGGAGGGCACGCTCGAGATCCAACCGCAAACGTCGTGCGGCTTCCCGCGCATGTCGCCCGATACCCGTGCGCAAGCCGCATCGCGCCTACTTGACGTCGATGGTGAGGCGCATGGTCGGGTGGATGCCACAGAAGGCGTCGAAGGTGCCGGCTCCGGGGAAGCGCAGGCTCACGGACTGGCCCGGCTCCTGGGCGCCGGAGTTGAAATCGAAGCGCGGGTCGAAGATGCGCACGTTGTGGGTGCGGGTGTCGTCGTTGAGGATGGTCAGCGTCTCGTCGCGGCCGATTGCGACATGCAGCGGCGCGAAGCGCTTCCCCGCCTGGCGCACGACGTTGACGGCAGCGACCGGCGGGGCCGGTGCGGCGCCGGCTGTCGCCAGCACCCAGGGCTCGGCGGAGGGCAGGGGCGGCGCCTCGCTCGACAGGGTGTCGAGGAAGGCCAGGAGATCGGCGCGCTCCGCGTCCGTGAGCTTGAGCGGGCGGGGCATATCCTGGCTGACGCTTGGGCGATTGACGCCGCCGCGCTCGTAGTGGCGCACGACCTCCTCGAGCGTCGCAAGCGAGCCGTCGTGCATGTAGGGCGCGGTCCAGGCGATCTCGCGCAGCGTCGGCGTCTTGAAGGCAAAGCGCGTGCTGGCGAGATCGATGATCCCGGCCCGGCCCTCGTCGGCGGTGGGCAGGCCGATGTCGTAGAAGCCGTGGTCTGTGAGGGCGAAACCGTTGTGGCAGGCGATGCAGCGGGCCTTGCCGGCGAACACGGCGAAGCCGCGCTGCTCGGCGTCGGAGAGCGCCGCGGTATCGCCCGCGATCCAATTGTCGAAGCGCGTCGGCGGCGAGACCAGCGTGCGCTCGTAGGCGGCAAGCGCCATGGCCACGGTGCGGGCCGTCGGAGCCGGGTCGTCGGGGAAGACTTTGGCAAAGGCCTCACGATAGGCCGGGATGGCGGCGATGCGCGCCGCCGCGCTGTCGAGCGTCGAGCCCATCTCGTCGGGGTGCGAGACGGGGAACTGCGCCTGATCCTCCAGGCTTGCCGCGCGGCCGTCCCAGAACAGCAGCGGGCTGAAGGCCGCGTTCCACAGCGTCGGCGTGTGGCGGGAGAGCCGGCGGCCGGTGACGCCCCTGCCGAGGCGCTCGCCGTCGGTGAACGAGAGCTTCGCGTCGTGGCAGGAGGCGCAGGAGATCTTGCCGTTGGACGACACGATGGGGTCCTCGAAGATGCGCTTGCCGAGCGCGATTTTCTCCGGCGTCGGAGGATTGTCCTTCGGGGCGGGCACGTGGTCGGGGCGGGCGAAGGCGGCCTTGAGGTCGTCGAGGGGCGGCGCGGGGCCGGTGCGCTCGCCGGCGGCTACGATTGCAACGGTGAGGGCAAAGCCCATGGCCACGGAAGCGGCGAACAGCGCGCCGGCGGACAGGAGAGCCGCGGGACGCGGAGGTCCGGAGGTCACCAGCATCGTGCGCGTCTCGTGAGTCTCTCGCTTGGTACCCAGGTTGTCATGGTCGGGCATGTCCCACGGCTGTCCGGCTGAATTTCTGGAGAACGTTGCGCTCCACTGCAAGCTTGCGTGGATGCCCGCCTTTGCGGGCATCACGGGAGTTGCGGCGGGCCCACGTGCCGACCCCACCAATGTCACCCCCGCGCAGGCGGGGGTCCACGCCAGCTCGAGATCCAGCCGCAACCTTCGCGCCTGCTCCGCCTTTGGTTCACCCGTCCTTCAAGGCTGAGCCGCGTGCCGTCTCAACAGTGGCCACTTTCAACCGGACAGCTGTGAGCTTGTCCCGACCATCCATGCAACCGCTTGCTGCGGCGCTCGCGGACGGCTGGATCCTCGGGACAAGCCCGAGGATGACCGCTGGAACTCTCTGTTGGAAGCGGGGCACTAGAACCGCGAGACGTGCAGCTCGATGTCGGAGACGAGGGCGGAGAGGGCGCCGGGATCGATGGGTGGGGCGTCCGGCGGCAGGGGGGCCGGCCAGGCCTTCCTGACCTCGGCGAACTTGAGCTCGATGCGGGCCAGCGCCCCGGGGTCCTTGGCCTTGACCAGAGGGCCGGCCTGGGCGAGCAGCTTCTCGGCCTGCTGCATGAAACCGCGGCCGTCCTGGTACTCGACGGGTTTCACGAAGCGGCCGTTCTCGATCGCCGTCGCGTACTCGCTCTGCGCCACCTTGAGCAGCTCAGCCGCCGTGCGCATCATGAAGCCGGCGGGCGGGTTCATGAAGCGTTTCACGGCGGCGATGGCCGCCTCGAGCTTCGGCTCCAGCACCTTGGCGGCCTGCTGCGTGGCGCCCTCCTTCCTGGCCTTCACGGCCTGGGCCAGTGCCAGCAGCTCGCGCTTGAAGGGCTGCAGGCTGTGCAGCTTGATGTATTTCTCGAGGCCGTCGTACAGCTCCTCGGTGGGGTGCAGGAAGTGTGGCAGCGCTTCGTCCCATAGCCCCAGCGCGACGAGCTCGCGGCCGACGGCGAGGTGACCGCGCACGAGCTCGACATCGCGATAGAAGCGGATACGGGTGTCGGTGGGGCCGCCATCGGTGAGGTAGGCCTCGCCGCCCTCCGCGGCGGTGGCGGCGGCCTTGGGCGCTGCGGGCGAGGGCGCGGCAGCCTCGGGGCGGGCCGATGTGCCGCCGCCGTGGGCGTGCTGGGACTGCGCGCCGCCGGCGCCGCCCACCGCGGCGATGGTGGCCGCGCCGATGCCGATCCAGATCTTGCGATTGAGCCGCGCCATTCCGGAGTGTCCCTCGTCTCCCGCACCGCGGCGCATTATGCTGCAAATCTCGGCTGCATCCACGGCAATGATGCCGCTGCGGCCCGACCTCGCAGGGAACACCCGATGCTGCTCGCCATCGCCGATATCCTGTCGTCCAGCGACCTCGACACGGTGCGCGCGGCGCTGGCGCGGGCGCGCTTCGTCGACGGCAAGGCGACGGCTGGGTGGTCGGCGCGGCTGGTGAAGGACAACCTGCAGGCGGTCAGGGACGAGGCGCTGGAGGCGATCGGCGCTCTTGTCGAGGCGCGGCTCGGGGCCAATGCGACATTCGCGCTGGCGGCGCGGCCGAAATCCATCATCGGGCCGCTGTTCTCACGCTACGAAGCGGGGCACGCCTACGGCCTGCACGTGGACGACGCCCTGCTCGACGGGCGGCGCAGCGACGTGTCGTTCACGCTGTTCCTGTCGGAGCCCGACACCTACGCGGGCGGCGAGCTCGTCATCGACACGCCGCTCGGCGAGGAGGCGGTCAAGCTCGCGGCGGGGAGCGTCTTCGTCTATCCCGCGACGATGCTGCACCGGGTGGCGCCGGTGGCCTCGGGCGTGCGGGAGGCGGCGGTCGGATGGGTGCGCAGCACGGTGCGCGATGCGGCGCAGCGGGAGCTGCTGTTCGATCTCGAGACGGCGCGGCGGAGGCTGTTCGACCGGGAGGGCAAGAGCGCGGACGGCGACCTGCTGGCGCGGTGCGCGGCCAACCTCATGCGCATGTGGTGCGAGGACTGAGGACACGAGGCAGCAATTGGCGACGCGGGCGCTTCGTGGCCCCTGGGTCCCGGATATGCGCTGATGCGCATTCCGGGATGACAGGCGAGGGGCTGCATGCGCGTGTCACCGGACGATCCGAGACCAGCGCGGCAGCGCGGCTCAGTCGTGGCCTTCGACGTTGTTGGCGGAATCGGCCTGGAGCTGGCCGTAGTTCTGCTCGCCGATCTTGGACAGCAGGTCGAGCTGGGTCTCGAGGAAGTCGATGTGGCCCTCCTCGTCCTTCACCAGCTCCTCGAACAGGGCCATGGAGACGAGATCGTCGGCCTTGCGGCAGATGTCGCGCGCCTTGGTGTAGAAATCCTGAGCGATGTACTCGCCCTTGAGATCGTTCTCCAGCACCTCCTTGAGGTTCTGGCCGATCATCAGCGGGGCGATGGTCTGCATATTGGGCAGGCCCTCGAGAAAGATGATGCGGCTGACGAGCTTGTCGGCGTGCTCCATCTCCTCGATCGACTCGGCGCGCTCCTTCTTGGCGAGCTTGGTGAAGCCCCAATCGTCGAGCATCCGATAGTGGAGCCAGTACTGGTTGATGGCACCGAGCTCGAGCTTCAGAGCCTCGTTGAGCGCATCAATGACTTCCCTCTTGCCCTTCATCTTGGCAGACCCTCAGCGGTAGCGATCCTGAAACGGAGGCGCACCATACGCCAAAGGCCACCGCGGGCGGAAGTGGCCCCGGAGCTGAAGCGCTGCAAAAGTCAGGTACCGGCCGAATTATGCCCGCTGGGGCTTGAGGGCCATCGCCTCCTCGATGATGGTGTGACCTTGGGTAATGCCGCGCAGCTTGCGGATGACGGCAAGGCGCTGCATTTGAATTGGATTGTTCTCCACGCTCTTCTCGATGCGGCCGCGCGCGGAGGCGCACGCGTAGGGGCACGCCAAGCCCTTCTTGGCCAGCTCGTCGATCTTCTCGTAGATGGTGGTGACGGCGAGCGGGGCGCAGCCGCAGCATTCCATCTTCATCTGCAGGTGGCGGTAGACGAGGCCCGGAGTCGGCAGCGGGGCGTTGGGAACACTCAGGATCTCGACCAGGGCGGCCTCGATGTCGGTGTCGGTGATCTGCGTGCAGGAGCAGACGATCATGACGGCGCCAACTCCCTATTGGATCGCGGGCGTTGCTGCCGGCATCGCCATCAGCGCCGCACCGGTGGCAAACGACGGACGCAGGACCTGATCGGCGCTGCGCATGGTGGCTGCAAAGCTCTCGGCGCCCTGCACCACGTCGTCGATCATGGAGCAGCCGAGCAGCGAGAACGCGCAGGCTCGCATGGCCGGACAGGCGTTGTGTTGACATGCCGCAATCATGGCGATGGCCACGCACTCGTCGCGGCAGAAGCTGTCGCAGTCGACGGCGCGGGTCTCGAGGTCGCGGCGGGCGTGGCGGCTGATGGCCTTGACCCAGCAGGCCAGATCCGTAATCGCGCCCTTGGCGCAGCCGGGGCCGAGGCACTCCGAATAGGCCTGCCAGGCGCGCTCCCAGCAGGAGATGTCGCCGGTGCGGAAGCCGTTGAGCCAGAGGCGGAAGCCGAGACCGACCAGACGCTCGGCCCGATCGAAGCCGACATCAAGCGCGGCAGCGGGCGACGGGGCCGTGTAGAGGGATCTGACAGTCGTCTTCACGGCCGCGCTCCCCGCAGCGCAGGGGCGCAGCATACCGCCCCGGAGGGCACGCACGGCAAAGCCGGCTCGGACGAAGCACGCTTCATGATCCCGCTCCAATCGTTGGGGTTCAAGGCCCCGACATCGGACGCACGGTGCTGTCAGCAACCGTGCGCTTTCGACATGTCATGGGCTTTGGGCGGGTGTCAAGTGCCGGATTTACTTTAGAATTCTTCCAATTCTAAGGAGGAGGAGAAGGGCCGGCGGGAGCGTCAGCGGGGGGCAGTAAGATGCCCCGCGGAGCGCATCTGGTGCCGACGCGCGAGCCGATCTTGCGCCGCGAAGGACGGCAAAGGACTGAATGCCAGAGGATCCATAGAGTGTTCGGGCACCGACAGAATTTGCCGGTGTCCTGTCGCGCTCGCCCCAACGAGCCCGCAAAGCCGGCGCCAGGAACATGCGGGCGCGGTCGCCCGGGCCGGGTCGGACAGGCTCGAGGCCAGCGCCGGACGCAGAGCTGGCGTGCGATCGCCGAGCGGCGCGTCGCAGTCAGACACCGGCGCGCGCTCGGCTCCGTCGGACTCGCAGGACCTACGCTCTGCGTCTGAATGTGCGTGCGTCTTCAGGCAAGCCAGCTGATGCCGGAGCGCGATCTGCTCTAGCGGCTGCGCTGCTCTGCCGCCCGGCGCGGGCGGGCGGGCCGCGCCGGGGCGCCACGCGCGCCCTGTGCGCGCGTGCCGGTCTCGGCCGCACGCTGGGCTTTCGCCATGTCGGCAATGGTGTGCTGGTCGAGGACCTCGATGAACGCGCCAAGCGCATGATCCAGCACGCGATTGACGTCGCGGCTCGCCAGCGACTGCACCTCGGTCGGGCTGTCCTCGATCTCGACGTGCGTCACCTCGGTGGCGCGCACCACGTCGCCGATGCGGATCTCGCTTGCCGGACGGGCCAGCCTGACGCCGCCGTTGCGGCCACGGGTGGCACCGATCAGACCGGCGCGGGCGAGCATGTTCACGATCTTGAAGACGTTCTGCTGCGTGATGTCGAGGCGCTCCGAGAGCTCGGCGACCTTCATCAGGCGCCCGTCGGCCTGAGCGCAATCGATCAGGATGCGGATGGCGTGGCTCGTGGATTTGGTCAGGCGCATTGGGCATGATCTCCGACGGGAGGCCGGGCGGCCCGCCCCGTAGCCATGGTGATAGCCAATTCGGCAAGACTTGTCATGCCCTTGACGGGTGATCTCAGGTCCATCTCATCACTTTGTCAGGATCAGCTTGCCGTTGGCCGTGAGGCGCAGGTGATAGAGCTGGCCCTCGTGCTCGAGCAGCACCTCGCGCTCGCCGGCCAACAGCTCGCTCACCTTCACCGTGCGGGGCGGCGGCGGGTGCCGCTCGGGGTCGGCTTTGCAGGGGCCAGTCATGGGCGGCATCGGGTCCGGTCTTGGAGTATCTTGACTTTAGATATCAAGAATTATCCGGATCGCCAAGCCGCGCCGCACCGGCAATGCGGAAATGTCCAGCAGCGTCGCGGCCGGCCGCGGCGCCGGCTGCAAGGATCGGAAAGTCCTGCCGCGCAGGCGGCACCGGAAATTTCGCGTGCGAGCGGCAATTCGTCCTTGCAGTCCGAATTAGGTCAGCTATGCTGTCCTTTACGTGCAGCAACCTCTCGGTCCCGGCCGCCCAGCAGGCGGGCCGGCGTGCCAGATCGGGTGTTGCACCCTGGGGTGAGAGAAGCTGCCAGGACCGCGCAACCCGCAGCCGCGCCTCGTCCGAACCGGGCGACGAGGGCAGGTCATAATCGGGAGCCGGTCCGCTGGAGCGGCGGCATTCGGGCACCGCGCAGCCGTTCGGACTGCAGCCGCATCTTTTGGGGTGTGCGCCGCAGCAGGGTTGCATGCGCCCGAAATCTCGTCCCGGAGCTCCCGGCATCGCCGGGCCGCCGCGCGGCCCGACGTGACGGCGCGAGGACAGGCGCTGACAGCAGACGATCGAGGCCAGACATGACCAGTGCACAGCCCCACGTGGTCTTCGACGACGAAGAGCCACAAGGCCTTTTCGACCCCCGGCACGAGTCGGACGCGTGCGGCGTCGGCTTCATTGCGGACCTCAAGGGGCGAAAGACGCACACGATCGTCAAGGATGCGCTGGAGATCCTGGAGAACCTCGAGCATCGCGGCGCCGTGGGCGCCGATCCGCTGGCCGGCGACGGCGCGGGCATCCTGGTGCAGATCCCGCACGACTTCCTCACGGAGGAGTGCGCGGGTCTCAAAATCAAGCTCCCGAAGCCCGGCTTCTATGCCGTCGGGCAGCTGTTCATGCCGCAGGACGAGCGCCTGCGGGCGCACTGCGAGCGCGTATGGACGCGCATCATCCGCGAGGAGGGCCTCGAGTTCCTCGGCTGGCGGTCGGTGCCGGTCGACAACACGTCGCTGTCGGAGATGGTGAAGGCCACCGAGCCCGTGCACCGGCAGATCTTCATCGGCCGGCCGAAGGCGATCAAGGACCAGCAGGAGTTCGAGCGGCGACTGTACATCATCCGCAAGGTGGTCTCGAACGCCATCTACTTCGCCTACAAGGGCAAGGACATCGGCCACTACACGGTGAGCCTGTCGAGCCGCACGCTCGTCTACAAGGGCATGTTCCTGTCGTTCCAGGTGCGGGCCTACTACAAGGACCTGTCCGACCCGCGGCTGGTGTCGTCGATGGCGCTCGTGCACCAGCGCTTCTCGACCAACACCTTCCCGTCGTGGAAGCTCGCGCATCCCTACCGCATGGTCGCCCACAACGGCGAGATCAACACGCTGCGCGGCAACGTGAACTGGATGGCGGCCCGGCAGGCGAGCGTGTCCTCGCCGCTGTTCGGCAAGGACATCACCAAGCTGTGGCCGATCTCGTACGAAGGGCAGTCGGACACGGCGTGCTTCGACAACGCGCTCGAGTTCCTGGTCATGGGCGGCTACAGCCTCGTGCACGCGGCGATGATGCTGATCCCGGAGGCGTGGGCCGGCAACCCGCTGATGGACGGCAAGCGGCGCGCCTTCTACGAGTACCACGCCTGCCTGATGGAGCCGTGGGACGGCCCGGCCGCCATGGCCTTCACCGACGGGCGCCAGATCGGCGCCACGCTCGATCGCAACGGGCTCAGGCCCGCGCGCTACCTCGTGACCAAGGACGACAAGGTGATCATGGCCTCCGAATCCGGCGTGCTGCCGGTGAAGGAGGAGAACATCGCCCGGAAGTGGCGCCTGCAGCCCGGCAAGATGCTGCTCATCGACCTGGAGGAGGGGCGCATCATCTCGGACGACGAGGTGAAGGCGGAGCTCGCCTCGCGCTACCCCTACGAGCAGTGGCTGAAGGCGACGCAGGTGCAGGTCGGCGACCTGCCGCTGCCGAAGAAGCTGCCGAGGCACAAGAGCAACGTGGCGCTGCTCGACCTGCAGCAGGCCTTCGGCTACACGCAGGAGAGCCTGAAGTTCCTGATGGCGCCGATGGCGCACACGGGCCAGGAGGCCGTGGGCTCGATGGGCACGGACACACCGGTGTCGGTGCTGTCCAACAAGCCCAAGCTGCTGCACACCTACTTCAAGCAGAACTTCGCGCAGGTGACGAACCCGCCGATCGATTCGATCCGCGAGGAGCTCGTCATGAGCCT
>JANRIO010000051.1:0-69792 GCA_033764875.1 Hyphomicrobiaceae bacterium | reverse complement strand
TCCATGATCTCCATGATTCGAACGGTTTCGTACGGCCACATGATCGTGGCCGAGTCCTTCGACAGCCGTCGAACCTCTTGCAGCGCCCAATTTAGATCGGTTGGAAGCCGCACCACATCCGCAGAGGAAGGCTCGGTGTGTTGACATTGAGAGGTCTTCGGCGGTTCAGGCATGAACCTATCACTATGATAGGTGGCTACAAAAGTCAACAGAGCGTGACTTGGTTCCTAAGTATTTTTCACCACATATGGTGAGTTTGCCCCATAATACCGGAGTTCGGCCCCAACGTGCTCGACAGCCTGCGGCAGCCGCTCGAATCCGGCGAGACGGTCATCGCGCGGGCGAACCACCGCATCACCTACCCGTCGCGCATTCAACTCGTCGCCGCCATGAACCCCTGCAAGTGCGGCGGTGCCGCGCCCGGCCAGACCTGCCGCCGGGGCCCGCGCTGCGCGGCAGACTACCAGGCGCGCATCTCGGGGCCCCTCCTCGACCGCATCGACCTGCAGATCGAGATGCCGCCGGTGCGCGCGGCCGATCTGGTGGCGCCGACGGTGGGGGAGGACAGCGCCAGCGTGCGGGCGAGGGTCACGGCGGCTCGCGCCGTGCAGAGGGAGCGCTACCGAAAGCTCGGCGCCAAGCGCGTGCGCACGAACGCGGATTGCTCGGGGTCGCTGCTCGATGCGGTGGCGACGCCGGACGCCGACGGGCTCGCCTTGCTGCGGCAGGCGGCGGAGGCGCTGAACCTGTCCGCGCGCGGGTATCACCGCACCTTGCGGGTCGCCCGCACGCTGGCCGACCTCGATCTGGTCGAGACCGTCGGCAGGGCGCACGTGGCGGAAGCGCTCAGCTATCGCGGCGAGACGCTGCGGCGGGCGGAGGCGGCGTGATGCGCCATAGCCCCCCGCGCCTCAGCCGCCGGCGATCTGCGGCAGAATCTGGACCTCGCTGTCGGGGCCGATCTCCTGGAACAGCGCGTCCTGGTAGATCTGGCCATCGATAGCGACCGCCGCGCCCGTCTCAAGGTGCGGCTGCAGACCGGGAAAGCGCTCGCTCAAGCGGGCGAAGAGCTGGCGCACGTCGCGCGCCTCGACCTGGTGCTCGGCGCGCCCGCCGGCATGCTGGCGAAGATTGCCGATCAGCGTCACACGGGCCATGGCGCGCTCACTCCCTCCTCCGGTCTCCCACACCCTCATTCCCCGGCATCGGGGTCGCCGCCGCCGGAGCGGGTGCGCGGGCCGCTTGCGGCCTGGCGATCGGCGCGCAGCTTCGCCCAGTGCGTCAGACGCTTCTTGAGCTCGGCCTCGAAGCCGCGCCCGGTCGGGGCGTAGAAATCCTGCCGCGGCATGCCGTCAGGGAAATAGCTCTGGCCGGAGAAAGCCTCGGGCTCGCCGTGGTCGTAGGCGTAGTCGGCGCCGTAGCCCTGATCCTCCATCATGCGCGTCGGCGCGTTGAGGATGTGCTTGGGCGGCGACAGCGATCCACTCTCCTTGGCCCAGCGCATGGCCGCCTTGAAGGCGACGTAGGCCGCGTTCGATTTCGGCGCCGTGGCGAGGTAGATCACAGCCTGGGCGAGGGCCAGCTCGCCCTCGGGCGAGCCGAGGAAGTCGTAGGTCTCCTTGGCGAGAAGGGCCTGCTGAACGGCCTGCGGATCGGCGAGGCCGATATCCTCGACCGCCATGCGCACCAGGCGGCGGGCGAGATAGAGCCGATCCTCGCCACCCTGCAGCATGCGGGCGAGCCAGTACAGCGCCGCGTCGGGATCCGAGCCGCGGACCGACTTGTGCAGCGCGCTGATCAGATTGTAGTGCCCGTCGCGGGACTTGTCGTAGAGGGGGGCGCGACGCTGCACCAGCTTGGTGAGCCCGGCGCGGTCGAGCTTGCCCTGGCCGACGGCCGCATACACCTCCTCGGCCATGTTGAGCACGGTGCGGCCGTCGCCGTCGGCCATGGCCTTGAGGGCGCTGCGGGCGTCGGCATCGAGCGGCAGCGGCCGCCCCTCGAGCCTCTCGGCGCGCTGCAGCAGCCGCTCGAAGGCCGCATCATCGAGGCGATTGAAGACGAGCACGAGGGCGCGCGAGAGCACGGCGCCGTTGAGCTCGAACGACGGGTTCTCCGTGGTGGCACCGACCAGGGTGATGGTGCCGTCCTCCATGTAGGGCAGGAAGCTGTCCTGCTGGGAGCGGTTGAAGCGATGGATCTCGTCGATGAAGAGCAGCGTCCCCTTGCCCGTCTCGCGCCGGCTCTTGGCGCGGTCGAAGGCCTTGCGCAGGTCCTGCACGCCCGAGAAGATGGCCGAGAGCTGCTCCAACTCGAGGCTCGTCTCCTGAGCCAGAAGCCGGGCCACCGTGGTCTTGCCGGTGCCCGGAGGGCCCCACAGGATCATGCTCTGCAGGCGCCTTGCGGCGAGCATGCGGGTCAGGGTGCCTTCAGGGCCGACGAGATGGTCCTGGCCCACGACGTCGGCGAGGCGCTTGGGGCGAAGGCGGTCGGCGAGCGGGCGCGGCGCCTCCTCCTCCATGCCGGCAGCCTGGAACAGATTGGTCATGGGCGGATCCTAGTTCAAGTCGGCGGCGGATGACATCGCCTTGTCGGGCGGCGACGGAACGAGCTCAGGCCGCGCGCAGCAGGCGGCGATGCCATGCCCCGCCGGCCAAGCCCAGCAGGACGGCAAGGGCGGCGCCGGCAAGCATATAGAGCGCCTCGCGATGAGAATTCTCCACCTCTTCCATCAGCACGAGCGTTGCATCGGGATTGGCAGGGCTGTAGCGCACGCGCACGGCATCGCGCTGCCGCCTGCCGTGCCGGATCAGCCTGTCGGCCACCGCGGTCGAGACCAGGAGCATGGTCTTGCGCTCCCGCATGTCTTGGTCGTTCCACGACAGGGTCAGCGTCACGTTGCTGCCCGAGGTCGACGCGTCGGCGCATTGCCGCGCGTACTCGGCCGCGATCTCCGCCTCCGACTTGCCCTTGAGGCGTGCGCCGTGCAGCATCGTGAAGAGGGCGAGATCCTGCGCAAGGCACGCCGAGCCCTGCACCCAGATGTCCTCGATGGTCGCGACCGTCTCGTTCTGAAGGCTGGCCTGGAACATCACGATGCCCAGCCGCACAAGCGCCAAGACCACGACCAGCAGGCCAAGGTGGCGCAGGGTCTTCGACACGAGATAGAGCCAGGCCCGCCCCGTCGACTGCTGATCGTCCCCCATTGGCTCGCACTCCACGCTCCGCCGTGCCCAACGGCTAGCCGGCCGGCAACTGCACCTGCAGCGTCTGGTTGCCGCGCTTCAAGACCATCTGCCAGACGCGCGGACGCTCGCGCAGCGCCGCCTCGAGCGTGGCGATGTTGTCGATGCGGCTGCGGCCGATCTGCTGCACGATATCGCCGGGGCGGAACCCGAGACGCGCAGCGACCGAGCTGCGGTCCAACTCCAGGATGACGACGCCCTCCTGCTCGGAGATGCCAAGCTCGTCCGTGATCGCCGGCACGAGATTGGCCACGCGCGTGCCGTCGAGGGGATGCTGGCCCGCCAGTTTGCGTACGTCGTTCTTGGAGGGCTCGGGGGCCGACTGCAGCGCGATGTCGATCGCCGAGCGCTTGCCCTTGCGCACGATCTCGAAACGCGCGGTGTTGCCGATGCCCTTGGTCATCAGCCGGTAGTTGATGGCGCGCTCGTCGACGACGTCGTAGCCGTCGACCTTGACGATGACGTCGCCGGGCTCCAGGCCCGCGGCGGCGGCGGGGCCGCGTCCCGCAACGGAGCTCACGAGCGCGCCGGCAACACGGTCGAGGCCCAGGGCCTCGGCCAGCTCGCGCGTCACGCCCTCGAGCCTGGCGCCGAGCCACGGCCGCTCGATCTTGCGTCCGGAAACGGCACTGTCGACGTAGAGCCTGACAAGGTTGGAGGGGATGGCAAAGCCCACGCCGTGCGAGCCGCCCGAGCGGGTGAAGATGGCGGTGTTGATGCCGACCACCCTGCCCGCCATGTCCACGAGCGCGCCGCCGGAGTTGCCCGGATTGATGGCCGCGTCCGTCTGGATGAACATCTGGGCGCCGGACTTCGTCACCTCCGTACGGGCCAGCGCCGAGATGATGCCGCTGGTCACGGTCTGGCCGATACCGAAGGGATTGCCGATGGCGAGGACCTGGTCGCCGACCTCGAGCGCATCGCTGTCCTCGAACTCAAGGTAGGGGAACGGCCCGGCACCGTCGATGCGCAACACGGCGATATCCGACTTCTCGTCCTGCAGGATCACCTTGGCATCGAACTCCCGCCGATCGGCGAGGGCCACCTTGACCTCCGCGGCGCCGCCCACCTTCACGACGTGGGTGTTGGTGACGACGATGCCCTTCGGGGACACGATCACGCCGGAGCCGAGCGAGCTCTGCACGCGCTCCTCCGGCATGCCAAGGAACTCGCCGAGAAAGCGCTGCAGGAAGGGATCGCTCGACAGGGGCGGGTTCTGCACGCGACCGCGCACGTAGACATTGACGACGCCGGGCGCGGCCTTCTTCACGATCGGCGAATAGGAGAAGTCGGAGCCGGCGCGCGGCGGGCCCAGCTCCCTGCGCTGGGCCTCGGCGGCGCCGGCAAAGCCAAGCAGCGCCGCCAGGGCGAGCGCGGCCAGGATCAGGCCAGGCGCACGCGGCCGGCTGCGGAGGCGCGATCGATCGGTCATGGTCGACATCCGGTCCCGTGTTGGCATCTCAGGAATGATATAGTCCCTTGCGCGGCGCCATTGAAGCCTGCCGCGGACCGACTCAGGGCGCCTTGCGCGCCGGCAGGCCGAGGCCGTCCAGGTAGATCAGCGTCGCTGCCTCCAAGAGCTCCTCGGGCGGCATGGGAACGGTCCGGCGCGCCTGGTCGCCGCGGGAGAACAGGCTGGCGATGCCGTGCGACAGCGACCAGATGTGCAGCGCCACCATCATGGCGGGCGGGCGCCGTTCCGCAGGCAGAAGAGCGGTGATGGCCTCGCAGGCCAGGCGCAGGACGGCGAAGGCCCGCTCGCCCGCCTCCTGCAGCTCCCGGCTCTGGGCCGGGGAGATGCCGGCCTCGAACATGGCGGCGTAGTAGGCCGGCTCCTCGCGGGCGAAGGCCAGATAGGCATTGCCGACGCGCTGGAGCGCTGCCAACGGCGCCGGCTGGCCCTTGCCCCACGCCGTCTCGAGGCGGCTTGCGAACAGCTCGAAGCCGCGTCGGGCCACATCGGCCATCAGGGCATCGCGGTCGCGGAAATGTCGATAGGGAGCCGCCGCACTCACGCCGGCGTGGCGGGCCGCCTCGGCGAAGGTGAAGCCGGCGGGGCCCTTCTGCCCAATGAGATCGAGCGCGGCGGTGATCAGCGCCTCGCGCAGGTTGCCATGGTGGTACCCGCGCCGCCCGCCACCCTCTTTTCCAGACCAGCTCATGCGTGTTTGCGTTCCAGGGCCGGCGGCTCTCAGGGATCGACACAGCAGACGCGCAGATCGTGCGGGCGGCCTGTTCCTGCAGACCTTGTAGGTCCGGGGTGGCCGGCGAGCAAGGCGCGTGCGTCGGTTCTGCCCCGCCTCCCAGATGGCGGAGCGGTTGCATCGGCAGCGAAAAAATCCCGCGCGGGCAGGGGGATAGTTAACCGGCCCTTAGATGGAAGAGGATAATTTGCTCTCCGAGCGCTCATTCCCGGGCGCTGCAACGTGTTGCGTACAGGGGACGTGGCAGCCGATGGGCAAGCCACCGAAAGATGGGCATGGAGCCGGCATGGCTCCGCACACGCCCTCCATGCACGGTGGCGCACCCGCTGCCGGCCGGTCGCTGCTGCAGCGGCTGCCGTGGGAGCTGCGCCTCATCGTCCTGTCGCCATTCTACATCGGCCTGCCGCTCGCCATCGCGCTGACGGCGTGCTTCGTCTACTACACGACGATCATCCCCAACCCGATGGTGCTGCGAGCCAAGGAGCGCGCGCCCGTGGTGCGCATCCTGGCCCGGGACGGGACACTGCTCACCGACCGCGGCGGGGCCGAGGCGTACGTGCCGTTCGAGCAGCTGCCGCAGCAGCTCGTCGACGCGGTGGTCGCGACCGAGGACAAGCGCTTCTTCGACCACTGGGGCCTCGACCCGGTCGGCCTGCTGCGGGCCCTCTACACGAACCTGCGCTCTGGCCGCGTCGCCCAGGGCGGCTCGACGATTACGCAACAGCTCGCCAAGAACCTGTTCCTGAGCTCGGAGCGCTCGCTTGCGCGCAAAGCGGAGGAGCTGGTCATCGCGCTCTGGCTCGAGGCGCGGCTCGGCAAGCGCAACATCCTCGAGCTCTATCTCAATCGCGTCTACTTCGGCGGTGGGGCCTATGGCGTGGAGGCTGCGGCGCAGCGCTTCTTTGCCAAGTCGGTGCGGCAGGTGACGCTGCCGGAGGCGGCGGTGCTCGCCGGGCTGCTCAAGGCGCCGTCCAAATTCTCGCCGGTGTCGGCGCCGGAAAGCGCGCGCGCCAGATCTCGCACCGTGCTCGCCAGGATGGTTGAGGCGGGCGTGCTGTCGCCTCAGGCCGCGGAGGCCGCGTCCAGCGCGCCGCTCGCGTTTGCGGACAGGCACCAGGCGCGCGACAAGACCGGGGTCGACTACGCCGTCGACGCGGTGCTGGAGAAGATCCCGCATCTGACCGCCGGCAAGGGCGGCGACATCGTCGTGGACACGACCATCGACCTGCCGCTGCAGAGGCGCGCGCAATCGCTCGTGCAGGAGACGCTCGCCGACGGCAATCAGAGCGAGGCCTCGCAGGCGGGCATGATCGCGATGGAGCTCGACGGGGCGATCCGGGTGCTCGTGGGCGGCCGCTCCTATGCTGAGAGCCAGTTCAACCGGGCGCTGAAGGCGAAGCGCCAGCCCGGCTCGTCATTCAAAATGTTCGTCTACCTCGCCGCGCTCGAAAGCGGCATGCGGCCGGACAGCATCGTGCATGACCTGCCGCTGCTGGGCTCGGGCTGGAGCCCCCGCAACGAGGGCTCCGGCTATCGCGGCGCCGTCACCATGCGCGAGGCGCTGACGCATTCCATGAACGCGGCGACCGCGCGCCTGCACATGAGCATCGGCCCGCGAAAGGCGGCCGCGGTCGCACAGCGGCTCGGCATCGCCTCAGAGCTGCGCGCGGATGCCTCGCTGGCGCTTGGAACAAGCGAGGTGACGCTCGCCGAGCTGACGGAGGCCTACGGCGTGATCGCCAACCAAGGCCGGTCGCTCGAGCCCTATCTCGTGCGCCGCGTCCGCTCGGCCACGGGCGAGGTGCTCTACCAGCGCCAGCCGGCAGAGGCGCGCACGCTGGTGGCGCCGCAGCAGGTGGCGGCCCTCAACGACATGCTGATGTCGGTGGTGCAGAACGGCACAGGCAAACGGGCGCAGATCCCGCGGCACCAGGTGGCCGGCAAGACCGGCACCAGCCAGGATTTCCGGGACGCCTGGTTCGTCGGGTACACGGCGCAGATGGCGGCCGGCGTGTGGGTCGGCAACGACGACCGGCGCCCGATGAACCGCGTGATGGGCGGCAACCTGCCGGCGCGGCTGTGGCGGGAGGTGATGGCGGCGGCACACGAGACGCGCACGCCGATGCCGCTGCCGGTGCTGGCCCAACAGGTCGCGGCGCCGCCAGCTGCCAAGCTGTCGCCGGGACCCGCGCGCTTCGCGCGGGCGCCGATGCTGCCGCAGGAGCCAATCAGGGCCGAGCTCTTCGACCGCGCGGCCGGCGAGGACCAGCCGGTGCCGCCCGAGCCCGTCTACGGCGCGGAGCGCGGCAGCCGGCAGATGGACGGCCTTCTCAGAGAGCTCGGCATCGGCAGCCGGTAGCGCCGTGCCGCAAGGCTACAGCGCCAGCCCGTAGCGGTGCAGGTCCGAGCCCTCGTTACGCAGCCACGCCTTCGCCTCGTCGAGACGGGGCACGCAGCGGGCGACATGGCGCCAGAAGCGGGGACCGTGGTTCATCTCCAGGATGTGGGCGACCTCGTGGGCTGCCACATAGTCGAGCACGAAGGGCGGTGCCAGGATCAGGCGCCAGGAGAACGACAGCACTCCCGTCGCCGAGCAGGACCCCCAGCGCGTCTGCTGGTCGCGCAGGCAGATGCGGCGCACGCGCACACCGAGCGCCTTGGCGTGAAGCGACACCCGCTCGTCCAGATCTCGCTTGGCCTCCTCGTAGAGCCAGTCGCGCAGGCGACGCGGCACGTGCTCGGCGCGGCCGGCAACGAGC
This sequence comes from Hyphomicrobiaceae bacterium, assembly GCA_033764875.1. Classification (GTDB taxonomy): domain Bacteria; phylum Pseudomonadota; class Alphaproteobacteria; order Rhizobiales; family Hyphomicrobiaceae; genus AWTP1-13. The sequence continues at coordinate 61,584 of JANRIO010000051.1, read as the reverse complement.
AGCCTAGGCGTCGCCCCGCTCGGATCCGGCGTGACGATGGACAAGCCGCGCTCGGGCGCAACGACGGCGATGCGATGCGGCCGCCCGCGCACGGGGATCGTGGCCCCCGGCACGAAGGGCACGCCGTCCGGCACGCTGCCCAGGCGCTCGCGCACCCAATCGATGTGCTTGTTGAGGAACGTGCCCGCCTCGTCGACCCGCGCGCGCTGCGGCATGGTCACCACGACGGCCCGACGGGTCTTGCTCACGCGCAGCGTGAAACGGCGGGCCGCGTGATGTCTTCGCACCTCGACGGGCACACCGATGCCTTCCACCTGAAGGGCTACGGTCTTCGATACCCTGGTAGCGGTCTTCTTGCCTGCCGGCAATGTCGCCCCCTCAATTCCAACTCGCAACTCGCCGAGCGCTCCTGCTCGAAAGCCTCACCCAAGTCTCGCGACCTGCAGAGGCCCCGTGCGTCCCCACGAACGGGCGGGTCAACCCACTCTCAACACTGGTCACTCGACGCTGGGCGTAGCTAGCAGACAATTGTGTCTGTCAAAGCCTTAATGCGGGCCTTGCTGCGGCAGCCCCAGTCTTGTGTCGCGGGCGGCCGGATCGTGGACACTCACGGCTGCGACGTCAAGCCCGACGCAGACGAGAGGAGCGGCGCGACGCGTACACGCAAAACGCACGATGCCCGTCCACCACAGCAGAGGGAGCCCCTGCTCAGCCGGGTGCGAACGTGAAGGCGATCGAGCTGTCGAACTCCTTGGCGCGGGAAGCTTGCGTCGGCATCGTCGCCATGTGCTCGAGCTGGCCGATCGACAGCATCTGCGCGGCGCACGGATCGTTGTCGCGCATGAAGCGGGCCATGCGCGGGGCGATCTCGGAGCGGAAGCGCGAGCCGTTGAAGACGCCGTAGTGGCCGACGCGCGGGCATTCGAAGTGCGCCTTCATGTCGGACGGAACGTTGACGCAGAGGTCGAGCGCGGCGCGGCACTGGCCGGTCCCGGTAATGTCGTCCTTCTCGCCCTCGATGGTCATGAGAGCCGGACGGCGGATGGCCGAGAGGTCGACGCGCCGGCCACGGTGCATCATAAGACCGCGCGGCATCAGGTGCTGGACGAAGACGGTGTCGACGGTCTGCAGGTAGAACTCTGCCGTCAGATCCATGACCGCCAGATACTCGTCGTAGAACTCGCGGTGCTTGGCGGCGCTGTCGCCGTCACCGGCGACGAGATGCATGAACAGGTCCTTGTGGGCCTGCATGTGCCGGTCGAGGTTCATGGTCATGAAGCCCGACAGCTGCAGGAAGCCGGGATAGACTTGGCGGCCGCGGCCCTTGCTGGGCCAGGGCACGTTGGTGATGACGTTGCGGCGGAACCAGTCGGTGCCGCGCTTCTCGGCGAGCGTGTTGACGACCGTCTGGTTGATGCGGGTGTCGATCGGACCACCGGCCAGCATCAGCGTGAGGGGCACGTGCGGGTCGCCATCCGCCTCCATGACGGCGGTCGCGGCGAGCACCGGAACGGAGGGCTGACAGACGGCGAAGACGTGCACGTCGCCGGCGAAAAAGCGGAAGATGTCGGCGACGGTGTCGATATAGTCGTCAAGGTCGAACGTGCCGGCCGACACCGGGATCTCGCGCGCGTCCTGCCAGTCGGTGATGTAGACCTCATGGTCCGGCAGGAACGTCTCGACGGTGCCGCGCAGCAGCGTCGCGAAATGTCCGGACATCGGCGCCACCAGGAGCAGGCGCGGGTCCTGCGAGGCGCGCGCGCGATCGATATCGCGTTTGAAATGGACAAGCCTGCAGAAGGGCGTCTCCCAGACAACCTCCTCGGTCACGCGGACGGGCAGGCCGTCGACGCGCGTCGTCTTGAGGCCGAACTCGGGCTTGGGATAGCGACGCGTGGTGCGCTCGAACATCTCCGCGGCGGCAACGGCCTGACGCGCGAAGGGCGTGTGCGTGATGGGGTTGAAGGGATTGTTGAGGAGAAGTCGCGTCGTCTCGGCGGCGATGCGCGCTGGACCGAAGCCAACCCGGCCAAGCTCAAAGAGATGATAGAGCACGAGAGTGTCCCCCGGTAGCAGACGCATCCACCCGACGTGCCGGTGCGGTCCTCGACGGGCGCCTTCTCGCGGCACGAAGCGCGGCGCGATCATCGCACTCCTGCTTGCGGAAGACTGCACTGATTCGTCGATTGCACATAGGATGTGTTCTCGTTACAACAGCTTGGCAAGACGCTCTGCGATGGTCTCGGCGCTCGTCGCGTGCGTGAAGTGGGTGCGGTAGGCACCGTCCATTCCCATAACGTAGACGATAGACGAGTGGTTCATCGTGTATCCGGCCGTCGACTTCGGATCATCGACCCGCTGAGCGTAGACCCGGTACTCTTTCAGCACAGTATCGATCTCGGCCCTGGAGCCCGTCAGTCCGACGAGCCGGGGGCTGAAACTCGAGACGTACTGAGCCAACTGCTCCGGAGTGTCCCGTTCTGGGTCTACGGTTACGAACAAGGGCACGACCCGGTCGGCTTTCGGTCCCAGCAAATCTAGCGCGGCCGCCACTGACTGCAGTGCCGTGGGGCACACGTCGGGGCAATAGGTGAAGCCGAAGAAGACCAGCATGTACTTGCCCCGGTAGTCCGCTTCGGTGACGCGGCGGCCGGTGTGATCCGTCAAGGTAAACGGACCCCCAACAAGCGCCTGCCCGACGCTGCGCGCGGCGTCCTTGGGAAGCAGGCGCTCGCGGATGTCGGGGACGAGGGCGACGGCGGCGAGCCCGCCAACGAGCAGACCGCCAACAAGCAACGCGGAGAGGGTCAGTCTGGACATGGGGCGAACGAGGTCCGATCTGCCGGCACGAGACCCTACTCGCCCATCTGGACGAGGGTGCCGTTGACCCTCGCGCTGTGCAAGCAGTAGGCGAACGTGGCGTATCCGCCGGCGAAATAGAGGAGGTTCAGAGCGAAGGCCTTGAGCATCAACGTGGCGTCGAAGGTGGCGTCAAGCACGATGCCCCTCAGCCCCTCGAAGACGTAGGTGGGCGGCAGCGCAAGCGCAACCACCTGCAACCACGAGGGCAGGGTTGCAACGGGGTAATAGACGCAGCACAGGGGCAGCAGGGCGAAGACGATGAGCCAGGCGAAGCTCTCGGCGCCGAGCCCCCAGCGGAGCACGACCCCGGTCGAGACCAGCGCGACGGCCCAGCTCATGAAGACGAGATTGGCGAAGAACACCGCGAACGCAACGCCAAGGCCCAGGAGATTGTAGCCGAAGAACCAATAGGCGAGGCCGATCACCGGCACCATGGCGACCGAGAGCTTGGCGAAACTGACGACGACCAGAGCGGCGACCAGCTCGTGCGGGCGCAGGGGGCTCATCATCAGGTGCCCGAGATTGCGCGACCACACCTCCTCGAGGAAAGCCACCGCGAAGCCGAGCTGGCTGCGCACCAGGATGTCCCAGAGCAGCACGCCGCCGATGAAGAGGCCCGCCGCGCGGCTCGCGAAAGAGGACGTGCTGGCAAGATAGTTCTGCAGGAAGCCCCAGGTCAGCATCTGGACCAGCGGCCAGTAGATCAGCTCGGCCGTGCGCGGCCAGGAGGAGCGCATGACATACCAGTAGCGCAGCACCAGGCCCCAGACGCGGCCGAGGGAGGCGTGCAGGGGACGGCCGGCTGCGGATGCCGCGGGCGTCATGGCTTGCTCCCCTGCCCGGCGTCCGTGCGGCGGGCGATGGCGAGGAACACCTCCTCGAGGTTGGCGCGGCCGAAGCTGCGGATCAGACCCTCGGGCGTGTCGTCGGCGATGATGCGCCCCTTCTCCATCATGATGACGCGGTCCGCGAGACGCTCCACCTCGGCCATGTTGTGGGAGGCGAGCACGACGGTCGCCCCGCGCCGATCGCGATAGGCCTCGATCTCGCTGCGGATCCAATCGGCCGTGTCGGGGTCGAGGGAGGCCGTCGGCTCGTCCAGGAGCAGCACCTCGGGCTCGTTGATCAGCGCCTTGGCGAGGCTCACGCGCGTCTTCTGGCCGGCCGACAGCTTGCCGTAGGGCCGGTCGAGCAGATCGGTGAGGCGCATGCGGCCGGCAACGGCCGCGATCGCCTGCTTGAGGCCGCGCACGCCGTAGAGACGGCCGAAGACCTCGAGGTTCTGGCGCACGGTGAGGCGCATGGGCACGTCGACATAGGGGCTCTCGAAGTTCACCCGGTGCAGCACCTGGTAGCGCTCGCGCGCCATGTCGGCACCGAAGATGCGGGCCTCGCCCGAGGACGGGAGCACGAGGCCCATCAGCATCGCGATCGTGGTCGTCTTGCCGGCGCCGTTGCCGCCCAGGAGCGCCGTGACGGTAGCCCGCTCGAGCGAGAAGCTGATGCCGTCGACGGCGCGCACCTCGCCGTAGACCTTGCTCAGCGCGCGCACGGCGACCGGCGGCGGACCGGCCGCGCCGGCCCCGTCTTGCCGCGGGCCGTCCGCGACGTGGATGGATTTCTGCATCACCACTGCTCCGCCTGGCGCCGGCAAAGACCTCGCCCCCCGGATCGACGCTCTTAGCTGAACCGCAACTGAATGGAACCAGCGCCCACCCTTGCGGGACGTGCAAGGGACCGCGTGTGGCGCGAAGGGCGCATTTCGCCATTGGCGGGCTGGCCTTGACCCTCTATCTGGGGTAGCAGAGCGTGTGCCGCAAGCGCCCCATGGAGCCGACGCGCGGCCCTCCTGCACGGCCCAGGCATGGTAGCAACGCAGAAACAACCGAGAGAGACACGCGTCAGCGGCCTGCGCCTGCAAACCGCGGTGCGGCTGCGCTGGTTCGGCGTCATCGGCCAGCTGGTGACGCTGTGCCTGGTGTATTTCGTGCTCGGCTTCGACCTGCCGATCGGCATCTGCCTCGGGCTCGTGGCGGCCTCGGCCTGGCTCAACGTGTTCGTGCGGCTCAGCTACACCATGCGGTCGCGGCTCTCGACATCGCTCGCGATGTCGCTGCTCGCGTGGGACATCCTGCAGCTGTCGGCGCTGCTCTATCTCACCGGCGGGGTCGAGAACCCGTTCGTGTTCCTGATCGTCGTGCCGGTGACGGTGTCGGCCTCGACGCTGCCGCCGCTGACGACCGTCGGGCTCGGGCTGCTCGCCGTCACCTGCACCGTCGGCCTGACCTTCAGCCACCAGCCGCTGCCGTGGACGAGCGCGGGCGAGTTCGAGCTGCCGCTGCTCTACTCGGTCGGGACGCTCGCCTCGCTCGTCTCGGGCATGATCTTCCTGGCGCTCTACGCCTGGCGGCTTGCGAGCGAATCCCGACAAATGTCGGACGCGCTGGCGGCGACCGAGATGGTGCTCGCCCGCGAGCAGCAGCTGCACGCCCTCGACGGGCTGGCGGCGGCGGCGGCGCACGAGCTCGGCACGCCGCTGTCGACGATCACGGTGGTCGCCAAGGAGCTGTCGCGCGAGGTGCCGGCCAACAGCCCCATGGCCGAGGACCTGGCGCTCCTGCAATCGCAGGCCGTGCGCTGCCGGGAGATCCTGAAGAAGCTGACGCGGACGCCGGCGGAGCCCGACCCGCTGCACGCGCACCTCACCGTCTCGCAGCTCATCGAGGAGGCGGCGGCACCCTATCGCGGCTTCAACACGCAGATCGTCGTTACGGCACAGCCGGCCAACGGCAAGACGGACGGCGCCGAGACGGAGGAGCCCGTCGGCGAGCGCCGCCCGGGGCTGATCTACGGCATCGGAAACCTGCTCGAGAACGCGGTCGACTTCGCGCACTCGCGCGTCGACGTCACGGCCACCTGGTCGGCGCGCGAGATCGTGATCACCATATCTGACGACGGACCCGGCATTCCGCCCGACGTGATGGAGGCGCTGGGCGATCCCTTCATCACCACGCGCCCCTCGCGACAGAGCGAGCAGACATCGGGCAAGCTCGGCAAGCCCACCGGGCTCGGGCTCGGCTTCTTCATCGCCAAGACGCTGCTGGAACGCTCCGGGGCGACGGTCAGCCTCGACAACAGGCCGCCGCCGGCGCAGGGCGCGGTGGTGCAGCTGACCTGGACGCGCGAGTCCTTTGCGGGGCAGCCCCCCGCTCAAGGATGGTCCGGTATGCACGCAAAGCCGGTCCCGGCTCGACGCGGGGCGCCGGAACCTTTAGAGGACCTTGTTGAGCAAAAATGACCGCAAAAGCTTGGGTGCGGCGCCCGGGCTGCTATAGTCATCGCAATCTGGAGGCAGCCGTGACCGAAGACGATCTGACATTCAAACCCGACGAACTTCCCGAGGACCGCTCGCTGGTGCTGGTCGATGACGACCGGGCCTTCGTGACGCGCCTTGCCCGCGCCATGGAGCTGCGGGGATTCCAGGTTCGTCTGGCGCATTCGGTCGCGGAGGGGCTGTCGGTGATCCGGCAGACGCCGCCGGCGTTCGCGGTCGTCGACATGCGGCTGGAGGACGGCAATGGCCTCGACGTGATCGGCGAGCTGTCGAAGCTGCGCCCTGACGCGCGCGCAGTCGTGCTCACCGGCTATGGCAACATCGCCACCGCCGTCTCGGCCGTGAAGCTCGGCGCCGTCGACTATCTCGCCAAGCCGGCCGATGCCGACGACGTGACGGACAGCCTGCTGGCGCCGTCCGACAGCAAGGCGGCGCCGCCGGAGAACCCGATGTCGGCCGACCGCGTGCGCTGGGAGCACATCCAGCGCGTCTACGAGCTGTGCAACCGCAACGTCTCGGAGACGGCCCGGCGCCTCAACATGCACCGCCGCACGCTGCAGCGCATCCTCGCGAAGAGGGCGCCGAAGTAGGGGGCGGGGCGAAGTTCGAAGCCAGAGACGAGAACGGAGCCCGAGCGGAGCCGCTGCGTCTAGGCGATCCGTCAATTCCACACGATGACATGCTAGAGCGGGCTTGGCCGCACGCTAAACGACCGGGCAAGGCCCGAGACCGACAACGCTGTGGAACTGCGCCTGGCCAGCGGCGCGCGCTGGCAAGTCCCCCTGAAAGGCGGCGAGAGGCGGCATCCGCTCTCGCCAGCCTTACTCCCCACGAAGGATGCAGAGGGAGGCCTCGCACGGACCTAGGGTGGGGTGAGGGGCCTTCGCGCATAAGATTGCGCTCAGGCGGGCAACCCATCGCCTACAGCGGGATGTTGTCGTGCTTCTTCCAGGGGTTCTCGACGGTCTTGTTGCGGAGCATGTTGAGGGAGCGGCAGATGCGGCGGCGCGTGTTGCGCGGCATGATCACCTCGTCGATGTAGCCGCGCTCGGCCGCGATGAAGGGGTTGGCGAAGCGGTCCTGGTACTCCTTGATGCGGGCCGCGATCTTGGCCTGATCCGACAGCTCGGGGCGGTAGAGGATCTCGGCGGCGCCCTTGGCGCCCATCACCGCGATCTCGGCCGTGGGCCAGGCGTAGTTGACGTCGCCGCGGATGTGCTTGGAGCTCATCACGTCGTAGGCGCCGCCATAGGCCTTGCGCGTGATCACCGTCACCTTCGGCACGGTGGCCTCCGAATAGGCGAACAGCAGCTTGGCGCCGTGCTTGATGAGGCCGCCGTACTCCTGGGCGGTGCCGGGCAGGAAGCCCGGCACGTCGACGAAGGTGAGGATCGGGATCTCGAAGCAGTCGCAGAAGCGGACGAAGCGGGCGGCCTTGCGAGAGGCGTCGCTGTCGAGGACGCCGGCCAGCACCATGGGCTGGTTGGCGACGATGCCGACGGTGCGCCCCTCCATGCGGGCAAAGCCGGTGACGATGTTCCTCGCGTAGGCCTCCTGGATCTCGAAGAAGTCGCCCTCGTCGACAATCTTCGAGATCAGCTCCTTCATGTCGTAGGGCTTGTTGGGATTGTCCGGGATCAGGGTGTCGAGCGAGGCCTCGGCGCGCTCGGCGCTGTCGTTGGTGGGCAGCTGCGGCACGCCCGACTTGTTGTTGGCGGGCAGGAAATCCATCAGGCGGCGCATCTGCAGCAGCGCCTCCACGTCGTTCTCGTAGGCACGGTCGGCGATGGAGGACTTGGTGGTGTGCACGCGGGCGCCGCCGAGCTCCTCGGCGGTGACGGTCTCGTTGGTCACCGTCTTCACCACGTCGGGACCGGTGACGAACATGTAGCTCGTGTCCTTCACCATGAAGATGAAGTCGGTCATGGCCGGGGAGTAGACGTCGCCGCCGGCGCAAGGGCCCATGATGACGGAGATTTGCGGGATGACGCCGGAGGCGAGCACGTTGCGCAGGAACACCTCACCGTAGCCACCGAGTGCGGCCACGCCCTCCTGGATGCGGGCGCCGCCGGCGTCGAAAAGGCCGATGATGGGGGCGCGGTTCTGCAGCGCCATGTCCTGGATCTTGGTGATCTTCCTCGCGTGCGCCTCCGACAGGGAGCCGCCGAACACCGTGAAGTCCTTGGCGAACAGGTAGACCACTCGGCCGTTGACGGTGCCCCAGCCGGTGACGACGCCGTCGCCGGGGATCTTGCTCTTCTCCATGCCGAAGTCGGCGCAGCGGTGCTCGACGTACATGTCGAACTCCTCGAAGGAGCCGTGGTCGAGCAGGAGATCGATGCGCTCGCGGGCGGTGAGCTTGCCGCGCTTGTGCTGGGCGTCGATGCGGGCCTGGCCGCCACCCAGCCGGGCCGTCGCGCGCCGGCGCTCGAGCTCGCTCAAAATCTCCTTCATCGTCACGCCTCCTAAAGGTCGTCGGATCGGGCCGCGCCAGACAAGTCCTCGCCGGGGTCGGGCGGAGACGCAAAGCGGCCCGGATCAGGCCCGGGCCGCACACCGCCAGACGCTAGCACTGCCTAGCGATAGCATGGCCGGAAGCGGGCGCAAGGGCATACGTCGGATCAATAAATGGCAGCCGGCACCCCTGCGGCTCAATCCGCATCCCGCGCAAAGGGTCAGCGCTTGCCGCCGCCGCCGCGGGCGTTCTCCTTGGGCAGGTAGTTCAACTCCTGGATCAGCACGTCCTCGACCAGGGGCTGGCCGAGGCGGGCATTGGTGCTTGAGGCGATCTTGGCGGTGATGCCGCCGAGGTCCTGCTTCTTGGCGTTGCGGAAGTCGATGCCGCCCTCGCCGTAGATCACCTTGAAGGCCTCGTCGAGCAGGTACTCCTGCGGCTTGATCTGCATCTCCTTGTAGATCTTGGCGTCGACCGTGAAGGTCAGCTGCGCCATCACGTAGCCCTGCAGCGCGCCCTCCATGATGATGGGGACGCTGATCATGCGGGTCTTCACCGCCTCCTTGGGCGCCTTCGGCTTGGCGTCGGTCTCCGGCTTCTGGTTGGCCTGCCACTGGAAGGCGCCGTAGGCGGCACCCAGCGTGACGAGACACACCCAGACGCCGGCGATGATCATCTTAATCATAGCCGTAGCCAGCCGTCGGCGAGCGGATGCTCTCGGAATAGGTGCCGTCGGATTCCGATTCGCGAATGGCGTTGGCGACGATCGAGGAGATCTCGCGGACGGCGTCGAGATGCATCTTCAGGGCCATCTGGTTGACCGACAGCTTGTCGCGCAGGCCGGAGAGGCGGGCGGCCACCACCTGATGATTGGCCATGGCCTCGAGGGTGCGAGAGGCCCGGTTGAGCTCCATCAGCCCCTGGCTCTTGCGGTTGGAGTAGCTCTCGAGGTCGACCTGGGTGCGGGCCGCAAGCGCGGCGGTCTCCTCCTCGACGACGGTCTCGAGCGTCTGGATGATGTTGATCAGACCCTGGACTGCCGGATCGATGCCGGGCCGGGGCGGGGCCTTCGGGACAGGCACTGGGCGGGGAGCCGGACGGCGCTGGGCGGTCGAGGCAAACGACATCTTACGAGCTCCGTTCGACTTTGACCGTCGTGGTCCAGGCCTGCAGGGTCTTGACGGCCGGCTTCTCGACCTGCGCCGTCTCCTGCAGCGCGGTCAGCGCCCGGGAGAAGCCTGCCGTGGAGGGCACCGACTTGCCGGAGAGGCTCGGCAACGTGGCGCTCATCGGCACGAGATTGGCAGCGGGCGGAAAGCGCGCGATCGACCCCGTCGTGATGGAGGCCTGGGCGAGGCGCTTGGCGATGCCGATCTGGCCGCTCTTGGCAACCTCGTTGCCCATCTTCTCGGCGAGCATGGACTTCCAGACGTCGCCGGCGGTGCCCTTGCCGTAGACGGAGCTCGCATCCTTCGGCAGCATCGACTGGATGAAGGTCTGCATGATGAAGGCTTCGAGCTTGTTGTAGACGTCGGCGATCTGCGACTTGGGCTCGGTGACGCGTGGCATGGTCGGCTGCTTCACCACGGGGCCGGAGGAGAGCGCGTCCTCCGGGCCGGAGGCGTCGGACTTGCCGGCCGAGGCGTCGCTGCCGCTGCCCCCGCGATCGGCGAGGAGGGAGGCGAAGGAGGCGTCCGGAGAGATGTCGCGCAGGCGCGTGACGGCTTCCTGGTACTTCAGCGGGTCGGCCGCCAAAGACACGCCAAGGAGAAGATCTGTCTTGGGTGTGATGCCCACGCCTTTGGATCCACGGGTTGCGATGCTTTCCTATCGCCCACAGTTTCAGCCGATAATCTTGCGGGGGGCTTGCGAGGCGAGGCGATCCATGATCTCGCGGAGATCGGCGGCCTCCTCCTCGCGCCGGGCATGGGCCTCGGCGCGCTGCAACAGGCGCTCGGCGGCCTTGAGGCGGCTGCCGGTCTCGAGCACGCGGCCGGCCTGCTCGGCACGCTCTCCCTCGGCCACCCGGGCGCTCTCTGCGAGCGACTTGACGCGCCGGACGGTCGCGTCGAGGAACAGCCCCTCCAGTCCGTTCTCGGCATTGAGCGCGGCGATCAGATCGCGCTGATCGGCCTCAAGGCTCGCGATCCGCTGCTCGATCTCGGACAGACGCCATTCCTCGGCCCGGTGCAGTTGTTGCTGCACCTTGAGGATGCGCCGTATGCGGTCCACGCGGTCCTCGGCCATGGTCTACCCCTTCAGCAGCCAGGCCATGAAGCCGGAGGAGAACAGGCGCTGCGTCTCGCCGATGGTGAAATAGAGCACGATCAGCCCGCCGACCAGGACCAGCGGTCCCGACACCCAGTAGACGGGAACCTGCGGCACGAGCCGGTTGCCGATGCCGACGAGGAGGTTCGCTATCAGCGTGTAGACGAGGAACGGGCTCGTCACCTGCAGCGCCAACAGAAAGGCCGTCGACAGGGTCTGCGTCAGCTTGACCACCGAGAACTCGGTCGAGACCGGCTCTGTCACCGGGATCACGCGGTAGGAGGCGATCAGCGCCCGCAGCACCTCCCAGTGCTGATCGGTGAGGAAGAAGAGGAGCGTCGCGGTCAGGGTGATGAGGACGCCCAAGGTCGGGGTCTGCTCGGGCTCCTCGATGCCGGGGCCAGAGGCGCCGCTCATGCCGACGAAGTTGGCCGCGGCCGTCGCCATGAACTGCAGGGCGAGGAAGAACAGGCGGCCCATCATCCCGATGAGGCCGCCGGTGACGGTCTCGAAGACGATGAGCTGCACGAGCCGCTCAGGCGTCACATCGGGGACTGCGGCCTTGAGCTGATCGGCCAGCACGGGCGTCAGCATCAAGGTCACGGCGACGGCGATGAAGAGGCGCACCTGCACCGGCACGCGCGTGCTGGAGAAGCCCGGCATGAGCATCAGGCAGCCGCCGATGCGGCAGAACAGGATGAAGGCGAGCAGCGGACCTTGCGGACCGAGATCGGCCATGGACCCTCACGTGGCGATGGTGCCCATGGACTTGATCTGAACGCCGCGCGCGATCTCGACGTGGCTGAGCACCGGCAGGTTGGGGAACAGGCGCTCCGTCACCATGCGCACATAGGGGCGCGCATCGGGAGCGGCCACCAGCACGAACTGGTGGCCCTGGTCCATCAGGGCGCGCACGACCTTGGAGGCCTCGGCGCCGAACTGCTCTATGAGCCGCGGGTCGATGTCGAACTCGACAATGTCGCCCTTGGCATCGCGCTTCAAGGCGCCGTGGAAGGTCATCTCCCACTTGCTGCCGAGGCGGAGCACCTTCAGGTGCCCTCCGTCGGAGAGATCGCCGCAGATCTGCTGGGCCAGCCGCATGCGCACATGCTCGGCCAGCGCCTCGGCGCGGCGAACGTGGGGAGCGACCTCGGCGATGGCCTCCAGGATCAGGTGCAGGTTGCGGATGGAGATGCGCTCGGCCAGGAGGAGCTTGAGAACCGCCTGGATGCCTGAATAGGAGATGTGGGCGGGCGCAATCTCCTCGATCAGGCGGCGGTACTCGGGCTCGAGGCGCTCGAGCATCGCCCGCAGATCCCTGTAGGAGAAGAGCTGGGCCAGGTTGTTGCGGATCACCTCGCGCAGATGCGTGAGGAGAACGGACATGTTGTCGACGGGGCGGAAGCCCCTCTGCTTCAGGTTGGCATTGAACATCTCCGGCACCCACATCGCCTTCATGCCGAACGCGGGCTCGCGCGTCTCGTCGCCCGGCACGTCGGGCCTGGGGCCCTCACCGGTGATGACGAGGACGTCGCCGATGCGCAGCTCCTCGGTGGCGACAACCGTGCCGTGGATCTTGACGTGGTAGCTCTTGGGCGGGATCGCGAGGTCGTCGCCGAGCTTGATCTCCGGCACCACGAAGCCGTACTGGCTCGCGAACTTGCGGCGCATCTTGGCGACGCGCTGGGCAAGCTCGGAGTGATCCTTGAGGAGGGCGGCACCGATCTGCTTGCCGAGGCAAAGCTCGATCTCGGCAGTCCTGAGCTGCTCCTTGACCGAGTTCTTGACCTCATCGGCCGCGGCCTGCGCCTTGGCGCGCTCGTTGGCCTCCTCGACGGCGCGCCGCTCGGCGCGGCGGCGGGGGATGATGAGCGCAACGGAGATGAACACGGCGGCGAGCAGCGCGAACGGCAGGAAGGGAAGCCGCGGCGCGAGGGCGAGCATGATCATGACGACGCCCGCCAGCATGAGGGCGCGGGGGTAGTTGCCGAGCTGGTCGAGCACCGCCTTCTCGGCCGAGCCGCGCGTGCCGCCCTTGGAGACGAGGAGGCCGGCGGCGAGCGAGACAATGAGCGCCGGGATCTGCGTGACGAGACCATCGCCGACGGACAGCTTGACGAAGATGTCGGCGGCATCGCCGAGCGACATGCCGTGGCGGGTGACGCCGATGACGATGCCGCCGAACACGTTGACGGCGGTGATGATGATGCCGGCGATGGCGTCGCCGCGGACGAACTTGGAGGCACCGTCCATGGAGCCGAAGAAGGCGCTCTCCTCCTCGAGCTCTCGGCGGCGGCGACCCGCTTCCTTGTCGTCGATGTTGCCGGCGTTGAGGTCGGCATCGATCGCCATCTGCTTGCCGGGGATGGCATCGAGGGTGAAGCGGGCGCCGACCTCGGCGATGCGCGTGGCGCCCTTGGTGATGACGAGGAAGTTCACCGTGATCAGGATCACGAAGACGATGGTGCCGATGACGAAGTCGCCGCCCATGACGAAATTGGCGAAGCCGGCGATGACGTGGCCGGCCGCCGTCGGCCCATCGTTGCCGTGCGACAGGATCTGGCGGGTCGTGGCGATGTTGAGCGCAAGCCGCAGGACGGTGGCGATCAGCAGAACGGTCGGAAAGGCCGAGAAGTCGAGCGGCTTCTGGATCCACAGCGCCACCATCAGGATCAGCACGGACAGCGCGATGGAGAACGCGAGGCCGACGTCGATGATGGGTGCCGGCAGCGGCACGAACAACACCGTGACGATGAACACGATGCCGACGGCGAAGCCGATATCCTGAGCGCCAGCCTTGCGGTCCTCGACGGGACTGACGACTTGCGGCGTTGCGGCCATGGCTACCCCCATTTGCGACCGCGCATAACGGTCCCCCGGCGCAGCCTCGCCCACGAAGCTTGCGCGAGGATGCCCAAACGGCAGCGGCCGCGCCCGCTTGCGGCGGGCCGGCCGATCTCAGAGCGGTGCGGCAAGAGATGCGCCGTCCGCTCGACTAGAATCCCACCTCGATACGCGCGTAGACGGTCTCGGCAAAGTTGTAGATGGCGGCGCCCATGAACGAGGCGCTGAGCGAGGCGACGAGCAGGATGGCGATGATCTTCGGAATGAAGGTCAGCGTCATCTCCTGCACCTGGGTGAGCGCCTGCAGCAACGCGATGACGATGCCGACGGCCATGGCGGCGGCCACGGCCGGGCCGGAGGCGACGATCACAGTCCAGATCGCGGCCTGCACGATGTCGATTGCGTCAGCCTGATTCATGCTCGGGCGCCCTTCGCGCTGTCAGGAGGACACCGTGATGCCGGTGCCCAGGGTGAGCGTCTGACCGTTGTCGAGCGTCGCGACGGACGCATCGGAGGCCACGTTCACAGACACCACCTTTCCGCTCACGGTGCCGTCGGAATTCGTGAGCGTCTTGCCTATCAGATTCTCGGCCTGGGAAAGCGACTGCGAGGTGAGGAGGGAGTCGAGCTTGGAGTTGGTCTTGATCGACTGCTCGACGTTGGAGAACGAGGCGAGCTGCGACATGTACTCGGTCGAGTCCATCGGCTTGGTCGGATCCTGATTCTTGAGCTGGGCGAGAAGCAGGTTGAGGAAGGTGTTGTAGTCGAGCGAGGCGGCGGCGGCATCCTTGGCCGTCGTGCTCGTCGAGGAGGTGCTGCTGGTGCTGGTCGAGCTGGTCGCTGAGGTGACTTGCATCTGGAAGCTCCGGGGGGGTCCCTTGTCTTGACGTGGGGGGCTATCTCAGTCCGTCGCGGATCTGCTCGGAAACCTCGATCAGACCCTTGAAGTTGTCCGATTTCTCGAGACGGATCTGCTCGACCTCCTTCAGCACCCACAGGCCGATGGAGATGAGATCGGCACGCAGAGCCTTGGGCAGCTCGTTCTCCGGCAAAGCGAGATCCTCGAGAAAGAAGCTCCAGAGCCGCCTGACGAACAGCATCGCCTCCACGCATTCGCGCGAGCTCGTGCCGGCCTGCTGGGCAGCGCGGAGCAACTCGATCGAGCGCTCGATGGCCTGGTGCTCGCGCTCGCGGGCGCTCGCAGGTGCGTCGTCGAGCACTTCAGCGTATGAGAACTGATACATCTCGAATCCCCGGTCCTATGGCGTGCTGGCGTTGCGGCGGCTGGTGGCTGTCGTCATGACGGCATGTAGTTCAGGATGCTCAGGTTCTGGATCCTCGCCGTGACGGAGTATGCCGTCTCGATCTGGGTCAGCAGCGAGGATACCCGCACGGAGACCTCGGCCGGGTCGACCCCCTCCAGGGAGCTGACGTTGAGGTTGAGCACGTTGATCTGGATCGCCATGCGGTCGTTGGCGCCCTCGATGCGCGATTGGGCACTGCCGATGTCGGTGCGAATGCGCGTCAAGTCGGTGCCTGCCTCGTTGATCAGGGCCATCGCCTTCTCGATGAGCACGTTGTAGGTGTCGGTGGAGAGGCTCGCGTTGCCGAGATCGGACATCATCGTGTAGGCCTCGGCCAGCTTGCGGAAGGCCGGCTGGTTGGCGTTCGCGGACGTGTCGATGAGCTCGGACGTCGAGATCCGGCTCTTGATGTTCGTGTCGGACGCGTTCGACCACGTGCCGAGCCACGCATCCGTCTCGAACAGGTCGCTGAAGGCTCCGTCGAGGAAGGTCTCCATGTCGGCCGGGGAGATGTTGGCGACGCCCGCATCCGACTGCGAGATCCCGAACGCCGTCTGAAAGGCATCGTTGACCGCCGTCTTCGCCGCGGAGGCCGGCGTCGTGTCGTAGATCTCGATGGGCTTTGCATCGCTGTTGATGCCGCCGAACAGGAACATGCCATTGAGCGTGGTGTTGGAGGCGTCCGTGAAGGTCGACAGCGCGGCCTTCGCCACGTCGGCCAGCGCGCTCGCCGTGATGCCGCCGTTGCGGGCGAGGAAGAGGTTGCCGAGGAACTCGGAGGCGCCGTCCGCGATGCCCTCCAGGGCGACATCGGTGGTGTCGAGGCGGGCCTTGGCCACGGAGTTGGTATCGGTGATCGTCTTGAGCCGCGTAACCTCCTGGCGCATGGAGATGGTCTCGCCGGTGCGGAAGCCGAGCGTGAGACCGACGTCTGCGAGGCGCGAGGTGGACAGCTCCTTCTGCGCCTCCTGAAGCTTGTTCTGGAGGTTGGTGATCGACAGGCGGCTCGCCATGCCGATCGCGGCAGTCGATATGTGGGATGTCGCCGTCATGAGCTATAGGTCTGCAGGAGGGTCTGGAAGAGTGCATCGATTGTATTCATGAGCCTTGCCGAGGCCTGATAGGCACGCTCGAACTGCAGCATGTTGGTCATCTCCTCGTCGATGTTGACGCCAGTCTCCTTCGACAAGGTGTCGGCGGCCCGCTGCTGCAGGGTGGTGTTGTAGTCGGCAGCCGTCGTCGAGGTCTGGCGCTGCGACTGGAGCCAGCCGGCGGATGCGCTCGCGAAGTCATAGATGGTCGCGGAATTGGTGAGCTTCGCGGCCTGGTCGTAGGGCTGGGCCGTCGACATGTTGTCGATCAGCTGCTGCAGGCGGGTCGCGTAGCCCGTGGCATTGGTCGTGTTGTACACGTAGGAGGCGCCGTTCATGCCGCCGTCGCGCAAGGTGAGCGCGTCGCCGCCCTTCGAGGGATCGGCCACGGGATTGATGGCGATGGTGCCGGCGATTCCCGCCGACACCGTGCCGCTCGTCGGCAGCGCCGGCGCGCCGTCGTAGGTGAAGAGGCCGACCTGGGCGGTGAGCACGTTGTCGCCGCTGGGATCCTGCTCGGCGAACGCCGAGATGAGGCCGCGCGCCAACTCGTCGAGCTGGTTCTGGTAGGTGGGTCCCAGTGTGTCGCGGATCTCGGCGTAGCCAACGAGCCTGCCCGTGAGCGACTGCATGGAGCCGACGCCGCCGGTGATCGGCACGCCGTCGACGTAGACGGCATTGCCCGTCGTGTTGGCGCCGAAGGCGGGAATGGCCGTGAACGTGACGGCGCGCGGGATGTTGTTGAACAGCGTCACGCCCTGATCGGTGAAGATCGACATCGAGTTGTTGCCGTCCGTCACCGTGCGGATGCCGATCTCCTCCGCCAGCTTCTGGACGATGAGATCGCGCTGGTCGAGGCTGTCGGTGACATCCTTGCCCATCCCGGAGCCGGACACGATCTCGTCGTTGAGCGTCTGAAACTGCGCCAACAGAGAATTGATGTTGTCTACGGAGCCGGAGATGCCGCGGTCGGCGAGCGAGCGCTGGTTCTGCACGGACTGGGTCGCGTCGCGCAATCCCTGGGCCATGTCGCGGGCGGCCGAGATGGCGGCGTTGGAGGCGGTGGTATCCTGGGGGGCCGCGCCAAAGGTCTGCAGTGCCGAGTCCAGCTTGCCGAGCAGGGCGGAAGGCGACCCCTCGAGCGAGGGGTCGTTCACCGTGTAGTTGAACTGGTCGAGAGAGGCGGAGATGACTTTCTGCGCCGCGGCCGCCGAGGTCGCGTCCGTCACCTTCGCAAGCAGTGACGGATTGGCAAGGCGGGTGACGGAGGCCACCCGCGCGCCGCCACTGTCCGTCGTGCTGACGTTGGCGACCTTGCGGGTGGCGCCGTCCTCGTTGGCTCGGGCGACGTTGCGCGAGACGACAGCCAGCTGCTCCGAGGACGTTGTCAGCCCGGATAGAGCAACACTGAGACTGCTCGTCAGCGACATTCAGCTTCCTATCCGAACGCGGAGGGCATGGAGATGCCCTAGCGCTTCAGGTTGATGAGAACGTCGATCAACTCGGATCCGGTCTGGAAGACCTTCGAGTTGGCCGTGTAGTTGCGTTGCGACTCGATCATGGAGGTGAGCTCGGAGCCGAGGTCGACCGTCGACTGCTCCAAGGCGCCCGACACGAGGCTGCCGAAGCCGCCCTTGTTGGGGGTGCCGACCAGAATGTCGCCCGAGGTGGAGCTGATCGAGTAGACGTTGCCCGTCGCCGGCGTAAGGTTGTCGGGGCTCGGCACCTTGGCGAGCGGGATGTTGTAGGCAAGCACGCGCTCGCCGTTCTTGAAGATGGCGTAGATCTCGCCCGTATTGTCGATGTCGATGTGGTCGACCTCGCTCGGGGCGTTGCCGTTCGCCGTGGCGCTGAAGACGGTGTAGGAGGAGGAGAGCTGCGTCGACTGGCTCAGATCGATGGTCATCGTCGAGCCGTTCGGCACCGCGACAGTGAGCGAGGTGGGGCTGCCGGAAGAGAACTGGCCGTCGGAGTCGAAGTTCAGCGTCTCCGTCGTCAGGGCGGCGTTGGCGTAGGGAAAGCCGCCGGAGGTGGCATCGGCGTCGGCGCGGTTGTAGACGGCAAGCTCCCACGTCCCGTCGGCCGCCTTGGCCGAGTAGATGTCGAGCGTGACCTGGTTGCCAAGCGAATCGTAGACCACGAGCGAGGACTTGCCCGTGTACTGGGAGGTCGCCGAGTTGGTCGAGGGCAGGTCCGAGCCGGCGATGACGTCGGATGTGGATGGGAAGTTGACGTACATCTTGCCGGTCGTGGTGGGGTTCGCCTGCAGCGAGGCGAAGCCGCCGAAGTTGACCGCCGTCAGGCCCGCCGTGCCGTTGCTGACGCCATTGCCGGCGCCGGTGGTGGCGTCGTAGCCCATCAGCTTGAAGCCAGCGGCATTGACAAGATTGCCGGTTCCGTCGCGCTGGAAGGAGCCGGCACGGGTGAGGAACGTCTGGCCGTTCTCGCCCTCGACGACGAAGAAGCCGTCGCCCTTGATGGCGAGATCGGTGGCCGACGTGGTGTAGGACAGCGAGCCTTGCTGCGAGACGTGCTTGCGCGTCTGGCTCTCGACGTTGCCCGAGGCATAGTCCTGGCCGCCGCCCTGGAGGACGAGCGTCGAGAACTGGATCTCGGAACCCTTGTAGCCCGGCGTCGCGGAGTTCGCGACGTTGTCCGAGATTGCACCGAGGCGGTTGGCCTGCGCGGCCATCCCCGAAACGCTCGTGCGCATCAAACCGTAAAGACCCATGGCACACCCTTCTTGGAAACGGTTGTCTCAAGGGTCAGTTAAGCAAGCTCAGCTTGTGTGAAGCTTGAATTAACTTGCTGTTAATTATTGTTTATACTGGATAAATCAGGACGCTTACGGAGCTTCCAGCAATCGCAGCGCCAGCAAAAACCGAGCCGCGGGCGCCCCGCCAGACGCGGAGCGACCGAGCGGCGCCCGTCACGTGTAGATCAGGCGGTAGCCGAGGTAGCGCTGGGAATCGATCGGGTCGTATCCCAGGCGGTGGCGCAGGCGCTTCCTCAGCTTGCTCACGTGGCTCTCGACCACGTTCTCGTCGATGTCCTCGCTGAAGAGGCCGTAGACATAGTTGTAGATCTGGGTCTTGGTCACGCGGCAGCCGCGGTTCATGACGAGATACTCGAGGATGCGCCGCTCGCGGCGCGGCAGAGGCAGAACCTCACCCTTCACCTCGGGATCGCGACCATCGGAGAACACCTTCAGGTCGCCGACCACCGTCGCTTCGGGCGAGACCTGCGTGCGCCCGCGGATGGCGCGAATGCGCGCCAGGATCTCGCGGACATGGATCGGCTTGCGCACGACGTCGTCGACGCCGGCCGCGAAAAGGTCGAGCGTCTCCTCGAGAGACTTGTTGTCGTTGAGAGCGATCACGGGCGCCTTGGAGCGGCCGCGGATCAACCGCGGCAGGGTGTGCCGCTCGCGCGCCTCACCCAGAAGAAAGGCCTCGACCGCCAGGAGATCAGGCTCGGACACGCCACCAACCCAGGTGTCGAAGTCCGACGGCGACAGGCCGGTTGCCGACACACCCTCGCGATCGAACCAGGCTGTATAGCCCTCTTTCACTGCCTCACGCTCATCCACGATCACGATCATTGGAGTCCCCCCGAATCGCATTGATCGCCGCCCAAGATTCCGCGTAGGCGCACGCAGAATCTTCGTCAACGCGAGGTCCTATCCACAGCTCAGGGGCGTCCTACAGTGTGGCGGCGAAGACTCAATTGGGTCGTGTTGCGCATCAATCTCGGTTCATAATCATTTACGATTGGTAAACGACTCGAGAGATTTGCCGGCAGAGTTAACGATTTGTGAAGAACTGGCGCACAACGCTGGAGCGCGGCGTTTCAGCCACGCCCACCCGCAAGCGATTGCCACAGGGCGCGCGCCCGATCGAGGACCAGTTGCAGGAGCAGCGTGAAGCCGCCGAGGCGCGCAGGGGCCGCGGTTGCCACACCGGCGAGCCGGGCATCGAGGCCGCTCGCGAACGCCTCGCCGATCCGTCGGGCAAGGTCCCTGACGATGCCGGCGCGACCCAGTTGCGCCAGCGGCCCGGCGAGCACGTATGAGATCGCCACCTCGACGCGGGTTGCATCGGCGCCTTCAGGAACGAGGCGGTAGTCGACCCTGCCTGTCGCCTGCGACCCGCTGCGCCGGTCGCCGCCGCGGCCCTCGATCACCTGGCGGTACTCGCCGGCGAAGGACTGAACGGTGCCGACGCCCGCGAAGCTCGCCTTGACGGGGCCGAGGGCGACCTCCATGCGGCCGGGGTAGGTGCCGTCGGCCTGCGCGGCACCCAGCGACATGCCCGGGATGCACTGGGCAACCGCCGCGGGATCGGACATGAAGGCCCACACGGCCTCCCGCGCATGGGGCAACACGAAGCTCTGGGTCAGGCGGGTGGCGCCCTCCACCTCCTCGAAGGCGCCCACGGTCACGGGGATGGGCTTGCGCGCCGACGCAGGGGCAGCGGCCGGCGCCGGGACGGAGGGCGCGCGCGCGGCCTGGGGCGCGGCCGGCAAGGAGGCAGCAGGGCGCACCGAGGCGCGGCCGGGGCCAGGTGCCGGACCGAGCCAGGCGCGAGGGACGACGGATGCTTGCGGTGCCGTATCGCGCATCACGCTCTCGATGGCGTTGACGATGCCGACATAGCCTGTGCACCGACACAGGTTGCCGCTCATCTCGGTGCGGATGTCCTCCCGCGAGAGCCCCTGCCTGCGGCGCACGAGATCGCGCGCGGCCACCAGCATGCCGGGGGTGCAGTAGCCGCACTGCAGGGCGTGGTTGCGGGTGAACGCCTCGCGCAAGCGCGCCATCAGAGCATCGTCGTCGAAGCCCTCGATGGTGCGGATCTCGGCGCCGTCGCAGGCGACGGCGTAGGTGATGCATGAGCGCGAGATCTGGCCGTCGATCTCGACGGTGCAGGCGCCACAGATGCCGTGCTCGCAGCCGATGTGGGTGCCCGTGAGGAACAGCTGCTCGCGCAGGAAATCGGCGAGATGGGTGCGTGGAGACACCTCGGCCTCGACCGGGCGGCCGTTGACGGTGACGCGGATGCTGCTCATGACCCCATGGCCTCGGTCGTCGCGCGCTTGAGGATGGTCGCACGCAGGCGCCGCTCGTAGCCGTCGCCGGGGCTGCCGGCCTCGTCGAGCAGCGCCGGGATCGCCTCGAGCGCAAAGGGTTGGTGCGCCTCGATCACGATCGGAGCACCCGCGGTGGTGCTGGCCGCGAGGCGGAAGATGCCGCGGGAAGGGTCGGCGAGCGCAGCGCCGATGGCATCGGCGAACTCACCGTCCTTGCGGCAGAACTTGACATAGCCGAACGAGGCGGCGGCCGAGAACGCCGGCAAATGCACGGCGCACAGGATCTCGCCGGCGGCAAGGTCGGTATCAAGGGGCCCGCGCACGAAGCCTTGCAACGGCACGCGGCGGCGCCCGCCTGGGCCGACGATGGAGACCTCGGCCCCCAGCGCCGTGAGGCAGCTCAGCCAGTCGGCGGCGGGATCGGCATGCGCGAGGCTGCCCCCCACGGTGCCGCGGGTGCGCACCGCGCGGTAGGCGATGCCGCGGGCGACACGGGCGAGGAAGCCGCGCGTGGGGTCGGGAGCGAGGCCGTCCTCGATGGCCGCGTGGGTGACGAGCGCGCCGAGGGTGACGCCGTCGGCCGCCTCGCTCGTCGCGCCGAGCTCGGGAATGCGCGTGATGTCCACGATCTCGGCGGGCTGGGCGAGCCGCAGATTGAGCATGGGGCCCAGCGTCTGGCCACCGGCCATGACCTTGGCGTCGGGATTGCGGGCGAGCAGGGAGACCGCCTCGCCGAGGCTCTCGGCCCGCCGGTAGGCAAACGCTGCGGCCTTCATGCAGCCTTCCCCTTGCCGGCCTGGTCGAGCGCCGCCACGACGCGGCGGGGCGTGATGGGCGAGATCGCGAGCTCGGCGCCCAGGTCCTTCAGGGCGTCGTTGACGGCGTTGGTGATGGCGGCCGGGGGGGCAATGGCGCCGCCCTCGCCCACGCCCTTCTGGCCCCAGCGCGTATAGGGCGAAGGCGTCTCCAGATGCAGGATGCGCACGTCCGGCACCTCGCCGGGGCCGGGAAGCATGTAGTCGGACAGCGTCGAGCCCTGCGGCTGGCCGTTGGCGTCGAAGGCCATCTCCTCGTAGAGCGCGGTGCCGATGCCCTGGGCGCAGCCGCCGTAGACCTGGCCGTCGACGATGAGCGGATTGACCAGCACGCCGCCATCCTCGACCACCACGTAGTCGAGGATCTCGACCTCGCCGGTCTCCGGATCGACGGCAACGACGGCGGCGTGCGCGGCGTAGCTGAAGGTGCCCGTATCGCGCCTGGCCTTGTAGCCTGCCGTGAGCTCCAGGCCGCCGGGATCGACGTCGGGCGGCAGATCCTGCGGCCGGCGATACCAGGTGCGGGCGATGTCGCCGACGGAGATGCGCGAGGATGGCCCGACGACAAAGCCCTTCTCCAGCCGCACGTCGGGGCGGCGCGCCTGCAGCAGCGCGGCGCCGATGCTCATGACGCGCTCGGCCAGCGCATCGCACGCCGCGCCCACCGCACCGCCGGACATGATCATGGAGCGCGAGCCCCAGGTGCCGGTCGAGTAGGGCGTCTCGCCGGTATCGCCGTGCACCAGCCTGATACGGTCGTGGGGCACGCCGAGGATCTCGTGCGCGACCTGCGAGAGCGTCGTCTCCATGCCCTGGCCGTGACTGTGGGCGCCGATGCGCAGCTCCAGACCGCCATCGGGCGTGAAGCGAGCCTGTGCCTGCTCGAAGCCCGGCACGAAGGGAATGCCCCAGGCCGCGTAGACGCTGGTGCCGTGGCCCGCCTGCTCGGCGTACATGGCATAGCCGATGCCGATGCGGCGGCCGTCCGGCTCGCCGCGGCGCTGGCGGGCGCGCACGGCGTCGTGGCCGACGGCCTCGATCGCCATGCGCAACGCCTTGGGATAGTCGCCGCTGTCGAAGTGGCGCTTGGCGATGTTGTCGAAGGGCATCTGGTGCGGCTGCACGAGGCTCTTGAAGCGCAGCTCGTTGGGCTCGATGCCGATGCGGCGGGCCAAGGCGTCGAGCGTCACCTCGAGGGCAAAGCAGACGCCGGTGCGGGCGACGCCGCGGTAGGGAAGGATCGGCGGCTTGTTGGTCGCCACCGAGTGGACCTTGCAGCGGTAGTGCGGGAAATCGTAGAGGCCGGGCAGGATCGAGCCGATCTGTCCCGCCTCGAGGCAGGCCGAGAAGGGATAGGCCGAGTAGGCGCCCGAATCCACCGTCGCCTCGCAATCGAGCGCGAGCAGGCGCCCGTCGGCGTCGGCGTAGGCGGTGAGCAGGTAGTGGTGCTCGCGGCAGTTGGCGTTGGCGGTGAGCCCCTCGCGCCGATCCTCCAGCCAGCGCAGCGGGCGGCCGAGCCTGCGCGTGGCAAAGCCCAGCGCCACCTCCTCGGGCAGCAGGATGCCCTTGTAGCCAAAGCCGCCGCCGACATCCGGGGAGATGACGCGAATCTGCTCCTCGGAGAGGCCCAGGCACTCGGCAAGGCCGCTGCGCACGATGTGGGGCTGCTGGGTCGAGGTGGTGACGACGAGCTGGCCCTTGCGCGAGCTCCACTCGGCGATGACACCGCGGCCCTCGAGCGGGCACATGGCCTGGCGGGAGGTGACGAGCTCCTTCGTGACCGAGTAGGCGGCCTTGGCCTTGGCCGCCTCGAAGTCGGCGTCGACGAAGGTGGTGAGAAAGAGATTGTCGCCCCAGGGCTCGTGCACCAGGGGGCTCTCAGGCCTGCGTGCGGCCAGCATGTCGACCACCGCCGGGAGCGGCTCGAAGTCGATCTCGATCTCGGAGAGCATGTCCTCGGCCTCGGCGCGCGAGGGCGCGGCGCAAAGGGCTATCAACTCTCCCACGAAGCGCACCTTGCCCACGGCAAGGGCCGGCTGCACCGACGACTTGAAGCCCGGGAGCGAGGTGTCGGCGCGGATCGGCTTCACGCCCTCGAGGTCAGCGTTGACCAGGACGCGGGCGCGGATCGCATCGGGAATGCGGATGGACCTGATGCGGGCGTGGGCAAGCGGACTGCGCAGAAAGGCGACCTCGAGCATGCCGGGCAGCTTGATGTCGCCGACGTACTGGCCGCGGCCGCGCATGTAGCGGTCGTCCTCCTTGCGCGGCATCGGCGCGCCGATGCCCTGGCCGTCCGCCGCCCCCTGCGCGGCGCCCCCATGCGCCATCACCGCTCCTCCCCGATGAGCTCGATGTTGAGGCGTACGCAATCGCCGGGATAGGTGATCTCGCCGACGTAGATGACGGTGCCTGCCGCGTCGGCGACGACGCAGCGCGCCTCGGCGGTCGGCGCGTTGAGCGGGATCTCGAGGTGGCGCGCCGTCTCGACGTCGGCAGCGCCGATGGCGAGCGTCTGGTGGGCCCGCGAGATGGACAGGCCGGGCAGCTCGGCGAGCACGGCAAGCGCGACGCGGGAGGCAAAGGCCTGCGGCGCCTTGTCGTGGACCTCCTTGGCAAGATGCACGCGGGCGAAGGCGTAGGGCTTGCCGTCGCGCTTCTGGATCGAGCGCAGGAAGACGTAGTGCTTGGCGGGCGCGCCATCGTTCTCCTCGATGCGCGGGGCCGGCTCCGGCCCGGGCGGCAGGGGGAAGGGGACGTTGTCGCGGATCGGCGCGATCAGGCTTTGCCAGTCGGTGGCGAGCTGCAGCCAGCGGTCGACGCCCGGCGCCTTGGTGACGAAGGTGCCGCGGCCCTGGAAGGACTTCACAAGGCCCTCGCCGGCCAAGAGGTCGATGGCCTGACGAACCGTCACGCGCGCGACGTCGAACTCCGTCTCCAGCTCCTCAAGGGTCGCAATGCGCGCGCCCACAGGCCAGAATCCGTCGGAGATGCGCCGGCGAAGGACGGACGCAACCTGCAGATAGCGCGGCACGCGGCTGCCGGCGTCGGGGCGCAGCTCGCTGCTGCGGGAGCGGTTAGCCATGGCTTTCATTGTCTTATGTCCCTGCAAATTCACGTTCCCTGCAGCATGGCGGGGGGCGGGTCAAGCGCCGTGCGCGAAAGCCGCGCGGGACCGGGCATTTTTTCGACCGGGCGCATCATTCGTGCGCGTCCACCCAGCCGCTCAGGAGATTGACGCCATGCAGCCTGCCGACGTCTATCGAGACGCTGGGGGCTACGGGGGCCAGCCTCGCCGCGAAGCCCGAGATCATGCGGGCCTGCTCTCGGCGGATGCCCTGCGCCTCGCCCACGGAGACCTTCTCGAAGCGCACCGTGGCGCCCGGTCGCAACCGGCCGAGGGGCGCAAGGTCGGCCGAGATGACGGTCGCGATCTTGGGGTAGCCGCCGGTGGTCTGGCGGTCGGCGAGCAGGACGATCGGCAGGCCGTTGCCGGGCACCTGGATGGTGCCGGGGGCGATGCCGTCCGAGACGATGTCGGAGCCCAGAGCATGCGCGAGCCGCGGACCATCGAGGCGCATGCCCATGCGATCGGCATGCTGCGTGACGGTGTACGTCGCCGTCAGCAGGGTCTCGATGCCCTGTGCGGTGAAGTAGTCGTCCTGGGGCCCGAGCACGACCCGGAAACGCTCGGGCGGCGACAGGTCAAGCGAGGGCAGACACTGCTCCGCCCGCTCCTCTACCTCCTGCTGCGCCAGGGGCAGGCGGTCGCCCGCCGCGAGCTGCCGCCCCGCGAGCCCGCCGATGGCGGCGCGGATCAAGGTCGACCGGCTGCCGAGGACGAGAGGCACGTCGATGCCGCCCTCGATCGCGAGATAGCCGACGGCGCTGCCGACGAGCGGGCCGATGCGCAGCCTCTCGCCGGCAAGCAGGCGGGCGCTGTGGAGCCGGGGCAGGCGGCGGGCCTCACCAGCGGGGGTCACGATCTCGATCGCGGCCTCCGGCCCGGCATAGGCCACGCGCACGCTTCTGGCCTCGACCTCGAGCGCGGGGCCCTGATAGGCGATCTCGAGGGCGGCGGCCTGCGGCGGGTTGCCGACGATGGCGTTGGCAGCGGCAAAGCTCACGCCATCCATGGCGCCGGAGACGGGCACGCCAAGGGACTGGTAGCCCGTGCGCCCCTGATCCTGGACAGTGGTGAGGAGCCCGGGCGCAAGCACGCGCAGCGCCGGCTTCATGGGGCGCCTCCCAAGGCTGCGGGCTGCGGCACCCATTCGCCACGCTCGGCGCGGCCGAGGAGGGTGTGATACTCGGCGAGGGACACGGGCACGAAGGAGACCTTGTCGCCGGCGGCCAGCAGACCGGCGCTCTCCCGGCGGGGGTCCCACAGCAGCGCCGGCGTCAGCGACAGCACATGCCAGCCGCCCGGGCTTTCGAGGGAATAGACGGAGCACATGCGCATGGCGATGGCGACAGCGCCTTTCGGCATGCGCACGCGCGGGGTCTGGCGACGCGGCAGCTCCAGTGCAGGCGGCAGGTCGCCCATGTACGGAAACCCGGGCAAAAAGCCCAGCATGTAGACATGGAACGTGGTGGCGCTGTGCACGCGGATCACGTCGTCGACGGAGAGCCGGGTGCGCTCGGCCACCTCGACGAGGTCGAGGCTGATGCTCGGGTCGTAGCAGGCGGGCAGGCTCCAGCGGCGACCGCTCTGCTCGGCGGCCGTGAGGCCCTCGAGCAGGGGCCGGATGCGGGCCCTGAGATCGGGCGCGGACAGACGCAGCGGGTCGTAGTGCACCATGAGCGAGCGGAAGGTCGGCAAGGTCTCGACCACGCCGTCGATCGCGGCGGCCGCGACCCGGTCGGCCAGGGCAAGCACGAGGGCGCTCGCGTGCCTGTCGACATCGCGGCCGAACTCCACGACGAGGGCGGTGTCGCCCGCATCGAGGAAGCAGGGTGTGGTCATGGACCCATCGCTTGGGCTAGCGTTCGTCATTTGCGCAGGCGAGGGTCTCAGCAAAAGCTCTTGCCACGGGATCGCGAGGTTGTTCTATAGATAGCACCAATTTGGAACGAAGCAGCCGCCAAGAAAAGTGGGAATATGCCATGGCGACGAAAATCAACCTCAATGCCGACATTGCCGAGGGCTGGGGTGCCTACGATATCGGCAATGACAGCGATCTGATGAGGATCATCAAGTCGGCGAGCGTCGCCTGCGGCTTCCATGCGGGCGATCCCAACACCATGCATCGGCTGTGCATGATGGCTAAGGAACTCGGCGTCAGCGTCGGCGTGCATCCCGGATTCAACGACCTCTGGGGCTTCGGCCGCCGCCGCATCCAGATGAAGGCGCAGGACCTCGAGTACATGATCGCCTACCAGATCGGTGCGCTGCAGGCGATGGCTGCCTATGCCGGCCTCAAGGTGACGCATTTGAAGGCACACGGGGCGCTCAACAACATGGCGGCGGAGGACGAGGGCTACGCGATGGCCATCGGGCGCGCCATCAAGACCGTCGACAGGGACCTCATCTACGTCGCGCTGTCGGGCTCGGAGATGGAGAAGGCGGCGAAGACGCTCGGCCTGCGGCTGGCGCTGGAAGGCTTTCCGGACCGCCGCTACGACGACAACGGCAACCTGGCCTCGCGGACGATCCCCAACACCGTGATCAAGGATGCCAAGCAGGCCGGCGAGGCCGCGCTGCGCATGGTGCGCGACGGCGAGATCGTCGCCATGTCCGGCAAGGTCATCAAGGTGAAGGTCGACACGCTGTGCGTGCACGGCGACGAGGCGACCGGCGTGGCGGTCGCACGCGGCATCCGCGAGACGCTCGAGGCCAACGGCATCGCCGTGGTGCCGATCCCCGAGCTCGGACTCTGAGACAGAATCGAAGCAACAGCAGGAGCTGCGACGTGGACGATGTCTTGAACGGGCAGGTGATCGCCGTGATCGGCGGGACGGGAGCGCTGGGCTCCGGCCTTGCGCAACGCCTGGCAGCTGCCGGCAAGACGGTGATCATCGGCTCGCGGACCGCCGACAAGGCCCAGGCTGCGGCGCAGACGCTCAAAGTGCCGGCCGGAGCGCCGCCGGCGCGCGGCATGACCAATGCGGACGCCGCAGCAGCCGCCACCGTTGCGGTCGTGACGGTGCCGTGGGGCAGCCAGGCCGAGATCCTCGCAGAGATCAAGCCGCACGTCGCAGGCAAGCTCGTCGTCGATTGCACGGTGCCGCTGGCGCCGCCGAAGGTCGCACGCGTGAACGTGCCGGCCGAGCACTCGGCGGCACTTGCGGCGCAGCAGCGGCTGGGGTCCGGCGTGCGGGTGGTGTCGGGCTTTCACAACGTCGCCGCGCACAAGCTCGCCACCGACGCGAGCATCGACTGCGACGTGCTGGTGTTCGGCGACGAGCCGAAGGACCGCGACGTCGCCATCGCCATCGCCACCGCGGCCGGCCTGCGCGGCGTGCACGCCGGACCGCTCGCGAACTCGATCGCGGCGGAGGCCATGACCAGCGTGCTGATCGGCATCAACCGCAACTACAAGGCAGACGGCGCGGGGCTGCGCATCACGAGCATCAAGGTCTAGCCGCAGGCGCCGCCTCGGCGGCAAGCTCAGGGGACGCGGGTGAGCGCGGAGCCAATCAGCATCTGGCCGTTGGCGCACTTTCCCGAGGTCGCGCCGGGCGACGACGTCGCCGCCCTCGTCGTTGCGGCACTTGAGGCGTCGCACCTGCGACCCGGCAGCGGCGACACGATCGTCGTCACCAGCAAGATCGTGTCGAAGGCGGAGGGCCGCTTCGTCGAGCTTTCCAGCGTCACGCCAGGCGCGCGGGCGCTCGAGCTTGCCCAGCTCACGGGCAAGGACGCGCGGCTCGTCGAGGTGATCCTGGGGCAGGCGCGCGAGGTGGTGAGAGCGAGCCCGCACGTCATCATCGTCGAGACGCACGGCGGGCTGATCCTGGCCAACGCCGGCATCGACCAGTCCAACCTCGCCAGAAGCGACCAGGGCCGGCGCGTGCTGCTGCTGCCGGAGGATCCGGACGGATCGGCACAGCGGCTCAAGGCGCGGCTCGAAGCCCAGCACGGCTGCGATCTCGGCGTCGTCATCTCGGACAGCGCGGGCCGGCCGTGGCGGCTCGGCACGGTGGGCATCGCCATCGGAGCCGCAGGGCTGCCGTCGCTCTGGGACAGACGCGGCGAGAACGACCGCACGGGTCGGCGGCTCGAGGTGACGGAGGTCGCCGTCGCGGATGCCATCGCCGCGGCAGCCGTGCTCGCCATGGGGGAGGGCGCGGAGGGGTGCCCGGCCGCGCTCGTGCGCGGCTTTGCTGCGCGCGCCGCGCCGCGGCCTGCCCGCGACCTGATCAGGCCGAAGCACATGGATCTCTTCCGATGAGCGGGCGCTACGTGGCGCTGTCGGGCGGTGTGGGCGGCGCGAAGCTGTCGCTCGGGCTTGCGCACCTGCTCGGCGACCGGCTCAGCGTCATCGTCAACACCGGCGACGACTTCGAGCACCTGGGCCTCCGCATCTCGCCCGACATCGACACGACGCTCTATACGCTGGCCGATGTCGTCAACACCGAAACCGGCTGGGGGCGGCGGAACGAGACATGGACGTTCATGCACGCGCTCGAGACGCTCGGCGGACCGCAGTGGTTCAAGCTCGGCGACGGCGACCTGGCGATGCACGTGGAGCGCACGCGCCGCCTCAGGGCGGGCGAGACGCTCACCGCCATCACCGCGGACGCGGCCGTCCGGCTCGGCATCCGCGCACGCGTGCTGCCGGCCGCGGAGGAGCCGGTCAGCACGATCGTGGAGACGGACGAGGGCGCGCTGGGCTTCCAGGACTACTTCGTGCGCCGGCAATGCCAGCCTGTGGTGCGAGGGCTCCGATTTGAGGGCGCCGAGACCGCGCGCCTGACGGAGCAAGCGCGTGCAGCGCTGTGCGATCGGGATCTCGCCGGCATCATCATCTGCCCGTCGAACCCGTGGCTCAGCATCGATCCGATGCTGGCCATCCCGGGGCTGCGCGACGCGCTGGCCACGGCGCGGGCGCCCAGGATCGCCGTGACGCCGATCATCGCGGGCAAGGCCGTGAAGGGGCCAACGGCGAAGATCATGGGCGAGCTGGGCCTCGCCATCGAGGCGGCGGCCGTGGCGCAACACTACGAGGGCCTGATCGACGGCTTCGTGCTCGACCGGCAGGACGAGGGCCTGGCGCCGCGGATCGGCGTCGCGGTCGAGACGGCGCAGACCCTCATGCGCAGCCTCGACGACCGCGTCGCGCTGGCGCGCGTCTGTGTCGCCTTCTGCCAAAAGCTCGCAGCGAGGCGCGCATGAGGGGAATTGTGGCGGTGGTGCCGGTGAAGCCGCTGGCGCAGTCCAAGGGACGGCTCAGGGTCGCGCTCTCCCCCGAGCAGCGCAGGCGGCTGGTGCTGCAAATGCTGGCCGACGTCATCGCAGCGCTCAAGGGGGCGCCGCGGATCTCCCGCGTCCTCGTCGTGACTGCAGACCAGGATGTCGCCGCCTACGCGATGACCCGGGGCGCGGAGGTTCTGGCCGAGCCCAGCGCGAGCGGCCTCAATGCGGGGGTGACCCGCGGGCTCGAGGCGGCGCAGGCGGCGGGACATGCCGCGGCCCTGGTGCTGCCCGCGGACCTGCCGCTGGCCACGGCCGCAGACATCGCACAGCTCGTCGGCCTGGCACTGGGCTCGCGGACGCCGCAACTCGCGATGGTGCCGGCGGCCGACGGCGACGGCACCAATGCCCTCCTCATCTCGCCGCCGCTCGCGCTGGCGCCGGCCTTCGGACCCGGCAGCTTCCTGGCGCACCTCGCGCAGGCGCTGGCCCGCAAGATCGACGTGCGCGTCGTGCATCTGGCGAGCCTCGCGCACGACATGGACAGGCCGGGAGATCTCGGCCACCTCAAGGGCCTCGACCGCTATTCGTT
Source organism: Hyphomicrobiaceae bacterium (assembly GCA_033764875.1). GTDB lineage: Bacteria > Pseudomonadota > Alphaproteobacteria > Rhizobiales > Hyphomicrobiaceae > AWTP1-13. The sequence goes on along the minus strand of JANRIO010000051.1, from coordinate 30,575 downwards.
CCTCGAGGAGCCAAAGCTGCCAACCGGCACGGAGATCCTGACGCAGTGACAGACGGTTTCGCCCCCATCATCGCCGATGCCCTCGCCGGCCGTCGCATCGCCGAGGCCGATGCACTCCATCTCGCCGAGTGCCGAGACACGCGAGCGCTCACGGAGGCTGCCCAAAGGCTGACGCTCGGGCACCACGGCGCCCGTGTCAGCTACTCGCGCAAGGTGTTCATCCCGCTGACCCGGCTGTGCCGGGACGTGTGCGCGTACTGCACCTTTGCGCGCGCGCCTTCCAAGGAGGCTCCTCACTATCTGTCGCCCGACGATGTTCTCGCCATCGCGCGGGCGGGTGCGGCTGCCGGCTGCAAGGAGGCGCTGTTCACGCTCGGCGACCAGCCCGAGGCGCGCTATGCGGCAGCCCGCACGGCGCTTGCGGAGCTCGGCTTCGCCACCACACTCGACTACCTGGAGGCGATGGCGGCGCTGGTGCTGAAGGAGACGGGGCTGCTGCCGCATCTCAATCCGGGCGTGCTCGACGAAACGTGGCTCAGGCGCTTGAGGGCGGTGTCGGTGTCGCAGGGCATGATGCTCGAGACGACATCGGAAAGGCTGTCGCAGAAGGGCGGGCCGCACTACGGCTCGCCGGACAAGGCGCCGGCGGTGCGGCTCGCGGTGCTCGAGGCCGCCGGCCGGGCCAAGGTGCCGTTCACCACGGGCCTCCTGATCGGCATCGGCGAGACGCGGCGGGAGCGGATCGAGGCGCTGCTGGCCATCCGCAGCGCACACGAGCGCCACGGGCATATCCAAGAGGTGATCATCCAGAACTTCCGCGCCAAGAGCGACACACGGATGGCTGCCGCGAGCGAGCCGGATCTCGACGATCACGTGTGGACCATCGCGATGGCGCGCCTGCTGCTCGGCAGCGTGACGGTACAGGCGCCGCCCAACCTGCAGCCGGGCGCGCTGGAGGCCCTCGTCGAGGCCGGCATCAACGACTGGGGCGGCGTCTCGCCCGTCACGCCCGACCACGTCAATCCGGAGGCGCCGTGGCCGCATCTGGAGGCGCTGCGCGCGGCGACGGAACGGGCCGGCCGCAGCCTCGTCGAACGGCTCGCCCTCTACCCCTCCTACAGGCCGCAGATCAGCGTGCCGGAGGGCCCGCCGGAGGGGCGGCGCGCGAAAGCCCAGCTCGCCTCGCCCTGGGTCGACGGCAAGGTGCTGCCGGCACTCCTGAAGCTCTCCGACGGGGCGGGGCTCGCTCGGGAGGACGGCTGGACGGCGGGAGCGCTGGCGGAGCTTCCCAGGCGCTGCGTCGCGGCCATCGAGGGCACTGCGACGCCGACAGGCGTCTCGGCGCCGATCGCGGCGGCCATCGACAGGATCGAGAGCGGGCAGACGCTGGCGGAGGCGGAGGTGGCGGCGCTGTTCGATGCGCGCGGCGCCGACTTCGCCGCGCTGTGCCAGGCGGCCGACCGACTGAGGCAGAGGCGCGTCGGCGACACGGTCACCTACGTCGTCAACCGCAACATCAACTACACCAACGTGTGCACGTACGGCTGCGGCTTCTGCGCCTTCTCAAAGGGACGGCACAGCCTGGGCAACCGGGAGAAGCCCTACGACCTGGCGCTCGAGGAGATCGCCCAGCGCACACGGGAGGCCTGGCTGCGGGGCGGCAGCGAGGTGTGCCTGCAGGGCGGCATCAAGCCGGGCTATACGGGCGAGACCTATCTTGCCATCGCGCGCACGGTGAAATCCGTGTCGCCGGACATGCACGTGCACGCGTTCTCGCCGCTCGAGATCACGCACGGCGCCGAAACGCTCGGCCTGCCGCTCAAGGAGTACCTGCTGCGGCTCAAGGATGCGGGGCTCTCGAGCCTGCCCGGCACCGCCGCCGAGATCCTCGACGACGAGGTGCGCGCCGTGCTGTGCCCGGACAAGATCACCACCGAGCAGTGGTTCGCGGTGATGGAGGCGGCGCACGCTGTGGGCCTCAAGAGCACGGCGACGATCATGTTCGGCCACGTCGACGGCTACCGGCACTGGGCGCGGCACCTGCTGCGCATCCGCCGGCAGCAGGAGCGGACCGGCGGCTTCACAGAGCTCGTGCCGCTGGCCTTCGTGCCGATGGAGGCGCCGATCTACCTCAAGGGCCGCGCGCGCCGGGGGCCGACCTTCCGGGAGGCGATCCTGATGCACGCCGTGGGGCGGCTGGTGCTCGACCCGGTGATCGCGAACATCCAGGCCTCCTGGGTGAAGCTGGGGCCCGAGGGCGCCGCGCTCACCCTCGACGCCGGAGCCAACGACATGGGCGGGGTGCTGATGGACGAATCCATCACCCGCGCGGCGGGGGCCGCCCACGGCCAGGAGGTGAGCGCCAGCGACATGCAGGCGCTGATCTTGGCCCGCGGGCGCATACCACGGCAGCGATCCACGGCCTACGGCGCGCCGCCCGCCGGATGCCCGTCCCCTGCACCGGCCGAGGCCGGCCCCCGGATTGAGCGGCTCCCACAAACGATTGCCCATGGAATAGGCGAGCGAGCCCGTTGATCCCGGGGCGCGTCCGGACCATACTGGTACTAAATATAGGACAATAGGTCCTGGCGAGGCGGTCCGACATGCTCACACCCGCGTGCCGCGCCCGGCCGACCTCCTGACGCGGAGCACGAATGAGCCCGTTCGATTTTCCAACCTCGGTCGACGACAAAGCCGCACGGGCGCGCGCCATCGAGCGGGCGCGCAGCAACGGCGTCAGGCTGCCGACATTTGCGGAGCTGGCGGAGCCGCGGGGCGCGGCGGCGCCGGCCGGGCTCGCCGGCGTCGACCCCGATGCGCCGGACGCGCGCAATCTCTACCGGGTGAACTGGTACAACGACATCTCCCGGCGCGGGCAGGCCACCGTGCCCGTGCATGTCGAGCTGCCCGCGGCCCTGACCGGCGTGTCGGCGCGGATCGTGGTCGTGCTGGGGGCGCTGTTTCCCATGATCCGGGCGCACAAGGTGCTCGCGGCCTACGCCTGCCTGGCGCCGCGCCTAGTCTCGGGCCGCTTCGACCCCGTCAAGCAGCGCGCGGTGTGGCCCTCGACCGGCAACTACTGCCGGGGCGGCGTTGCCATCTCGCGCATCCTGGGCTGCCGCGGCGTCGCCGTGCTGCCGGCCGGGATGAGCCAGGAGCGCTTCGACTGGCTCGACGCGTGGGTTTCGAGCCCCGACGACATCGTGCGCACGCCGGGCACGGAATCAAACGTCAAGGAGATCTACGACGCCTGCGCCGAGCTTGCCCGCGATCCCGGCAACGCCATCCTCAACCAGTTCAGCGAGTTCGCCAACTACCTGGGGCACTGGCGCTGCACGGGGCCGGCGCTCGCCGCCGCCTTCGAGGCGGTGGCCGAGACACACCGCGGCGGACGGCTCGCCGGCTACGTGTCGGCCAGCGGCTCGGCCGGAACGCTCGCTGCCGGCGACTACCTCAAGGCCAAGTACGGGACGAGGATCGCGGTGGTCGAGGCCGCGGAGTGCCCGACGCTGCTCATGAACGGCTACGGCGAGCACAACATCCAGGGCATCGGCGACAAGCACGTTCCCCTGATCCACAACGTGATGAACACGGACGTGGTGATCGGCATCAGCGACAAGGCGACAGATGGCCTCAACGCGGTCTTCAACACCGAGGTCGGGCGGCAGCATCTCGTCGAGCGGCTCGGGGTGCCGCCCCGGATCGTGCAGATGCTCGGACACGCAGGGCTCTCCGGCATCGCCAACATCCTGGGCGCCATCAAGCTCGCCAAGAAGCTCAAGCTCGGCGAGGGCGACGTCGTCGTCACGGTTGCGACCGACGGGCACGAGCTGTACGCGAGCGAGCTGGCCCGCTACCTCGCGCGCCGCCACAACCAAGGTGACATGACGCGCGAGCTCGCCGCCGAGCTTACCGGCCAGCACCTGCTCGGCGCCGACACCGACTGGATGATCGAGGCGACGGGCTTCGACCGCGAGCGCATTTTCAACCTCGGCTATTTCACGTGGGTCGAGCAGCAGGGCATCGCGGTTGCGGATTTCGACCGGCGCAAGTCCCAAGACTTCTGGGCCGACCTGCACGCGCTCGTGCCGCAATGGGACGAGATGATCAGGGCCTTCAATCACGATAGCGGCATGGCGGCCGCTGCCTAGACGGAGAGGCACAAGCAGAATGACGCGCGAACTGGTCACACCCTACGCGAGCCTGCGCGCTGAGACGCTGGCGCGCGACCGCGGCCTCAGGGAGAAGGTGACGACGCTCGAGGCCGCGGCCGGGCTCGTCAGGGACGGCGAGCATGTCGCCATCGGCGGCTGCCACATGTCGCGCACGCCGATCGCGATGCTGTGGGCGCTGATGCGGGCCGGCCGGCGCGACCTCGTGGTGTCGCGCTCGATCGCCTCGACCGAGAGCGACCTGTTGCTTGCCGCCGGCACGACCAAGCACATCATCACAAGCTGGTTCAGCCAGGGCCTGATCTGGGGCGTGTCGAAGGTGATGCGCCACCACATGGAGAACGGGCACGCCCGCTTCGAGGAGTGGAGCCACATGTCGATGGGCCTGCGCTACCGCGCCGGCGCCATGGGCATCCCGTTCATGCCGTCGCGCTCGATGATGGGCTCCGATGTCGCGGCGGAGCTGGGCGCGGACTTCAAGACCATCGCCTGCCCGTTCACGGGAGAGCGGGTGGTGGCGTTGCCGGCGCTCAACCCCGACGTGGCGCTGATCCACGTGCAGCGGTGCGACGCCTACGGCAACGCACAGATCGACGGGCTGCAGTTCATGGACATCGATCTCGCTATGGCGGCCAAGCGCGTGATCCTGACGACAGAGCGCATCGTCTCGGGCGACTACATCCGGCGCACGCCGGACCAGACGCGCATCCCCTTCATCACGGTGGAGGCCGTGGTCGAGGTGCCGATGGGCGCGGCGCCGCACGAGTGCTACGGCACCTACGAGCCGTTCTTCGGGCACATGGACGAGTACGCCGAGATCACGACGAAGGATCCGGTGAAGGGCATGCAGGACTATCTCGCGCGCTACGTCTACGGGCCGAAATCATGGACCGACATGTTGACCGAGCTCGGCATGGATGCCGTGCTCGATGCCTGCCGCAGGGGACGGAGCGTCTACAATGACTAGACACGAAGCGCGAAGCGGAACGTTCACGGCCTCGGAGCTGCTCGCGATCAACGCGGCCCGGCTGATGCGGGACGGGCAGACCGTGTTCGCCGGCATCGGCGTGCCGCTGCTCGCCGCGACGCTGGCGCAGCATCACGCGTGCCCGCATTTGACGATCCTGTTCGAGGGCGGCGTGATCGGGCCGAAAATCGTCGCGGGCGAGCTGCCCCCCTCGACCAACGAGCAGCGCTGCACACGGCGGGCGGCGATGGTGCTGCCGATCACCGACGTGCTGTTGCTGCTGCAGCGGGGCTACGTCGACCTCGGCTTCATGGGCGGAGCGCAGATCGACCGCTACGGAAATCTCAACTCGTCCTACATCGGGGGCGCCAAGACCCCCAAGGTCAGGCTCCCCGGCACGGGCGGGGGCAACGACATCTCCTCGCTCACGAACATGATCGTGGCCATGAAGCACGAGAAGCGGCGGTTCGTGGAGAAGGTGGATTTCATCACGTCGCCGGGTTGGATCAAGGGTGGCGACAGCCGCGCGAACTCCGGATTGCCGCAGGGCGGCATGTGGCGCGTCGTGACGGACCTCGCCGTGATGGGCTTCGACGAGGAGACGCGGGAGATGACCGTGCTCGCCCTGCAGGCCGGCATCACGCGCGAGAAGGTGCAGGAGAACACGGGCTTCAAGCTGCGCTTCGCCGAGAAGCTCGAGATCGCGGAGCCGCCGCGCAAGGAGGAGCTCGAGACGCTGCACCACCTCGACCCGGAGCGGCGCTACACGGCGTGATGAAAATTCCCTCTCCCCATGACGCGCAGCGGATTGGGGAGGGGTAGAGCGAGGGGCAGCGGCATACTCCGGCGCCGGAGCAAGCTTCTGCCCCTCGCCCCGACCCTCTCGCCGTAAGACGGCAAGAGGGAGAAGTGCCCCTGCCGCACGCTGCAGAGGGCGAGGACGTGCGAAGATAGGAGCCGGCCGCAATGGCAAAGAAGCAGACCGAGTTCGGGATCGCGATGCGGAACTTCACCAAGTTCCCTGAGATGCCCTCGGCGCAGGAGCTCATCGACTACGGCGTCAGGATGGAGGAGCTCGGCTTCGAGTCGCTGTGGGCCTGGGACCACATCCTGCTCGGGGTGGTGCCGAACTTCCCGATCCACGAGGCGCTGATCATCCTCACCGCCGTCGCCGCGCGCACGAAGACGATCAAGGTCGGGACCGGCATCCTGGTCATGCCGGTGCGCAACCCGGTGATCCTGGCCAAGGAGCTCGCGACCATAGACCACGTCTCGAACGGGCGGCTGCTCGTGGGCGCGGCCGTCGGCTGGTACAAGCGCGAGTTCGACAGCCTCGGCGTCGACTTCACCAAGCGCGGCAAGATCATGGAGCAGAGCCTCGACATCATCAGCCGGCTGTGGAGCGAGCATCACGTCGACGGAGACTACCCGCCCTACACCTTGCGTGGGGCGACGCTGTACCCCAAGCCCGTGCAGAAACCGCGCCCGCCCATCCTCATCGGCGGCTACGTCGATGCGGTGCTGAAGCGGGCGGCGACCAAGGGCGACGGCTGGCTGACCTATTACTACACGGCGGAGAGCTTCGCCCGGGGCTGGGCGAAGGTGCGCAACTTCGCCGAGGAGGCGGGGCGCAACCCGGACGAGCTGATCTCCACCAACCAGCTGCCGATCTGCGTCGGCCCGCGCATCAAGGTCGAGGCGCAGATGAAGGAATGGCTGCAGACGGAGTGGGATTACGCGTCCTGGTCCGAGTCCACCATGGACAGCGCCATCATCGGCACCCCCGACGAATGCGTCGCGCAGCTCGAGGCGCACCTGGAGACCGGTATCGACCGCATTATTTTTGTGCCCTACCGCTACGAAAATGAGCAAGTGGATGCGCTTGCCAAGGAGATCATCCCCAAGCTGAAAGCACGGATGCGCTGAAGGGAGCGAGATTTCCCGCAGCGCACACTGAATTTGCCGCGGCGCGAGATGGTTGTTCTATCTTTGGCACAACACTTGCGACCTTTGCAGCGGGTCGAAGTAGGATGACAGGGTGGTGCCCAGCCGGCACCACGTCAGAAGGGAGAACCCCATGCACATGCGTCCCATTGCATTCGGCATCGCAGCGCTCGCTGCCGCCGTCCTTGCCGGCAAGGCCGTCGCGCAGGACACCATCAAGATCGGCGTCACCCAGCCGCTGACGGGCGCCGTCGCGGCCGCAGGCAACTACGTGGTGCAGGGCGCCAAGGTGGCGGCGGATCAGATCAACGCCTCCGGCGGTGTGCTCGGCAAGAAAATCGAGCTGGTGGTCGAGGACAACAAGTCCAACCCGACAGAGGCCGTCGCCACGGTCGAGAAGCTGATCGTCAAGGACAAGGTGCCTGTGATCATGGGCGCCTGGAGCTCGACGTTCACGCTGGCCGTCATGCCCAAGCTCGAGGAGTACAAGGTGCCGATGGTGGTGGAGACCTCCTCCTCCGGCAAGATCACCACATCCGGCAACCCCTACATCTTCCGCATCAGCCCGACCTCCGAGATGGAGGCCAAGGCGTTCGCCAAGGTGGTGAAGAACTTCAACATCAAGAAGGCCGACTTCCTGTCCGTCAACAACGACTGGGGCCGCGGCTCGGCCGACGAGTTCGCCAAGATGATGAAGGCGAACGGCATCGCCGTCGGCATCACCGAGTACATGGACCCCAAGGCGACGGACCTCTCGGCCCAGCTTGCCAAGATCAAGTCGTCCGGCGGCGACACGCTCATCCTGACGACCAGCGTCGAGCAGATCACGCTGGTCCTCAAGCAGGCCAAAGACCAGCAGCTCACGCACAAGATCATCTCGACCGGCGGATCGGCCTCGCCCGATCAGCTCATCGCCCAAGCCGGCGAGGCCGCCAACGGCTCCTACCACCTGGTGTTCTTCACGCCCTGGTTCCCCGACCTTCTCACCTACCCCGAGGTCGGCAAGAAGTTCGCCGCGGACTGGGTGAAGATGGGCTTCAATCCGGCGGGCCTGCCGGAAGGCTTCCGCGGCTATGACGGCATCCTCACCATCGTGTCGGGCATCAAGGCTGCCGGCAAGGCCGAGCCCGAGGCGATCCGCCAGGGTCTTTGGACCGTCAAGGCACAAGGCCTCAACGGCGAGATCACCTTCATGAAGCAGGGCCCGGCCGGCAAGGAGAGCGGACAGAACGTGCCCAACGTCTACGTGATCAAGATCGACGGCGGCAAGGTCGCCAAAGGCTGACAGCCGCAGCTCCCGCCTCCCGTTCCGGCGCAACGCCGGAACGGGAACGCAGCCAAGAACAAGGGGCGGCAGGACCGCCTCGTCCCGTCAGAGATCGTTACACGCATGGCAGAGCTGATCCAGCATGGGATCAACGCACTGATCCTCGGGGGCACGTACGCGCTGCTGGGCATCGGCCTGACGCTCATCTTCGGCATCATGCGGCTCGTCAACTTCACCCACGGCGAGCTCTACGCGTTCGGCGCCTACATGGCCTACATGGCCGTGATGGTGCTCGGCATGAATTTCTACGCCTCGCTCATCCTCGCGGTGCTGCTCGGGGCCACGCTCGGGGCACTGATCGAGCTCGTGCTGCTGCGCCGGCTGCGGGGCGCCGACATCGACACCACGATGCTGGTCATGATCGGCGCCTGGATCGCGCTGCAGAACGCCGAGCAGCTCACCTGGACGGGCGTCGCCAAGTCGATCGACACGCCGTTCCCTGCGACGCCGCTCGTGATCGGTCCGATCTCGATCTCCTACAACCGGCTGTTCGTGTTCGTGGTCGCGATGGGGCTGATCGGAGCGACCTACGCGCTCATCAACCGCACGAAGCTCGGCATGGCCATGCGGGCGACCTTCCAGGACCGCGATACGGCGGCGCTGATGGGCGTCAACATCGACACGATCTACACGGCGACGTTCGCGCTCGGATCGGCGCTGGCGGCGGCGGCCGGAGCGCTGCTCGGACCGGTGTTCGTCGTCTATCCCTCGATGGGCGATCTCGCCTCGCTCAAGGCCTTCGCGATCGTCGTGCTGGGCGGCCTCGGCAGCATTCCCGGCGCCACCATCGGCGGCTTCATCCTGGCGTTCGTCGAGGAGATCGGTGCAGGCTACGTCTCGTCGGGCTACCGGGACGGCATGGGCTTCCTGCTGATCATCGCGATCCTGCTGATCAAGCCGACCGGACTGTTCGCGCAGAAGGAGCGGATCGGTTGAACCAGCTCGCGCTCCTCAAGCTCGCCGGCATCGCCGTCCTCTATTCCGTGCCGTTGTGGATGACGGACCTGTACGTCCTGCACGTGCTGATCATGGCCGGCATCTGGATCATTGCCGCCATGAGCCTCAACCTGCTGCTCGGCTACACCGGACAGCTGAGCCTCGGGCACATCGCCTTTTTCGGCATCGGTGCCTACGTGTCGAGCCTGATGGCGCTCGGCTTCGAGGTGACGCTGATCGGAGACCTGAAGTTGGTCGTCGAGCCGAAGCCGGTCTGGCTCGCCATGCCGGCCGGCATCGTGTTCGCCGGCATCTGCGGATGGATGATCGGGCGGATCTCGTTCAAGGTGCGGGGGGCCTATTTCGTCATCGTGACGGTGAGCTTCGCCGAGGTCGTCCGCCTCGTGGCGCTCAACTGGATCGAGCTCACCCAGGGGCCGATGGCGCTCAACAACATCCCGGCGCTGAAGATCGAGATCCCGGCTCTGCCGGAGCTGTCCTTCGTACGTAAACCCATGAGCTATGTGCTGGTCATCACCTTCGCCCTCGTCAGCTACCTGCTGATCCGGCGGCTCGTGCGCTCGCGCGCCGGACGCGCCATGGTCGCGTTGCGCGAGAACGAGGCGCTGGCGCGCAGCGTCGGCGTCGACGTCACGCGCTACCTTGTGCTCGCCACGATCGTCTCGGCGGGGATGGCAGGGGCCGCAGGCACGCTCTATGCCCACTACGTGCGGGTCGTCGACCCAGACATCTTCCTTTTCATCTATACCGTGATGATGGTGATCATGGTCGTGGCCGGCGGCAAGGGCACGCTCGCGGGGCCGGTCGTGGGCGGCGTCATCTTCGGGCTGCTGCCGGAGATCCTTCGCGGGTTGGCGATCAAGCCGGAGGTGCAATGGGTCGCCTACGGCGTGCTGATGATCCTCGTCGTATACTTCCTGCCCGAGGGCATCGTGCCGGCGGTGCGCAACTGGTTGAGCAGGCGGCAGGCGGGGGCCAGGCCGGCGGCGCAGCAAGCCTCCCCGGCCGGCGGAGTGAGCCCATGAGCGGCGGCGTCGCGCTCGCGGTCGAGGGCCTGACGATCCGCTTCGGCGGCCTCACGGCCGTCGATGGCGCCAGCTTCGAGGTCCGCGAAGGCGAGGTGCTGTCGCTGATCGGACCCAACGGCGCCGGCAAGACCACCGCGTTCAACGCCATCACCGGCTACGCGCAGCTGTCGGGCGGCGAGGTGTCCTATAAGGGGACCCGGATCGACGGCCTGACACCGGAGAGGATCGCCGCGCTCGGCGTCGTGCGCACCTTCCAGAAGACGGCCGTGTTCACCAACCTCTCGGTGATCGAAAACGTGCTGATCGGCCTGCATCTGCGCTCCAGGCAGACACCCTTCAGCATCCTGCTCGGCCTGCCCTCGGTCGGACGGGAGGAGCGCGACCTCGAGGCCGCCGCGCGCGACACCTTGCGCTTCTGCGGGCTCAGCGAGCGCGCCGACCTCGTCGCCTCCTCGCTGCCCTACGGGGAGCTCAGGCTGCTAGAGGTCGCCGTGGCGCTTGCCGCACGGCCGAAGCTGCTGCTGCTCGACGAGCCGGTCTCGGGCATGAACCCGGTCGAGACCGAGAGCTTCATGAAGCTGCTGGCGCAGATCCGCGCGCAGGGTGTCACGGTGCTGCTGGTCGAGCACGACATGAAGATGGTGATGGGCGTCTCGGACCGGATCGTGTGCCTCAACTACGGGCGCATCATCGCCACCGGCTCGCCGGCCGAGATCGCCAGGGATCCAGCCGTCATCCGCGCCTATCTCGGGGAGAGGTACGCACGTGCTCAAGGTTGAAGGGCTCGTCTGCCGCTACGGCAAGGTGGCGGCCGTGCGCGAGCTCAGCATCGAGGTCAACGCGGGCGAGCTCGTCACGCTGATCGGGGCCAACGGCGCCGGCAAGACGACGACGCTGCGCGCGATCTCGGGCCTGCTGCGGCCCGCCGCCGGCCGCATCACCTTCCTCGGCAAGGACATCACGAGCGCAAGCCCGAGGCGCATCCTGGAGCTCGGCATCGCGCATTGTCCGGAAGGGCGGCGCGTGTTCCCGTACATGACGGTGGCGGAGAACCTCGCCATGGGCTGCTACCTGCGCAACGACAGCGAGGCCATGCGCGAGGACATGGAGAAGCTGTTCCAGCGCTTTCCCCGGCTCGCCGAGCGGCGCGATCAGGCCGCCGGCACGCTCTCGGGCGGCGAGCAGCAGATGCTCGCCATCAGCCGCGCGCTGATGACGCGACCCAAGCTCGTGCTGTTCGACGAGCCGTCACTGGGGCTCGCGCCCAATCTCGTGGAGCGCACATTCGAGATCATCAAGGAGATCCGGGCGCAGGGCACCACGGTCGTCCTGGTCGAGCAGAACGCCTTCGCTGCCCTCGAGCTGTCCGACCGCTCCTACGTGCTGGAGCAGGGACGCGTGACGCTGACGGGCACCGGGGCGGAGCTGCTCGACAATCCGCACGTGAAGAGCGCCTACCTCGGCGCCTGACCACCGCCTTTGCGGCCGATCCGGCCCCGGACAATCCGCATTTGGCCCCTTGCGACGCCCGGCCGGAGCGTGGGCTCACCTGCCAACACGATGATATTGCTGGGCTTGCCGCCACGAGCGGGACTTTTTGTTGCACGCTGCCAAAGCTGCACAAAGCGTCACGGCTTCGCCTCCAAGGAAGTCTAAGCATGGGCCCCGTGCCGTCGCGTCAACCGCACCGAAGGAGATCATCATGCCAATCGACTTGAACGCGATCCCGCTGCAGCCGCTCGGCCTTCTCGCCGGCCTCGCCTTCATCTCGTCCCTCATCGGCCACACGCTGACGCGCAACGCCCTGCTCGGGGCCGTCATCACGGTGATCGTATTCGTGGCGATCTACATCGGCTGGAACTTCTATCCGCACGGGCTGGTGCCGGGGATCCGCTTCCCCGGATAGCGGATCCCGGCCGGCGTCGCCGCAGACGTTGCAGCCAGACGATCTGGCCACATCGGCGGCGCGGCGATAGGCTGGCAGCCCGCTGCACCGCAATCCCGTCCCGGATGCACATGCCGATAGGGGGCGCGGGGCGGGAGCGACGGGCGGCGGGGATGACCTTGGGGAGGATTCCATGAAGCTGGCTCTGGTCAAGACCTGCTCGGCGGCCGCCCTCGTCCTGATGCTCGGGTCGACGGCCGGGGCGGCGCAGCAGTCCGCGGCCGAGATCTGCGCGGCACCCGACAGGCGCGTGAGCTGCTCGATGCTGTGCTGTGGCCGGCGCACCTGTCCCCCGTCGTGCGAGGTCGATTGCGTCAAGGCCTGCGTCGATGCCTGCGCCCAGCCGGCGGCGATGAGCGGGTTCCTCGGGCGCGTCAAGCAGCTGCAGATCCGCTGCGGCAATCGCTCCGTGCGCTGAGGCAGCGGAGCCCGAGCCTCCCGGGGCCCGGCGTGACGTCGGACGGCGAGGCGGCGGGGCCCGGCAGGCCCTGCAGATGTCGAAGGGGAACGCAATGGTCGCACAAGCCGCCGACGCGCCGGTCGCTCCGGCCGAGACGCATTCGGAACGCTGGCTCGACGGGCTCCTGCGCGGCGTCTATGCGGTGCGGGTGCCGCTGGCGATGGCGGTCCTTGCCGTGTTGATCCTGACGCTGTTCGACCAGGCGCTCGAGGTGCATCGCGTGCTGACGCTGGAGCGGGCGCGCAACATGTACCACATCCAGTGGTGGCTCGCCGTCGCCTCCCTCACGCTGCTCGCGGGCGTGCTCTGGCAGGTGGCCCGGCAGGCGGCGGAGGACGCGTCAGGAGACATCCCCGCGGGCGTCGAGCCGCACCCGATCTGCGAGACGGTGCTGCGCTGGGGGCCGCGTGCCATCGGCACGCTGCCGCTGCTCGGTGCGGGGCTCGGCATTTGGCTCAGCCGGCTGCCGCAGTTCGACCTTTCCAACACGCCGGCGGCGCTCCTGAAGCCCATCCAGGATATCGCAGCGCTGCGCCAGGACTTCCTGATCGGCACCGCGACGCTGGTGGCCATCGCCGCCTTCTTCTTCGTCCTGGTCAGCCTGTTCGAGCGCAAGCTGACGCCGCACGGCAGCGCCAAGGCGCGCAAGCTCGCCGTCTTCAACAGCTGGATCCTGTTCCCGATCGTGATCCTGGCCTCGATCGTGCTGCTGGTGCGCGATCCCGTGCACCTGCCGCAGCGGCTGGGCGCCATTCCCATCTTCTGCCTCTGGATGGTGAACCTGGCCGTGCTCGCTGGCCTGTTCTCGCGGTACTACCGCGTCTTCGGGGTGCCGCTGGTCGGGACGCTCGCCGTGCTGTTCGTGCTGTTCGAGATCTTCGGGCTGACGGACAACCACCGGTTCCGGCATACGCCGTCCAACGGCATCCAGCGGCCGACGGTCGAGGCCGCGTTCCGCACCTGGCTCAACGCGCGCAAGGACCTCGACGCCTACAAGACTGCGGGCAAGCCCTACCCGGTGTACGTGGTGGCGGCCGAGGGCGGCGGCCTCTATGCCGCCTACCAGACCTCCAAGTTCCTGTCGCGGATGCAGGACCTGTGCCCCAACTTCTCGCAGCACGTGTTCTCGATCAGCTCCGTGTCGGGCGGCAGCCTCGGCGCGGCGGTGTTTGCCGCGCTGGCGCGAGACCACGGCGCCAACACGGCCGCCAAGCCGTGCCTCGAGAGCCTCGCCGGGCGTGGCGAGTTCGAGCGCCGGTCGGACCGCATCCTGTCGCGCGACATGCTGGCGCCCGTCGTCTGGGGCGGACTGTTCCCGGACTTCCTGCAGCGCTTCATCCCCTATCCCATCGAGGCGCTGGACCGGGCGCGGGCGCTCGAGCAGGCCTTCGAGACGTCCTGGAGGTTCGGCGGCGAGCGTGACAACAATCCGCTGACGCGGTCGCTGTTCGAGCTGTGCGGCGCCGGCGCCACCCAGTGCCTGACCGGGGCGATGCCGCTCGTGGCCTTCAACACGAGCAACGTCGAGACCGGCATGCAGATGGTGCTGAGCCCGCTCGACTTCACCTCGATCGGGCCGCCGTGGACGGGCTCGGCCAAGACCTTCGACTTCTTCTCGACGGGAGTTGATCCTGTCGACATCCCGCTCAGCACGGCCATCGGCCTGAGCGCCCGGTTCCCCTGGATCTCGCCGGCGGGCTGGTACACGTTCGCGGACCCGGCGGAGAAGGAGCTCGGCACGAAGGCGCGCCTGCGGCGCATGACGTTCGTGGACGGGGCCTACGTGGACAACTCGGGCGTGGCGACCGCCGCCAAGCTCGCGGAATCGCTGCGCGAGCTGCACGGGCGGGATCCGAGCCTGCCTCCGATCGAGATCAAGCTGGTGATGATCTCCGCGGCCTGGATCCCCTTCGACCGCTTCTGGATGGACGAGCCCAGCAACAAAGCGCAGGGCGACCTGTTCTCGCCGCTGCTGGCGGCGCTGTCGACCTGGCAGGGCCGCGGCTTCACCACCCAGTACGACCTTTCGGCCGATCCCAAGCCCGGCTACAAGATCATCGAGGCGGGCGTCTATTACAACTACCTGCCGTTGCCGCTGGGCTGGCAGCTCTCGAGCCTGTCGCGGGAGTACATCGACCTGTTCAAGGGCTTTCCCGAGAAATGCGACGAGAGTCAGCTCGACCGCTCGCTGCAGAGCCATGCGGCCCTTGCCAACACCTATATCAATCGTGCCAACTGCGTGGCGGCGGAGATCCGGTACGACCTGTCGCCGGGGATGCCGCTGGCTCCGGCAATGCAAATGCGCCGCGCCATAACGCCGGCGAACTGATGCTAGCCTATACTGAGTGGTGAAGTTGCCGCGCGGGGGAGACGCGCGGCGCCGGACCGGGGCTATAATGGACCTACGGTCCCGAGAACAAGGCGAGGGACGAGAATGCACAGACTGTCTGGCCGGCAAGGGCGCGTCGTTGCAGCGTCATGGGCCGTCGTTGCATGCCTCACGGCATTTCCCGCGGTCGCCGCGCAGAAGGGCGCCACGGACTGGACATCGAGGCTCGAGCCGCGCACGCGCGCCATGGAGGTGTGCAACCTCGCGGGGCTCACGGCCTTCGGCAAGGACAAGAAGCTCAAGCCCCGTCCCGACCGCGTGCGCGTCAATGCCGGGGCCGAGCCCAAGATCGAGGGCGGCCTCGTCTCGGGCGCGAGCGGCGCCGTGCGCAGCGGGCACAAGTGGTACGCATTCACCTTCAAATGCACGCTGAACGAGCCCGGCACCAAGGCAACGGCCTTCAGCTACGAGCTCGGCAAGGAGATCCCGAAGGCGCAGTTCGAGAAGCGCGGCCTCTGGGACTGAGCCGGGCAGCGGCTCAATCGCCGTAGAAGCGGACCAGCGCATCGAGCATCGCGTCCGGCCGCTCGGCAAACAGCATGTGGCCGCAATCGGGAATGCTCTCGAAGGCGCTGCCGGGGATTATCTGCGCCAGCTTCCGGCCGACCTTGACCGGCGTCATCTGGTCGTTGGCGCCGGTGACCAGAAGCGTCGGGCAGCGCACCTTGCCGGCAGCCTGAGGCCCGGTCGACCATTGCGCGCAGGCCAGGAAATCGCGATGCAGCGTGCCGGCGGCGTTGCGGGCGAGAAGCGCCATGGAAGCGCCCGTCAGCCACAGACCCGGCACCGGATTGCCGCCGATCTTTGACCCGTGCGCCAGCGACCAGCCGGTCATGAGGGCGTAGGCGGCGGCCGGCGTATCGCGCGCGGCAGTCAACAGCGCATCGTTGACCGGCATGGCGGGGCCGGCGCCCAAGAGCGCGAGACGCGTCACGCGGTCGGGCGCGGCAGCGGCCACCTCGAGCGCGACGGATGCGCCCATCGAGTGGCCGACCAGCGCCGCGCTGTCGAGCCCGGCCGCGTCCATCAGGCGGGCGACCCAGGCCGCCATCTCGGCAACCGAGGCAAGCTGCGGACCCTGCGAGCGGCCGTGGCCCGGGAGATCGACAGCCAGCACGTTCCAGCCGTGCCAGGCGAACCAGCGCGCGGGAAGCTGCCAATTGGTGTGATCGAGGCCGGCGCCGTGCACGAAAAGAATGGTGCGGCGTCCCGCCTCGAAGGCGCGGCCGCCGGTCGCCGCGTAGACGCTTGTGCCGTCGACGTTCAATTGCATCGCATCATCCCTTCTGCGAGGCCGCGAGCGCCTGGCCCAAGTCGTCGACGAGATCCTGCGGATCCTCGAGGCCAATGGAGAGGCGGACAAGCTCCTCGCCGATGCCGGCCTTGTCGAGATCGGCTGCGCTCATCTGCTGGTGGGTGGTGCTCGCGGGATGAATGACGAGGCTCTTGGCGTCGCCGACGTTGGCAAGGTGCGAGAACACGCGCAGGCGCTCGATCAGCCTGGCGCCGGCCGCGCGGCCGCCCTTGATGCCGAAGCTCAGGATGGCGCCGGCGCCCTTGGGTAGCTGGCGGGCGGCGAGCGCGTGATCTGGATGGCTCTCCAGGCCCGGGTACTTGACCCAGGCCACCGCCGCGTGGCTCTCCAGGAAGCCCGCGACGGCGCGCGCATTGGCGACGTGGCGGCTCATGCGGACGGGCAGCGTCTCGACGCCCTGGAGGAGGTAGAAGGCGTTGGCCGGGCTCATGCAGGCGCCAAAGTCGCGCAGGCCCTCGGCGCGGGCGCGCATGACAAAGGCGGCGGGGCCGAACTCCTCGGCGAAGGCGATGCCGTGGTAGCCGGCGTAGGGCTCGGTCATGGTCGGGAACCTGGCCGATGCCGCCCAGTCGAAGGCGCCGCGGTCGACGACGATGCCGCCGATGGCAACGCCATGGCCGCCCAGGAACTTGGTCACGGAATGCATGACGATGTCGGCGCCCAGGTCGAAGGGGCGGCATAGGTAGGGTGTCGCGAAGGTGTTGTCGATGGCGAGCGGCAGGCCGTGCGCGTGGGCTACCTCGGCGACGGCGGCAATGTCCATGACCTCGAGGCCGGGGTTGCCGAGCGTCTCGCCGAAGACGAGGCGCGTCCTGTCGGTGATGGCGGCGGCGAAGGACTTCGGATCGCGCGGATCGACGAAGGTCGTGGTGATGCCGAAGCGCGGCAGCGTGTGCGTGAACATGTTGTGCGAGCCGCCGTAGATGCGCTGCGACGCCACGATGTGGCCGCCGGCATCCATCAGCGTCGCAATGATGAGGTGGAGGGCCGCCTGGCCGCTCGCCGTCGCCACGGCGCCGACGCCGCCCTCGAGCGCGGCGATGCGCTCCTCGAGCACGCCGACGGTCGGGTTGGAGATGCGCGAGTAGATGTGGCCGGCGCGCTCCAGGTTGAACAATCCCGCCGCGTGATCGGTATCGGCGAAGACGTAGGATGTCGTCTGGTAGATGGGGACGGCGCGGGCGCCGGTGGCGGGGTCCGGCCGCTGGCCGGCGTGCAGGCTCAAGGTGTCGAAACGCGGGCTGCCGGGGACCTTGCTCATGTCGCGTCTCCTTTGGGGGCGCCGGCCGCGGGACCGCCGGCGTCGATCAGGCTTCCGGGCAGCGTGCGCGAGTGGCCGCGGAACTCGGCGAGCACGGCCCCCGCCTCGTCGCGCACCGTCACGTCGTAGATGCCGGAGCGCTCCTGCTGCACGCGCGCGGCCGCCTCCGCCACGAGGCGGGTGCCGAGGCGGCCCGGGCTGAGGTAGGTGATGGCGCACTGCTGGGCCACGGCGCGCTGGCCGAAGGAATTGCAGGCGTAGGCAAACGCGCTGTCGGCAAGCGTGAAGATGTAGCCGCCATGGCACATGCCGTGGCCGTTGACCATGTGGGTGGCGACGGCCATCTCGAGGCGCGCGTAGCCCGGGCGCACCTCCAGGATGCGCATGTCGAGCGCCTTGCAGGCGGCGTCATCGGCCCACATGGCCTGCGCGGACAGGCGCGCGATCTCGTCCTTGTCGCGCATTCAGGACCTGCTGCCGGTGAAGCGGGCCGGGCGCTTCTCGAGGAAGGCCGCGATGCCCTCGCGCGCATCGTGGGAGGCGCCCGCGAGCCGCTGCAGGTCGCACTCCAGGGCCAGCTGTTGGCTGAGGGTATTGGTGGCAGCGGCGGCGATCGCCTGCTTGGTGAGCCCGATGGCGTAGGTCGGGGCGGACGCGAGCCGCTCGGCGACGGCTGCCACCTCGGCCTGGAACTTGTCGTCTTCGACGGCCCTCCAGATCAGGCCCCAGGCCTCTGCCTTCTCGGCAGGCAGCGGCTCGGCGAGGATCGCGAGCCCGCGGGCGCGCGCCGGGCCCAGCAGCTTGGTGAGCGTATAGGTGCCACCGGCGTCGGGGATCAGACCGATGCGCATGAAGGCCTGCAGGAACGAGGCGCTCTTGGCCGCGTAGACGAGGTCGCAGGCGAGCGCGATGTTGGCGGAGGCGCCGGCGGCGACGCCGTTGACGGCGGCGATGATCGGTTTCTCCAGGCCCGTGATGAGCTTGATCAGCGGATTGTAGAGCGTCTCGAGAGCGGCGCCGGCATCGACCCCGCCGCCCGTGTTGACGCTGGAGTCCGCCAGATCCTGGCCGGCGCTGAAGGCCCGGCCGGCACCCGTCAGGACGATCACGCGGCAGTCGGCGTCGCCGGCAGCGGCCTCGAGGCCCGCGCGCAGGGCCAGATGCATTTTCGTGTTGAATGCGTTGAGCTTGTCGGGTCGGTTGAGGGTGAGCGTGGTCACCCCCTTCGCCTTCGAGACGAGTACTGTCGTGTCGGTCACGGCCTGGTCCTTGCGCTGCTTCCTGCCCAAATTGTTCTGTCGCCCTTGCGGCGCATATTGCGCAATGCGCGCGCGCAAGGCCAGCGCCGGCGTGCGGCGTCCGGCCTAGCCTCGGAAACTGCTGGCATTTACCGGGGCCCGGCTTGGAATGGCCGGGGCCTTTGTCTATAGTGCCGCGGGCAAGCCCGGCCATTGGTCCGGGACGCCGGCAAAAGGGGGAGCCGGCGAAGAACGGGGCAAGCACGACGGCGGCGTGATGCCAGGGCCGGACCTTGCCTTTCGGGGTTGCAGATCGATCAGGTTTTGCAGGAGCCTTGACGGCATGAGATGCAATTGGATGCGCTGGCTCTGGGGCATCATCCCGTTGCTGATCCTGGGCTGGCTCGCAGTCGAGGCCGAGCATTCGCGGATCGAGCGCGACCTCACGGAACGCTCGCAGGCGGAGTTCGTCAAAGCCGGGCTGGCATGGGCTGCCAGCACCTTCCAGGGACGCGACAGCACGCTCACCGGCCGGGCCACGGAGGTATCCGACCCGGACAAGGCCATCGGCGTGCTGCGCAACGTCTGGGGCGTGCGCACCGTCGACAGCAAGGCGGACCTGCTCGAGCAGGTCGCGAACTACAGCTGGAACGCCTCGCGCAAGAACAACCGCATCCGGCTCACGGGCTACGTGCCGAACGCGGCCGCCAAGCAGAACATCATGGGCATGGCGCGCGCGAGCTTCCCCGGTTTCGAGATCCAGGACCGCATGCGGCTCGCCCGCGGCGTGCCGAACCTCGACTTCTGGCTCGGAGGGGTGAGCTACGCGCTGAAGCAGCTCACCTACATCGAGCGCGGCGACGTGCGCCTCGACGACTTGTCGCTCAGTGCCAGCGGCGAGGCAGAGGATGCCAACGGCTACCGGGCGCTGAGGTCGATCGGCAACAGCCTGCCGAAGGGCATCAAGCTCGGATCGGCGACGATCAGCCCGCCGACGGTCAAGCCGCATGTGTTCACGGCGCGATTCAGCGGCACGACGATGGCCTTCAAGGGCCACGTGCCGTCGGACACGGAGGATGCCTTCGTGGTCGCAGCCGCACGAGAGACGGTGGCCGACGGCGCGATCACCAACGATACGGAGCCGGGAGCCGGTGCGGCGCAAGGCTGGAAAGACGCCGCGGCGCTGCTCGTACGGGCGCTCACGAAGCTCGAGAACGGTCAGGCCGAGATCAAGGACGACCTGGTCACGCTGACGGGGCTCGCCGCCGACGACGAGCGCGCAGACGGCGTGCGGCGCGCGCTCAAGGGGCTGCCGCCCAATTTCAAGCTCACGGACCAGCTGACCGTCAAGCCGAAGCCCAAGCCCGCCGAGCCGGCACCGGAGCAAGCGATCGTGCTGCCGGCCGTGCCACCGCCGCCGCCTGCGCCCGACCTCGAGCCCAGGAAGCAGCCGGAGGCGGCGCCACCTGCCGCACCGGCGGTGGCCGTGCAGCAGCCCGCAGCTTCGCCGCCGCAGGCGCCGCCTGAGGCCGGCATCTCCCAGCGGCTGCCGTCTCCGCCCGCGCAGGCGGCGACGACGCCGCCTCCAGCCGCGGCCGTCACGCCGGCTCCGGAGCCAAGCACCGCTGCACCGGCGGCACCGAGCGCCGTCACCCCTGCGCCGCCGCCCGTGACCGCAAGCCCCGCCCAGATCAAGGCGGCAAAGGCGTGCGAGGACAACCTGACGACGCTCGCCACCGCGGGCACGATCCTCTTCTCCTACGGCAGCGCAGAGATCTCGCAGTCGAGCTTCGAGACGCTGGAGAAGCTCGCCGCCGCGGCCAAGGGCTGCCCCGGCATGACGATCGAGATCGGCGGGTTCGCCAGCGCGGAAGGCGCACCGCTCTCCAACCAGCGGCTGTCGGAGAGCCGGGCGCAGTCGGTCCTGGGCTTCCTCGTCAAGGCCGGCGTCGATGCGCAGCAGCTCGAAGCCAAGGGCTACGGCATCGCCAAGCCGGTGGCGCCGAACACGACGCCCGAGAACATGGCGAAGAACCGACGCATCGAGTTCTCCGTGCGTCCCAAGGCAGAGCAGCGATAGCAGGAGCGGTCCATGGACTATCTCGCGTACCAGCTCTTGTGGTGGCTCGTGGCCGCCTTCGGGATCGGGCTCGTGATCGGCTGGATCTCGTGCGACCGGGTACCGAAGCGCCAGGACTAGAGCAAGCAGAGCGCGTCAAGAAGCGCGACGAGTTCGGGGAGTAGGGGAATGATCGCGCTTTACGTGCAGACGCTGGTACTGCTGGGGCTCGCCTATCTCGCGGGTGCCTGCCTCGCCTGCCTGATCCGCCGCAGCCTGTTCAGACCCAAGCTCGCGCACCAGGCGGCCGGGCGCGCCGTCGAGCCGCTGCCGGAGTATGCAGCGCGGCCCGCGCCCGCGCCGCAGCCGGCGCCCGCCGCCGTGGCTGCCGCAGCCCCCGTTGCGGTGGCCCCAGCAGCTCCTGCGCCTGCCGCCGCCCAGGATCTCAAGCGCATTCGCCTCATCGACGGGATGCTGGAGGCGGCGCTGTCGCGGCTCGGCGTCACCCGCTACGAGCACATCGCCGGCTGGACAGCCGGAGACGTCGCCCGCGTGACGCAGGCCCTGGGCGTGGGCGAGCGCATCTCGGAGGAGAACTGGATCGAGCAGGCGCAGATCCTGGCCAAGGGCGGCGAGACCGACTATGCGCGCCGGCGGGCGCGCGGGGAGATCGCGACAGCGGCACCGGGCGTCAACGAAGGCCGCGCGACGGGCATCACGCCGACGGTGGTGCCGGCGATCGTACGTCCACAGCCCTCGACCGGCGGGGCGGCCGCCGTCGTCGCCGAGATCATCACGCGGGCCGCGCCCGCCATTGCGGCAGCGGCGGCTCCAGCGCCGGCCTCCCCGCCGGCGGCAGCGGCGCCCCCGCCCGCCGCGGCAGCCCCCGCCCCCGATGTCGCCATGCGTGCCGCATTCGCGCACGAGGCCGCCCCGCCGCCCGCCGTGCCGATGCGGCCGCAGCCGGCGCCTACGCACGACGACCTGCTGCGCATCGGCCACATGGACACCGGTCTCGCCTCGGCGCTCGAGGCCCAGGGCGTGACGCGCTATGCACAGATCGCGCAGTGGTCGCCCAGCGACGTCGAGCGCTTCGAGGGCCTGCTGGGGACGGCCGGCCGGATCGCGCACGAGAACTGGGTCGAGCAGGCGCAAATCCTGAGCCGGGGCGGCGACACGGCGTTCTCGCGGCACTACGACCGCCAAAAGGGCGGCGCCCGGCCCGTGCATCCCGCCAAGCTCGCCGACGCCATCCGCGAGAAGGCCCAGCGCGAGGCGCAGGAGAGCCGGCGCAACATCGGCGCCCTGCCCTCCGTGCGCTCGAGCGCCTACCGGGACGAGACGGCCCCGGAGACGCCGCGGCGCCCCCTGCGGGCCGGCGCCAGCGACGACCTCAAGCGCATCCGCGGCATCGGCGTGCTGATCGAGAAGAAGCTTAACTCCATGGGCATCTCGAGCTACGAGGCGATCGCCAACTGGACGGCCGCGGACATCGACCGGATCAGCCAGACGCTCGACTTCAAGGGGCGGATCGAGCGCGAGAACTGGGTTGAGCAGGCCCGCATTCTCGCCTCCGGCGGGCATACGGAATTCTCGCGGCGGGTCGACCGCGGCGAGGTCGATGCAGGCCGCTTCAGGACCTGACGAGCGCGCCTGTGCCGCCGGCACACGGGGCGCAGGCGTTTTGCGCGGATGCCGACGCCTCTCTTCTTGCAAACGTCCGCCAATTGGTGTCCCTATGCGCCATTGCCCCGAGGTATGGCATGGACGCTTGCGGCACGCGCGGAATGGGAAGTGGCACGGAAGATGGCGCGCACGCCCTCTGCGAGGCCTCGACATGCGTGGCGGGGGCCTGATGCCCTACGGCTGGAACCTGGCCCAGCTCCTCGGCGTGGGGATGCTCCTCACATTCACTGCCATCGTCGCCTCGGACGCGGCGCTTGCGGCCCGCGCAGAGATCGACGCGACGCAGCGGCGGCAGGTGATGGCACAGGTCCAGGCACAGGCGCAGCGCAAGCGCACGGGACCGGCCCCCAATGTCGCCAAGGAGGCGCCGCTCGGGCATGCGGGCGAGGCCAAGCGCGAGCAGCGGCCGGGCGTCAAGGAAAGTGTGCAGGCCGACGTGTCGGCGCGCAACGTCGCTGTGACCTCCAGCTTCAACGGCACGGAGATCGTGATCTTCGGCGCGGTCGACAACAGCCAGCAGCCGAGCGCCGAGTCCGGCTACTATGACGTCGTAATCGTGGTCGAGGGCGTGCCGGGCCGGATCGTCGCGCGGCGCAAGAACAACGTCGCCGGGCTCTGGCTCAATACCTCGGCCGCCGTGTTCGACCTCGTGCCCAGCTACTACGCCGTCGCCTCGACGCGGCCGCTCGACGAGATCGTGCCGGACGACTACCGGGCCCTGCACGGCATCGGGTTCCGGCACCTGCGCTTCAGGCCCGCGCCTGCCGTCAGCCAGCAGTACGCGCTGTCGACGGAGGACCTCAACGCGTTCCGCGAGGCGATCGTGCGCCTCAAGCAGAAGCAGGGCCTCTACGTCAACGACAACTTCGGGGTGTCCTTCATCGGACGCAGCCTGTTCCGGGCCAGCATCGTGCTGCCGGCGAATGTCACCGTCGGGCCGTTCGAGACGCGCGTGATGCTGTTCCGGGAGGAGAAGCTGCTCAGCCAGTACAGCGTCCGGCTGAACCTCGAGCGCGAAGGCGCCGAGCGCTACCTGCATGGATTTGCAGTCAACTATCCTGCGCTCTACGGCGTCGCGACGGTCGTGATCGCCATCGCGGCAGGCCTCCTCGCCTCGGCGCTGTTCCGCAGGGCGAACGCGTAGCCGCGCCGCGACACTCAGAGGTGTCGACCGGCCCGCGCCTTCCGGCCGGCGGCAAATGCATTCCAGCGGAGTTATTGACAATGAGTGCCGAGATCCCGACGCCCGCCCTGGCCTATGTGTGCGACATCGATGCGGAGGTCGGACCGATCGTGGATCTCGGGGCGATGCCGCACGGCCGCAGACGCATCATCGGCATCACCGGCGGCAAGGTGCGGGGCCGCATCGCGGGATCGCTCATGCCGGGCGGGGCCGACTGGCAGCATGCGCGGGGAGACGGCGTCCTGGAGCTCACCGCACGCTACGCGATCCGCACGGACGACGGCGTCGACATCGCCGTCACCAACCGGGGCATGCGGCGGGCTCCCGCCGAGGTCATGGCCGCGCTGTCGCGGGGCGAGCCGGTGGATCCGGGTCTCGTCTACTTCCGCACCGCGCCGGTGCTCGAGGCGCCGACGGACAGTGCGTACGCGTGGCTCAACGGCTCCATCTTCGTCGGGAGCGCGCAGCGCCGGCCGCAGAGCGTGCACATCCGCGTGTTCGAGGTGCTGTGAGGCTCAGGGCCTACCGGCGTTGTTCTTGGAGATCGTCGCCTCGTTGCCGAGCACGACCCGCGGGCAGGACCGCTTCCTGATGCTGGTGTCGAGACAGCCCTGCAGCCGGTCGAGCGCGATTGCCTGGGCACGGTAGGCGGCGAGAACGCACACCCGGTCGCGCCGGCAGGCGTCGCGCATCTCGCCGGCGCGGAAGCTCCAATAGCGGATGCTCAGATAGAGACCCAGGCCCTGACGACGCTGCAGCGTGCGGATACGCCGGGCCATCTGCTCGTCCACGCGCGACAGCTCGAGATCGCCGCAGATCATCTGCCGCGTCTCGGACAGGCTGCGCGCGTTGCAGTTGAACCCCGCGGCGTGGACAACCTGCGGCTGCAGCAGCGCCAGGCCGACCGCGAAGGCGCCGAAGCGCCGATGCCCACGCCTCCGTTTCCTGCCAATCGCCATGGCTACGTATCCTTGCGCCCTGCCTCAGGTTCGCAGCTTGAGCGGAAATGGCAAGCCACTCAGCTCCCGGTCGCGATCGAAGTGATCTTGTGGGCTCGCGTTGCGCAGAGCCGCCGAGATGAAGAGGCGTCCGTGCGCGGCCGGGATCGCGCGGTTGAGAACCACATGCTCGCAAACCGTGCGACCGGACTCGTCGCGGCTCCCGTAACCGATCGTCTGAAGTGCGGCAAGGCGATAGATGCCGAGGCCGCCGAAGGCGCTCTGCACGGGAATGAACCCCGCGTCAGCCGGCACAAGATACTGGCGGGCCCGCACCATGGCCCGCACCCGCCGGCGCCGCGACCGCCCGCAGAGACGATCCAGCAAGCGCGCCATGCGCGAGCGCCTCTTGGCAGGATGAATGGCCCGCCAGAAGCCGTCCGTCACCCAGCCCGGCTTGCGCAGCGCATAGAGGTCGTAGTAGGCGCCGTCCTGATTGGCGAAAATGGCGGCCCAAGGCTCAGGCGCGGTTGCGAGGGCGCGGCCAATATCCGTCGGCTCGAGGCCGGCGTTGAGGCCGTCGAGGTCCATGACGATGGCGAGCTGCGGGGTAGGATTGATGCTGCGCGCCGCGTCGAGCGCCTGGTTGCGCAGATAGGCCATGCGGTCAATGCGCTCGGGAAAGCGCGCAGCGATCCCGTCGAAGCGCAGAATCTTGGCATTCGGCTCGCCGTGCGCCCACGCCTCCAAAACACGATCCGTGTCGTCCGTGTTATCGTTGGTGACGATTATGCAGTGAGCTCGCTCCGAGGCCGCGCAAATGCGGCTGATGGCGGCAAGCGTGGATCCCAGACCCATGCCACCGTTGCGCACCAGACCCAGCACAGCCAAAGGCGGCAATATCAAGCGCACTCCTTGCCAGACAGCGCTGGCTCACATACCACCTCTTGCGGCAGACAGATCTGTCGCGTCCAGCGCCCTCGCGTGGCGTCCAAGCTGCTCCTGCCGTTCTCTTTCGCCCCCTCGAAAACCGTGCAGCATCAATGCGTCAACGCTCCTGACACTATAGGCCATGGCGAAAATCCGCTTCAAGCACGTTGCTGCGGCTCTGCACAGCCTCGCCGGCCGAGCGCTGAAGCGAACCGACGCGAGTGGCGCAACCGTCAGAGCGCTCCTGGCGGAGGAGTACGAGCAATCGATCCGCGGCACGTTCCTCGCCAGCAGCCGGGGTGTCCTGCATTGCACCGATATCCACATCTCGGCGCCGCGCTCGTCGACGCGCAGGCTTCCCGATCTCGGCCGGCTTGTCGATCCGCAGCGCACCGCGCCGTGCTCGGTGTACGTCTGCACCGACGCACTCGAGGATTTCGCCGCCGCCATCAATGGCCGAAAGCTCGCCCCCTTCACGCTCGTCTCTGGTGACAGCGACCGAGTGGCCGGCACCGGCGCCGGCAACCAGGTGGCACTGAATATCGCGGGACATCCGAGCCTTGTCGCGTGGTACGCCCAGAATGCCGGCTTCACCAGCCCGAAGGTCGCGCCGCTCCCAATAGGCCTGGATTTCCACACGGCCTGGACCAATCCCGCACAATACGGCCCCGGCCCAAGGATGCCCGCCAACCAGGAGCGTCTCCTGTTCGAGATCCTGGCGGCATCGCCAACCTTCGATGAGCGCCAGGCCAAGTGCTATTGCGATTGGCACTTCAATGCCAGGCGCGGAGATCGCCGCGTTGCCCTTGCCCGGCTTGCTCCCGAGGTCGCGCATTTCGTTGCGCACCGCGTGGCGCGAAGCGAGACTTGGCGGCTGCAGAGCGGCTTCCGGTTCGTCCTCAGCCCGCTGGGTGCCGGCTGGGACTGCCACCGGACGTGGGAGGCGTTGGCGCTCGGCTGCATCCCCATCGTCTCGCGCTGCCCGATCACGGCGCTTTTCAGCGATCTTCCGGTGATCGTGGTGGACGATTGGGCCACGGTGACCCCCGCCTTCCTCGCGCGCGCCCAAGACCACATCGCACAACAGGAGTTCGACTTCTCGACGCTGCTGCTTGGGCACTGGAGGGCGCGCATCGCGGGCGGTCACGCGCCCCGCCTCCCGCGCATGCGGTTTGCCGATTTCCGGTCGCTGCTCACCTCCCACACCACGCAGGCGGAGCCCGCGCGCGCGACCGGGGCCGGGCCGGCTGGTGCGTAGCCTGGCAACCTTGCATTCCCGGCGATCCCCCAGTACACCACCTCGTCCGCGCAAATTGGGGCGTAGCCAAGTGGTAAGGCAGCGGATTTTGATTCCGCCATGCGGAGGTTCGAACCCTCCCGCCCCAGCCATAAGAATCAGCGAGTTAGGGACCGCCGGCGGGGTCCGCCCGGGAGCGTCCGCGCGTGCAGCGCGCGGTAGGCCGTGGGCGCCATGCCGAAGCGGCCGCGAAAGCGAGCGTTGAAGGTCGAGAGGTCGCCGAAGCCAGCCTCCAGGGCTGCCTCCGATACGGGAACCGCGGACTGCGCAAGTCGCCGGGCGACCTGTCTGAGGCGCGTCTCGAGCAGGAACTGGTAAGGCGTCACGCCGACCACGCGGCGGAAGGTGCGGATGAAGTGGTACTTGGTCATCCGCGCCGTCTCAGCCAGGGCCTCGACGTCGATGGGATCCGCGTAGTCCACCTCCAGGCGGCGGAGCGCGGCGCTGATGCGACGCTCGTCCCGCGGGGCGACGCTCACGGCCGTCGCCGGCACCCCTGCCGTGTGCACAACCACGGTCTCCGCCAGATGCAGCGCCCATTCCTCGGCTCGCTGCGGCGCCTCGGCGCCCGCGATGGCCGATGCCACGGCCGCGGCGGTGCGCCCACCGGCGGGGACCATGGCCGTCGGGAACGTGAAGCGGGTGCCGCCGCCGGCGAGCGCCGCGACCTCAGCAAACACCTCGGTCGTGAACTGGAAGCCGATGCAATGATCGCCATGGCTGTGGTCGTGGCCGCACTCGAAGCAGGAGCCGTGATTTCCCAGCAGCAAGGCCCCGGGGTGCAGCAGGTGCCTGCCGGTGGCGCCGTTGTAGACGAACGTCCCCGAGACGACGGCTGCGATGGCGACCCAATCGTGCCGCTCCTCGAACTTGCGGTCCTGCGGACCGGCCCGGCAGACGAAGCTCGATACCTTCCACCCCCGGCCCTCGCCGAGGATACGGGCCTCGATCCTGGGACGCTCTGAGGCAGCCTGATGAGACGGCATTCGGCGAGGCCTCCGGGTCCCGCAATGAGCAACTTTCCCCAAGCACGTGCAAGACGGCGGCGGCATTGTCCGCGAAGAGGCGGCGCATGGGAAGCCGCCAGGACGCAAACCCGGAGGACAGCCGTGATCAACCATGTCTCGATCGGAGCAAGCAACATCGCCAGGAGCAAGGCCTTCTACGATGCCGCCCTGAAGCCCCTCGGCTACACCTGCCTGTCGAGCGGAGAGACGTCGCTCGGCTATGGCAAGGACCAGGTCGAGCTCTGGATCAGCGCGACGGCCAGGCCGGTGAAGGCGGACATGAGCTCGGGCCTGCACTTCTGCTTCGATGCCCCGACGCGCAAGGCCGTCGACGCGTTCCACAAGGCGGCACTGGGCGCCGGCGGCAAGGACAACGGCAAGCCCGGCCTGCGGGCGGACTACGGGGCCGACTACTACGCGGCGTTCGCCGTCGACCCGGACGGGTACAGGGTCGAGGCCTACTGCGGCAAGCCGGCCTGAGACGCGGGTGGTCTTCCGCGAGCTGATCACGACGGTCGACGGCGCGGCGACCGAGGCCGTGCGCGCCGTCACGAAGACGACGCTCGACAGGCGCGGCAAGATCCCGCCGAGTGCCGACCTAGGGGCAATCCGGCAATGTGGCGGGCACGGGCACGTAGCCGCCGTCGACGCGCTCGAACATCGGGCAGCCGAAGACGCCGCGAACCTTGCGCGGCAGGGCCGGGTCCACGGCCGCGAGCGCCTCGATCCAGCGCGTCGTCTGCTTCATGGCGACGAGGAAGAGCGCGATCTCGATGCCGAGCCGCGCGAACAGACGATGCGCGGCAAGCAGGGAGGCGCCGGTCGAGACGGCATCGTCGACGACGCAGATGCGGCGTCCGGAAAGCAGCGCCACCAGATTGGGATCGAGGTAGAGACGTTTTGCACCGCCCGGGCTGGTGATGGACTGGATCGGCTCGGACAACGCATCGTCGTACCAGTACTTGCGCGAGTAGCCCATCGGCGCATAGCGCGCATGCCCCAGCCGGGCGGCAACCAGCGGCGCGAGGGCGAGGCCGAGCGTCGGCAGGGCCACGACGACATCGGGCGCGTCATCGCGCGCCAAGCGCGCCATGTCGTCGGCCAGCGCGTCCATGACCGGGAAGGAGGCCTGATTGGCGATCAGGGAGGCAACGGCGCGCCCGCCGTCGGGAAGGGGGCGCAAGGGCAGGCACAGCACGCGACCGGAGAGCAAGCGAACCGGGTAGGCGTCACGATAGGGAGGCGGAGGCATGCTGCCGCCCGGCCAATCGTCGAGAAGCTCCTGCCAGAAGGTCGTGGTGGATTGGATCACGTGAAGGGAGCCCGGCGCCGAACAAGGCAAGCGTGCCACAAGCCGGCAGCATGCTCAATGCGCGCGTGCGCCCGGCTCAAGACGATGTGGGGCTCAAGACGATGTGGGGGAGGGCGGAACGATCACAGCGCAGCACAGGCGGCAAGTCAGGAGTGTTGCGGGGCGCTCCTGACTTGCCGTGAGCTGTGCTTAGATGCGCGACCACTTCGCCGGCGCGGGGTAGCTCCATTGACGTGACCGTGCAGGTACCAGCTCGCTCCTGACAGGGGCTGCGGTAAGAGAGCTTGCTGTTGGCTGGACAAACTCAAGCGTAACCCCTGACACACTGCACAACGCTGGCTGCCGACCGATATTCCTCACGTGCACATTTTTTTCGGCTCACGGCAACTTTTTGCTGCTTGATCATTGCCGGAGCCGCGCATCATAGGCAGCATGGCAAAACAATCACACTAGGGGCACTCTCTTACATGAATCGCATGAATTGCGGCTGCGCGGACACCTCCGCAGGGACTACCCTTCGAGCCCATGCGTTTTCAGCGCAGAGCGACGCGGGGGCCACCGCGTGAGGGGGGACGTAAGACAGCAGATCGTGGCGCTGCTTCCGCGTTTGCGCAGGTTCGCCTACGTGCTGACGAAGGACATGGAGCAGGCCGACGATCTGGTGCAGGACACATGCCTTCGGGCGCTGGACAGGATCGGGCAATGGGAAGAAGGGACACGCCTCGACAGCTGGCTATTCCGCATCGCGCAGAACATCTGGTTCGACAAGCTGCGCGCGCTGAAGACCCGGGGGCACGTTGAGGAGATCGACGCGGACACGGAGTATGCCGGAGAGGATGGGCGCGACGTCACAGACAACAGACTTGCGCTATCGGATATCGCAAAGGCGCTGGAGAAGTTGTCGCCCGATCAACAGGTGCTCGTCGCACTCGTGTGCATCGACGGGCTTTCGTACAAGGAGGCTGCTGACACGCTGGAGATTCCGATTGGAACGGTAATGAGCCGGCTAGCGCGTGCCCGCCAATCTCTCTACGCGGCGATCCACGGCGGCGCCAAGTCCGGACAAGATTAGCCTACGTTTTTTGGAGTTACCCGCCAGTGACAGCAGTGACGGATGAAGAACTGATGCAGTTCGCCGATCGCACGCTCAGTGCAGCCGA
>JANRIO010000035.1:0-48973 GCA_033764875.1 Hyphomicrobiaceae bacterium | reverse complement strand
GCCAGCACACTTAATCCCATCACGTTCTATGAAGTAGTCTTTCCTGTCGTCGTGCGCGCCAGGCGCGGCTAGACCATGATCTTCCTCTTGGGCGGTGCTTGAACGGGTCAAGTCCATCCCCAATTGGAAGAGGGAATCGGTATAGGCCATAGGACCCCTCCCCAACCAGTAGACAGATAACCCGCTGCTCTCCGCTATGGCTCGCTAACGCCAGCCTCGCGAAAAGCAAACGGAACGCCCGATATGATGCCAATTGTCCCTTGACGCAAGGGGAAACTCTCGCTCCGGGCGATTTTCCTGCAGGACATTTTCGCCCTGTGGCGCCGGGGTGTTTCGGCGCTGGCCGTCTACTCTTTCTTAAGGAGTTTCTCGAGGAGGTCGCGCGGCTTCGTGCGGCCTTCCGAGCTGCCGCCGAAAAGGCCCTTCAGCGCATCCTGCACCTCGGGGCTGCGCAACACCTTGCCGACCTGGCGCAGCCCATCGACGATCTGGTCCTGGCCCTTGAGCGAGAGGCTCGGGCGCTCCCACGGGCCCTCGACCCTGAGCGGCAGCTCGAGATTGGGGAGCGCGATGATGGCACCTTCGGCGCGCGTGCCGCTGCCGGAGAGGCGCGCCTTCAGCTCGAAGTCGAGGTGCTGGCGCGGCAGGTCGACGACGCCGGCCCCCGTCAGGCGCGCGTGTTGGGTGACGAGCCGCAGATCCTTGTTCTGCGCGATGCCGTTCGCGATCACGAACTGGGCGCCGAGGTCGCTGAAGGCGGTGCGGTCGTCGGGCTCGATGCCGAGGCGCGGGATCTCGCCCGTCTCGATGGCGCGCACCAGCTTGGGGATATCGATGCCGCGCAGGGCGCCGCCGCCGGACTTGACGTCGACCGTGCCGGACAGCGTCTCGACCACCTCGCGCTCCGAGGCGCCCTGCCCCGCCAGCGCCACGGTGGTGTTGATGCGTCCCTCGAGCCAGCCGAACCCCGCCGCGTCCTCCATGAAGGGGCCAGCCTCGATGCCCTCCAGGTTGAGATTGACGGTCAGCGTCGGCGACGCCTGGGCGGCGTCGACCACCGCGACGCCGCGGCCGCGGCCGCCGTAGAGCAGCATGTCCTCGAGATCGATGCGCAGCAGGCGGTCGGAGAGGTTGAGGGCGACCCGGCTCGGCCCGGTGTGCAGGCGGTGATGCCGGAGCTCCTCGGCTGTAATGGCGATTTCGGCGTCGAGCAGCGACAGGAGATAGATGTCGAGACGGTCGCTGCTCCAGTCGTGCCGGGCAACGCTTCCGGCGGGCGGCGGCGCAGGCGGGGCGCCGGGGGGCGCAGGGTCGGCCCGACGCGGGGGCTCGACGGGACGGGCCTGCGGGCGGGCTGCCGGAACGGGCGTCGGGACGCCCGTGGGTCCGGGATCGCCGGGGGAGCGCAGGAGAAGCGTCGCGAAATCGAGGGCGCCAAGCTCGATGGTGCCCGCAAGGTGGGGGCGCGGCTCACGCAGCTCCATCACCAGGGAGCCCCGGGCGGGCTTGCCGGCGACGCTGCCCGTGAAGTTGACGAGCGACAGCCGCTCGCCGGCAAGGGTCAGGCGGCTGGAGAGGGAGAGGTCGGTCGCCGCCCCGGCCGGGACCGGGCGGCCGAGCCAGGCGGCGAGGGAGACAGCCGAGCGGCTGGCGAACGTCACGCTGCCGTCGAAGGCGGGTCGCCCGCCCGGCAGCGTCAGCGTGCCGTCGAGCGAGAGGCTGAGCGGGGCGCCGCTCGCCCTGAGCGCGATCTCCGCCCTGCCGTCGGCAAGGAGGCCGCGCGGCTGATCCAGGCGCGCCGTCACGTCGAGCGGCTGGCCGCGCAGGGTGAAGCTGCCCTTGGCGCTTGCCGTGCCGCCAGGCGCGTACCCGGCCGTCGCCTCGATGTCGCCGATGGCGAGATGCTCGCCCGTGCGCTCGTCGCGGTAGCGGGCGCGGCCGGCGTCGATGCGCGCCTCGACCGGGCCGAGCTCGGCCAGGGCCGCGAGCACGGGCCTGAGGTCAACGCCCGCGCGCCCCGGTGCGGCGGTATCGCGCAAGGTGCCGCGGGCCTGGGCGTAGCGGACGCGCGGCTCGGCGAGCGCGAAGTCCCAGTTGCTGCGGCCGTTGCGGTCGACGACGAGGTTGAACTCCGGCTCCGTCAGCACGACACGGCGCACCTCGGCCCGGCGCGAAAGAAGGGCGCCGAGCCCGAGCTCGACCGTGAGGGTTCGCGCCTTCAGCACCGGCTCGCCGCCCCAGCCGGGCGGCGAGGACAGCACCACTCCCGACAGCGAGACGCCGGCGCCCGGAAACAGCGTGAGCGAAACCGGCCCGCCGATGGCGAGCGTGCGTCCGGTGCGCGCCCTCACCTCCTCGACGAGCTGGTCGCGCAGGACGCCGGTCGGAGCGGCAAAGAGGAGGAAGGCCAGGCCGCCCAGAACGAGCCCGACCAGGATGATGAGGGCGAAGCCCGCCACGAGCAGGGGAGAGGTGCGGCTGCGCACGTGCGGTTGCGGGCGGGGTTGCGGCACGCCCCCCCGCGATGCGGGATGGTGCGGCGAACGTGGCGGGTGCTTCTGCATATGCTGTCTACGCCCTTGTCCGGTAAGACCCGGCAGTTGGGCCCAGAGCCTTGTGGGCGGCGCCGGGCGAATTGATGTCAAACTCTCGTGTGCACCAGATATGCGGCTTGGCGTGTAACGGCTGTCGAGATTAACATTAACGTATGCTCGCTGCGGTTCCGATTGCACTCCGTCTGTGGAGATCTTGGCGCGGGCTCCTGCCGTTGGCGGGAGCGCTCGTCCTGGCTTGCCTTTGGCCCGCCGCTGCCGGCGCGCAGGCCAGCGGCGACCGGTGCCTTGCGGTCGCGAGCGCGCCGAGCCTGCTGCACAGGGTGCAGGCCGGCGGCGTGCTGACGCCGGCCCAGGTGCGCCTCACGTTCGTCGGTCACGCGACCTGGCTGATCGAGAGCGCGGGCGGGGTGAAGGTCGCGACCGACTACAACGACTACCTGCGGCCGGCGGTGGTGCCGGACGTCGCGACCATGAACCGGGCGCATACCACGCATTTCTCGATGGCTCCCGATCCTGGCATCGGCCATGTGCTGCGGGGCTGGAACCCCGAAGGCGGCCCGGCCCATCACGACCTCACGGTGGGCGACGTGCGGATCCGCAACGTGCCGACCAACATACGCGACTGGTCGGGCGGGGCTGTTTCCTACGGAAACTCGATCTTCATCTTCGAGGTGGCGGGCCTGTGCGTGGGGCATCTCGGTCACCTGCACCACACGCTCACGCCGGAGCAACTGGCCCAGATCGGGCAGCTCGACGTGGTCATGGTGCCGGTGGACGGCAGCTACACGATGGACACGGCCGGGATGGTCGAGGTGCTCAAGGCGCTGCGCGCGCGCCTGATCCTGCCGATGCACTACTTCAACACCTACACCCTCGACCGCTTCCTCGACCGCGTCAGGGGGGAGTTCCCGATCGAGATGGCGGAAAGCTCGGTGCTGGTCGTGTCGCAGGCGAGCCTGCCGGCGAACCCGAAGGTGCTGGTGCTGCCCGGCAACTGATCGTTCACGCCGCTCTGGATTGGGCAACGGCCTCGCGTGCGGTCGGCGGCGGGTTCGGTGCGGCCGCCGCCTCGCGGTTGAGCGCCACGCACGCCGTCTCGATGCGCTCCTCGATGAGGCGCTTGGCCTCGGTGCGCTTGAGGCCGGGCGGCACCGGATCGAGGATCTCGACCACGATGGTGCCGGGATAGCGCATGTTGCTTCGCCGCGGCCAGAAGATCCCGGAATTGAGCGCCACCGGCACCGCCGGCAGCCCCAAGCCCTCATAGAGGGCGATGTAGCCGGGCTTGTAGTCGGGAGGGGCTCCGGGCGCCCGGCGCGTGCCCTCGGGGAAGATGACGATCTCGCGGTCCTGGCCCGCGCGCTGCCTGGCGTCGCGGATCAGGGCCTTGAGGGCTGCGGCCGCCTTGTCGCGCCGGACGAAGATGTGCTCGAACTTGTGGCTGAACCAGCCGTAGAAGGGGATCCAGCCGAGCTCAGCCTTCATCACCATGGCGGGGTCGTGGAAGATCGGGATCAGGCCGAAGGTATCCCAGGCGGACTGGTGCTTGGAGACGACGAGATAGGGCCGCTGCGGCAGCTTCTCGGCCCCGCGCAGCTCGAAGCGCGTGCCGACGATCACCTTCAGCAGCCACACGCAGGTCAGGCCGTGGATGCGCAGGCCCTCCATGGCCCAGCGCCGGGGGCCCAGCAACAGCCAGCTGCCGAGCACCAGGTAGAGGGCCGTCACCACGTAGAACGTCACGACATAGAGGATCGAGCGCACCATGGATTGCCGTCTCACGCGTTCAGGATCGATGGGGCGCCCGTGCCGGCCGGGTTGTCGGCGACGGCGATGGCGCCCAGCCGGCGCGCGAGGCTGGCCAGCCCCCAGCGCGCGGCGGAAGGAATGGTCTTGATATACTCCGAGAGCAAGAGGCGCGCGGTGCCCCGGTGCAACCACCAGCGCTCGGCGTGCAGCTTCTGGTTGATGACGCGGAAGGGGATGAACGTCGCCTCGGGCATGGCGCGCTGCAGCTCGATCAGCGTCCGCGGCATGTGGTAGGCGGAGGTGACGATGATGATGCGGCGGAAGCCCCTGGCACGCGCCCAGTCGCGCGTCTCCTCGGCGTTGCCGATGGTGTCGAGCGCCTCGTAGCCGACGTCGACGGCGGGATGGAGCGCGGGATCGAGGCCCGACCGGCGCAGGATGTCCTCCCGCGACACCTGCCGGTTGGCTCCCGAGACGAGCAGGCGGCCGGCGTGACCGTCGGCAAGCAGCCGGGTTGCCTCGACAAGGCGATGCTCGCCGCCCGTGACGACGACGATGCCGTCCGCCTTGCCCGGCGGGCTGTCCGCCGGGCGGGCCACCGAGCTTGCGAACACGACGAAGCCTGCGACGAACGCGAAACTGAGCAGGGCAAGGCCAGCAACGAGCTTTCTCATGCCGCGCGCCACGATCCGCTTTTCGATCCCCGTCGAGGCCGTTGAGCCGAGGCTGCCTCCGGCACCGCACCCTCCCCGCGCACTCCCCAACCCGTCCCCCGGAGCGCGACGGCAAAGGTTCCCAGCCGCTGGCAGCCCTGTCAATGCTGGCTGTTGAGAATGCGGTAAACGCCGATGCGCGAGGTCAGCATGCACAGCGAGGCGATGACCAGAACCACGATGCCGAGCAGGATATAGCCCTGCACGTCCAGCGTTGCGATGCCGATCAGGCGCCTGATCTCTCCGATGGTGACGCTGCCGCCGCCCAGGATCTCCATGACGGTCGGCATGGTCAGGAACACGAGCGTCGCCCAGATGGCGCCGACGATGCCGGCCCGAACGCCAAGGCGCAGGAAGTGGCGCTCGAACTCGCGGGCGATGAAGCGGTCGGTGGCGCCCACGAAGTGCAGCACCTCGACGATGTCGCGGTTGGAGGCCATGGCGCTCTTGGTGGCCGAGACGATGATGGCGGTGGTTGCGGCCCCCACGAGCAGAAGGATGGCGAGCCCGCCAAGGGCGAAGGAGCGGGTGATGGTGCGGATCTGCTGCTGCCAGCGCCGGTGGTCGTCGAGCGTCACGCCCTTGAACTGCCGGTTGAGGCTCGCCCGCAGGGCCTCGATGTCGAGGGGCGCGGAGCGGTCGATCTCGACCGCCACGAGGCGGGGGACGGGCAGAGCCTTCAGGATGTCCGTCTGACCGAGCCACGGCTCGAGCAGGGAGGCCGAATCGTCGCCGCTCATGGCTCGGGCCCGGGCGATGCCCGGCTGCTGCTGCAGGAACCTCGCGACATCGGCCGCGACCTTGTCCACATCGGAGCGCTCGCGGGCCTCGACCTGGACGGTGACCTCGCTGGCGATGTCGCGCAGCCAGGCGGAGGCGGACTGGTTCATCATGTAGACCGAGCCGGCCGTGAGGCAGGCGAGGAAGCACATGATGGTGATCACGAGCGTGAGCGAGCGGCCGGTGACGGAGCCCGCCGGCACAATCGGGGCGGCCGCGGGCGTGCCATCCGGCTTGGCCCGTTTGCCGTGCGCCGGCTCGCTCACCGAGGGCGCCGCGTGATGATGCGGAGCCGGCACCTGCCGCTCGGCGAACGGGCCGGGCCCGATGGTCTCCGCATAGCCGTCGCCGTACGGGTCGGGCTCCACGCGGTAGCGTGTCTGCGTGGGCGGCCCTGTGGGCCTGTCATACGATCCGGACATGGCCCTCGTGAAGCTCCAGGCGCGGCGCTTTGGTCTGCCGCATCAACTGATGGTCGTGGGTCGCGATGACGACGGACGTACCCAGGCGGTTAAGCTCGATGAACAGCCGCAGCAGGCGGCGCGCCATCTGCGGGTCGACGTTGCCGGTGGGCTCGTCGGCAAGAAGCAGCTCGGGCTTGTTGATGACGGCGCGGGCGATGGCGGCGCGCTGCTTCTCGCCGCCGGAGAGCACGTGCGGATAGGAGTACATGCGGTCGCCGAGTCCGACCCACTGCAGCAGGTCGGTCACGTCCTCCTTGTAGTCGGAGACGCGCTTGCCGGTCACGCGCAGGGGCAGGGCCACGTTCTCCCAGGTGGTGAGGTGGTCGAGCAGGCGGAAATCCTGGAACACGATGCCGATGCGCCGGCGCAGATTGGCGCGGCGGGCGGCGTTGATGTGGCCGGCATCCTGGCCCAGGATCTGGAGGTGCCCGCGGGTCGGCTGGATCGACATGAACAGCAGGCGCAGCAGCGACGTCTTGCCCGATCCCGAGGGGCCGGTCAGGAAGTGGAAGGAGCCGGGGCGCAGATGAAAGGTGACGTCCCGCAGCACGTCGTTGCCGCGGCCATATTTCAATGCAATGCCTTCGAGCCTGATCACGCTCCGCCTCTCGCGATCCCCGCGCTGTCGGGGCCCCTTCGTACTACCGACTCGGCTCAATAGCGAGCAATCGTGTCGGATTGTGGCGGCCCGGCCGACCGGGGCGGAGCCCGTGCCGCAGGCCTGGCCCGGTGCCTCGCGCCGCGTCCGGCTAGCCGCCCTTTTCCAGACCCGGCGCGGGGGTGCTATCTATACGCCCGAAACGCCGCTACCTTCCCGCCAATCCTCGGCTTCGGGCGCGCCGGCTGTCCGGTCGCCGGCCAATCGCATACAGGCCCTCCATGCCGAACAGCGCCGAACCCCGTATCGAAGTCATCTTCTCGGCCGAGGACATCGCACAGCGCATCGGGGAGATCGCGGGCCGGCTGAACGGCCTCGGGATCAAGCGGCCGCTGATCGTCGCAGTGCTGAAGGGGAGCTTCGTCTTCGCGGCCGACCTGATCCGGGCGCTGCACCGGACGGGAATGTCGCCGGAGGTGGATTTCATCACGCTCTCAAGCTACAAGACGGGCACCACGTCCTCCGGCACGGTCGACATCCTGCGCGACGTCGAGGCCGATGTCGCGGGCCGCGACGTGCTGCTGATCGACGACATCCTGGAATCGGGCCGCACGCTGGCGTTCGCCAAGCAGTTGATCGAGGCCCGCGGGGCGCGGCGCGTTCTGACCTGCGTCCTGCTCAAGAAGGATGTCCCCAGGGCGGTTGAGGTCGCGGCCGATTTTCACGTGTTCGACTGTCCGGCGGGGGTGTTCGTGATAGGCTACGGGATGGACGCGGCGCACCGCTATCGCGAGCTGCCCTTCGTCGGGCGCCTGATCAGTGAGTGATGTCCGCGCGTCCGTGACGGCCTCAACCACAGGGTGAGACGAGACATGGCACGGATACTTCTAGCGGAGGATGCACCGGCAACGTGCGAGATGGTCCGGCACGCCCTCGCGGGCGAGGGGCACGAGGTGGTGACCACGCACGACGGCATCGAGGCCCTCGAGCACATCGAGGGGGGCGGCGTCATCGACCTGCTGATCTCGGACATCGACATGCCGGGACTGGACGGGGTCGGGCTCGTGGAGAAGGCGCTGGCGGCGCGGCCCGGCCTCAAGGTGATCCTGATGTCGGGCTTCGCCAGCGGGCTTGAACGTGCCGACAGCCTGAAGGCGCGCACCGGCGGCATCCTGCCGAAGCCGTTCTCGCTCGACCAGATACGGGCTGCGGTGCGCAGCGCGCTCGGCTGAGCGGCCGCCGCCGCGGGCGGGTCCGGCCCTGCCCCGGCGGCAAGACGCCCGCGAGGGCGGGGAATGGAAATTGGCCGGAAAGGGTTAAGGCCCGAGTGCGGGGTTTTGCGGGCTGGATTGGGCGGCGGCCTTGCCCGCACGCCTTGCCTCCAGTCCCAATATCTCCCAAATTCGCAGGCAGTAGCGCGTCTGGCTGGTTGAGGTTGGCGCCGCAGCAGCGCGGCGACCGGGGGTAGTGTTGCCCGATATGGCCTTGAACATGGACATGACCTCGGCCGGCTCCTTCCGGGCGCAGGGCACGACGTCGCTCGAGGCCGAGCGGCAGAAGGCCTTCGCGGCCGCACGCCGGCACACCCT
The DNA here is from genome assembly GCA_033764875.1 of Hyphomicrobiaceae bacterium. Taxonomy (GTDB): domain Bacteria; phylum Pseudomonadota; class Alphaproteobacteria; order Rhizobiales; family Hyphomicrobiaceae; genus AWTP1-13. The sequence goes on along the minus strand of JANRIO010000035.1, from coordinate 40,525 downwards.
CCTCGTCAAGACGATACGCATGGTGCTGCCGCTGGCGGCCGTCGGGGTGGTGGGCCTGTACGCGGTGTCCCTGCTGTCCAGCCTCAGTTTCAACGTCGGAAACGTGCGCATCGGCCAAGTCGAGGTGACGTCCGAGGACCTTACGATGCGCAACCCCTCGTACTTCGGCACCACGCAGGACGGTGGCCGATACGAGGTGCGCGCGAAAAAGGCCATCCTGGAGTTCAACCAGAATGCGCCGGTCAAGCTCGTCGACATCGACGGAGACATGACGCAGGCGAACAAGGTCAAGACGGCCGTGCGGGCGCGGCGCGGGCTGTTCGACAACACCAAGGGCGAGCTCACGCTCTACGACGGCATCGAGATCGATTCGACCAACGGCATGAAGGCGCGGCTGTCGGAGGCGACCATCTTCTCGAGGGAGAGCAAGGTCGTCTCCAAGAAGCCCGTGCAGATGGCCTCGCCCGCCGGCGAGATCCGCGGCAACTCGATGACGCTGAACACGGCGAGCAACCAAGCGGTGTTCCTGGGGCAGGTGTCCGTCAGGCTGGCGCCGCCCCCGGCGTCGCAGTCGCCACAGAGGCCCGCGGCCACCGCGACGCCGGCGTTCGGCCGCGATTCCAAACAACCGATCGACGTGCGCTCGGAGCGTTTCGACCTCGACGACGGCAGCCACGTGGCCCGGTTCACCGGAGAGGTGGTGGCAACGCAGGGCGACAGCACCCTGCGCTCGCCGGAGCTGATGATTGCCTACGAGGGCAAGGCCGCGGAGGAATTCGCCGCGGCGCGGGCGCCGGGGAGCGGCAACGCCGGGACCTCGGGCGTGTCGCGCCTGTACGCCCGCTCGGGCGTGGTCGTGACCATGGGACAGGACCGGCGCATCAGCGCCGACGTGGCCGATTTCGACGCCAAGGCGGATACGGCGCTGTTCACCGGCAGCGTGCTCGTCACGCAGGGCAAGAACACGCTTCAGGGCAAGCGCCTCTGGCTCGAGCGCAAGTCCGGCCGCACCCGGCTGGATGCGCCGGGGGAGCAGAAGGCGCCGCCGGGGCGGATCGCTGCCACCTTCTTTCCCGAGCAGTCGGGCACGCCGGGGCAGGCGAAGACCAAACCGGCAGCCGATCAGATCGCGGTCCCGTCCTTGGGCTCCTTCAAGACGGATCCGAACGCTCCCATGGACATCGATGCGGATAGCCTGGAGGTGCTGGAGGCGCAGCGGCTCGCCGCGTTCCGTGGCGCGGTCAAGGCGCAGCAAGGCGACTTCATCGTGAAGGCCCCGGAGATGGTCGTGCATTTCAACGGCCAGGGCAGTCTGGTGACGGGCGCGGGCAGCGACGGCCCGGCCGACCGCAACTCGCAGATCTCGCGCATCGAGGCCCGCAACAAGGTGGTGCTCTCGTCCAAGGAAGGCGATACCGCCCACGGCGACAAGGCGATCTTCGACGTCAAAGGCAACTCGGTGCTTCTGCTCGGCAACGTCTCGATCGTGCGCGCCAGCGAGATCGGCGAGGCGCGCAAGGTCGGGGTGAAAGGCGAGCGCCTGAAGATCGACCTCAGCACCGGCATGTACCGGTTCGAGAACGACGAGAAGGCAACGGCCGCGGCCGCCGAGGCCGCCCGCATTCCGCCCCCGATCACGCCCAAGGAGCCGGCCAAGGCGACGGCCGACAGCCTCGAGAACCGCCCCTGTCCTCCGGGCCGGCAGTGCCTGTTCCTCTACCCCAAGGAGGTCGAGGAGAAGGCCAAGCAGGTGATCAAGTCGCTGCCCGCGGTGCCGGCCGCCGGCTGGGAGCCGTCCACCAGTGCCAGCCCCGTGCAGCGGGGCAACTAGCGCGATGACCGCTTCCCTCTCACCGTCGGCGCCGCATGGCGGCGGACTTCACGACCAGGACACCAGGAAATGAAGCTGTTTCCGTTCGGCTGGGGCTCGCAAAAGCCCGCCAAACCGCAGTCGCGCGGCGGCCGCAGCGACCGGTCGCAGCCGCCTGCCCTGTCGCAGCCGCCGTCGCTGGCGCACCAGCTGCGGCAGCTGCAGGACGACTGGGATCCCGGGCCGCCGCCGAAGCGTTTCGGCGAGCCGCAGCAGGCGCGCGGACACGAGCCATTCGACCCCTACGAGGAGCAGCGGCAGAACGGCTACTATCACCCGGGCCAGCCTGCGCCTTTCGAGCAGGCCAGCCGGCCGCACGAGGAGCCGCATGCCGGCCACAACTGGCTGACGGCCGAGAACATCAAGAAGAGCTACGGCACGCGACAGGTGGTGAAGGGCGTCAGCCTCGCCACCGGCCGGGGTGAGGCGGTGGGTCTGCTCGGCCCCAACGGCGCGGGCAAGACCACCACCTTCTACATGATCACCGGGCTGGTGGCGGTCGACTCCGGGCGCATCACGCTCGACGGGCGCGACGTCAGCCGCCTGCCGATGTACCGCCGGGCGCGGCTCGGCATCGGCTACCTGCCGCAGGAGGCCTCGATCTTCCGCGGCCTGACCGTCGAGCAGAACATCATGGCGGTGCTGGAGCTCGTGGAGCCGAAGCGCAGAAAGCGCAAGGAGCAGCTGGACAGTCTTCTGGAGGAGTTCAACATCACCCGCCTGCGCAAGTCGCCGTCGCTGGCGCTGTCGGGCGGCGAGCGGCGGCGCTGCGAGATTGCCCGCGCGCTCGCCACGCGGCCCTCGTTCATGCTGCTCGACGAGCCGTTCGCCGGCATCGACCCGCTCGCGGTCGGCGATATCCAGCAGCTGGTGCGGCAGCTGACCGCCCGCGGGATCGGGGTCCTGATCACGGACCACAACGTGCGCGAGACCCTGAGCCTGGTGGATCGCGCCTACATCATCTATGACGGGCAGGTTCTGACACACGGTAACCCTCAGGAAATCATCAGCAACGAGGACGTGCGGCGGGTCTACCTGGGGGACATGTTCGGTTAATGCGGCGACCTTATACCTTGACCGTTGGACCAGTCCTGGCGACGATCTAGGTATGGCGCTCGTACCGAAACTAGAATTGCGGCAAGGCCAGCAGCTGGTGATGACACCCCAGCTGCAACAGGCTATCCGCCTGCTCCAGCTCTCCAACGTCGAGCTGTGCTCGTTCGTCGAGACGGAGCTTGAGCGCAATCCTCTGCTGGAGCGCGACGAGGCGGCCACGGAGCCGGCCGAGACGGTGGAGCGGCGCGAGCGGGCCGAGCGCGAAGGCGACGACGCCGACGGGGTCGACTGGGCCCTCGACCAGAAGCCGATCATGATGAACGGCGAGGCCGGCCCGGCTGGATTGCCCCAGAGCGGCGAGGCCGGGCACGCGAGCGCGGCAGAGCCACAACTCAACGGTGTCGAGGGGCCCGATCAGCCGACCATGGACCTCGGCAGCTGGAGCTCGGTGCGCGCGGGCGGCTCGGGCGGCTTCGACGGAGACGATGCCAGCATCGAGGACTACGTGGCCGCGGGCCTGTCGCTGCAGGACCACTTGACAGCGCAACTCAACCTCGTGATCGCCGATCCGGTCGAGCGCATCATCGGCGCGCACCTGATCCACATGGTGGACGAGGCGGGCTATCTGCAGGGCGATCTCGCCGACCTGGCGTACAGGCTCGGCGCACCCTTGTCCCGGATCGAGAGCGTTCTGGGGATGATGCAGACCTTCGACCCGCCGGGCGTGCTGGCGCGCAGCCTCGCCGAATGCCTCGCCTTGCAGCTCAAGGAGCAGAACCGCTACGACCCGCAGATCGCGCTCCTGCTCGACAATCTCGAGCTGTTGGGCAGCCACAACCTGGCGGCGCTGAAGCGGGCGGTCGGTGTCGACGGGCAGGAGCTCGCCGAGATGATCGCCGAGATCCGCACCCTCACGCCCAAGCCCGGCTTGAAATTCGGCTCGGTGCAGATCCAACCCGTGCTGCCCGACGTGATGGTGAAGCCGATGCGGGACGGCAGCTGGATGGTCGAGCTCAACAACGAGACGCTGCCGCGCGTGCTCGTGAGCCGCAGCTACTACGCCATGGTGTCGAAGACGGCGCGCTCCGAGCAGGAGAAGGGCTACCTTCTCGAGTGCCTGCAGAGCGCCAACTGGCTGGTCAAGAGCCTCGACCAGAGGGCGCGGACCATCCTGAAGGTGGCGGAGGAGATCGTGCGCCAGCAGGATGGCTTCCTGACGCACGGCATCGAGCATCTCAAGCCGTTGAACCTGAAGACCGTGGCCGACGCCATCTCGATGCACGAGTCGACCGTCAGCCGGGTGACGTCGAACAAGTACATGGCGACGCCCCGCGGGGTGTTCGAGCTCAAGTACTTCTTCACCTCGGCCATCGCCTCGGCCGACGGCTCCAGCGACGCCCATTCCTCGGAATCCGTCCGGCACCGGATCAAGCAGCTCATCGACGGGGAGACGGCCGACACGGTGCTGTCCGACGACAAGATCGTCGAGCTCCTGAAGCGCGACGGCGTCGACATCGCGCGGCGGACGGTGGCCAAGTACCGGGAGGCGCTGCGGATCCCTTCTTCTGTGCAAAGGCGGCGCGAGAAGCAGATGACGGCGCGCCTCGACTCCGTCGTTTAAGGCACTGTCCAAGTTGGATAAAATTTGCCTTCGCAGTTGAAAGAAATTGTCTCCGGACGCGATTTGACACAGCATAGGGGCTGATCTAGGGTCCGGCGCGATTGATGCCCGTTGGGCGGGAGCTCATCCATCGTTCCGTCGAAGGTTGTGCCAGGGCCGGCTGCGCAAGCAGCGGTCTCGGATGCTATTTGGGACGTTGTTTAGGGATGACTGCCCGGCGTGCGGCATGGTCGTTGCATCGACGTTGTTGCAGCCGGGGGGCTGGCGCCGAGACGCGGCGCCGTGCAGCAAGCGCCTGATATCCGTGGGGGGTATCGTGCAGCATGGAACGGTAGGGATCGCGGCTGCCGCCTGGGCGGCGCCTCGTCATGGCAGGGCGCCGTCGCGCAGGGAACTGCGGCTGTCGCAAAGCGATGCTAGGGGAGGCCGCCACGGGGCGATGGGCTGGCGATGGCCCGCGCCATCCGCGTCGCTCCTGCCCTCAGGCCAGTCTGCTGGAATGTGAAGAGAACCCGATGGACCTTGGTGACCTGATTACTCCGGAGGCAGTCTTTGCCTCGCTGCGGGTGCAGAGCAAGAAGCAGGCGCTGCAGGATCTCGCCGAGAAGGCGGCAAAGATCACCGGCCTGCCGGCACGGGAGATCCTCGAGACGCTGATGCAGCGCGAGCGCCTGGGCTCCACCGGGGTCGGGCGCGGCATCGCCATCCCGCATGGCCGCGTGCCCCAGCTCAGCCGCATCGTCAGCGTGTTCGCCAGGCTTGCCGAGCCTATCGAGTTCGAGGCGCTCGACGGGGAGCCGGTCGATCTCATCTTCCTGCTGCTGGCGCCGGAGCACGCAGGCGCCGATCACCTCAAGGCGCTGGCGCGCATCTCCCGGCTGCTGCGCAACCCCGCGTCGGCGGAGAAGCTGCGCGGGGCCCATGACCGCGCCGCCCTCTATGCCGTGCTGACCGAGCCTGCCGCCTCGCACGCGGCGTGAGCGCAAGCGCCCGGGCGGGGATCGGCGTCAGGACCCCATCACCATCATCGCGCCGAGGCCGATGCCGCCGACGAGAATGCGCCACCAGGCGAACGGCGCGAAGCCGTGGCGGCTGACGAAGTCCAAGAGATAGCGCACCACGAAGGCGCCGGCGACAAAGGCAACGACGAAGCCCAGCGCGATGCTGCGCACGTCGTCGGCCTGCAGCGTGGCGTAGTTCTTCAGGAGATCGTAGGCGAAGGCGCCGGCCATGGTGGGCATGGCGAGGAAGAACGAGAACTCCGTCGCCGCGCGCTTGTCGGCGCCGAGCAGCAGCGCGCCGACGATGGTCGAGCCCGAGCGCGACACGCCGGGGATCATGGCGAGGCATTGGCACAGACCGATGGCAAAGGCCGTGCCGAGCGGGATGTCCATGGCGTCGCGATAGCGTGGCTCCAGCCGCATCTTGTCCACGACGAGGAGCACGATGCCGCCGACGACCAGCGACAGGCAGATGGTCGTGGGCGAGTTGAACAGCACCTCCTTGATGAACTTGTGCAGAACCGCGCCGATGGCGGCGGCCGGCAGGAAGGCCAGGATCACAGCGAGCACGAAGCGGCGCGTGCGCGGGTCGCGCGGAATGTCGAGCATAAGACGCAAAATCCGCGCCGAGTAGACCGTGAGGATGGCCAGGATGGCGCCGAGCTGGATCAGCACCTCGAAGGTCTTGCCGGGAGAATCGAAGCCCAGAAGCTCGCCTGCGAGCAGGATGTGCCCCGTCGAGGAGACCGGAATGAACTCGGTCAGGCCCTCGAGCAGGCCGAGCAAAATCACCTGCCATGCCGGCATCACAGTCTCCTCCGAGGTAGCGGGATGAACTCAGCACCAGGGCTCCGGCACTGGCTCTAATGCGCAGGGCAGGCCCCCTCAAGAGCGGGGGCCCCCGGGCGGCGGGAATATCCCCCTGGTTGTGGCTGGACTGCACCGCTATCCTTGGCGAAATGAGCAGTGATTTGAAAGCCCTGGTCGTCGCCGAGGCGCAAGCCGCCGGGTTCGACGCCGTGCGCGTCGCCCGCACCGAGGCCTTCACGGACGAGGCGGGCAGGCGGCTGATGGACTTCATCGCGGCCGGTCGGCACGGCGAGATGGCGTGGCTCGCCACCCGGGCGCAGGAGCGCCGGCATCCCAATGCCCTGTGGCAGGCGGCGCGAAGCGTCATCGTGTGCGCCAAGAACTACGCGCCGGCGCAAGATCCGATGGCGCTGCTTGAGGAGAGGCAGCGCGGCGTGATCTCGGCCTACGCGCAGGGGCGCGACTACCACGACATCGTCAAGTCCGGCCTGAAGCGCGTCGCGCGGGCGCTGCAGGCGGCCGCGGGCGCCGACGTGAAGGTCTTCGTCGACACGGCGCCGCTGATGGAGAAGCCGCTGGCGCAGGCCGCGGGCATCGGCTGGCAGGGCAAGCACACCAACCTGGTGTCGCAGGAGTTCGGGTCCTGGCTGTTCCTGGGGCTCGTTCTCACCACCGCCGAGCTCGACCCGGATACCGCCGAGACCGACCACTGCGGGTCGTGCCGGCGCTGCCTCGAGATCTGCCCCACGAGGGCGTTTCCGGCTCCCTACCAGCTCGATGCCCGGCGCTGCATCGCCTATCTCACCATCGAGCACAAGGGGCACATCCCGGAGGAGTTCCGCGAGGCCCTCGGCAATCGCGTGTTCGGCTGCGACGACTGCCTCGCCGTCTGCCCGTGGAACAAGTTCGCGCAGGCCGCGCGCGACCAGCGGCTGGTGGCCGGGGCGGATGCGGCGGCCCTGCCGCTGGCGGACCTGCTCGCCCTTGACGACAGCCGCTTTCGGGCGCACTTCGCCGGCACGCCGGTGAAGCGTACGGGGCGCGATCGCGTCGTGCGCAACGCGCTGATCGCAGCCGGCAACTCGGGCGATGCGGGCTTGTTGCCGGCGGTCGCGGCGCTGATCGAGGACGATGCCGCCATCGTGCGCGCGATGGCCGTGTGGGCGCTGCGCCGGCTCGCTGCGGAGGGCGACGCAAGGGCGCTGGCGCAGCAGCACGCGCCCAGGGAGCGCGATGCCGCCGTGAGCGACGAGTGGACCAGGGAGAGACGCCCATGAAGCTCTTCTGTTTCGGCTTCGGCTATTCGGCGCAGGAGCTCGCGCGCAAGCTGTCAGGGCGCGCCGAGCACGTGGTTGGCACGCATACCGGCACGCCGGGCGCGGCAACCCGCGGCCTGACGCTCCTGACCTACCGGGGGGACGGGCCCTCGCCCGAGGTGCGCGCGCAGCTCGAGGGCGTCACGCACGTCCTCGTCTCGATCCCGCCCGACCTCGAAGGCGACGTGGTGCTGCGCCAGCACGGGGCGGATCTCGCCGGCCTCAGCTCGCTCGCCTGGATCGGCTACCTGTCGACGGTCGGCGTCTACGGCGATGCCAAGGGCGCGTGGATCGACGAGACGTATGCCGTACGACCGAAGTCCGAGCGCAGCTTGCGCCGGGTGCAGGCGGAGCAGGCCTGGCTGCGGCTCGCCGACGAGACCGGCAAGCGCGCGGAGATCTTCCGACTGTCGGGCATCTACGGCCCCGGCCGCAGCGTGATCGATACCCTGCGCGCCGGCACCGCGCGGCGGATCGTCAAAGCCGGGCAGGTGTTCAACCGCATCCACGTCGAGGACATCGCGCGGGTCGTGGCCAAGGCGATCGATACCCCGACCGCGCACCGCGTCTACAACGTAACGGACGACGAGCCGGCGCCGCCGCAGGACGTGATGGACTATGCGGCGGGGCTGCTCGGGGTCAAGCCGCCGCCGACGATCGCGTTCGCGGAAGCGGAGCTCTCGCCCATGGCCGCCTCGTTCTGGGCCGAGAACAAGCGCGTGCGCAATGACCGGATTCGGAAGGATCTCGGCGCCGATCTTCTCTACCCGACCTACCGCGAGGGCTTGCAGGCGATCCTCAACGACTGACGCGGCGCCTGCCAAAATCATACCTCGGCCGCGACCTGCAATTTGCCGCAATGGCATCGTCAGAGTAGCCGCCGTCCGGCGGAGGATCCTGAGCACTGCACGTGCTCCGGAGCACTCGCCGCGTATTGCCGCGCGCGAGCCCGACCGGACGAGATGCGGGAGCACATCACATGTCGTTCGGGGGACGTTCGTGGCGCGCAGCCTCACTGGCGGGTGCGCTCGCCTGCGGCCTGTCGCTGGCAGGAGCCGTGGCAAGGGCCGAGGACCAGGCACACGAGATCGCCGAGAAGTTCGCCAGCGACAGCGCGGCAAAGCGGTCCCACGAGGAATTCGTGAAGACCGAGGAGGCCCGCAAGAAGGAGGCCGAGCGCCAGGCGCAGGAGGCCCTGCGCGAGGCCGCCAGGAAGCGCGCCGAGGCATTGCTGAAGGCCGATCGCGAGAAGCTGAAGGGCGCTGCCAAGGCGGTCCAGCCTCAGCCCCGGCCGCAGCCGGTGGCCGATCCGAGGTCGGACGAGGACGACATCCTGGCGCGTGCGCGGGCCGAGGACGAGGCGCGCAAAGCCGCCGAGCGGGCGCGGGCGGAGGAGGAAGGCCGGCGCAGGATCGAGGCGATCCTCGCCGAGCCCGAGGGGCCGACGCCGGCCGAGATCGCGGCGCAGGCCGCCGAGCTGAGGGCGCGCGAGATCGCCTTGGCCCGCCGCGCGTGGCTTGCCTCCCGGCAGCGGATCGCGGACGCCGCGCGGCAGGACGCTGAGGCGAAGGCGGTCGCGGAGGCCGCCGAAGCCCGCTCGAGAGAGATCGCACAGGCACGACGCACCTGGAGCGTGGCCCAGGCGCGCATCCGCGAGGTGGCGCGACGGGAGGCCGAGGACGCGAAGGCCAGGGCGATCGCCGCGGCGCAGACGCGCGCCGGCGAGATCGCCCAGGCGCGGCGCACCTGGCGCCAGGCCCACACGCGCATGGTCGAAGCGGCGAACAAGGCCGCGGAGGCCAAGGCGATCGCCGAGGCCAGCGAGGCCCGCGCACGGGAGATCGCACGGGCGCGCCAGGCCTGGGCTGATGCAAGAAAGCGCCTGGAGCAGGAGGCGGAGGCCAAGGCGCGCGTCCTGGCCGGGCGACCTCAGGCCACCGCGTCCCTGCCGATGCCGGCGCCGGAGCGCGGCGAGCCGCTGGCGAGCGGCGCACGGGCGCTCGAGATGCGCGTCGCCGTGCTGCTCATCATGGCACCCGGCAACAAGGGCATCCGCCGCCACAACAAGACCGCCGATCCGGTGCTGTGCGTCAACGACGGCTGCTACCTAAGCTCGGGGCCGGACCTGCCGGCGCGGCTGCTGCCGGCGCGGCGCGTGCTGGGTTTTGCCGGCGTGTTCGGCGAGCGGGCGGCGGCTTGCCGCAATCATCTGGGCTGCGTGTTCCGCGGCATCGCGGTCAGCGAGGTGCCGCTGATCGTGCAGCCCATCGACATGCGGGTGGTGAAGCACGACCGGCGCCGTATGCAGGCGATCGAGGCGGACTCGGCCTGCAGCGCCGAGGGCGGACGGCTCGTGTGCACGCGCGGCATCTACGCCGAGGACTACGCCATGTGGGTGGTGCCGGAAAGCCTGGCGCGCGCGGTCGGTCCCGAGGGGCTCGAGCGGGCTCTCGCCCAGGGGCTCAGCGGACCGCGCTCGGCCGGGCTGGAGGGCCGCTTCTAGAGCGCTTCCGTTCCTTGGGCTCGGGGGCGCGCATCTACGCTTGGTCATGCCTGCGCTCAGGCGATATCGCGCCGGCGCGTGAAGCGCTCCGAGCCCTTTGCACGCGGTACGCGCTCTGCACCCGGCAGGGCAGCCGATCGCCGGCCCCACTTCCCGCAGACGCGGGCAATCTGTAGGGTCGCGCGGAGCAACACGCGTGCGAAGCGGATGGCGAAGAAACCGGCCCCCCTCCCTGTCTCCACCGGCTACTGGCTGTTCAAGTCGGAGCCCGATGCCTTCTCCTGGGAGCGGCAGAAGGCGCGCGGCGCGGCCGGCGAGCCGTGGACGGGCGTGCGCAACTACCAGGCACGCAACAACATGCGCGCCATGCGGCTCGGCGACCTCGGCTTCTTCTACCATTCCAACGAGGGCCGCGAGGTGGTCGGCATCGTCGAGGTGTCGGCGCTGGCGCACCCGGACAAGACCGACGAGACCGGCGCCTGGGAGTGCGTCGACGTGCGCGCCGTGTGCGACATGCCAAAGCCGGTCACGCTCGAGGCGGTGAAGGCGAACCCCAGGCTCGCCAAGATGCCGCTGGTGACCTCGATGCGGCTGTCGGTGCAGCCCGTGGCGCCGCAGGAGTGGGAGGAGGTGTGCCGCATGGGCGGGCTCGATCCCCGCAAGCTCAGGCCCGGCAAGCCCGGGGCGAAGCCGGCAAAGGCGGCGAAAGCGGTAGCGAAAAAGTAACGCCGCGCGGCGGCGGCGCTTTCCATTTCCACGGTGCCCGTCTACTTCTCCCCGCAGGACCTGAGGCGGCGGCGAGAGCGCCGTCGGCCGCCCGCGAGGCGACACGGTCCGTTAACCGCGGACTCACCGTAATCCTATGATTTGCATCTTGTTTACGGATTTTCACATGCGGCAGATGTAGGTTCGTCCGTGTAAGTCGAACCTACGAGGCCTACCCATGAAGTCCCTTCTGTCCCGGTTTGCCAAAGACGAGTCCGGCGCGACCGCCATCGAATATGGCCTCATCGCCGCTCTCATCGCTGTCGGCATCATTGGCGCTGCCAAGAGCCTCGGCAACCAGATCAGCGGCACGTTCAACAACGTCGCCACGGCCATGAAGAACGCCTGACCGGCGCTGTTCTCTCGAGGCCTGATCCGGTCGGGCGCGGGTGCGAACCCGCGCTCGTCGCTTTTTGTGGCCCGAGGCAGGCTCCAACGAGCATTGCGGAAGCCCCGGCAACGAGTTGTCCGGAGAAGCCTTTTGCGGGCTGGAGGCGTCGCCCGGCAGGGCGGGTGCCGGAGCCGCCGGGACCGGGCGGCCAGCCGCCAATTGCGGTGGCACCGCCGGGCCGGCCGAACGCCCTCGCAAAACCCATCGACAAACGCCCAAAGCTGCGATAGAAGCCCGGCAAATCCCCGAGCATGGATGCCGCGCTGGACTGAGAGCCCATGGCCCAGACCGAGTGGCGCATTTGCCGTAGCAAGGACGTCAGTCATGAGCGCTGTACCGATCATCCAGGACATCGAGCGTCGCCAGATCGACAAGATCAAGAGCCAGCGCAACGTGCCCGAGTTCAGCCCCGGTGACACCGTGAAAGTCATGGTGAAGGTCATCGAGGTGGTGGAGGACAGCAAGGACAAGAAGAGGAAGGCCGCGGCGGAGCCGAAGGTCAACGTCCGCCTCCAGGCCTACGAGGGGCTCGTGATCGCGCGCTCGGGCAGCGGTCTCAACGAGAGCTTCACGGTGCGCAAGATCTCCTACGGCGAGGGCGTGGAGCGCGTGTTCCCGATCTTCTCGCCCTATATCGCGGAGATCGAGGTTCTGCGGCGCGGCAAGGTGCGCCGCGCGAAGCTCTACTACCTGCGCGGCCGCCGCGGCAAAGCCGCCCGCATCTTCGAGCGCACGGATGCCCGGGCCAAGCGCCTCAACGCGGCGTTCAAGGGCTTCAAGCGGCCGAAGGGCGAGACGGAGGACCTGACCAAGATCAAGGGCATCGCCGCCGACCTCGCCGGCCGCCTCAACGGCATCGGCGTGATCAAGTTCGAGCAGATCGCCAACTTCTCCGACGAGGACATCGCCAACGTCGAGGAGGCGCTGTCGCTCGACGGCCGCATCGAGCGCGACAAGTGGGTCGAGCAGGCGCAGGCGCTGGTGGCCGAGGCTGCCGCTGCGGAAGTGCCTGCGGCCTGAGAGGTCGTCTGGCCAGGCCAACCGCACTTCGAGCCGGTCGCGCGAACCCCTGGAGGGCTCGCCGGCCGGTTTTGCATTTGGGAAGCCCAGAGACCGACCACGAGGCTTGGCCATGCCGCGCCAGACCAACACACCGGCCTCCCGTGAACGGCGCTTGCGCCGCATCGCTGCGCGCAAGGGCCTGATCCTGCGCAAGGTCGCCGAGGGTCGTGAAAGAGGGCGCTTCTACGTGGAGCCCGAGGGCGCCGGGCCCTGGAAGCGGGGGCAGACCGCTGCCACCTTCACGCTCGACGAGATCGAGGCGCAGATCGACGGCGACGGCGACCAGCCCAGTGAGGCGTAGCGCGTGGCGTTCGAGATCCGCATGCTGTGTCCCACGGACGTGCTGCTGATGCGCGGGATGCTTGCGGCCTTCGCGGCCGCGTTCGAAGATCCGGAGGCCTATCTCGAAAAGCCGCCGACCGACAGCTACATCGCCGACCTCCTGCGCAAGCCGCACGTCATTGCCATCTGTGCCATGCGCGCAGAAGCGGTGGTGGGCGGCCTGGTCGCGTACCAGCTGGACAAGTTCGAGCAGGACCGGCGCGAGATCTACATCTACGACCTCGCGGTGGACGCCGGCTACCGGCGTCGAGGCATCGCCACGGCGATGATCGATGCGCTACGCCGTGAGGCGGTCCGGCGCAATGCCTACGGCATCTTCGTGCAAGCCGACCTTGTGGATGCGCCAGCCATCGCGCTCTATACCAAGCTCGGTGCGATGCAGACCGCCCACCATTTCGACATCGCACTGGTTGGGGACGGCGCGCCTTGAGATGACCTCCCGTCCCGACGCCCACTTCGGCCGCGACCGAAACGGGGACGCGCGGGGACGGGTGCTCCGCTACTGCCGGGCGTGGTCGGTGCGGTGCAGCTCTGCGCAGATGTCGTCGCGCAACTGCTTCTGCTCCACCGTCTCGTTGAGCTTGCCGGCCTGGTAATCGAGGTGGCGCTGGGCGCAGCGCTCCCACTGCTCGGCGCGCGCGCGCTCGTCGATCGCCAGACTCGGCTTGGGCTTGGGAGGCGTCTCGGCGGCGGCCTTCGGCGGCTTGGCCACGTCGTCCTTGAGGGAGAGCTGCGGCGGCGGCACGGGCTTGCGCAGGCAGCCGCCCAGAAGCACGATCGAGGCGCCCGCCAGCGCGCAGATGATGATCTTCGACATGGGTCTTCCTCCGGAACGCTTTCGCCGGTCAGCGGGCGGAAGCGCACGTCTCCACAAGGCTGTGGAGTTCCGGTGCATATCCGATTCCTACTCGTGTCGAGGCCGGCTGCAGCGTGCCGACGCAACTTGGCAGTGGATTGGGCCTGCCTGCCACGCCCGCGACCCAGGGACGTGGCCGCGGGCGACCGCTTGCGGCCCGGCGGCGGGAGGCATACATCTGAGCCATGTGCGGGCGCATCACGCAGAAATCCAATCTCAAGGCGCTGGGCCTGGGGCTCGTGGAGCCGGACGCGGACGTGCCGTTCACCCCGCGCTACAACGGCGCGCCGGGGCAGCTGCACTGGGTGATCCGGCAGAACCCGGAGACCGGGGCGCGCAGCATCGATACGCTGTTCTGGGGCCTCATCCCGCGCTGGGTGAAGGAGGCAGGCGGCGGCCGCAAGCCGATCAACGCCAAGTCCGAGACCATCGCGGAGCTGCCCTCGTTCCGCGATGCCTACAAGCGACGGCGCTGCATCGTGCCCGTGGACAGCTTCTTCGAATGGAAGCCGATCGCAGGCTCGCGCGCCAAGCAGCCGTTCGCGATCGGCATGCGCACCGGCCACCCGTTCGCGCTCGCCGGCATCTGGGAGAACTGGAAGCGCCCGGGCAGCGAGGAGTGGATGCGCAGCTTCTGCGTCATCACCACTGAGGCCAATGCCGTCCTCGCCGACGTGCACGACCGCATGCCTGTGATCCTGTCGCCAGAGGCCTACGACCGCTGGCTGTCGCCCGTCGAGCCCGACCCGCGCGACCTCTTGCGGCCGTATCCGGCCGAGGCGATGACGAAATGGGCGATCTCGTCGCGGGTCGGCAAGCCCGCCGAGGACGACGCGGGCATTCTCGAGCCGATCGCAGAGGAGGCCAGGAGCCTGCTCGATGCGCCGCCAGGACGGTCGGGCCAAGGTTGATCATTCAACTTCGCCTTGCGCGCGCAGGGCCGTTCGGCTCCGGCCGGCAGTCGCGCGTTGCGACGGGGGCGCGGGTGATGCGATGATCGCCGCGTGCCCCTCGGCATCAGCCCGGCGCAGCCGCCCAGAGCCGTCAACGAGATGCTTGTCAGGGTCCTCAAGAACTTCTCCAGCCAGCTCCTGAGCCTCATCGTCTCGTTTGCCGACCGCTTCGTGCTGGCTGCGATCCTGCTGCGGGCGTGGCAGACGGAGCTCTATGCGGACTGGTCGACGATCCTTGCCGTCACCGGGCTGCTCGGGCTTGCCGATCTCGGTCTCTCGACGCTGCTGAGCAACCGCCTGCACAAGGCGGCGGCGACGGGCAGGGAGGAGCTGTTCCGACGGACGCTCAGTGTCGGCATGTTCGCCTACGCTTCGGCGGCGGTGCTGATGCTGGCAGCAACCCTGGGGCTTGCCGCCGTGGCCGCGCACGGCACGTTTCCTGTCCTGCGCGCGCTCGCGAGCGGCGAAGGCGCCGCTCTCGTGGTCCTGCTCGGGATCGCCCAGACGCTGCACACCACCCGAAGCTCGATCTCGCAGGTCTACCGCGGGCGCGGGCACTATGCCCGCGGCATCCTGGTGGATGGGCTCGCCGCGCTGGGGATCACAGGATCGCTCGTCGTGGCCGGGCTCCTCGGGGGAGGTCCGATCGCCCTGGGGCTCGTGCTGGTTTGCGCGCAGGCGGTGTTCGGCTGGGGCTTGATGGCGTTCGACCTGCGCCGGTTCGCGGGCCTGAAGCTTCGTCCCTTGGCGCCGCAGGCCGGCGAGCTGCGGCAGGGGGCCCGGGCGATGCGCTGGTACTCCCTCGGCTATGCCCTGCCGCTACTGTGGCTCAATGCTCCCGTGATCATCCTCGGCAGCGTCGGCCTCAGCGGCGCGGTGCTGGTCGCGTTCCTCCTGCACAGGACGCTGGTGAATTTCTGCCGGACGTTCGCGGTGATGATCTCGACGTCGGCCGGGGTCGAGATCGCCCGCTCCGTGTTCATCGGCGATCATGCCCATGTCCGCCAACGCCTCGAGCGCGTCGGCGTCGCGAGCGGCGTCGTCAACGGCGCGATGGTCGGCGGGATGCTGACGTTTGGCGCGCCCTTGATCCACCTCTGGAGCGGCGGCGCCAGTGCCCTCGACATGGCGACGCTGCTGTGGCTGGCGCTGCCGGCCGTCGCGCTGGCGCCCATGAGCCCGCTGTACTATCTCGCGAGCCTCTCGGACATGCCGAAGCCGCTCGCGATCAGCCAGGCGGTTCAGGTCGGCGTGGCGATGGGGCTGGCGCTCGCCCTCGTGCGCCGGCACGGGGCGAGCGGCGTCGCTTTCGCGCTCGCCGCAGGAGAGCTGCTCGCCACCGGCGTTCTATTGCCCCTGTGGCTCGACCGGCTGCTCGGCATCCGCGTCTGGGGCAGCGTGCTGCGCGTGCTGGCGAGGACGCTGGCGTCCCTGGCAGCGGCCGGTCTCGTCGGCTGGCTCGTCACCCGGATCGCTCCCATCCACGGCGCCCTGTCGCTCCTGTGCGCCGGGGCGGCGTGGGCGATGCTCGTGCTGCCGGTCCTCGCGTTCCTTGCGACCTCGCGCGGGCAGCGGCAGGCGGCCGTGCGCCTGGCGCGTGCGGGAGCCGCGGAGGCCTACAGGAAGCTGCGAACCACCTGACGTCGCAGGCGCCGGGAGACTTCTGCGGCTCGGAGCTCAACGCTGCATGACGTAGGTGCCGGGCGCGTCGGCAAGGGGCGGCAGGCCCTCGGCGGCCGCGCCCATGGCCGGAGGAGACACGCGGGCGCCGGTCGAGCGCTCCGCCAACCATCGCGTCCAGGCGGGCCACCAGGAGCCCGAACGCGCGGGCGTGCGGGCGAGCCAGGCATCCGGGTCGACGTAGGGATCGTGCTCCAGCTTCGTCGCCATGCGGTAGTGGCGGCCGGCGCGGCCCGGCTCCGACACGACCCCGGCGTTGTGGCCGCCGTTGGTGAGCAGGAAGGTGATGTCGGCGTCCGCCAGCAGGTTCAGCTTGAATACCGAGCGCCAGGGCGCGACGTGGTCGGTCTCGGTGCCGACGGCGAAGATGGGGTTGCGCACGTCGCTCAACGCGACCGGGCGGCCGCCCAGCTCGTAGCGGCCCTCGGCCAGATCATTGGCGAGAAAGAGCCGGCGCAGATACTCGCTGTGCATGCGGTAGGGCATGCGCGTCGAGTCCGCGTTCCAGGCCGCGAGATCGAACATCGGCTCGCGCTCGCCCATGAGATAGTTGCGCACGACGCGGGACCAGATGAGATCGTTGGAGCGCAGGAGCTGGAAGGCGCCGGACATCTGCGCGGCCTCGAGGTAGCCCTGCTCCCGCATCATGTCCTCGAGGAAGGCGACCTGGCTCTCGCTGATGAACAGGGTGAGCTCGCCGGCTTGCGTGAAATCGACCTGCGCGGCGAGGAAGGAGAGCGTGGCGAGCCGCTCGTCGCGATCGCGCGCCATGGCCGCGGCGGCGATGGCGAGCAGCGTGCCGCCGAGGCAGTAGCCCACCCCGTGCACCTTGCGGCCGGGCACAATGCGCCCGACGGCGGAGAGCGCCGCCATCACGCCGTCGCGGTAGTACTGCTCCATGCCGACGTCGCGATCCTCCTGGCCCGGATTCTTCCAGGACACCATGAACACGGTGAAGCCCTGCTCGAGCAGGAAGCGGACGAGCGAGTTCCGGGGCGAGAGGTCGAGGATGTAGTACTTCATGATCCACGCGGGCACGATCAGCACGGGCTCGGCGTGCACCTCGGGCGTCATCGGCTGGTACTGGATGAGCTCGATGAGGCGGTTGCGGAACACGATCTTGCCGGGCGTCGCTGCCAGGTTTCGACCGACCTCGAACTGCTCGGCGCCGGCGGGCGGGCGTCCGCCGGTGAAGCGCTCGACATCCTCGGCGAGGTTGCGGGCGCCGCGCACGAGGTTCATGCCGCCTTCCTCGAAGGTCCGGCGGAGCACCTCCGGGTTGGTGGCGATGAAGTTCGACGGCGAGAACACGTCGAGCACCTGCCGCGTCGTGAACTCGAGCACGCGCTCGTTGTGGCCGGTGACGCCACGCACACCCGTGGTGGCGTTGTGCCACCAGTCCTGCTGGAGAAGGAACGTCTGATAGATGACGTTGAACGGCCACTGCTGCCATTCGGGGTGGCTGAAGCGCTTGTCCTGCGGCAGCGGCGCGACGCAGGGCTTCTGCATACCCTCGGCACCGCAGCGCAGCAGGTGTACGCCAAGACGCAGCGCCTGGTGCAGGCCCGTGTTCCAGACGTGCGCCTGCTTGCCGGGAGAGAGCTGAAGATGGATCAGCCAGTCGAAATAAGCCTGGGCCAGCGCCATGGGCGACAATCCCATCGTGGCGCGGGAAAGCAGGTAGTGCAGCGATCGGTCCGCGACCTCGCCCAGCGGCCGGAACGGGTCATCGCGCTCGGTGTGCGCGTCCGGCGCCGCGTGCTGCACGGGCTGCAGAAGGACGAGATCGCTCGGGGCAGCACGCGCCTCAGCGGGGCTCTCGATCCGCGGGGTGGTGTGGGCAAGGTTGGTCGGCGGCACGTGGTCGGCTCCTCTGCACGGGCGGCACGCAGGCATTGAGACGGTGCCCGGGAGAAGTCTGGTTGATCCAAGTCAACAATGGCCGGGGCAGCAGCAATGCAATGCCGGAAGGGCACTTGAGCCCAGAGCAGGATCGAGGGGACAGAAAAGCAAAGCCCCGCTGCGCACGAAGGCGTCGAGCGGGGCACTGCTGAAGATCAGACACGTCCAGCGTCTTGCGCCGGACTCATCGAAAACGCAGACGCATGCACGCTGCGCTCACAGTCTCAGATTGTCGGGACGGCTCACATCCGATTGGCATCTAACGTCGTTGTTTGAGCCGTTGGCCCCAGCTCTGCCGGGGCCGGCAACAACTATCCGGTGGCGTCATGCTCCCTCCTACGATTGCCCAAGGGAAGCTCTCGGAGATCCCGCGCCGCAAGGCACTGCGGCACTCGACGCTCCGTATAATCAGCGTGATCCTGTCGTCCGCTGGCGTCAACCCGAAAAGCGGAGGGTGGCTTCAAATTTGTTTGCTAACCGCGCGGCAGTTGAGCAAACTTGAATCCATCAGCGTTGGCATTGGCGTATTCGAGGTGTTTTCGACCTTTGGAGTGCAGCATGAGAGTGAGCGATGTTCTGAATGAGAAGGGACGGGCTGTCGTCACGATCAAACCCAGCAACACTGCGGCCGAGCTTTCGCTTCTTTTGCGCGAGCGGCGCATCGGCGCCGCCATCGTCAGCAGCGACGGCGAGACCATCGACGGCGTGATCTCGGAACGCGATCTCGCCTACTCGCTTTGTGCACGCGGCGCCGATCTGCACGCGCTGCCCGTCTCGGAGCTGATGACGCGGCAGGTCATTACCTGCCAACCGCACGACAGCGTCGGCCACGTCGTGTCGACGATGCGCGCGCGCAACATCCGGCATGTGCCTGTGGTGGTGGATGGCCGCATCGCGGGCATGCTCAGCATCCGCGACATGCTCAACGTGCGCGTGGACGAGCTGCAGCGGCAGGCGGCGGAGCTGCGCTCTTTCGCAACCCTGACGCAGCCCGTGCTCGAGGACCGCTGAAGCAGCGCTTTCTGCGGATTGCATGAGAGGCGACGGAACCGCGTGATCGACCACATCTCGATCGGCGTGCGCGACTTGGCTCGAAGCGCCGGGCTCTATGAGGCGGCGCTCGCGCCGCTGGGCTATCGGCGCATGGTGGACGCGCCGGCGCGCGTCGCTTTCGGCACGAAGTACCCGGTGCTCTGGCTCAATGCGCGGCCCGGCATGCAGCCGGTGGAGCCGGACACGGGCTCGCATGTGTGCCTGCGGGCGCGCTCAAAGGACGCCGTCGACGCCTTCTGGAAGGCCGCCACGGAGCGCGGCGCCACGGACGACGGCAAGCCGGGCCTTCGGCAAGCGACGCTTGTCACCTACTACGCCGCCTTCGTCCGTGATCTGGACGGGCACCGCATCGAGGTCATGACGGTGCCGACCGCCTAGGCGGTCGGCACGCTTCGGCATCTGGTGGCCCCTTGCGGGCAGGCGCGAACTG
The DNA here is from genome assembly GCA_033764875.1 of Hyphomicrobiaceae bacterium. Lineage (GTDB taxonomy): Bacteria > Pseudomonadota > Alphaproteobacteria > Rhizobiales > Hyphomicrobiaceae > AWTP1-13. The sequence continues at coordinate 20,914 of JANRIO010000035.1, read as the reverse complement.
TTGCTCATTCGGCAAGCCGTTCACTCAGCGATCCCGGGCCGCCGCGCGTCCCGCGCGGTTAGGTCTCCATCGCCCCACTTCGCCAAGGTTCCCCATGCCCCTCGATCCCAATCTGCGTGACGGCATCATCGCCTCGGTTGCCGAAGGCTTTGCCGCCCAGATCGCCTTCACGCAGGCGCTGATCCGCTTTCCCTCGACGCGCGGCGCCGAGCACACGGTGCAGGATTTCGTGTTCAGGGAGCTGGCAGGGCGCGGCTACGCGATGGACAGGTTCGCGATGGATCGCGACGCGATCCTGGCGCATCCGGGCGGCTCGCCCTGGTCGGAGGCGCACTCGACGGCGCCGATCGTCGTCGGCATCCATCGCCCGCGCGCGGAGGCGGGCCGATCGCTGATCCTGCAGTCGCACGTCGACGTGGTGCCGCCGGGCCCCGCCGACATGTGGTCGCATCCGCCGTTCGAGCCGGTCATCGCCGGCGACTGGCTGTACGGGCGCGGCGGCGCGGACATGAAGGCCGGCGGGGCTGCCAACATCTTCGCGCTCGATGCGCTGACCCGCATCGGGCTGCAGCCGGCCGCGACGGTCTACGTGCAGTCGGTCGTGGAGGAGGAATCGACCGGCAACGGAGCGCTGATGACGCATCTGCGCGGCTATCGCGCCGAGGCGGTGCTGATTCCGGAGCCCGAGGAGGAAAAGCTCGTGCGCGCCAACGTCGGCGTGCTGTGGTTCCAGGTGGAGGTGCGCGGCCATCCGGTGCACGTGCGCGAAATGGGTGCCGGTGCCAACGCCATCGATGCCGCCTATCGCGTCATCGCCGCGCTGCGCGGCCTGGAGGCCCGCTGGAACACACGCAAGGCCGGTCGGCCCCACTTCGAGGCCGAGGCACACCCGATCAATCTCAACATCGGCAAGATCGAAGGCGGCGACTGGGCCTCCTCGGTGCCGTGCTGGTGCCGGATCGATTGCCGCATCGGCATCTACCCGGGCGTGGCCGCGGCAGAGGCCGCGCGCGAGATCGAGGCGGCGGTGACGGCATTCGCGCGCGAAGACTTGTACCTCGCCAACAACCCGCCACGCGTCACCTTCAACGGCTTCCACGTGGAGGGCTACGAGCTGGCGCCGGGCTCGGAGGCGGAGGCGGTGCTGGCGGGGGCGCACGAGGCGGCGACAGGCGCGAAGCTCGAGAGCTTCATGACGGCTGGCTACCTCGATACGCGCGTGCACGCCCTCTACGACAAAGTGCCGGCCCTGTGCTACGGGCCCATCTCGCAGAACATCCACGGCTTCGACGAGCGCGCCAGCATCGCCTCGATCAAGCGCATCACCACCGCCATGGCGCTGTTCATCGCGGAGTGGTGCGGGACGGAGCCGCTGGCGGCGTGAGCTGGCCTCAGCGGCTCAGCTGCTCGGCTCTGAGCAGATGCAGCACGGCGGCGCCGGACGACCAACCCTTGGCCTGGTCGGCCGCGCTGCGGCGCAGCAATTGAGCTTGCCACGGTTTGCGGCTGGCGATGAGCAGGGACAAGACGCGAGCTTAGCAGACCAGAAACTCCATTGGTTTATAGCGGCTTGTCAGGAAGCTTTGAGATGCTCATTCTGGTGCTCTGAGGATCGCGACATTCGTCAGGTTTCACCCGCACAGCGCACACGAATTCGCGACCTGCAGGCCATCGGAAGAGCATAAAGGGCTCGTCAGACTCAGACCGAGACGCTCGTATCTCCAAGCAGCCGCAGACGATGCAGCAGACTTGCGACCATCACAGCAAGTGTCCTCTGATCCAGGGTTTGACCAGATGCAGGCGACATTCCGCCATCCGCTGAACAGCACGCGCGATACGGTCACGGCGTGGACCACGTGCGTGCCTGCGCTGCTGCTCGGGCCCGTCTACTTCACCTTCGTCGGCGCATGGCTCGTGGCCGCGGTGCTGTGGCTTGTCACGCTCGCGGCCATCCTCGCCGCCTCGACCGCAACGGTCACGCTGGCCGTCGCCTCATGGGTGCTTTGTGCGCTCCTGGCCTGGCGCATTCGCGCGCACCTCTACCGCCGCCGCGGCTGGGTCGAGGTGGCCAAGACATGCCGCGCACCCTCGCAGCAGCCCAATGCGAGCCCTGTCGCAGCGGTGAAGGGCGGGAACTAAAGCCCAGTGGTGCGCGCAGGTTTGCGCGCCACACGCTGCCGGCGCGATCGCGATCTGCTGCAAGCAGGCTGCCGCCGCCGGAAGCGACGGCAGCCCCGATGCGTCACAGGCCGCTGACGAAGATCTCGCTCTGGAAGCGGACCTCCATGCCGAGGCTCTGGTTGCCGATGCTGGTGGTGAGCTGCGGCAGCTGCTTGCTCATGTAGGACATCAGCTCGTCTACGCTGATGAGGCCATTGCGGTCGGTGTCGGCGGCCTTGCCCAGGGCCTGCAGGAACACCTTGGTGAAGGCGCCGTTCTCCCAGGCCTTGTTCTCGAACGAGGGCTTGTTGCTGTCGGAGGAGGTCAGCACCGTCACGTTGGCAAGGCCGGCAAGGGCGGCCCTGAGCTGGCCGCCGTCGACGCCGAGCGAGGTGCCGTCGGCCGATGCGGCGCCCGACCGGCAGGCATCGAGCAGCACGATGAGCCGCCCATGCTGGCCGATCTCGGCCAGCACCTCCCTGAGCTCGTTGATGGGAACCGCCGAGCTGGTGATGTCATCGGTGCTGCGCGCGTCGACGTCATGGGGAAGCAGGTAGTACTTGCCGTTGATCAGGGCGCCGTGGCCCGAGAAATGGAACACGGCGAGGTCGCTGCCGCCGGTGCGGGCCGCCATATTGCGCCGCATGGCCTTGACCGCGTCGAGCACGTTCTTGCGGGTGGCGTCCTTGTTGGTGATCTGCTGCGGCAGCACCTGGGCGTAGAGGCCCGACTGGGTATTGTCGAGCGCCGCGATCACGTCCTGCGCGTCCTTGTGTGCGAAGTTGAGGCGCAGGTGGGCAGCGTTCGATCCGTACTCGCTGACGCCGACGCTGACCACGTGCAGGCGGGCGCCGGGCGCGACCTTGGATCGCGTGCGCAGCTGCACCTCCTCCTGCGCCCGCTTCATCTCGGCAAGGCCGATGGCACGCGCCGTCTCCATCTCCTGCAGCACGATGCCGAGCACCTCAGGGCGGCGCAGGTTCTTGATCTCGGAGACGGGGATCGCCTCCGCCGCCTGGTCCCAACCGCGGTTGACGTGCCACTTGAGGATGCGATGGGCCCCGGAGGTGGCGCCGTAGAAGCCCTCGGGCGTCCAGGCCACCCAGCTCACCTTGTCGAGCAGCGGGAAGAAGGCGAGGAGCTCGCGGCCGCTGTCCATGCGGTGCCAGCGGATGGTGCCGTCGCCGTAGGCGGCGACCACCATGCGCCCGTCGCCGCTGATGTTGACGGCCCAGACGATGCCCGGCACCTGCCGCCGCCACAACTCCTTGCCGCTGGCATCGAACGCACGCAGCGACCAATCGGCGCCGAGCACGAAGCTGTCGCCCTTGGGATGGATGGCGACGCTGCGCGAGCTCTCGTACTTGCTGAGCGGCAGCGGCGTGCCGGCGAGGGTCGGCCGCACGTTGTTGACCCAGTCCTTGATGTCGAGGCCCGTCTGGCGGGGGGGCGCCGTCATCCCGTCGGACGGCGGGCCGACGGACAACGCCAGGCGAGACAGGTCGAAGCGCGCGCGCGACCGGCCGCCCTGCTCATAGCCGAAATCCACCTGCGCGCCGTTGACCGAGACCGAGAGGTTCGAGCGCTGCGCGCGCGAGTCGATGACGGGGGAGGGCTGCACCCACTGCGGCTGCCCGTCGGGCGTGAGGACGGCGAGATGGGGCTCGGCGGAGGCCACGAGCAGGTTGCCGTTGGGCAGCACCCGCATGGACTTGATGTTGTCGGCGGCACCCGAGAAAAGCGCGCGCCTCGGGCCGGCGCCGGCGTCGGCCCACGCCAGCACGGCATTGCGCCCCTGCATCTGGAAGCGGCCGGCGGAGTAGAGGCTGCGGCCGTCCCGCGACCAGTGCACGGTCGCAAGCGCGCCATTGTCGACGCCATTGGCGTTGGGCGGATCCAGCGGCGACAGGGTGCGCCCGTCGTGCAGGGCGACCGCGCGGGCGTCGGCGAAGCCCACGGCGATCTTGCGCCCGTCGGGGCTGAAGGCGATGCCGATCGGATCCTGCCCCACGCTCGTCTTCTGCTTGGCGATCAGCTTGAAGGCGGCGTCGTAGAGGCGGATGAAGCCATCCTCGCACGACACGACGAGGCGGCCATCGGCCGTGAAATCGAGACCGTAGACGGTGCCCTTGTAGTCCTTGTCGGCGGCGGCCAGGGCCCAGTCCCGATTGCGGTCGAAGATGCGAATGCCGTTGCCGACGCCCAGGCCCGCCGCCAGATAGCGGCCGTCGTGGGAGAAAGCGAGATGGTCGGTCACGGATGCAAGCTGGCCGAGGCGCTTCAGCATCTTGCCTTCGCGGTTGAACAGGTAGACCTGGTCGACGGGATCCTCCGGCGTCCAGCGTGCCCAGCCGCCGGCCGCGATCACCTCGGCATCCGGGCTGATGGCGACGGCGTAGGCCTTGCCGATGTTGCCGGTGCTGGCAGGCAGGCGAATGGTCGTCACAAGCTCGGGCTTGGGACCCATTTTCCAAAGGCGGATGGTCTTGTCGTCGGAGGCGGTGACGGCAAACTGGCCGGTGCGGTCGATGTCGGTCCGGTTGATGATGGCGGTGTGCATGCCCGGGTCGAGGACCAGGACCGGCTGATCGTTCAGCGCGGCGGGCTGCTGGGCGGCGGCACCGCCGGCGGCAAGGGCGAGACCGCTTGCAATCGCAACGCCCGCAGCGTGCAGGAAAAGCTTTGCCATCACACACCTCCAAAACTGCTCTGCAATCACGTCATAGTCATCTTCGTGCAAGCCCGCCGCCGGGACGGCTCAGACCGCCGCCGCGTCCGGTGCCGCGGCGCGCGGGTGGTCTCGTGTCTTGCTCTTGGCTTGAGGGGTGGGCGCGCTGGCGGCGACCAGGGTGCGGTGCCAGGCCCCGACCCGGGCGAAGTCGCCGTCGGCCGCAAACGCGCTGGTGGCCCTGAAGGGCGCGCACTCGGTGATCGTGAAGGCGACCAGCTTGCGCATGGCCGGCACCTCGAAATAGCTGGTGTGGATGAGCTCCTGCCAGGTCAGGTAGTCGGCCAGCGCATCGCGCTGACTCTCGCCCTTGGCAAAGGCCAGCCTGTTGATGGCGCCGCGCAGATTGGCGATGGCCTTGCCCGCCGCCGCGTCGCTGATGCTCGCGATCTGGGCCGCGATGTCGGGCGGCAGCGGCTCGAAGCGGTACGCGAAGCCCTTCGGCGCGGCATCTGCCGAGGTCTCGCGCTCGCCCTGGACGTCGCCGCCGAAGCCCTCGCGGCGGAACTGGGCCCAGGTCGCGGCATTGAACAGGCGGCTCAGCCGCGCGCTCACGGGACGCGCGGCGAGCGTCACCAGGCCCAGCACGATCGCGGCCAGGAGCAGGAAGGTGAGCGGCACGATGCCGAGCAGGAAGATGGCGCGCGCCGTGCTCGCGCGTCCGGGAAAGACCGACGCGAAGGCCTCGCCGCCCGACGTCAGCAGCAGCACGAAGTTGATGCCGAGCTCGCGCCCGCCGCCCTTGAGCGTGCCACCCTCGCGCAGCGACAGGATCTTCTCCGGCCCGAGCACGTGGGTGTGGAAGTCAAGGAGCGCCTTGGCGACATCGGGGCTCGAAAGCAGTGCGTAGACGAGCAGCGGGAACACGACGATGGCCAGCATCGACAGCGCGGGAACGGCGAAATCGTGCGCGAAGATGCTGCGGTCGGCGTTGCCCAGCGCGGCGAGGCCGTTGATCGCCTCGTCGTCCTCGTGCCAGAGCCCGTGCCAGCGCGGACCGAAGGTGGCGGCGAAGCGGGCGATGACGGGCTTGCGGAAATGGCCGCGCTGGCGGCGGTCGAACAGCCAAAGGAAGAGATAGACGCAGAACGCCGGCAGTAGGGCGACCGTGACGACCGCGGCGGCGATGGCCTCAGTCTGCTGGAAGGAGTGCAAGATCGCAAGGATCGCGCACATCGTGAAGGTCGTGATGGCGACGAGCACGGCCTTGCCGAGCGCACCGACGCGCGAGAACAGGAAGCGCTCCTTCTCGGGCGCGATGAAGGGCGTGCCGACCGTCACCCAGCGCTTGAGATGGGGCAGCGGATTGCCGGCGATGGCGGCCTTGGTCAGGGCCTCGGCGATGACGGAGCCGCCATGGCTGTGGCCGACGAGCACGTAGGCCGTCTGGCTGCGCTCGAGACCGAGCAGCATCTCGAGAAGGGCTGCCCCGGCGGCGCGCCGCGAGGTCATCGAGTTGTTGCCGTCCCAGACGAAGCGCTTGACCTCGAGGCTGCCGTCGTCGGCCGCCACGAGGTCCTTCAGCTCGCGCTCGAACACGCTGCCGCCTTGCCACCAGCTCTCGCCCTCCTCCGGGCCGGTGGCAAAGGTGCCGTGCACAAGGATGATGACCGCCATCGCGCGCTACCTCCGCGCAGCGGCACACGCGGCGCCCGCGATGGGGCGACCGCGCAGCCACGTGCCGGCCGATGCGCTCAGCGCACCGGCGGTACGCTCGAGTATTCTGGCCATCTCGCGGCCTCCAGCTGGGTGGTGACGGTGCGGCGCTCGCTCGCCGGCGCGGTGCGGCGCCCGAACAAGGAGAGCACGGCATCCATGGTCGGCTTCAGCGTGTCGGTGTAGACGTCCTGGAAGATCTGCTTCTCGCCGCCCTTGGGCGCGGTCGCCTCGGCGGTCTTGCAGAAGGCGATGCGCGTCTTGATGCTGGATTGCAGGCGCGCCTCGAAGCCCTTGGCGTCCATGACCTTCTTTTCAGACAGCACGAGCACAAGGTCGTCGAGCACGCCGTCCATGGCGGTCTTGGCGTTTGCGTAGGCCTCGGCCCCGGCCTTCTGCTGGGCCTCGGTGCCGGTGGCTCTGAGCTGTGCCGCGCAACCAACGATCTTGCTGCGCTCGGCATTGATGCTCGCCATGGCCTCCCGCCACTCAATCTGCGCGTGAGCTGCAACCATCGACCAGACAAGGCAACAGAGACCGCCGAGCGCCGAAGCTAGAAGCTTCATGTGTTCCCCCATCGCGACTGGACGCGCGAAATTAGCAATTGGCATGCTGTCGTGACAGCAGATTTTCAGCACTGCGCGGCAGCCGTACGGCGGGTCTTCATGGCCCGGCGAGCCGATGCTGCTCGATCGAGGCGGCAGGCTGATCGGTGGGATCCGGAGGCGCCTGTAAAGCGTTGATTCGGTTGACGCGAGCAGGCAAGCCCATGCCCTCGCCGACAGCGATCGATGTGCCCGCGCGCGAGGAAGCGTGCTAAGCACGGCGCTGATCGCCTGAGCCCGATCGTCTCTCGACCGCCATGGAGCTTGTGTCGTGCCCGCCAAGAAGATCGGCTTCCTGTCCTTCGGCCACTGGTCGCCGTCGCAGCATTCGCAAACCCGGTCCGCCGCCGACGCGCTCCTGCAGTCGATCGAGCTTGCCGTCGCCGCGGAGGAGCTCGGTGCAGACGGCGCCTACTTCCGGGTGCACCACTTCGCGCGCCAGCTGGCCTCGCCGTTTCCGCTGCTCGCGGCCGTGGGCGCCAGAACGCGCCGCATCGAGATCGGCACCGCCGTGATCGACATGCGATACGAGAATCCGCTGTACATGGCCGAGGATGCAGGCGCCGCCGACATCATCGCGGGGCGGCGCCTGCAGCTCGGCATCAGCCGCGGATCGCCGGAGCAGGTGATCGACGGCTGGCGCTACTTCGGCTACGCGCCGCCCGAAGGACAGACGGATGCCGACATGGCGCGCGCGCATGCCGAGGTCTTCCTGGAGGTGCTGCGCGGGGAGGGCTTCGCCAAGCCCAATCCGCGACCCATGTTCCCCAATCCGCCGGGGCTGCTGCGCCTCGAGCCGCATTCGGAGGGGCTGCGCGAGCGCATCTGGTGGGGCGCGAGCACGAATGCGACGGCGGTCTGGGCCGCGCAGCAGGGCATGAACCTGCAGAGCTCGACGCTCAAGACCGACGAGAGCGGGCGTCCCTTCCACGTGCAGCAGGCCGAGCAGATCCGGGCGTTCCGCCAAGCCTGGACGGACGCCGGCCATGGCCGCGAGCCGCGGGTCTCGGTCAGCCGCTCCATCTTCGCGCTCGTCGACGAGCGCGACCGCGCCTATTTCGGGCACGACGGCGACAGCCAGGACCACATCGGCTTCATCGAGCCCGGCAAGCGGGCCATCTTCGGGCGCGGCTATGCCGCCGAGCCGGATGTGCTGATCCGGCAGCTCGCCGAGGATGAGGCCATCGCCGAGGCCGACACGCTGCTGCTCACCGTGCCGAACCAACTGGGCGTCGACTACAACGCGCACGTGATCGAGGCGATCCTGACAGAGGTCGCTCCGGGGATGGGGTGGCGGTGAGGGCGGGTTTGCGGGTTGGCGAGTTCAAGTCTGTAAGGACGCAGAAAAATGATTGCGTCAGGCTACATTTTACCCGCATCGGATCCGAAAGCCACACACAGCCGGGCATTTGATCATTGTACTGCTTTTCTAATGGACATCGGACATCGGAAAGACTTACATACAAGTATAACGCGATCGACTGATTGGTCTCCCAAAATACATGTTGGCTGGAAAAGGCAGCCCCGAGGTCTCTCGGGGCTGCTTTGCCATTGGCCGGCCCGAGGGCGGAGATGCGCGCCTAGATCCAGGCCATCGCGCGCGCCGTCGCGTAGACGGCCGCCAGCGCGATGTAGTAGGTGGCGTACCGCCATTGCCCCCTGGCGATGAAGTAGAGCGGGCCAAACACGACGATCCAGAGGGCCGCGCTGGTGCGCGACGGCCTCGGCCCGGCAAGGTCGGCTGCCACGTCGTTGGCGGATTTGGACATCGTCGCGGGCCTTGCAGCTCGGGGGTCACGCGTGCGAACCGTCAAACTGACGCGATGGCACAAAATGTGTCTTCGGCTTTGCTGATTCGGTCAATTGCAATCGACCGCACGGCCCCCCGCTTGTGGATGCCTCACGCGTGGCACGGCGCAGACGCTGCAGCCGGCGGCGCCGCGGCGTGGACAAGAGCTGGTGGCACGCGCGGATTGCAGCGCGGCGCTGCCGGCATTCCCAGCGACGCAAGGCGCAGGCCTCACCCCGCGACGGCGGCCATCACTGCAGCCAGTGCAGGCGGCGCTTGGCCTCGACCTGGCCGAGCCGCAGCGCCCGATCGTAGATCGCGCGGGCGATGTGCGCGTCGGGCCCGCCGTTGCGGATGTTCCAGGCCGCCAGCATGTTGGGATCATAGGTCTCGGCAAGGGCGAAGGCGATGCGCCGCTCCTTCACCCAGTCACTGGACGCCAGAAGGTCGCGGGCCGATATCACGTCGCCCAGCTCCATGTGGCGGCGCGCCTGCGCGATCAGCCGGTCGGTCGACGCCTCCGGGCCATCCACGTGCCGCCTGAGGCCGTCCATGACAGCATCCGACCGTGCAAGTGAGATGCGCACGTGGTCGAGAAGGTCGTTGATCTTGGAGGAAATGTCATAGCTCGGCAGATTGATGCTACCGGTCATCGCCAGCGCGGCGGGCACCGAGATCAGCGAGCCCAACAGCAAACCGGCTGCAAAGCCGAGCCATCGGCGCGGAGAGTGCCGCCTTGCCTGTGGCTGGGTGGGAACCCGAGGCGCCGCAACGTCCGATGTCGCGATGTCCGCGTCCCGTCGCGGAGGCTGCATGCCAAACGAATCTGCCGGGGACGGGGTATCGACGCGAATGGAGGCTTCTTGCATGGTCGGCTCGCAGGAAGGCTAAACTTGCAGACGTAAGGTATCGGGCGGCACTATGTTTTAACCATCATCGCGGGTTTCGCGGCGGAATTGAGGCTGTTGCGACCGAGCAATGGCATTTATTCCGTGTCGGTCGTTTTCGCTGGCGGCGGCGACGCGCAAAACGGCTCCCAGATCTCCCAGACCAAGAGGCGCGAGACCGCATGCCCGCAACCCTGAGACGACTGGCCGGCATCGGCGCCGGGCTCTGCTGCGTGCTGGTGGCGGTCCTGTCGCTGCTACCGGCAGACGAGATGCGGCGGACAGGCGCCGGCGGGCACCTGGAGCATCTTGCGGCCTATGCGGCCACGGCCTGCCTCTGCCGCCTCGCGACGTGCAGGATGCGGACGACGACGCTCGCCCTGTGCCTCTGCGGCTATGCGGGCGTGCTCGAGCTCCTGCAGCAGCTCGCGCCCGGCCGGTCCTCCAAGGTCGAGGACTTCGCCTTCAGCGCCGCCGGCGTCGCGATCGGGCTCGTCGTTGCGGCGGTGGCGCAACGGCGCCTCGGGCCGGGCTAGCTGCACCCGTCCGACAGATCCCCTCGCACGCGAGAGCCGCACAGGCCTCGCGCGGTGCGCGCAATGGGCCGGCAGGCCGCCCGCCTTGCCAATGGGGGCGGCCTCGCGGCACATTCGGCATCGCGCGTGGGCAGAGGCGGCGCGGTTTACCGGCTCAATCTCCACAGGAAACGCTGAGCGCTGCGACGCGCGCGATCTGTGGCCGGCGCCGGAGCATGCTACGAGGCAGGCTTCAGCCAGCGTCGCAAGGGCAACCGCAGCATGAAACTTCCCTCCCTGTCATCGGTCCGTGCCGGTGTGGTCGGTCTCGGCTACGTAGGCCTGCCGCTGGCGGTGTATCTCGCCCGCAGGTTTCCGGTCGTCGGCTTCGACATCAACGCGGAGCGCATCCGGGAGCTGTCCTCCGGCGTCGACCGCACGCGGGAGGTGACGGCGCAGGAGATGCAGCTCGCCAAGGGGCTCGTGTTCTCGGCCAGTGCCGGCGACCTCTCGGCCTGCAACTTCATCATCGTCACCGTGCCCACCCCGATCGACGCGGCGTGCCGGCCGGATCTGGCGCCGCTCGAGAAGGCCAGCGCCACCGTCGGCAGCGTGATCAAGCCGGGGAGCGTCGTGGTGTTCGAATCGACGGTCTATCCCGGCGCCACGGAGGAGGTGTGCGTGCCGATCATCGAGAAGCGCTCGGGGCTGCGCTTCAACGTCGACTTCTTCGCCGGCTACAGCCCCGAGCGCATCAATCCCGGCGACCATACGCGCCGCCTGCCCAACATCCGCAAGGTCACGGCCGGCTCGACGGCCGAGGCCGCCGATCTCGTCGATGCGGTCTACGCCAGCGTGATCGAGGCCGGCACCTTCCGGGCCAGCTCGATCCGCGTGGCCGAGGCCGCCAAGGTCATCGAGAACGTGCAGCGCGACCTCAACATCGCGCTCGTCAACGAGTTGTCGCAGCTGTTCAAGCGGCTGGGCATCGAGACGCGCGAGGTGCTGGAGGCGGCCGGCAGCAAGTGGAACTTCCACGGCTACCGTCCCGGCCTCGTCGGCGGGCATTGCATCGGGGTCGATCCCTACTACCTGACGCACAAGGCGCAGAGCATCGGCTTCCACCCGGAGATCATCCTCGCCGGGCGCCGGGTCAACGACGGCATGGCGGCGTTCGTCGCGCACGACATCGTGAAGGTGATGGCGCAGCGGCGGCTGCAGATCGGCAACGCTCGCCTGCTGCTGATGGGCTTCACGTTCAAGGAGAACTGCCCCGACACGCGCAACACCAAGGTCGCCGACCTCGTGCGCGAGTTGCAGCCGTTCGCGAGCGCGATCACCATCTATGATCCGCACGCCGACCCGGCCGAGGCGCGGCACGAGTACGGCATCGAGATCACGAACGAGTGCCCGGAGGGCAGCTTCGACGGCATCATCCTGTGCGTGAAGCACGCCGAGATCGTCGCCCTCGGCGAGGCGTGGATGCGCAAGCATCTCGCGAGCGCGCAGGGGTTCATCTATGACCTCAAGGAGATCCTTCCGGTCTCGGCGAGCGACGCGCGGCTGTAGGCGCCGGCATGGCCCCGCCCCAGCCCGGGCAAGGCCGACGGCGCGGCAGGGCAGCGGCCGTGCGGTGAGCCGGAGCCGGCCCGGTGCGGACCGGAAGCAGGCGCGCGCAGGGCTTTCCACCGCCGGCCGGCGGCCGCCAGCGAAGGCGGCTTGCGCGGCTGCCGATGGGCTGCTACGAGCAGTGCGTTCCGGCGCCCGCCACGTCGCGGGCCGAGGAAAAGTCGCAAGCCGTATCAACGGATTGCTGCCGTAGCTCAGTGGTAGAGCACTCCCTTGGTAAGGGAGAGGTCGAGAGTTCAATCCCCTCCGGCAGCACCAGTTAAATCACCGATTTTTCAGCCCCTTAGGGGCGTTTTTCAAATGTTCCGCGCTGCGCAATAACGCCGATTTGCTATGGAACAGCGCGAGAACATCCGGCGATTGTTTGGGGATGGTATTGGGGATGACTGGCTGGCCCGGCGGGCTCGTTCGGGCGGGGCGACGAGTTTGATTGGAGCCGCGAGCACGTCCTCATCGATGGCAAGCCGGGTGCCCGTGAAGGTGACGCAGGTCCGGCTCTGCCACAGCCGCATGCTGTATGTGCGCACCTACCTGCGCGACACGCAGAAGATTGTGTTCGACGCGCACGAAAAGGCCTTCCAGACAGGCTATCGAGCAAGCTGGACTTGCCCTGACCGGGTCGATCTCCGCGTGGGCGGAGGAGCCTTGCCCGCCTGCATCAACGTGAGATGCGGCGGGGGTCGATCTCCGCGTGGGCGGAGGAGCCGCGCCGGACGGACCCACCAGCAAGATCAAAGCGGGTCGATCTCCGCGTGGGCGGAGGAGCCAGGCGATCAACGCGGCGACGCGTGCACGTATCGGGTCGATCTCCGCGTGGGCGGAGGAGCCCAAGGACATTCCTTGCCGAGCTTGGCTACCGCGGGTCGATCTCCGCGTGGGCGGAGGAGCCACGCCGATCTTATACTGACATGGGCGCGCGAGGGGTCGATCTCCGCGTGGGCGGAGGAGCCCTGCTTTCTCTCTTCTCTGTGACGATCGCTGGGGGTCGATCTCCGCGTGGGCGGAGGAGCCAGCGTCAAGCCTCCCCACTCTTGGCACTTGAAGGGTCGATCTCCGCGTGGGCGGAGGAGCCTTCGGTGATCGCTGGCCTCAGGAGCCGGTGGCGGGTCGATCTCCGCGTGGGCGGAGGAGCCATTTTCGCCCCCTCCCTGCGGGGCCCGGCTGGGGGTCGATCTCCGCGTGGGCGGAGGAGCCGCCTCGCGCGTTGGCGCCTACTGGGCTCGCGAGGGTCGATCTCCGCGTGGGCGGAGGAGCCGCCTTGTGGGAGCTCTACCGTCGCAGCCCCCGGGGTCGATCTCCGCGTGGGCGGAGGAGCCCAGGATCGGTCCTTGAAGGCCAATGCGATCACGGGTCGATCTCCGCGTGGGCGGAGGAGCCACCGCAAAGCGCCGACATGACGGACCGCAGAAGGGTCGATCTCCGCGTGGGCGGAGGAGCCACGTCAAGGACTTCGGCGCCGTCGCAGATGGTGGGTCGATCTCCGCGTGGGCGGAGGAGCCTGCACGTGCCAAGTTCTCGTCCACTTCGATCAGGGTCGATCTCCGCGTGGGCGGAGGAGCCGGCGGCTTCCGCGTTGGCGTCAACGGCGACACGGGTCGATCTCCGCGTGGGCGGAGGAGCCCGTCGAAGGCAGCCATTTCGATCTGACGAGTGGGGTCGATCTCCGCGTGGGCGGAGGAGCCATGATCCTCGCGTGCGTGGTGTTGACGGCGACGGGTCGATCTCCGCGTGGGCGGAGGAGCCCCGAAGAATGGCGGCGCGCTGGACGTGGGGAAGGGTCGATCTCCGCGTGGGCGGAGGAGCCCCCGCGGCGCCCGGCAGATAGCGACGAGGCGGAGGTCGATCTCCGCGTGGGCGGAGGAGCCCGTCGGGATACGGCGTGCGCGACAATAGCGGTGGGTCGATCTCCGCGTGGGCGGAGGAGCCCGCGGCGACCATCTGCAGCATATCGCCTACTGGGGTCGATCTCCGCGTGGGCGGAGGAGCCTTGACGCCATGGCCTCAAGCGTGAGGCCGAGGGGGTCGATCTCCGCGTGGGCGGAGGAGCCATTCGCGGCTACGGCGACAAGGCGATGCGCTCGGGTCGATCTCCGCGTGGGCGGAGGAGCCCGGCAGGGGCCGAGACGTACACGACGGCCCAGGGGTCGATCTCCGCGTGGGCGGAGGAGCCTTGGTAATAACGCTGCTGGCTGGTGTGGCTCAGGGTCGATCTCCGCGTGGGCGGAGGAGCCGGCTGTACGAAACGGCGAAGGCTCTTGGGTACGGGTCGATCTCCGCGTGGGCGGAGGAGCCCAAGCACAAGCGCACCGGGCTGGAGGCGCAACGGGTCGATCTCCGCGTGGGCGGAGGAGCCGACGACGGTAGTATCATCCAGATCCAGGAAGAGGGTCGATCTCCGCGTGGGCGGAGGAGCCATCTTTCGCGGCGCGACGCTCTGCAGACTGGCGGGTCGATCTCCGCGTGGGCGGAGGAGCCCCATCCCGACCGGGAGGCTTCTGATCGGCGGCGGGTCGATCTCCGCGTGGGCGGAGGAGCCGTCGGCGTTCAAAGCTGAGCGCCCCTCCACCTGGGTCGATCTCCGCGTGGGCGGAGGAGCCATCCCCGACGCGGCCCTCGACGATCGGCTCGCGGGTCGATCTCCGCGTGGGCGGAGGAGCCTCGCCGAGGCCGCACTAGCGGCCTAGCCGCGCGGGTCGATCTCCGCGTGGGCGGAGGAGCCGCGGAGAAGATTGCGCCGAGAGACTTCGGCCAGGGTCGATCTCCGCGTGGGCGGAGGAGCCCATGGCCCAGACGAGCGAAAGCATCGCGCACCGGGTCGATCTCCGCGTGGGCGGAGGAGCCTCGAGCACCCGGCAGGCCGTCTGATCGGTGTGGGGTCGATCTCCGCGTGGGCGGAGGAGCCCAATTACGACGCGGAATTATTTCGGACGGAAAGGGTCGATCTCCGCGTGGGCGGAGGAGCCCCGTCGACGATGACGCAGCGAATGCCGTCGAACGGTCGATCTCCGCGTGGGCGGAGGAGCCAAGTCCGCCAGAAGTGCCTCGGAACGCGCCACGGGTCGATCTCCGCGTGGGCGGAGGAGCCTAGTTCACGTCTCGGAGATCGCCCTGCGGAATGGGTCGATCTCCGCGTGGGCGGAGGAGCCCTTAGTCCAGTCTGGGGGACTGGGGGTCGGGAGTTCAAATCTCCCCGCTCCGACCATTGATCTCAAAGAGAAATTTCTCCTTCTTCGAACCCCTACAGGACCAAAAATCGCTCAACTGGCTTCACTCAGGCTTCAAAATTTTGAGCTCTTTTGAGAGCTGGTGATGCGCCCTGGCACCACTCCCAGCCCTTCGCGACAGCCTTCGGGGCCGAATTCGGCTTGTCGCAAATTTGTCGTCATCGACGAAGCTAAGATCCTGTCGCTAGGCAGTGGCGAGCGGGACCGTGCAGACAACATCCTGAACGAACTCATCACCGAGGCCCGTAAGTTTGGCCTGGGAATGATTCTTGCCTCACAGATGAGCGAGCATTTCAGCGAGGAGGTGCGTGCCAACGCGGCCACTTGGCTTGTGTTGAAACCGATGGACGTTCGAGAGGCGAAGAAGAATGCGCCGAACGTGCAGGTAGATCCCGAGGATCTGATTAGACTCGCCGGTCGAGGGGACGGCTACTATCGTGACAGACCGTCAAGTCGCGCACGACGTATCCAGGTTCGTTCACTAATCTCACGTTAGAGCGGGACGTTTGATCAGGCGCACCCGCGCGACCTTACGCGTGCTGCCGCTCGCGGCCTGATTCTTATTACCCACCCACCCTAGCACGGGTCCGCTGCTTAAACTTATCCAAAGTCATGTACGCCTGACCGTGTTCATTTTTGAGGCTGGGGCCACTTCCCACGAAGCGCTTGCACACGTACTTGTGCGCCCCATAGGCAACTTCAATAGCGTCGAGCAACTCACAGTACGCACCAGGATACTGTTGCGCAGCGCTCCTCAAGCCAGCCAATTCGCGAATCATAAATCTGTGATCAATTGAAAAAAGTCCGCTAAAATCCGACTCTTGTCCGGACATACTATCGCGCACCTCAGTGTACGCAGACTGTGGAAAATCGGCAGCCAGTTGCATCATCGACGCCGAGCCCCTTATGAGGTTGGCTATCGATCTCAACCGATCAGAGCTCGGATTATGATTATAACGAAATACAGATGCCAAGATCGCTTGAATCCCCACAAAGAACAGTTGGTGTCCAACTTTCCAACGTATCAGGGCAGACCCGTCGTATGGATGCGTCGCGGGTTCGAGTTCCATTGCTCCTATTCCTTCTCTAGTACAATTCGTGCCATTTCCCTTACTGCTTGAAGCAAGGCGCTTTCTTCGCTCACGGATAGCGTGTGCCCCCGCTCGGCGTTTACAGCGGCGTTCCTGATGGTGATCAAACAAGATCGAGCGAAGGCGTCACGGGGCGAGTTCGGTGTTCGACCCACGTCAAAATAGTCGTCGTAGGACAATTCCTTGGGTGTACGGAGTTCGAGTTCCATCCCAAGGGGTACGGTCCTCACCCAATCGCCAAATACAAGTTCCGCAAGCCCCGTGAGCCGGGTGCATTTGTGAAAAGCTATCTGGTTCAGTGCCTTAACGAGGTCCTCGGATAGACCCTCTGACCAAGGGCCCAATTCACTCGGCCCCGGAAGCACAAGGGTAGGCGTAGTAGTGGCCATGACGCTCTCCTGTCCATGAAGCGCCCCTAATGCCGCAGAGCATGAAGTGTGCACTTCGTGCTGTCAACCATTGATATGCGAAGTGGCGGATTGACATCCACGCCCAAGTGACTAAAAAAGCACCAGCAACGTTTGATGCCCGCAGGGATGGAGATCTCCAAACATGTCTGACCTAAGCAAGATCATCGGACGCGCTGAGGACGGCATTCTGGAAAGGCACAATCACGTTACGGCAAAGGAGGCTAGAAATAATTTCTCAGAAATAATGCATGCAACCAATTTCAAGGAAGAAAGAATTGTAATTACCCACCGAGGAAAGCCAAAAATGGCGCTTGTGCCGATCGCCGATTTGAAGCGATTGGAAGAATTGGACGGCGAAGCTGCAAGTATTCCGCTATCCGGTTCCACGACTGGTCCGCTGAGTTCCACAAATTCCGATGCGGATAGCTTGGGTGGAGGATCAAAAAATGAGCGTGATGCTGCTAGAGTACCGCCCAATCGAAAGGCACAACGCGCTGGCTAGACAGTTAAGGCGCGTGACCGCAATCGATCGACGGTTGTTCGAAGAGGCTCTTGAGAATATTCGTAAGTCTGGGCCGTTAAAGCTCCGAGAGACGGCCGCCTTCGTCCATGATCTACCATTCTTCCGGAAAGTGGAACGCGTTGCGTTTTTTGTTGCCGGTCGAATTTTGGGCGTCGTTGAAGTTTTTCGGCGCCGGTTGCGCGCTGTCGCTGCGCTAAATCTGGACCTTCTCGAGCAGCGCCGAGTGGGAAGGGCTGCTCCGGTATGGAGGCGCGAAGAGGTACGATACACTCGCACGGGCTCGTACTCTTGGAGAGCGCAGATTATCGTCGATCGCAACAATGATCTGCATTTCACTCAGCGCGTTGAACACCGACGGGTCGGGCAATTCGCTTCTGTTCGCCGCAGATTTTGGGGCTACACATTATATGATCTCGAAACGAATCCCGTACTCAGCCAAGGTGGATTCCAGACAACCGGATGCCGGGCACAAAGGCGGAAGTCGCAAGTTCGGACATTGCGGACTCCTGCTTAGTTGCTCGTGCTAAGCTTCGCCGCTGTATGCAGGCTGTTTGGCGTCGCAAGTTGCGGTGCGTCACCGATGACCGGTCGGGGGTTGCCAACTACTGTTACCTCCACGTGATCTGCCCATAGCTGCCACGCTGCCCGCAGGCGCTCCCCACGGTTCGACCGGCGATAGTGGATGCTGGTCACGTCGTTTGCAGAGTGGTGCAGCATTGCGCTCTGAATGCTTTCTTGCACGCCGGCGTCATCAAGCCAGGACGTCATTGCTGTGCGCATGTCGTGAAGGCACAGATCCACGATGCCGAGTGAGTTACACAACCGCGACATCGCACGTGAAACCGAACGGCGATCGATGTGGGCTGACCTACATTTCTCCTTCGACATCGGAAGTGGCGCAGCAGGAAAGACGTACTCATCGTTGGCGCACGTTAGGAGGGCGCGATCGAACAGCGCGCGCGCCTGCCTGCTCAGGTAGACCACCTGTTGTCGTCCCGATTTCATGCGGCCTTCGACGACGATGCGGCCCCCTTTCGTGACATCGCCCCTGATCGTCCAGACGCCATTCTCAAGTTCATCGATCCTGGCGCCCACGATCTCTCCGCTGCGCAGCCCCGTCAGGATCGTGAGTTGGATGATCAGGCGTATTGGCAAGGTGAGTGTCGCCGAACGATCCAAGGCCAACCACAGCCGGCGCAGTTCATCCCGAGTTGGAACCCGGTCGCGGACGCTGGCCACGGACTGCTGGTTCGGAACCTCACGCGCCGGATTGCTGGGCACTAGCGATTCCAGCATCGCCCAGCGATAGATGCCCCCGATTGTCGTCTTCACCCGCTGCGCGTGAACGATGTGACCCCTGGCCTTGATCGACCGGCAGAGGCCGGCAATGTCAGCCGCCGTGACTGTGGAGGCAGCCTTGTCCCCGATCTCGCGGTAGACGTCCGCCTTCAAACACTGCGCGCAATTTGCCCTCGTGCTATGGGCGAGGGCGGGATGCTCGGCGAGACAGCGCTCGGCCAACTCGCGGAAGCTCAGCGACTTGTGCTGCGTATGGGCCGGGTTCTCCCCGCGGGTCTTCGCCAGCCGGTACTCGAGCGCTTGCTCGCTGGCCCCCACTAGCTTGAGGTCCTCGAACCGACCAATCTTGACCTTGCGCTGACGCTCGCCCTTGAGGCGATAGACGAACCACCAGATCCCCGCCCCGCTCGGATGGGTGACCAGCACCAATCCATCATGTCCCTCGATCCTCCAACTCTGCATCGGCTGGCTGGTCTGCCGCTTTATGCATGCCTCGATCACTTTGACGTTCGCAACGAGTTTGTTGATGGCTTTGCGCGGCATCGGCGCTCGACCCCCAATGTCCGGACTGGGTGGGCGCCGCTTCCGATTTTGCGAGCAAAATCAATGGTGGCATCCGGCCAGTCTACTGGCTTCACTCTGGCTTCAAAAAACCGAGCTTTAGCGCGGTTTCCTGAGTTCGCATGATGCCGAGCAGGGCTCGTGAATGCATGCTAGCTAGTTGATTTTCCTAGCCTATGGCATCGCATGAGATGTAGTGAGAAACTCCGGGCATCCAGTCTGGGGGACTGGGGGTCGGGAGGGTCGATCTCCGCGTGGGCGGAGGAGCCAGCAACCCGAGCGCGTAATATCGGAGCTGATAGGGTCGATCTCCGCGTGGGCGGAGGAGCCCCAAGCAACAGGAGAGAGCAGGATGAATATCACGGTCGATCTCCGCGTGGGCGGAGGAGCCATGTTCCAGCCTCTCTGGCAGGAATACTACACGGGTCGATCTCCGCGTGGGCGGAGGAGCCAGGTCGTCCTCGCCCGTGCGCTCGAGGAACAGGGGTCGATCTCCGCGTGGGCGGAGGAGCCAGGTCGATGCTCCGAAGCGGTCGATCTCCGCGTGGGCGGAGGAGCCCCATGGCGGGGGCGCCCATGCCGTCGAGCACCGGGTCGATCTCCGCGTGGGCGGAGGAGCCGAAACAGACCTCGTCGATTGCTGTCTTGGATCGGGTCGATCTCCGCGTGGGCGGAGGAGCCATGAGCCTGACACCGAACCAGCGCGACCAGGGGGGTCGATCTCCGCGTGGGCGGAGGAGCCCCTGGGTGCAGGTCGGAAAGGAGGAGCCGAGCGGGTCGCTCTCCGCGTGGGCGGAGGAGCCTCCCGCACCGACACGCCCGGCTCGTCGCGATAGGGTCGATCTAAGCGTGGGCGGAGGAGCCACCGCGGCCCTCGAGACCAAGGCCAACCTCGAGGGTCGATCTCCGCGTGGGCGGAGGAGCCGCCGTCGACCGCGTCGTAGCCGAGCGCCAAGCGGGTCGATCTCCGCGTGGGCGGAGGAGCCACGCCTTCAAGCGTGCTGCCGTGAAGTGGGGCGGGTCGATCTCCGCGTGGGCGGAGGAGCCCCTCAATCTTCGTCATCGCATGCTCCTTACGCGGGTCGATCTCCGCGTGGGCGGAGGAGCCATCGCCGCGCCACTCGATGCGGTCCCCGCAGTGGGTCGATCTCCGCGTGGGCGGAGGAGCCTCAAGGGGCGCACAACGGCCGGAACTGGCAATGGGTCGATCTCCGCGTGGGCGGAGGAGCCGCCCTACCGCGCGTCGGCGGGAGCGATCTGACGGGTCGATCTCCGCGTGGGCGGAGGAGCCCTTGCGCCAGAACGCGATCTCGGCCGGCTTAAGGGTCGATCTCCGCGTGGGCGGAGGAGCCAGTTCTGCCGCCGAGAAGTACCGACGGATAGCGGGTCGATCTCCGCGTGGGCGGAGGAGCCATCTCGTAAACGCTATCGAACGCCTGCTCGGCGGGTCGATCTCCGCGTGGGCGGAGGAGCCGAGTCCGTAGAGCAGCTCGTTGCGGCGCATCAGGGTCGATCTCCGCGTGGGCGGAGGAGCCTTCGCTTGGCTGCCAGCCCCGAAGCCCACGACGGGTCGATCTCCGCGTGGGCGGAGGAGCCGCTGCAGAACCAGTCGTGGTGCGCGAACGGCGGGGTCGATCTCCGCGTGGGCGGAGGAGCCCTGTTGGCTCATGATGCGGGCAGCTCCACGACGGGTCGATCTCCGCGTGGGCGGAGGAGCCATCCACCACCAGGGCGCGGCGCGACCCGGATAGGGTCGATCTCCGCGTGGGCGGAGGAGCCCCCGGCGTGTGGGGCCGCCTGAAGGTGCGGGCGGGTCGATCTCCGCGTGGGCGGAGGA
>JANRIO010000025.1:0-79415 GCA_033764875.1 Hyphomicrobiaceae bacterium | reverse complement strand
GCCGCTACTCGGCCGCGTGCGCGTACGCCGACAGGAACGGCTCCGCCAGCCGCTGCCGGATGTCCTCCGCCGGCATCGCCTTGCCGAACAGCCAGCCCTGGATCTCGTGCACCGACGGCTCGCTGGTGACGAGCGCCAGCTGCTGGCCGGTCTCGACGCCCTCCACCGCCACGCTCAAACCCAGCTCCGCGGCCAGGCGGGCCATGCCGTGCAGCAGGTTGAGATTGCGCTTGGAGGTCTCGATGCCCTTGAGGAAGGACCGGTCGATCTTCACCTTGTTGAGCGGGTACGTGTGGAGATAGCTCAGGCTCGAGTAGCCGGTGCCGAAGTCGTCGAGCGAGATGCGCACGCCCATCTCCTGCAGCTCGGCGAACCATTGCCGCGTCAGGTTGCTGTCGTTGAGGAAGATCGATTCCGTGATCTCGATCTCCAGCCGGTTGGGCGCGAGATTGGCTGCGCCCAGGGCCGCCCGCACGCGCTGGGCGAGGTCGCCGCGCTGGAACTGGATGGCCGAGAAGTTGACGGCGACCCGCACGTCGGCCGGCCAGCCGGCGCACTCCAGGCATGCCTTCTCGAGCACGCGCTCGCCGAGCTCGCTGATCAGGCCCATCTCCTCCGCCAGCGGGATGAACTCGCCGGGCGGCACCATGCCGCGCACGGGGTGCGCCCAGCGTAGCAGCGCCTCGCAGGTCGAGATGCGGCCGCTATGGACATTGTAGAGGGGCTGGTAGTGCACCTCGAACTCGTCCTTGGCCAGCGCGTTGCGCAGGTCGACCTGCAGGGCCCGCCGCGCCTGCGCCCTGATGTCCATGCCCTGCTCGAAGAAGCGGAACCCGCTACGGCCGTCCATCTTGGCACGCGCCAGCGCCATGTCGGCGTTCTTGAGCAGCATGTCGCCCTCGGCCCCGTCGCGCGGCGCCAGCGCGATGCCGACGCTGGCCCCGACCACGACGGTGTGGCCGCTGACCTCGATCGGCACGCTGATCTGCTGCGCGATCCGCTCGGCGAGCGCGGCCGCGTCCTTCTGCTGGCTCACCGGGTATTGCAGGACCGCGAACTCGTCGCCTCCCAGGCGCGCCACGATGTCGGTATCGCGTGCGATGCTGCGCAGGCGGGCGGCGACCTCGCACAGCACCTTGTCGCCGATCGCATGGCCGAGCGTGTCGTTCACCGGCTTGAACTCGTTGAGATCGACGTAGTGCACCGCGAAGGCGCCGCGGCGCGCGATCGCGGCGGCGGCCTCGTCGAGGTGCGTGCGGAACTGGGCCCGGTTGAACAGGCTGGTGACGCTGTCGTAGCGCGCCAGCTCGTTGACCTTGGCCTCCGTGCGCCGGCGCTCGGTGATGTCCTCGAACAGGACGACCGACCCTCCCCCCGCCATGCGGTTGACGACCACCGACACGGTGCGGTCGTCGACCGTGTCGATCTCGATCCACCCGTCGGCCTCGCCCTTCATGCGCCGGCCCACCTCGCTGGCAAAGCGCTTGGCCTCCGATGCGCTGAGCACCCCGCCCCGCAGTGCGTCGTCGGCAAGCTCGCCGATGCTCGGCCGCCGCGCCGCCTCGTCCCTGGCGACATTGAGCAGCTCCGCCACGCGGCGGTTCGACACGAGGAGGCGGCCCTCGCCGTCGAACATGCACAGGCCGTGCGGCATGTTGTTGAGCGCGGTGTCGAAGCGCCCCGCCAGGATGCCGACCTCGCGCCCCGAGATCACCGCGTCGAGCAGCACCCGCCGGAGCCGGTCCGAGATGAACTTCAGCGAGATCAGGAACGGCACCATGACGAGCGCGAACACGGCGTAGTAGGCCCCGCCCATGGAGACCAGCGCCAGCGACAGCGGCACGCCCCCGCTCACGATCTGTGTCGTGACCAGGAAGGTGCTGGCGAAGTTGCGCCCCGACACCCCGATCATGTAGGCGATGGTCGCCGAGAACGTGAAGATGTGCACGAACGGGTCGGACGTCACCGTGAAGGCGACGAGACAGGACATGCCGAGCAGGGCGACGTGCGCTGCCGCGCCGACGGCATAGCGCAGCTCCCACGCCTTGGCCTCCTGGAACGACATCGGCAGCACATGCCGGCCGGCGTAGCTCTTGGCATCGTAGGCGCGCAGCAGGACGACCAGGATGAAGGCGACCGAGCAGAGATAGAGCAGCACGCTGCCCGTGTAGATGGCCGAGATCAGGGTCGTGCCCGCCGCAGCGAACGCCCCCATGAACAGCGAGCGCATATCCTTATACAGAGCATCGACGAGCGAAAGGTAGATCTCGATGGGCACGCCGCGGCCCTGGTCGGTCCGCGCCGCCAGTGCCTGCCACATTTGCATCACACGTCTCCTGCCCGCTCCCGACATGCATCCGCGCAAGGCCGTCCGCGCCGATGCCTGCAGGCGCGTGACGGACAAGTTGCACCCGCCACCGCGTCTCATCTCGCATCGCTAACGTAGCCAAGCGTCACGGATTTTGGTGAATTAAGCCTCAATATGTGCACGTCCCATCGCCGCGGCATGCAGTTTTTTGCTTTTGCCGCGCGCCGCATACGTCCTAAAACGGTGCGAATTTCGCCACTTATTCGAAGGACAAGCCATTGTTGTGAAGTGCGCACGAGTTAACGCCGGCGCGCCTCCGGGCGTGAAGTTTAACGTTTTTTTAACCACACCGAGCAAATGTGAACATCCCATTAAAGATTAATATTTACCAACCGGACAAGCATAGTTAACGTCACTATAGCGCGTTCCCTCTCCAGGAGTAGTTGGCATGGTTGCTTTGGCGTCTGTTGATACCCAGGACCGCCTCATTGATCGAGTGCAGCGGCTGGTCGAGAAGTCTGATTACCGCAGGGCTGACACTGCAGAGGAGCGGGACGCGATCTTTCGGCTGCGCTATCGCGCCTACCTGGCCGAGGGCGCCATCGCCGAGAACGACAGCAAGTCTTTCTCCGACGCCCGCGACGACGATCCCAACGCCTACACCTACGGCATCTACGTCGACGACGAGCTCGTCAGCTCCATTCGCCTGCACGTGGCCACGCCCCGGCATCCGGGCCTTCCCGCTCTCACCGTGTTCGGCGACCTGCTCGAGCCCGAGATCGCGGCCGGCAAGGTCATCGTCGACCCGACCCGGTTCGTGGCCGACAAGGAGGCCTCCCGCCGGCACCCTGAGCTCTGCTACGTGACGACGCGTCTCGGCTGGCTCGCGGGCGAGTACTTCGCCGCGCGCTATATCTTGGCCACGGTGCGCGCCGAGCATCAGGCCTTCTACCGCCGCACCTTCGGCCACAAGGTCATCTGCGAGCCCCGCCACTATCCCTCGCTGATGAAGCCCATCTCGTTGATGGCGCTGGATTTCCCGATGCATCGGGAGCGCGTGATCAAGCGCTACCCGTTCCTCCGCTCCAGCACCTTCGAGCGGCGCATGCTGTTCTCCCTGCCGAAGGCGTCCGACGCCGCCTCGCTGCCCAGGGCGGCCTGATCTCGCGCGGCAATCGCGAGGTATCGCGGGAGGGCTCCGCCTCCCGCGGGCCGGCCGCGCGGCGTTTTTTCGTTGCGCGGCCGGCTGCCCATCGCGCAAGCTGCCGGCGCGACGGATTGCCCTCCGTGAAGGCGGCGCAAGCCGATCCGATTGTCGCGAGCCAATCGCGATATGGCAGAGTGCTTGGGAGTGAGACATGTCGGCTGACGGAACCTGGAAGATCGTGATGAGCACGCCCATCGGTGAGCGAAAGGCGACGCTCGCGCTGTCGACGGCCGGTGGCCTGTCCGGCTCTCTCACGGGCGAGGAGGGCAAGAGCACGCCGATCTTCGAGGGCACGCTCTCGGGCGACGCCATCGCCTTCAAGGCCGCCGTGCAGAACCCCATGCCGCTCACGCTCGCGTTCACGGGCAAGGTCGACGGCGCCAACATGTCGGGCAGCGTCAGCGCCAGCGGCGTAGGCTCCTTTCCCTTCAGCGGCGCCAAGGCTTAGGCGCTCCTATTCCCACCCGGTCGCAAGTCGACGGCAGCGGCGCGTGCCCCGCGCAAGGCATTCGTGCGGCCGATCGCGAGCATTCGCGCCATGCGCAAGTATCCGATCAATGATGCAATAAGATGAGTACGCATTAACGCCGGCTTTCACCACGTGGCGATACCGCCGGTGCGCATTTTTCGCTTTGTTTCGAATGCCCTGACGGGGCACCGCGAGATCCCGCGGCCCAGGGACCGATCAGGCCATGAACGCCGCCATGCGCCGGCGTAGATCCTCCGGCAGCGGCAGCGCCCGCCCGTCGTCGAGCGAGATCAGCACCAGCACCTGCTTGGCGGTCAGGCGCACCTCCTCGCCCGCATGCAGCGACACGGCGATGGTGATCGAGCTCGTGCCGAGCCGCAGCACCTGCAGCCGCATGCGCACGATGTCGCCGATCTTGCTCGGGACCTTGAAGTCGCACTCGATGTGCGCCGTGGGCAGCCCCCGCCGCTCCTTGGCGATCAGGCTAGCGTAATGCAGCTTGAGGCCGTGGTCGAACCAGTCCTCGAGCAGCTCGTGGAACAGCACGAAGAACTGCGGATAGAAGACGATGCCCGCCGGATCGCAGTGGTGGAAGCGGATCTGCTTCTCGGTCTCGAAATAGGCAGGTGCCGGCATGCTCCTCAGGCCTCCTGCGCCGCTGGCGCCTCGACCGGCCTGCCGAAGCGCCGCTCGACGTAGCTCTCCACGATGGCCTTGAACTCGCTGGCGATGTTGGGCCCGCGCAGCGTCATCGCCTTGCGCCCGTCGATGAACACGGGCGCCGACGGCGCCTCCCCCGTGCCCGGCAGCGAGATGCCGATGTCGGCGTGCTTCGATTCCCCCGGCCCGTTGACGATGCACCCCATCACCGCGAGGTTGAGCCCCTCCACCCCCGGGTAGCGCGTCCGCCATTCCGGCATGCGCGCGCGCAG
Source organism: Hyphomicrobiaceae bacterium (assembly GCA_033764875.1). Lineage (GTDB taxonomy): Bacteria > Pseudomonadota > Alphaproteobacteria > Rhizobiales > Hyphomicrobiaceae > AWTP1-13. The sequence goes on along the minus strand of JANRIO010000025.1, from coordinate 74,499 downwards.
GAAGCTCTCGATGTCGCTGGCAAGCTCTTGGAACACCGTCGATGTGGTGCGTCCGCACCCCGGGCAGGCCGCCACGATCGGCACGAAGGCCCGCAGGCCCATCGTCTGCAGGATCTCCTGCGCCACCTTCACCTCGAGCGTGCGGTCCCCGCCCGGCTCCGGCGTCAGCGACACCCGGATCGTGTCGCCGATGCCCTGTTGCAGCAGCAATCCCATGCCGGCGGCCGACGCCACGATGCCCTTGGAGCCCATGCCGGCCTCGGTGAGGCCCAGATGCAGCGCGTAGCGGCACCGGTCCGCCAGCAGCGTGTAGACCTGCACCAGGTCCTGCACGGCGCTCACCTTGGCCGAGATGATGATGCGGTCCGGGCCGAGCCCGAGCTCCTCTGCCCGCTGCGCCGACAGCAGCGCCGACTGCACGATCGCCTCGTGCATCACCTTGCGCGCCGGCACCGGCTCGGCGAGCCTGGCGTTCTCGTCCATCAGGTGCGTGAGCAGCTCCTGGTCGAGGCTGCCCCAGTTGACGCCGATGCGCACCGGCTTCTCGTGCTTCAGCGCCAGATCGATGATCGACGAGAACTGCGTGTCGCGCTTGGCCTTGAAGCCGACGTTGCCGGGGTTGATCCGCCACTTGGCCAGTGCCGCCGCGCACGCCGGGTTGTCGGCCAGCAGCGTGTGGCCGTTGTAGTGGAAGTCGCCGACGATCGGCACCCTGACGCCGCGGGCGGCCAGCCTCTCGACGATGCGCGGCACCGCCTTGGCCGCCTCGTCGCGGTCGACGGTCACCCGCACCATCTCGGAGCCCGCCCGCGCCAGCGCCGCCACCTGCGCCGCCGTCCCGTCCACGTCCGCCGTGTCGGTATTGGTCATCGACTGCACCACGATCGGTGCACCGCCCCCCACCGTCACCCCTCCGACATTGACGGCAATGCTCGGCCGCCGGGCAATCGCGTCAGCAGTCATGGCATCCACCTCCAGCAGGCACCTGGGCCGTCAGCGCGCGATCTGGCGAAGCACGCTCGGCAGGATCGACGACAGGAACAGGATCGACAGCACCAGCACGATCGATGGCCCGCCCGGCGCGTCGATGGAGATCGACACGAACAGCCCCATGGCCACCGACAGCATGCCGAAGATGGCGGCGAAGAAGGCCATCTGCTCCGGCGTCTCCGACAGGGGCCGCGCCGCCGCCGCCGGGATGATCAGGAAGGCGATGGTGAGCAGCACCCCGACGATCTTGATGGCGATGGCCACGACCAGCGCCAGCACCAGCATGAACACGAGCTTCACGCGCTCGACGGGCACCCCCTCGGCCGCCGCGAGATCCTCGTGCAGCGACAGGGCGAGCAGCGGCCGCCAGATGCCGAGCACGGCCACCAGCGCCGCCAGCCCCCCGATCAGCACCCACTGCAGGTCCGCCGTCGTGACGGCGAAGATGTCGCCGAACAGGAACGCCATCAGGTCCACCTGCGGCCCGCGCACCAGCGAGGCGACGATCACGCCCAGCGCCAGCGCCGAGTGCGCCAGGATGCCGAGCACGCTGTCGAGCGGCACGAGCTTCTGCCGGCCGAGGACGAGAAGCAGCCCCGACACCGCGAGCGTCACCACCAGCACGCTGAGCGTCAGGTTCAGGGACAGCCCGAGGCCGACCGCGATCCCGATCAGCCCCGACTGCGCCACCGTCTCCCCGTAGTAGGCCATGCGCCGCCACATCACGAAGCAGCCGAGCGGCGCCGCGATAACCGCGAGGCCGAGGCCTGCGAGAAGCGCGCGCATGACGAAGGGCTCACCCATCTTGAAGGCTCACTCGGGAGGGATCCTGCCGGCCACCCGCGGCCGCGCCGGCTCTGGCACGCCGGAGAGATCGTGGCGGTGGTCGTGATGGTGCAGGTAGACGCCGAGCGCTCTCGCCGTCTGCGAGCCGAACAGGCGCGCATACTCGGGATGCTGGGCGACCGACTGCGGCACGCCGGAGCAGCAGATGTGGCGGTTGAGGCAGATCACGCGGTCGCTCTGTGCCATGACCACGTGTAGATCGTGCGACACCAGCAATACCCCCATGCCGTGGTCGCTGCGCAGCGCCCCGATCAGGGTGTAGAGCTCGGCCTCCCCCGAGTAGTCGACGCCCCGCACCGGCTCGTCGAGGATCAGCAGCGCCGGCTTGCGCACGATGGCGCGGGCGAGGATCACGCGTTGCAGCTCCCCGCCCGACAGCTCCGAGATCTGCCGCTCCTCGAGCTTGGCAGCGCCGACCTCCTTCAGGGCGTCGGCGATGTCGGTGTTGCTGGCGCTGACCCGGCCCATGGCCACGAAGCGCGCCACCGTCATCGGGATGCTCTTGTCGATGTCGAAGCGCTGCGGCGCGTAGCCGACGACGAGGCCCTCGCTGCGCCAGATCTCGCCGGCGTCGGGCGCCTGCAACCCCAGCAGCACCCGGATCAGCGTCGTCTTGCCGGCGCCGTTGGGCCCGATCACGGTCACGATCTCCTGCGCGCCGATGTCGAGGCTGATGCCGTCGAGGATCTTCCGCCCGCCGATGGCAAGGCTCACCCCGCGCAGGGAGGCGAGCGCGGAGGGCGCGGCGCCCGATGCCGCGGCCCCGCCGTCTCCGTGATCGTGATGGCCGGCGCAGGCCTCGTGCGCAGGCGAGGCGGCAACAGGGCGCTCCAATGGCCTCTGGGTCCTCTCCTGCATGCTCAGGCTCGCTCGCGCGCTGCCGACGATGTCGTGACGGGATCCTTGCCTGCCGCCTTGCAGGAGGCGCACAGCCCCCACACCTCGACCACGGACGTGCGCAGCGAGAACGAGGCATCGGCCGCGGCCTTGTCGATGCCGGAGAACACGGCCGGCGCACCGACCTCGGCCACCCGCCCGCAGGCCTCGCACGCCAGCACGAGCTGCCGGCCTTCGTGGCCCCGGTGGCAGGCGAAGAAGGCGTTTCGGCTCTCGAAGCGATGCACCAGGCCGACCTCGACCAGCGCGTCGATCGCCCGGTAGACGCTGATCGGCGCCAGACGGTCGCCGCGGCTCGCCAGCTTCTCCAGCACCTCGTACGCCCCGACGGCCCGGTGCGAGCCGGCGATCTCCTCGAACACCGACTGGCGCAGCGGCGTCAGTTTCAAGCCCTTGGCCTCGAAGGCCCGGCGGGCGCGCTCGAGCGCGTCCTCGAGGCATGGACCATGGTCGTGCTCGGGCGCGGGGAACGGCAGCGATTTGAGGGCTCGGGTCATGCCCCGCCCTTATACCACCAAGGGATTGCAGCGCCACCCGAAACGCCCGGCCGAGGGCAGGATTTCGCCACGATCCTCTGTGAGAAAGGGGTAAAGCGGCATCCTGCAGACGTGTCCATTTAGGGTTATTCATGAGCCAGCCCCTTTCCCCGGGATCGGCCTATATCGTTGCCGCGCGCCGCAGCGCGCTGGGCCGGCCCGGCGGATTGCACCGGACACGACGCATTGAGGCGCTGAGCGCGCCGATTATCGAGGCCGTGCTTAAGGATGCCGGAGTGCCGGCCGCGCAGGTCCACGAGTTCATCCTGGGCAACACCACCGCCGGCGGCAACCCCGCCCGCGTGGTGGCGCTCGCCGCCGGCCTCGACGAGAGCGTGCCGGCCCTGACGGTCGACCGCCAGTGCGCCTCCGGCCTCGACGCCATTCTGCTCGGCCTGCGCACTGTCATGATGGGCGAGGCGGCGATCGTGATCGCGGGTGGCGCCGAGAGCCTTTCCACCGCCCCCTGGCGCATCGCCAAGCCCCGCACCCTGTTCCAGACGCCGCGCTTCATCGGCCCCGAGGGCGATGCCGACGGCGACCACGGCTTCGCCTTTCCCTCCATCGCGGCCTGCGAGATGCTGGCGCGCCGGCGCGGCATCAGCCGCAGCGAGCAGGACATGGAGACCCTCAAGGCCCACCTCAAGGCGGACAAGGCCCGCGACGACCGCCGCTTCGTCGGCGAGATCGTGCCGATCCGCGGCAACGCCGAGGAGGCGCGCGACGAGACCGGCGCCGTGCCCGAGATCGACGACCTGGCCGAGCTCGATCCGCTGGTGCCGCCGGACGGCACCCACACCTCGGGCAACAGCGCCAGCCCGCGCGACGGCGCCGCCATGGTGCTGATCGTCTCGCCCTCGGTCTACGCCGACCTTGGCCGGCCGCCGGCACTGCGCCTCCTCGCCTGCGCGACGCAAGGGGTGGGCGCGGGGGAGGAGGCGGCCGCCCCCATCCTCGCGCTCGAGAAGGCCATGAGGCCGAACGGCGCTGCCAAGCCTGCCCCGCAGATCGTCGAGACCTCGGAGGCCTCCGCCGCGCAGGTGCTGGCGCTGGCCCAGGCGCTCGAGCTGGGCGAGGCGTCGATCAATCCGGCAGGCGGCGCCATCGTGCGCGGCTATCCGCTCGGGGCCTCCGGCGCCGTCAGCCTCGTGCGTCTGTTCAGCGAGCTCGTGCGCCGGCGCGAGGAGACGCGCGCAAGCTTCGGCGCCGTCACCCAGGGCGCCGCCGGCGGGCTCGGCGTGGCCGCACTCTTCGAGCGCGTCTAAACAAAAGTTCACGTTGCGCGCGTCCCGCGACGGATTGCATTCGCTCAGTCCGTCTCCTACCTACGCCGTCGCCGCGATTGTGCTCGCGACATCAAAAAAGGTCCGCTTGGGACCATCCTGCCGCAATCCGCACGAAAAAATCTGCACATCATCGAATCCACACGCGTCAGTTTAGTCGCGTTCGGGCGAAAGCTGGAGTGATTGCATGGAAGGCTTCGACGTGAAGGCGGCGATCGACACCGCCATCGCATTCGTGACCCAGCACTACATCTGGATGCTTGCCGCCGTTTCCGTCCTGCTCCTCTTTTCCAAGAGCACCACGACCGCGATCCGTGCCGCCGTCGTCAAAGCTCTGACGGACAACTGGCAGCTGACGCTTCTGGCCTCGACCGGCATCGCGCTGTCGCTCGCCTCCGCCTACACGACCTTCGACGGCCTCAGGAATTTCACCAGCGCGCCGCTGCTGTCGGTGGCCATCGCCTTCGGCATCCAGGGCGTAATGCTGATCGTGGCCTGGCTCATCGGCGAGAGCTTCGCCACCGGCATGAACACGCAGAGCAGCAGCCGCGACCGCGCCTCGGTGCGCCGGCTCGACGCCTTTATCGGCGCCTTCCTCGGCCTGATGCTGACCGGCCTCGTCTTCTACTGGCTGCTGACGGCGACCAATGCCGTGCGCATCTCCGCCATGGCCGGCGTCACCGCCGACTGGGCCCGCGTCGCCGACGTTTCTCTCTACTATCTCATCGGCATCGTCGCCCTGGCGCTGATCGCCTTCGGCGCCATGCGCGGCGGCGAGCTCGCCATGCCCTACATGCAGAGCATCCGCCTCATGGTGAGGAATGCGGTGCTTTGGGTGATGTTCATCGCCGCCATGTCGGCGAGCGTGTTCTTCTCCTTCGACAGCCACTTCAACGCCATCTTCCCCACCGAGCAGCGCGCGCGCGCGGCCGAGATCCGCGCCACGAGCCAGGTGGGCGGCGTCGTCGCCGACATCGGCGCGCTGGCGCACCGCCGCCAGCTCGAAGAGGCGGAGCATCTGTTCGAGACGCCCGGCTGGAAGGCCTACGACAAGCAGCTTTCCGCCCTTGCCCACCATGCCCAGGGCGCCCAGGGCGAGATCGAGCGCTTTTTCGTGCAGAAGCTCGAGGACCGCCGTCGCGCCATCGCCCAGCAGCATGAGCGCATCGCCACGGCCCAGAGCGGCCAGGCCGGACTTGCCAACAGGAAGATCTCCCTCACCGAGGAGCTCTCCCGCCTCAAGGGCGAGCGTCCGGCGCTGTCGGCCGACTACGCCCAGCACCAGGCCGAGCTCGACGCCAAGGCCCGCGAGATCGACGCCAAGCGCGTCGAGGCCATGGCCGAGGAGCGCGGCGTCGAGGGCACGCTGAAGCAGGGCCGCGGCATCATCTATCGCCAGCGCATGGCCGAGCTGGCGACGTTGCAGGATCAGCTCAAGATCAAGCAGGAGCGCACCGGCGACGCCAAGCGCCGCCTGACCAATGCCGAGGGGCGCATCGCCCAGATCGAGCGCGAGCTGTCCGCCATCGACGGCGACCTCGCCAAGATGAAGGGCGAGGCGCAGACCGCCGAGCAGCGCATCCGCGCCGCGCAGCAGACCGACACCGATGCCGCCGAGGGTGTGCGGCTCGACCCGGCCCGTGTTCTTCCCGCCTTCGAGAAGGCACGCGCGGCCTTCCGCCAGCAGCCCACGGCCGGCAATCTCAATGCCCTGCAGGCCCAGTGCACCAGCCTTCTCAACGCCATGTCGGGCACCGAGGCGACCAAGGAGCGTGTCCGCGCCATCGACTGCGACCCCAAGCAGGCAGCCGAGGCCGCGGCCCGCGTCTTCGCTCTCAACGCCGGCCTTGCCGCCTTCGACAGCGGCTGCGCCGGCGGCGACCGCCTCGCGAAGCTCACCACCACGGACGCCCTGCTCGGCTTCGGCCGCCGCTGCCTGCAGGACTCAGGGCTCGTCAGCAAGGATTCGGCCGAGATCGGCGCCCGCCTGTCGGCGATCGACATGAACCGGGACGACAAGGCGCATCGCTTCGTCGTCACCTGGAACGCCTTCCTCGACGGCAACCGGCTGGCCTACCTGGCCCTGATCCTCGCCGTCGGCGTCGACAGCCTGGTGTTCATGTCGGGCCTGTTCGGCGCCCAGGCGCTGCGCTCCCCGCTCTCCGACGTGCCGAGCCCGAAGGCGCGCAGCGCCCAGCAGCTCGAGGCGATCATCGAGGCCTCCCTCCTGCCGGACGTGTTCAAGAAGGCGCGGCTGGCGCGCGAGGCCATGCACCCGATGGCCCCCGTCGACGGCTTCACCAACATCGTGCATCTGCACGAGCTCGACCCCGAGTCGCAGTCGGCGGTGCGCGACGTGCTCAACGCCGGCGCCACCATCGGCGCCGTGCGCGAGGCCCGCGATCGCGACATCTACCTCGTCCGCGCCGAGCTCTACGAGTTCCTCTGCCAGGTGATCCGCAAGGAGCTGAAGGCGCGCCCCGAGGAGACCCGCCGCGGGCTCGATCTCGACCGCCTCGAGGCCCGCCTGCGCGAGGCCATGCTGCCGGACGTCGGGCCCACCGCCGAGGCCGTGCTGTCCTACATGCACCCGATCGAGGCGCGGCACGGCTTCACCTCCGAGATCCGCTTCGACGAGGTGGCCCCGGCCCACGTGCGTCCCGTACGCAATGCGCTCACCGCCGGCATCAGCCTGCGCGTCGCCCAGCGCGACACCGCCAACGACCACTATTTCCTGCAGCCCGACTTCTACACGACGCTTTCCCGCATCCGCGCGCGCGAGATGCTCTCGCCGCGCCAGTTGGCCGCCCGCACCCGCATCGGCCACGGCGGCCAGCTGGGGGAGGAGGCTCCCGCCCTGCTTGCCAGGCCGCGTGAGGCCACCCGTGCCATCCCGCCGCCGCTGCGCGCGACCGCGCGCCTGCCTGCTTTTGCGAACGGCAAGGCGGGCCAGGCGATGCGCGAGACGCTGCAGGAGGATCTGCTCAAGGGCCTGCGCCTGCCGCGCGCCGCGCTCGCCAAGCTATCCGACCCCGAGGTCGCCCGCGCCGCCCTGACGGCGGCCCAGATGCTCAAGCGCCAGACCCACTCCAACGCGCTGCTGCGCGAGCAGATCGAGATGATCGAATCCGACAGCCGCCGCGCGCTCGAGAAGGATCTCGAGGCCGTCTCGGAGCGGCACCAGGGCGATCCCGCCGTTCTTGCCGCCCTGGAGGAGGCGAGCGAGGAGATCAAGCAGCGCCTGCCCGCCCTGCTGCTGATGCCCGAGAGCGGCATCATGGAGCTGCTGGTCGAGGCGCTGGAGCAGGGCGCCGGCGAGGACCGCCTCTCGGCCGACGAGCAGCGCCTTCTGGAGCAGCTGCGCAGCCTCAAGCGCGAGATCGACGGCATGGACCTCGCCAGCGCCGCCGCCTGGCGCAACGTGCAGCGCCAGGTCGAGCACTTCTCCGGCCGCGGCGAGGCAGCCCAGCACCAGCTGGCCTCCCTGACCAAGCACTGAGCCCTTGCCGCCGGCGGGCGCCGGCGCCCACGAAAAAAGCCCGCGCGAGGCATCCTCGCGCGGGCTTTGTCTTGGCCCGATGCTCCGACCCGGCCCCGAGCCGGGTCGTGCAGGCGTCTCCCGGCGGCGCACGCTGACGCGCGAGCGCGATCCGCTCAGGGCGTGAAGCGGCGCTGCCACCAACCCTTGCGGGCCGGGCGGGAGGCATCCTCCTCCGACATCTCGCTCTTGATCTCGATGGGCTTGGGCTCCGCGCTGCGCGCCACCGCGACCACCACCGGCGCCGCCGGCTCCGGCAGCGGGGCCGGTGCGATCGCTTCCACGTGCGGGATGCGGTCGGCGATGTCGCTGGCGCGTGCGGGCCTCGCCGCGGGCGGCGCCTCGGGCTCGCGCATCGGCGCCTCGGTCTCTACGGCCCCATGACCGTTGCCCTCGGCGTGGCGATGCTCGGCCGTGTCGTGCACGTCGTGTGCTGCCGGCGCTGCCGGTGCGTCCGCCTCGGCCTCCTCGCCGTCCGTCTCGCCCGTATCGTCCGCCGGGGCATCCGCATGGTGCTCGCCGTTGCCGTTGCTCTCGCCGCTCGTCCGCTCGCCGCGATCGCGACCGCGCCGGCCGCCGCGGCGGCCGCGCCGCCGCCGGCGCCCGCCCTGGCGCTCCTCGCGCTCACCCTCGTTGGCCTCGCGGGTCGGCCCGCCCTCGCCCTCGTCCTCGCCGGAGGCCTCGTGCGCCGGCTCGCTGTCGCGGGCGGGCTCCGGCCCGCCCTCCTCGGGCTCGGCATAGCCGCCCTCGTCTCCGTAGGGCTCGCCGTTGACATAGCTCTCCTGCCGGCCGGCATAGCCGGCGCGATCCTCGCCGCGGTCGTCGCGGCGCCCGCGGCGACGGCGCCGCCGGCGGCGTCCGCCGCCCTCCCGCGCCTCGCCGCCCTCGGCAGAGCCGCGGCGGTGCTCCTGGTGGCCTCCCTCCGCGTCCTCGCCGTCGCCTTCGGGGGCCTCCTCCTGGCCGTCGAAGCCCCAGTCCATGTTGACCGCGGTGCTGCGCTCGGGCTGCTTGGCCGTCGCCGGGTGCGAGCGCTCGATGGCGAAGTTGGCGCCCTGCACCTTGTCGGAGGCGTGCACCATGATGCTGAGGCCGTAGCGCGCCTCCATGGCCGTGATGAACGCGCGCTTGTTGTTGAGGATGTAGAGCGCCACGTCGGCCGTGGTGGCGACGTTGATGGAATGGCGCTGGTCGCGCAGCAGGTGGTCCTCGATGCCGCGCAGGACCGCGAGCGCCACCGACTCCACCGAGCGGATGATGCCGGTGCCCTGGCAGTGCGGGCATTGCGACGTCGAGCCCTCCAGCACGCCCGTGCGCAGCCGCTGGCGCGACATCTCGAGCAGGCCGAAGTGGCTGATGCGGCCGATCTGGATGCGCGCCCGGTCGTGCCTGAGGCAGTCCTTGAGGCGCCGCTCGACCGCGCGATTGTTGCGCTTCTCCTCCATGTCGATGAAGTCGATCACGATCAGGCCGGCGAGATCGCGCAGCTTGAGCTGGCGCGAGACCTCCTCGGCCGCCTCGAGATTGGTGTTGAGCGCCGTCTCCTCGATCGAGTACTCGCGCGTCGACTTGCCCGAGTTGACGTCGACGGCCACCAGCGCCTCGGTCTGGTTGATGACGAGATAGCCGCCCGAGCGCAGCGTCACGAACGGGCTGAACATGGCGTTGAGCTGGCGCTCGATCTGGTAGCGGTGGAAGATCGGCTCGGCGCCCTCGTAGCGCACGACGTTCTTCATCTGGCTCGGCGACAGCATCTTCATGAAGTCGAGCGCTTCCGTGTAGCCGGCCTCGCCCGCCACCACGATGTCCTCCACGTCCTTGGAGTAGAGGTCGCGGATCGATCGCTTGATCAGGTTGCCTTCCTCGTAGACGAGGCACGGCGCCGTCGAGCGCAGCGTCATCTCGCGCACGCTCTCCCACAGCCTGATCTCGTACTCGAAGTCGCGCTTGATCTCCTGCTTGGTGCGCGCCGCCCCCGCCGTGCGGATGATGAGCCCCATGCCCTCGGGCACCTCGAGCTCGTGCGCGATGGCCTTGAGGCGCTTCCTGTCCTGGGGGTTGGTGATCTTGCGCGAGATGCCGCCGCCCCGGCCCGTGTTGGGCATCAGCACCGTGTAGCGGCCGGCGAGCGAAAGATAGGTGGTCAGCGCCGCGCCCTTGTTGCCGCGCTCCTCCTTGACGACCTGCACCAGGATGATCTGGCGCCGCTTGATCACCTCCTGGATCTTGTAGGAGCGCATGCGCCGCCGCGGCCGCTCGGGCAGCTCCTCGAGCGCGTCCTGCGAGGCGGTCTCCGCGCTCAGCACCTCCGGCGCCTCGCCCGTCTCGCTCACTTCCTCGACGTGGTGCTCGCCCTCGCCGTTGTCGGCATCCCCGCCCGTGTCGGCTCCGTCCTCGGCGCCGGCCTCGGCCGGCACCTCTTCCGCAGCCGGGTCGCCGTGGCGCATGGCCGAGGTATGGGCGTCGGCGGCGACGGCCTCATGCTCATGCTCATGCTCATGCCCGTGCCCGTGCGCGTCCGGCTCACCCTCGGCGCCAGACACCTCGTGCCCGTCCTGCGGCTCGCCGTCGCCGTTCTCCTCGTCGTCATGGGCGGCATGGGCCGCGCCGCGTCCGTGGCGCCGCCTGTCGCGCGCCTCCGCGCGGGCGTCCGCCTCCGCCTCGGCTTCGGCTTCGGCCGCAGCCTCCTCGTCGAGCAGCGCCTGCCGGTCGGCGACCGGGATCTGGTAGTAGTCGGGATGGATCTCGCTGAAGGCGAGGAAGCCGTGCCGGTTGCCGCCGTAGTCGACGAAGGCCGCCTGCAGGGACGGCTCGACCCGCGTGACCTTGGCCAGATAGATGTTGCCGCGAAGCGGTTTGCGCGACGCGCTTTCGAAATCGAACTCCTCTACGCGGCCGTCGCGGAGCACCACCACCCGAGTCTCCTCGGGGTGGGTGGCATCGATGAGCATCTTATTGTGTTTGTCCATTGAATAGGGTCCTTGGCGCGGACCATGCAGCAGGGCGTGCCGTGCCGGTCCGAGCCTTGTGGGGCCCGGCGCGCGGTCTTTGCGCCGATTCGTGGGGTTGGAAGGGAGAGACCAGGACTTGCGGCCCCGCGGCCGGCGGCTGGGCGAGCCGTCGGCGCATGCGCGGCGGCGAGGCGGGCCGGAGCGAGCCGGTCATGGACCGGTCGTCTGCCTCTCCTGGTCGTGCCGCACGTGCGGGCTGTCATCCTGGTCCACGCAAGGTTGGAGCGCGGGGGGCGTCAGGGTGCGCCCGGCGCTCCGCAATCAATGCCCGAAGAGGGGCAATTCCCGCGGACATGTCTTCGGCGTCCGCTGCCGTTTGCTGCCTCCAGGCTTTCGGCGTCAGGCCCGTTGCGCTGCTCCCGCGCATCAGATCGGGGAGCGTCAGGGGTGCCATCGTGCCGAGCTTCCGCCTTGGGAAGCTGCGGTATGGGCGCATCGGCCTGTCGTCTCTCGCGATTGCCGCGGCGAGACCGAGCTTCACCAAAGCCTCACCAAACCGCAGTGAGAAGGCGGCGGACGAGTTGCCGAGCGAAGTGCGAGCTGCCCTTTGAAGGTCCAGTCACAAGCGCCACTCAAGCCTCGACTGCCACCTGATTGCGTACGCCGCACGTCGATGCGCGCAGCGTCACGCAACGGTTAAACTGTAGGCCGCGACGAAATCTGTGGCAAGAACCATTTGCTCGTCGACAACCAGCCGATTGCCTGCACCATAAGCGACTGATTTGGCAAACAAGCCGTTAAGATCCAAGGCGTTGCATCTGCCGCGCCGCGTTTCTGCCGGACAGGAGGCTGGCGGCATGGACGAATCAGTGGGTGCGGGCAGGCCGGCATCGCGACGGCAAAGGCCAGGCTGGCCTGTCGCCGTCCTGTTGCTGTGCCTGGTGTCTACGGTTGCAGCGGCCGCCGCCGAGACCCAGGCGGTGATCGCCGGCTACGCAACGCTTGGCGACGAGCGCCGCACCCGCCTGACCATCCAGATCGACCGTCCCGCCCGGTTCGACGTCCAGGCCCAGGCCGACCCCTATCGCATCGTTGTCGACCTCGTCGGGGCGGCCTTCGCGCCCGATCTGCGCATCTCCGTCGGCCCCAAGGGCTTGATCACCGCCGTGCGCCACGCGGCCCCGGCCCCCGATCACGGCCGCATCGTGATCTCCACGCGCGGCCCCGTCGCCATCGACGCTGCCAACCTCTTCACGTCGCCGGGCGAGAGGGCGGCGCGAATCGACATCGACCTGATCGAGACGTCGGCGACCGCCTTCCCAGCCACGGCCCGCAAGCAGCCTGCTGCTGCCGCATCGCCGCCCCCGCCGCCGAGCGCCAGCCAGGCCGTCGGGCGGGAAGGCCGCCCGGTGATCGTCGTCGATCCGGGGCACGGCGGCATCGATCCGGGCGCCCTCTCCGACGGCGTCGCGGAGAAAACCGTGGTCCTGGCCGTGGCGCGCTACCTGAAGGCGCGAATCGAGGCCGGAGGACGCTTCGGCGTCGTGCTCACCCGCGCCGACGACGTCTTCGTGCCGCTCGCGCAGCGGGTTCGCATCTCGCGCGAGGCCGGCGCCCGCCTTTTCCTGTCGATCCATGCCGATAGCCTTGCCGGCGGGCAGATCGCGCAAGGCGTGCGTGGGGCCACTGTCTACACGCTATCCGAGAAGGCATCGAGCGAATCGGCCCGTCTCCTGGCCGACAAGGAGAACGCCGCCGACACGTTGGCAGGCCTCGCCGTGGGCCTCGACGACGGCGATGCGGAGATCAAGGACATCCTCCTGGACCTCGTACGGCGCGAGACGGCAAGCCTGTCGCAGGACCTGCGCGCCCGCCTGCTGCCCCACATCAAGCGCAGCATCGGCCTCTCGCGCGATCCGGCGCGCTCGGCGGCCTTCAAGGTGCTGCGCCAGGCGCAGGTGCCGTCCGTGCTGATCGAGCTTGGCTACATGAGCAACGCCGAGGACGCAGGCCTGCTCGCCTCGCCGAGATGGCAGCACAAGGTCGCCGGCTCCATCGCGGCAGCCATCGAGGAGTTCTTCGCGCGCCACCCCGAGGCCCTGCATGAGCCCCGGCAGAAGGGCGCAAGCCGTTGAATCGCCGGCGGGCGCGAGCGCGGCCGCGGCTGCGGCGCCTGGCCGCCCCCGGCCCCGTCATGAAACACAACATCCCTTCGGATAAATTCACCGAGCCGCGTTTTCCGCGGCGTTGTGCTGCCACATTCGATGCTATGGTGCGGCGTGATCCTTCAGTGCGTGCAGGACGCCCGCGGGGCGGACTGCGGCGGCGTCTTCCCGATCTGCGATCAGCTCCGGACAACTGCCACACATGCGACCGGCCCCGATCTATCCGCCGCCTCAGCCGCGCCTGCGAAAACGCAAGCGGCGCAGCTGGTTGCTGGGCTTGCTCGGGTTCGCCTTCGCCTCCGGCGTGGTGCTTTTCCTGGCTGGCTCCGCGGTTGCCGGCTACCTGATCTGGCAGGCCTCGCGCGACCTTCCCGACTACGAGAGCCTCGCCCGCTACGAGCCGCCCGTGATGACGCGAATCCACGCGCACGACGGCTCCATCATGGCCGAGTACGCGCGCGAGCGGCGCATCTTCGTGCCGATCAACGCCATCCCGAAGCTGCTGATCGCGGCCTATCTCTCCGCTGAGGACCGGCGCTTCTACGAGCACGGCGGCCTCGACATCACCGGCATCGGCCGCGCCAGCTACAAGCTGGTCATGGGGCTCGTGCAGGGCTCCAAGCGGCGCGCGGAAGGCGCCTCTACCATCACCCAGCAGGTGGCCAAGAACTTCCTCCTCACCAACGAGCGCAGCATGCAGCGCAAGCTGGTCGAGGCCATCCTCGCCATCCGCATTGAGCGCGCCTACTCCAAGGACCGCATTCTCGAGCTGTATCTGAACGAGATCTACCTCGGGCTTGGCTCCTACGGCGTCGCGGCCGCGGCTCTCAACTATTTCAACAAGGAGCTGAGCGAGCTCACCATCGAGGAGGTCGCCTATCTGGCCTCCCTGCCCAAGGCGCCGAGCAACTACCACCCCTTCCGCCACAAGAAGGAGGCCACCATCCGCCGCGACTGGGTCATCGACCAGATGGCCGAGAACGGCTACATCCGCAGCGAGCAGGCCAAGGCGGCGAAGGCAAAGCCGCTCACCGTCAACCTGCGCCAGCTCGGCACCCAGATCTACGCCGCCGACTACTTTGCCGAGGACGTGCGCCGCACGCTCGTCTCCGTCTACGGCGAGGACGGCCTCTATGGCCGCGCCGAGCGCATCGCCATGCAGGACAATCCCGCCAAGACCAACGGCGGGCTCTCCGTGCGCACCACGCTCGATCCCGCCCTGCAGCGCAAGGCGCGCCGCGCCCTGATCGACGGCCTCGTCGCCTTCGATCGCGAGAAGGGCTGGCGCGGCCCCGTGCAGAGGATCGACGCCGGCGGCGACTGGGGCGTGACCCTGAGCGCCATCGATGTGCCGAGCGACCTGGCGCCGTGGCGGCTCGGCGTCGTCATCGAGGTCAGCAAGACCAAGGCGGTGGTGGGCCTGCGTCCGGCGAGGCAGGCCAACGGCCAGATCGCAGCCGAGCGCGAGGCCGCCGAGATCGCCTACGAGGAGGTGAAATGGGCGCGCGTGCATGGCAGGCCGGCGCCCAAGGCCGTCACCGACGTGCTCGCCGTCGGCGACGTGGTCTGGGTCGGCCCCAAGGACCCGGACAAGGCGCAAGGGGCCTGGTCGCTGCTGCAGGTGCCCGAGGTCGGCGGCGGCCTCATCGCCATGGATCCCCACACCGGCCGCGTGCAGGCCGTGGTCGGCGGCTTCTCCTTCGCCACCAGCCAGTTCGACCGCGCCCTGCAGGCGCGCCGGCAGCCCGGCTCCTCCTTCAAGCCGCTGGTCTACGCGGCGGCCCTCGACAACGGCTACAAGCCGACCTCCATCGTGCTCGACGCGCCCATCGAGGTGGACCAGGGCCCCGGCAAGGAGGTGTGGACGCCCAAGAACTACGACGGCGTCTCGGCCATGGGTCCCTCGACCCTGCGCATGGGCATCGAGAAGTCGCGCAACCAGATGACGGTGCGCCTCGCCCAGGACATGGGCATGCCGCTCATCGTCGAGTACTCCCGCCGCTTCGGCGTCTACGACGACATGCTGCCGGTGCTGTCCATGTCGCTGGGCGCCGGCGAGACCACACTGGTGCGCATGGCGGCAGCCTACGCGGCGCTGGCCAACGGCGGCAAGCAGGTGACGCCGACACTGATCGATCGCATCCAGGACCGCTGGGGCCACACCATCTGGCGCCACGACAAGCGCGAGTGCGTCAACTGCAAGGCCGAGGCGTGGGCCAACCAGCCCGAGCCCGATTTGCCCGACGAGCGCCGCCAGATCATCGATCCCTATACCGCCTACCAGATGACCTCCATCATGGAGGGCGTGGTCCAGCGCGGCACCGGCATCGTCATCGCCAAAATGCTGCCGGGCGTGCCCATCGCCGGCAAGACCGGCACCTCCAACGACGAGAAGGACGCCTGGTTCGTCGGCTACACTCCCGATCTCGTCGTCGGCGTCTTCGTCGGCTATGACACGCCGCGGCCCATGGGCAAGGGCATGACCGGCGGTCACGTTGCAGCTCCCATCTTCGGCAATTTTCTCAAGCTCGCGCTCGAGGGCAAGAAGGCAGCCCCCTTCCGCATCCCGCCCGGCATCAAGCTCGTCAGGGTGAGCCATCGGACGGGCCTGCGCGCCGTCGGCGGCGAGACCGACACCGTGATGGAAGCCTTCAAGCCCAACGAGGAGCCCGACGACGCCTACTCGGTGATCGGCTTCACCAACGAGGCCGGCGGCTTCCTCGCCAACGAGCAGCCCGACACGCCGCGGGCGCTGGGCTCCGGCCGCAGCGTCTACTGAGGCCGCTGCACCACCGGTTGCGGGCAGCGCCCGCAACCTCTGCCCGACACCGCCCGATCCTGATCTGGGCCGGCTGCCCACCGCGCGCGGGCGCCCCGCGGGTCTTGGCGGCTGCGGCGCGATGGTGTCCACTGCGACAGCACAGGGAGGAGCGCACATGACCGGCGAGGGCAGACGCGTGCTGAGCGTGGAGGAGGTGGCGGACGAGGTGCTGGCCGTGCTCGGCCAGGGCCGGCAGGTCGCCCCGTTCACGACGCGCGATCCGGGCTTCGACCTGGCCGAGGCCTACGCCATCGCAGGCCTCGTGCGCGAGCGGCGCGAGGCCCGCGGCGAGCAGGCCGTCGGCCGCAAGATCGGCTTCACCAATCGCGCAGTCTGGGACGCGGCCGGCATCACCGCCCCCATCTGGGGCTACATGTACGCCCACACCGTGCACGATCTCGCCGGCACCGGCGGCACATTCTCCGTTGCCGGCTTTCCCGAGCCGCGCATCGAGCCCGAGATCGCGGTGCACTTCGCCCGCGCGCCCGACCCCGGCATGGTCGAGGAGGAGATCATGGCCTGCATCGACTGGGTGGCGCACGGCTTCGAGATCGTGCACTCGATCTTCCCCGGCTGGCGGCTCAAGGCCGCCGATGCCGTGGCCGCCTGCGGCGTGCACACCGCCCTGCTGCTCGGCCCCCGCCACGACGTCAGCAAGGACCACGTCGCCGGCCTGCACATGATCGGCGACTTCGACATCGCGCTTGCCAGCGACACCGGCATCGCGCGCCAGGGCAGCGCACGCAACGTTCTGGGCGGGCCGCTGAGCGCCATCCGCCACTGCCTCGGCGTCATCGCGCACGTCCCCGGCAGCGAGCCCATCGGGGCGGGCGAGATCGTCACCACCGGCACTCTCACCGAGGCCATGCCCGTCGCCCCGGGCGAGACCTGGACCACGCGTCTCGCGCGCACCGCCCTCGAAGGCCTGGCGCTCACGATCCGCTGAGGCGCGGTCCTCGAGCAGCCTGCACCCTACGGGCCCGCCTCTCCGCCCGTCAGGGCGGGGAGAAGGAACCCGCCCTCTTCTCCCTCTCCCCGCGCGGGGCTACAGGCGGAATCAAATGCCGCGCGATGCGGGGCATCGCGCGGCATAGATCTTCGGATCAGCTGTGTGGGAGGGCTTAGCCCCGCTCGCGGCGGGGCCCGCGGTCGCGCCCGCCCCGGTCGCCACCGCGATCGCGGTCGCGGCGCGGCGGCCGGCTCTCGAACTGCTCCTCGGGCTCGCCTTCCGCGCGCGGGATCTCCTTGCCGGTCGTCTGGTCGACGATCTTCATGGAGAGCCGCACCTTGCCGCGGTCGTCGAAGCCGAGCAGCTTCACGTAGACCTCCTGGCCCTCCTTCACCACCTCGCCGACCGTCTCCGGCCGCCCTT
The DNA here is from genome assembly GCA_033764875.1 of Hyphomicrobiaceae bacterium. Lineage (GTDB taxonomy): Bacteria > Pseudomonadota > Alphaproteobacteria > Rhizobiales > Hyphomicrobiaceae > AWTP1-13. Next base: position 57,103 of record JANRIO010000025.1, on the reverse strand, counting down.
GCGTGAGCTGGGAGATGTGCACGAGGCCGTCCTTGGGACCGAAGAAGTTCACGAAGGCGCCGAACTCCATCACCTTCACGACCTTGCCCTTGTAGATCATGCCGACCTCGGGCTCCGAGGTGATGCCGCGGATGCGGGCCAGTGCCGCCTCGATCGCCTCGCGCTTGGCGGCGGCGATCTTGACGGTGCCGTCGTCCTCGATGTCGACCTTGGCGCCGCTGGTCGCGACGATGTCGCGGATCACGGAGCCGCCCGAGCCGATCACCTCGCGGATCTTGTCGACCGGGATCTTGATGGTCTCGATGCGCGGGGCGTGCTCGCCGAGCTCCTCGCGGGCGCCCGTGAGCGCCTTCGCCATCTCGCCGAGGATGTGCAAGCGGCCGGCGTTCGCCTGATCGAGCGCCACGCGCATGATCTCTTCCGTGATGCCCGCGATCTTGATGTCCATCTGCAGCGATGTCACGCCCTTCTCGGTGCCGGCCACCTTGAAGTCCATGTCGCCGAGATGATCCTCGTCACCCAGGATGTCGGAGAGCACGGCGAAGCTGTTGCCCTCCTTGATCAGGCCCATGGCGATGCCGGCGACGGGCCGCTTCAGCGGCACGCCGGCGTCCATCAGCGCCAGCGAGGTGCCGCACACGGTCGCCATCGACGAGGAGCCGTTGGATTCCGTGATCTCCGACACGACGCGGATCGTGTAGGGGAACTCGGCGTGGTCGGGCAGCAGCGGGTGCACGGCGCGCCAGGCGAGCTTGCCGTGGCCGATCTCGCGGCGCCCCGGCGAGCCCATGCGGCCGGTCTCGCCCACGGAGTAGGGCGGGAAGTTGTAGTGCAGCAGGAAGCGCTCCTTGCGCGTTCCCTCCAGCGCCTCGATGTACTGCTCGTCCTCGCCAGTGCCGAGCGTGGCGACGACGATCGCCTGCGTCTCGCCGCGCGTGAACAGCGCCGAGCCGTGCGTACGCGGCAGCACGTGCACCTCGGAGCGGATCGGGCGCACGGTGGTCAGGTCGCGGCCGTCGATGCGCCGGCTGGTCTTGATGATGTCGCCGCGCACGATATCGGACTCGAGGCCCTTGAACACGCTGTCGAGCAGCACCGCCTCGTTGGAGTCGGCGCCCGCCGGCAGCAGCTCTTTCACCTTGCTGCGCGCCTGGGCCACCAGGTCCTGCCGCTTCTGCTTCTCGGGCGTGGCGAACGCCTTGCGCAGATCGGCCTCGGCCACCTCCTTCACCTTGTCGATGTACTTGGACTTGTCGGGCGCCTGGAAGTCGAAGGGATCCTTGGCCGCCTTCTCGGCAAGCTTGATCACCGCCTCGATGATCGGCTGGAAGCTGCGGTGGCCGAACATGACGGCATCCAGCATCTGCTTCTCGGAGAGCTCCTTGGCCTCCGATTCCACCATCATCACCGCGTCGCCCGTGCCGGCGACGACGAGGTCGAGATCGCTCGAGGACATCTCGTCGATCATCGGGTTGAGCACGTACTGCCCCTCGATGAAGCCGACGCGCGCGGCCCCGATCGGTCCGAGGAACGGCACGCCCGAGATGGTGAGCGCGGCCGATGCCGCCACCATGCCGAGGATGTCGGGATCGTTCTCCATGTCGTGCGAGAGCACGGTCACGACCACTTGCGTCTCGTTCTTGAAACCGTCGACGAACAGCGGACGGATGGGCCGGTCGATGAGGCGCGAGGTGAGCGTCTCCTTCTCCGTGGGCCGTCCCTCGCGCTTGAAGTAGCCGCCCGGGATCTTGCCGGCGGCGTAGGTCTTCTCCTGGTAGTTGACGGTCAGCGGGAAGAAGTCGACACCGGGCTTCACGGTTCTGTTGTAGACCACTGTGGCGAGCACGCTCGTCTCGCCGTACTGCGCCACCACTGCGGCATCGGCCTGTCGGGCAATGCGGCCGGTTTCCAGGGACAGCTTCCGGCCGCCCCACTCGACTTCCACGCGATGTGTTTGGAACATGTTTTTCGTCTCGTTTCTCGTTGTCGAAAGCGCCCCTTGCGCCTTCGCTCCTCGGCAGGCCCGGCAAGCCGCGCTTGGGTTTCGCGCGCGGCCACTCGATGCGATAGGCCCGTCCCGGCGTCGTCCTGACGCCTTCAGTAGGCTTGGCCGGTTGCAGGCGGACCCGCTAGCGGCAGAGCCGGCGTGACGCCCCATCGGTGCGGGCGCCACGTTGTGCGATGTCCAGGTTGCGGGATGGGGTGGAGCACGCCGGGCGCCGGATCGTCGGCTTAGCCGGCGCGATGCCCCGTCCCTCCGTCAGCGACGGATGCCCAGACGCTCGATGATCCGCTGGTAGCGTCCCTCGTCCTTCGACTTGAGGTGGTCCAGCAGCGAACGCCGCGCGCTCACCATCTTGAGCAGGCCGCGGCGAGAATGGTTGTCGTTCTTGTGCGCCTTGAAGTGATCGGTGAGCTGGTTGATGCGTTCCGTCCACAGGGCGATCTGCACCTCCGGCGAGCCGGTGTCGTTCTTCTTGCCGGCGTATTCCTTGATAAGCTGCTGCTTGCGCTCTGAGCTCAGCGACATCGGGTTCGTCCTTTCCGATTGAGTGAGATGCACCCCCGCCCGGTCCGCGAAGCGTGACGGAGCTGTGAGGGAGCTTGGGCGGCCGTGGCCGGGATGTCGTCCAGCCGGGTCGCAAGGGCCCTGCGGCGCATAGCCGGCAAGGTTGGCGCGTTTATACACGATCGCCCGCCGATGGCGAGCGAAATCCCGGGCATCCGCCGTGGGCGTCAGGGCGGTCTCGCCCTAGGATTGTCCGGAGAAATTGAACACCCGGATAGGGCGCAGCTCGCCCTTCTCGATCTCGCCCACGGCGATCAGGTGGCCCTTGCAGGTTGCATAGGTGGCCCCGGCCGAGTGCGGCGCGTCGCGGCCGCGGATCAGCACCGTCTGCCCGCGCAGCAGGCGCGCGGCGTCGTTCTGCCCGACGCTGAGCTCGATGAGGTCGCGCAGCGCCGTCTCGATGGGGCTGATCAGCGTCTCCAGCGCCTCAGGCCCCGCCTCGGCCGCCGCCTCCAGCTCCTCGACGCTGACCGCATCCCCTTCCGCGAAGGCCCCGACCTGCGTGCGCCGCAGCGCAATGATGTGCCCGTGGCAGCCCAGCACCCGTCCCATGTCGCGGGCGATCGCGCGCACGTAGGTGCCCTTGCCGCAGCGCGCCTCGAACACGGCCGTGGCCGCGTCCGGCATGTCGACGAGGCTCAGGCTGTCGACCGAGACGATGCGCGCCTCGAGCACGACCTCCTCGCCCGCCCGCGCCAGGTCGTAGGCGCGCGCGCCATCGATCTTGATCGCCGAGAATGCCGGCGGCACCTGGCTGATCTCGCCGACGAAGCCGGGGATGGCGGCCTCGATCTCGGCGCGCGACGGCCTGGCCTCGCTGCGCACGACGGTCTCGCCCTCGCTGTCGTCGGTATTGGTCTCCGCCCCCCAGCGCACCGTGAAGCGGTAGTGCTTCTCGCCCTCCACCGCGTAGGGCACGGTTTTGGTCGCCTCGCCCATGGCGATGGGCAGCACGCCCGTCGCCAGCGGATCGAGCGTGCCGGCATGGCCCGCCTTCTGCGCGTTGAACGCGCGGCGCACGAAGCCGACCGCCTGCGTCGAGGTCATGCCCCGGGGCTTGTCGAGGATCAGCCACCCGTTGACCGGGTTGCCCTTTTTTCTGCGTGCCATGGCTTTGGGAATCCGGAAGGAGCTAGTTTTCCACGTCCTTGCGCACCTTCTCGGAGGCAAGCAGCTGGTCGATGCGGTCGGCTTCCTCGAAGGTCTCGTCCGCCATGAAGCGGACGTCGGGGGCGAACTTGAGGTTCACGGCGTGCGCAACCTCGCCGCGGATGTAGCGCTTGTGCCGCTCGAGCGCCTCCAGCACCGCCGGGATGTCCTTGCCCCCGAGCGGCATCACATAGACGGTGGCAAGCCGCAGGTCGGGCGTCATGCGCACCTCCGGCACCGTCACCACGTGCCGGGCGAGCACCTCGTCGTGGATCTCCCCGCGCGACAGCATCTCGGCGAGCGCATGCCGCACCAGCTCGCCCACGCGCAGCTGCCGCTGCGAGGGGCCGCTCTGCGGCTGGGATTTGCTGAACTTGCTCTGGGACCGGCGGGACATGGCGAGAATCGATGGGAGCGATGAATTGCGAAAGTGATTGGCGAGCCGCCGCCCCAATCCCATGGCCGTCTCCACCGAAGGCTGGGAGAGGGGAACGGGCTCCCTCTCCCCGCTAGGGGGAGAGGGTGGGAGTTTGGCGGCAGCCTCGAGCTCGGCGGCTCAGTGGATCACAGCGAGCGGGCGATGGTCTCGACGTTGTAGCACTCGATGACGTCGCCGGCGCGGATGTCCTGGTAGTTGGCGAAGGCCATGCCGCACTCCTGTCCGGCCGGCACCTCCTTCACCTCGTCCTTGAAGCGCTTCAGCGTCGACAGCGTGCCCTCGTGGATCACGACGTTGTCGCGGATGAGGCGCACCTTGGCCCCGCGCTCGACCTTGCCCTCGCTGATGCGGCAGCCCGCGACCTTGCCGATCTTGGAGATGTTGAACACCTCCAGGATCTCCGCATTGCCGAGGAACACCTCGCGCACGGTGGGAGCGAGCAGGCCCGACATCGCCTTCTTAACGTCATCCACCAGATCGTAGATGATGTTGTAGTAGCGGATCTCGACGCCGGTCTGGTCGGCTGCAGCCTTCGCCTGCGCGTTGGCGCGCACGTTGAAGCCGATGACGATGGCCTTGGAGGCATTGGCGAGCGCGATGTCGCTCTCGGTGATGCCGCCGACGCCGGAGTGCACGATGCGGGCCTCGACCTCGTCGTTGCCGACCTTCTTCAGCGAGCCGGCGATGGCCTCGACCGAGCCCTGCACGTCGCCCTTGACGACGAGCGGGAACTCCGAGCGCCCGGCTTCTTTCAGCTGCTGCATCATCTGCTCGAGCGTGCGGGCCGTGCCCGCCGAGCCCAGCGTCTGACGCCGCTTTCTGACGCGGTAGTCGGTGATCTCGCGGGCGCGGCCCTCGCTCTCGACGACGGCGAAGGGATCGCCCGCCTCGGGCGCCGTATCGAAGCCGAGGATCTCGACGGGCTCCGAGGGGCCCGCCCAGTTGACGCTGTCGCCGCGGTCGTCGATGAGGGCGCGCACGCGGCCCCACGCCTTGCCGGCCACGACGATGTCGCCCACGTGCAGCGTACCGCGCTGGACCAGCGCCGTGCCGACGGGACCGCGGCCGCGCTCGAGCTTGGCCTCGATCACCACGCCCTCGGCCGAGCGATTGGGATTGGCCCTCAGGTCGAGCAGCTCCGCCTGCAGGTGGATCGCCTCGAGCAGCTTGTCGAGGTTGATCCGCTTCAGGGCGGAGACCTCCACCTCGAGCGTCTCGCCCGACATGCTCTCGACGATCACCTCGTGCTGCAGCAGCTCGGTGCGCACCCGGTTGGGGTCGACGCCCGGCTTGTCGATCTTGTTGATGGCCACGATCATCGGCACGCCTGCCGCCTTGGCGTGGTTGATGGCCTCCACCGTCTGCGGCATGACGCCGTCGTCGGCGGCGACCACGAGCACCACGATGTCGGTCACCTTGGCGCCGCGCGCGCGCATGGCCGTGAACGCCTCATGGCCAGGCGTATCGATGAAGGTGACCTCGCCGCCGCTCGGCACCGACACCTGGTAGGCGCCGATGTGCTGGGTGATGCCGCCGGCCTCGCCGGCCGCCACGTTGGCCGAGCGGATGGCGTCCAACAGCGATGTCTTGCCGTGGTCGACGTGGCCCATGATGGTGACGACCGGTGCCCGCGGCTCGAGCGAGTCCTCGTCCATCTCGGAGGCGCCGATCAGGCCCTCCTCGACATCCGATTCGGAGACGCGCTTGGGCGTGTGCCCGAACTCGCGCACGATCAGCTCGGCCGTGTCGGCGTCGATGACGTCGTTGATCTTGTGCATCGCGCCCTGCTGCATCAGCAGCTTGATCACGTCCACGGAGCGCTCCGTCATGCGGTTGGCGAGCTCCTGGATGGTGATCACCTCGGGAATGATCACCTCGCGCATGACTTTGTCCCGCGGTTGCACGATGCCCATCTGGCGCATCTTCTCGCGCTCGCGGCGGCGCTTGAGGGAGGCGAGCGAGCGCTCGCGCTGCGCCTCGTCGAAGGCGTTGTTGATGGTGAGCTTGGTGCGCTCGCGGCGCTCCTCGCCGGCCTTCACCGGGCTCTTCACCGCGCCCTTCACGCCGCCCTTCTTCTTGGCGCGTGACTCTTCCTCCTCCGCCTCCGCCTCGACGGCGCGGCGCTTCACCTGCGGCTCGATCCGCTTGACGACCTCGGGCCCCTTCGACGGCTCGAAGCCTTTCGTCGGCCGCTTCGTCTCGATCACCGGCGGCCGGCGCGGATCGTCGCCGCCCTTGAGCACGAAGCCGGACATGTTGACGGCCCCGCCCGCAGGCTTCTCGTCGCCCTTGGCGACCGTGGTCGCGGGCGCCGCCGGCCTCGCTTCCGGCCGCTTCTGCACGGGCGGCGCTTGCGTCGGCGCCGGTTGCGGCGGCGGCGGCTCGGGCCGGGCCTCGGCCTTCACGTCCGGCTGCGGCTCGGGTGCCGCCGCCAGGGGCGTCTCCGGCTGCACGGGCGGTGCGACCGCCACCGGCTCCTGCTGCGCGGCCAGCCGCTCGCGCTCGCGCGCCTCGGCCTCCGCCCGCTCGCGCTCGGCGCGCAGCGCGCGCGTGCGCGCATCCATCTCGTCGGTCGACAGGCCGCCGGCGCCGCGCGCCGTGTCGGGCACCACCCGCTGGGCCTGCTCGGCGACGGGGGCGCCCTCGGCGCCGCGACCCTCCTCGGCCTCGCCGGGCGCATTGATCGTCCGCTTCTTCTTCTTCTCGACGACCACGGACTTCGAACGGCCATGGCTGAAGCTCTGGCGCACGTGGCCGGATTCCACGGTGCGCTTCAGGCTCAGCGGCTTGCGCTCGGTGCGCAAGGTCTTGTCGGCGGTTTCGTTCGTCTCGCTCATCTACGCCCTTTTTCTCCAACGCCGATCGACGGCTCGTGCCGTCGATCTTCCGTCTTGTCGGCGGATCCGCCGCCGTCACCCGTTGAGATTGACGGCGCCGCCGTCGTGTCTCGACCCCGGACCGTCGCCACGCCGTCGCTGCCGGCTGTCCGGAAGTGCCTCAGCCGCCCCGCCTCGAAAATTAAGCGCCGGGTGGCTCCGCCCTCTGTGGCTGCAGCATGTACCACATTCATGCGCCCCAACGCCAAGCTCATTTCCTCGGAAGTCAACTCATTAAGGATTTTCGGCTCGGTGTCTGTGGCAGCGCAGGCCGCCCGGAACCGGCCGTCAAGCTTGCCCGCCCCGTCCAGCGCGCCGTCGCTGGCATGCAGCAGGACGGCCGCGCGGCCCTTGCCGATCAGCTCCTCGACCTTGCCGAATCCCGCCACCACCAGGCCGGCCTTGTTGGCAAGGCTCAGCGCCTCCCCAACCCGCCGGGCGAGCAGCCGCTCGAGGCGCGCCGGAAGATCCTCCGGCACCGTGACTTTCCGCTTGAGACTCCTCGCAAAAACGCCTTTGCGCAGGGCCTCTTCTAGCCTGCCGCGGGTGGCCTCGACCCATACCCCCCGGCCGGGCAGGCGCCGACTGAGGTCCGGCACGATCACCCCCTCGGGGTCGGCGACGAACCGGATCATCTCGTCGGGTGTCTTGTGAGCGCGCGACACCGCGCACAGCCTCACCGGGCCCGTCTCCGGGCCCAGTGCGTCAGGCTCGACCGTGTCGCCGTTCTCCATCATTCCTGTGTCCGGCCCGCCCCATTGCTAGGCCTTGGCCGTAGCGGTCGGGGCTGCCGCCGCGGCGGCCGCAGCAGCGGCTGCGGCGGCTGCCGCCGCCTCCTGCTCCAGCTTCATCTTCTCGAGGTCTTCCTTGGTGACCCAGCCGGCCGCGATTCGCGCCGCCATGATCATCTCCTCCGCACCCTTGCGGTCGATCTCGAAGCCGTCGAGCACGCCCTTGTGCCGGACGGGCTCGGAATCCTTCTCCTTCCGGCGCTCGGTCCACCCGACGAGGTCGTCGGGTGTGGCGCCAGCCAGATCCTCCACCGTCTTCATGTCGTTCTCGCCGAAGGCGACCAGCATGGCGGTGGTGACGCCGGCGATCCGGCCGACCTCGTCGGCGACGCCGAGCTCCTTGCGTCGCGCATCGCGCTCCGCCTCCTGCCGCTCCAGGAACTCGCGCGCGCGGGTCTGGATCTCGGTGGCAGTGTCCTCGTCGAAGCCCTCGATGTGCGCGATCTCGCTCGCGTCGACGAAGGCCACCTCCTGCACCGTCTCGAAGCCTTCCGTGGCGAGCAGCTGCGCGATCACCTCGTCGACGTCGAGCGCCTCCATGAACAGGCTCGAGCGCTCGGTGAACTCCTTCTGCCGCCGCTCGCTCTCCTCCTGCTCGGTGAGGATGTCGATATCCCAGCCGGTGAGCTGCGAGGCGAGCCTCACGTTCTGGCCGCGCCGGCCGATGGCGAGCGACAGCTGGCTCTCCGGCACCACCACCTCGATGCGGTTGGTGTCGTCGTCGAGCACCACCTTGGCCACCTCGGCGGGCGCCAGCGCGTTGACGACGAACGTCGCCGCGTCGTCCTTGTCGGGGTACTGGATGATGTCGACCTTCTCGCCCTGCAGCTCGGCCACCACCGCCTGCACGCGCTGGCCGCGCATGCCCACGCAGGCACCGACGGGGTCGATGGCCTTGTCCTTGGAGGTCACCGCGATCTTGGCGCGCGAGCCCGGATCGCGCGCCACGGCGACGATCTTGACGATGCCGTCGTAGACCTCCGGCACCTCCTGCGCGAACAGCTTCGACATGAACTCGGGCTTGGCGCGCGACAGAAAGATCTGCGGTCCCCGCTGCTCGCGGCGCACGTCGTAGATGTAGGAACGGATGCGGTCGCCGAGGCGCACGTTCTCGCGCGGGATCATCTCGTCGCGCCGGATGATGCCCTCGGCTCGGCCCAGGTCGACGATCACGTTGCCGTACTCGACGCGCTTCACGGTGCCGTTGGCGATCTCGCCGATGCGGTCCTTGTACTCGTTGAACTGGCGCTCGCGCTCGGCGTCGCGCACCTTCTGCACGATCACCTGCTTGGCGTTCTGCGCGGCCACGCGCCCGAAGTCGAGGGGGGGCAGCGTCTCGGTCAGCTCGTCCCCGATCTTGGCGTCGGGCTTGCGCCGCTGCGCCTCCTTCACCGTCATCTGGGTGGAGTCGTTCTCGACCGTCTCGACCACCTGGATCACCCGGGTGAGCTTCGTCTCGCCGGTCCTGGGGTCGATCTCGCAGCGGATGTCGTTCTCCGCGCCGTAGCGCGACTTCGCCGCCTTCTGGATCGCATCCTCCATCGCCGCGATGACGATCTTGCGATCGATCACCTTCTCGCGCGCGACCGCGTCCGCGATCTGCAGCAGCTCGAGCCTGTTGGCGCTGATGCCTGCCTGGGCCATGACCTACTGATCTCCGCCTTCCAAATCGCCTTCATCCATCGGCGCACCGTCCATCGGCGCAGTGTCCGTGGCGGCGCCGCCCTTCTTGGCCTGCTTGGCGCGCCTGAGGGCCTCGCGGATGAGCTCGTCTGTCAGCACGAGCTTCGCTTCCCCCACCTGCGCGATCGGCAGACCGACCACCTGCTTGCCGAGCTCGCCCCCGAGATCGACCTCGATCCTGAGCTCGTCGCCTTCCGTCCCCTCGAGCATGCCGCGGAAGCGCTTGCGGCCCGCGATCAGCTCCCGCATCTCGATCCTGGCCTCGTAGCCTGCCCAATCGTCGAAATCGGACGGACGCACGAGCGGGCGGTCGATGCCGGGCGAGGACACCTCGAGGGTGTAGTGCCCTGCGATCGGATCGCTGGCATCGAGAACCGGCGAGAGGTTGCGCGAGATGATTGCGCACTCCTCGACGGTCAGCATGCCGTCGGGGCGCTCGGCCATGATCTGCACGGTCACCCCGTCGCGACCCGAGAGGGTCACCCGCACGAGCCTGAAGCCGAGATCGGCGATGACAGGCTCGGCAAGGGCTGCGATCTGAGCCGCCAGTCCCGTCTCGGAGACGAAACGCCTCTCGGCCTTCTCGCGCTCGCCGTCGGATTGCCCGTCGATCAAGAAACTTCAGCTCCGCTCACAGGCGCTCACGCGCGGACCCAAAACAAAAAGAGCGGACCCGGACGGGGCCCACTCTCGAAGTTGAGATGATCATGAGCGCACCGATAATAGGCGGCAGATACCCGGTTTGCAAGCAGGAATTGCGCGCTGCGTGCGCCATCCGGGCCCGTCCGCGTCCCTCCATTTCCCGGATATGGGATGACCGTCGGCGGAATGAAATCCCCCGGCATCAGCGGCGCGCGAAGCTCAGGTAGGCGGGCTTGCGCCCTTCCCGCAGCGCCTTCGCCTCGTAGCGGGTTGGCGGCCAGTCCGGCGGACGCTGGCGCCAGTCGTCGGGGCCTGTCGCGGTCCAGCGGAAGCTTCCCTCCCGCGCGATCGCGATCAGCATGTGCCGGGCGTAGTCGGAGATGTCGGTCGCAAGCCTCAGCTCGGCCCCGGGCCGCATCGCCCGCGCCAGCTCGCGCAGGCTCGCCTCCGACACCAGCCGCCGCTTGCGGTGCCGCGCCTTGGGCCACGGATCGGGGAACAGGATGAAGGCCCGAGCCAGGCTCGCATCCGGCAGCCAGCGCAGCAGCGGCCGGGCATCGTCGCCGTGCAGACGGACGTTACCAAGGCCGCCCTTGGCGTCATCGATCGCCGCCAGCACCTTGACGAGGCCGTCGAGAAACGGCTCGCAGCCGATGATGCCGACCTGCGCGGTCTGCCGCGCCTGCCAGAGCAGGTGCTCGCCGCCGCCGAAGCCGATCTCGAGCCAGACCTCGCCGACGCCAGCCCCGAGCAGGTCGGCGAGCCTGTCGGGGGCCGGCTGCGCCAGATCGATCGCGAGGCGCGGCAGCAGTGTCTCGACGAGGTGCTGTTGCCGCGGGCTCAGCTTGCGCCCGCGGCGGCGGCCGAACGAGCGCAGCTCATGCCCAGCCCCGCCAGCCCCATCGCCCGGCGCCGCGTCCTGCGGCCCAACCTCAGTCTCGCCCGACACCATGGTGGATGCCGCCTGTCCTACCCTGCCGCGCTCTTGGCCGGGATCCACGCCGGCCAAGTCCTGGCCACGGCCGCTGATACGAAAAGAGCGGCCACGCGACACCGCGGGACCGCTCCACGTGGCTCCGGCGCACGTCTCTCAGCCGAGCGCCTTCTTGATGGCGGCCGCCAGGTCCGTCTTCTCCCACGAGAAGCCGCCGTCGGCGTCGGGCGCGCGGCCGAAGTGGCCGTAGGCCGCCGTGCGCTGATAGACGGGCTTGTTCAGCTCGAGCTTGCGGCGGATGTTGGTGGGCCTGAGCGGGAACAGCTCGGCCAGCACCTTCTCGAGCTGGGCATCGAGCTCCGCACCGTGCTTCGAGGTGCCCTGCGTGTCGACCAGCAGCGACATCGGCTCGGGGCGCCCGATCGCATAGGCGACCTGGATCATGCAGCGGTCGGCCAGTCCGGCCGCGACCACGTTCTTGGCCAGGTAGCGCGCGGCATAGGCCGCCGAGCGGTCCACCTTCGTCGGGTCCTTGCCGGAGAAGGCGCCGCCCCCGTGCGGCGCGTAGCCGCCGTAGGTGTCGACGATGATCTTCCGGCCCGTGAGGCCGCAGTCGCCATCGGGCCCGCCGACGACGAAGTTGCCCGTCGGGTTGACCAGGAAGTCCGCGCCCGATTTCGGCATCCAGCCCGCCGGCAGCGCCGACGCCACGGCGTCGCCGATCATCTCCTTGATCATCTCGGGCGTGTAGTCGCTGCCCTTGCCGTTGGACTTCTCGTGCTGGGTCGAGACGACGACCTTCGCCGCCCCCACCGCCTTGCCGTCCTCGTACTTGATCGTCACCTGGCTCTTGGCGTCGGGCAGAAGGTGCGGGAGCTTGTACTTGGCGTGCTTTCCGCGCCGCGCGTCCGAGAGCACCTGCAGGATCTTGTGCGAGAAGTAGACCGGCGCCGGCATGAACGAGTTCTTCTCGTAGGCCTCGCTGTCGGTGCAGGCGAAGCCGAACATCATGCCCTGGTCGCCCGCGCCCTCCTCGCCCTGCTTCTCGTCGACGCCCATGGCGATGTCGGGCGACTGGCCGTGCAGCAGCACCTCGATATCCGCGCCGTGGAAGGAGAAGCCGACCTGGTCGTAGCCGATGTCCTTGATCACGCCGCGCGCGATCTGGCTGATCAGCTCACGGTTGATGCGCGCTTCCTTGCTGCCCGCGTGCTGGTGGCTGTCGTAGACCTTGAACAGCGGCGCCTGCCCGCGACCTTCGCCGGCGATCACGACCTTGTCGGTGGTCACCAGCGTCTCGCAGCCGAGCCGCGTGTTGATCGCGCTCTTGTCGGCGATACCGAGCTTGACGTCGTTGGCGATGAACGCGTCAAGGATTGCATCCGAGATCTGATCTGCCACCTTGTCCGGATGGCCTTCGGACACGGATTCGCTGGTGAACAGATAATTCTTGCGGGACACTGGGTTTTCTTCCCTCGATGGTCGAAAAAATGCGGGTGGCGGTGGTTTTTGCAGCCTTTGCTGCAGGGGTCAAGATCATGATCGCGCTCGGCAGTGCCCGTGGGAGGCGTCCCAGCAAAGGCGCCCGCGCGCCGGAGGCTTCCCACCGGCTGTGAGAGGCCCGGCGCGCCACAGTTGGGCGCCGCGAGGGGCTTTCCGCGCGCGCGCCGGGATTAACCGAGAGCAAATTCAGGAGTGGGACGGAGGATGGCCAACGCCGCCCCGCAGCGCCTGACGAGGCGGGCCGCGGCTGGGCATGGGCGGCGAGGCAGAGCGGCGGGCAGGGCCGCCGCCTGCGACGTTTTGCCGGGGCTCAGCCCGGGGCCTGCCCCTCGACCACGTCGACGTTGGCCAAGCTGCGCACCAGGTCCACGATGGCCCGGCGGGCCTTCACGTCGTGTATGCGGACGAAAGCCTTGTTGAGCTCGAGCCCGTCGCGGCTCTTGAGGAACTCGACGATGGAGGTCTCCGGCCCGCTCTCGCCAAAGCCCACCGGCATCAGCTGTGGCGCCTCGGCGCCGTTGACCGGGGCCTCCTCGTAGAAGAACTGCACCGGAACCGACAGGACCTGCGCCAGATCGAACAAGCGGCTTGCGCCTATCCGATTGATTCCCTTCTCATATTTCTGAATCTGTTGAAACGTCAGGCCGAGCTTCTCGGCAAGCTTCTCCTGGCTCATGCCCAGCAGCATGCGGCGGAAGCGCACCCGGCTGCCGACATGCACATCGATGGGGTTGGGCCGGCGCGACCCTTTCTCTTCCCCGTCAGTCTCTTGTGCGACTGCCAGATCACGCGACATGGTGCAAACCTCGATACTCGTTACGCATTGAGCCGCAAGTACTAGGTGCAGATGCCGGCAGCGTCAACCGCAGGTGCCGCTTGCCGCCGCCCAGCCCTCCGTCTACTGCCGCCGCCAGAGCAGGAGCAGCACCATCCCGCCGATGCCGGCGAAAAAGGCGAAGTCTCCGTAACGGGCGTAGGGCGGCGGGCTCAGAGCCGGTGTCAGGTCCACGTCCAGCGTGCCCTTGACGTTCATGTCCAGGCTGCCGAGCAGCCGTCCGTAGGCATCGAAGGCGGCCGAGATGCCGTTGTTGGCCGAGCGCAACAGCGGCAGCCCCTCCTCCACGGCACGGATCCGCGCCTGGTGGAAGTGCTGGCGCGGGCCGGTCGAGTTGCCGAACCAGCCGTCGTTCGTAAGGTTGACGAGCACGCCCGGGCGCTGCGTCCCCTGCACCACGACCGCGGGGAAGATCGCCTCGTAGCACACCAGCGGCCCGATCGGCGGAAGGCCCGGCAGGGCGAGCAGCGGCCGCGGTGACGGGCCCGCGTCGAAGCCGCCGCGCATGCGCGCGATCGACCCGAGGCCTATCGCCTCGAGCAGCGGACGGAACGGAATGTACTCCCCGCCCGGAACCAGGTGGATCTTGTCGTAGACGCCGGCGAGCGTGCCTCCGTGCGCGAACACCAGGATGGAGTTGAACACCGAGCTGCGCCGCCGCGCCGGCCCCTCGCCCGCGTACTCCGCCCTCAGTCCTCCCGCAATCAGCACGCTCGAGGCCGTCAGCATGCGCCCGATGCGCTCCGTGACGACCGGGTAGTCGAGCGGCAGGAACGGCATCGCCGCCTCCGGCCAGATCACGTGCGTGATGCCGGCGAGGTCATCGCGCGCGCCCGACGGCGCCGTGACGGACAGCGCCATGTGCTCCTCGAAGATGCGCTCCTGGTGCTCCGGCCGCCACTTCTCGCTCTGCAGGATGCTCGGCTGCACGATGCGCACGCGCACGCCGGCAAGCGGCGCCTCCGGCGGCCCCGACAGGCGCCATTGCCCCAGCCCGAGCAGCAGCAGCAGGGGCACGAGCCCGGTGGCGAGCGCCGCCAGGCGCAGAGCGCGGCCCTTGCGCCCCTCCGCGGCGCCGGCCGCCATGACGAGCGGCAGCCCGAAGATCAGCACCGCCGCGATGCTGAGGCCGTAGATGCCGACGAAAGCCGCACTCTGAGCGAGCGGCAGCGGGTGGGTGAGCGCATAGCCGATGACGTTCCACGGGAACCCCGTGAAGATGTGCCCGCGCAGATACTCAGCCAGCGGCAGCGTGACCGCGAGCACGAGGACGCGGGTTCCCGTCGACACCTTCGGCAGCGCGGCGATTCCGGCCGCCACCCCCCAGAACAGCGCAAGCAGCGCCGGCAGCCCGGACACCGTCACCGGCAGCAGCGCCGAGAACACGTTGACCTCGACCAGGAATGCCTCGCCGATCCAGATCAGGCCGGCGAAGAAGTACCCGAAGCCGAACCACCATCCGGCCTCCGCCCCGCGCCAGGCGGGATGCCTCAGCCAAAGCCAACGCGCGCCGGGACCCGCAAGGTCCTCCTCGGGTGTCTGCACGGGCTCGGCCTCGATCAGCCAGACCAGGATCGGCAGCGTCAGCCACAGCACCGGAAAGGCGAAGAACGGCGCCATCGCCAGCACCGAGGCGCCGCCGGCCGCGAAAGCCAGCGCCCGTCGGCGCCAGCCGTCGAGCTCGCTCACCATCGCGCGCAGCAGCGGCACGGCGAGCGTCAGCGAGGAGCGCGCGGTGCGCAGGCTCGAGGGATGGACGGGCGTCATGCGGCGACCATAGTCAGCCCAATGCGGTCTGGCCATGGCGCCCTGAGGCATCCGTGCCGTCCGCTCAATCGCCCTTGACGCCGGGCGCGACGTGGGCCGTGGCGGCGCGTGGCAGGTGCACCCTAAGCTTCTTGATCCGCCGCGGGTCCGCGTCGAGCACCTCGAACTCCACCCCCGAAGGGTGCCGGATGAGCTCGCCGCGCGCCGGCACCCGGCCGACGATCGAGAACACCAGCCCGCCGAGCGTGTCGATGTCCTCCGCCTCCTCCGGGGTCAGCAGCGTGACGCCCAGGTGCTCCTCGAGCTCCTTCACCGGCGTCCGCGCCGCCGTGACCAGGCCCTGCTTGGCGTCCGCCGCGATGTAGGCGTCCTCCGCCTCGTCGTGCTCGTCCGCGATGTCGCCGACGATCTGCTCGACCAGGTCCTCGATGGTGACGAGCCCGTCCGTGCCGCCGTACTCGTCGACCACCAGCGCCATGTGGATATGGCTCGTCTGCATCCGGATCAGCAGGTTGGCGGCGGGCATCGAGGGCGGCACGTAGAGCACCGGCCGCTTCAGCTTCGTCGCCGCGATCGGCTTGGCAAGATCGATGCGGGCGAGGTCGGGCGTTGCCCGCCCCGCTTCGCTGGCGGCCGGCGGTGTCGGCCGGTCGGTCGCCCCCGGCCGCGCCGTGAGCGGCGCCTGGTAGCCCTCGATGGCCGGCCGGTTGAGCGCCGCCGCCATCATCCAGCGCACCAGGTCCTTGACGTGCACCATGCCGCGCGGATCATCGAGCGTCTCGCGGAACAGCGGCACCCGCGACACCCCGGCGGCATCGAGCGTGCGCAGCAGCTCGTGCACCGGCTCGTTCTCGTCCACGGCGATGATGTCGGCGCGCGGCACCATGACGTCGACGACGCGCAGGGCTCCAAAGCGCAGGATGCGCAGCAGCATCTCGCGCTCCTCCGTCGAGAACGCCTGGCCGTCGCCCGACCGGCGCAGCGCGTCCTCGAGCGTCGCCCTGAGCGTCGGTGCGCCGGGCAGCCCCAGACGCGCGCGCAGCGCCGCCAGCCATCCGAGGTTCGTCTCGCCTTGCGGCGGCGCTTCGGGTGTCGGTTGCGGCCCGGCCCCCCGGTCGCCGGGTTCGGATTTCGCACTCATCTTCATACTCGCGCCATGGCGCCGGTCCGGCGCGGCCTCCTCGTTGTCATCGATCTCACGCGGCATAGGGATCGGCGATGCCGATGCCCTTCAGCACCTCGGTCTCGATCGCCTCCATCGCCTCCGCCTCCCCGTCCTCGACGTGGTCGAAGCCCAGCAGGTGGAGAAGGCCGTGGATGACGAGATGCTGCAGGTGGTGCCCGGGAGGAACGCCCATCTCGTCCGCCTCGCGCAGCACGGTCTCGGCGGCGAGCACGACGTCGCCCAGGTAGTCGCGCGCGGTCTCGTCGCCCGTGCCCGGCGGCGCCTCGAACGGGAATGACAGCACGTTGGTCGCCTGGTCCTTGCCGCGATAGGCACCGTTGAGCTTGCGCACGCTGGCGTCGTCGGTGAGGACGATCGTCGCCGCGCGCCCGGCGCCCGCTTTCGCCTCCGGGTGCCGGCACAGGGCGGCCGCCGCCGCGCGGATTTCGGCCTCGCGGCCGGGCACCCGCGACCAGTCGCCGGCCTCCTCCAGGACATCGAGCACGAGCCCTGCGGGGCTGTCGCGCCGAGAGGGTGGCTCCGGATCCTCGGCAACGCCCGCCTCGGCTGCGGCCTGAGCCGGCTCGCCTCGTGGTCGGTCCGGGCTCATGGCTTCTGCGCCCCCGCGGGCGAACCGCGCTCGGCCTCGCCCCTGCCGGCGCGGTCGTAGGCTTCGACGATGCGCGCGACGAGATCGCGCCGCACCACGTCGCGCGCCTGGAAGCGCACCGTCTCGATGCCCTTCACCCCCTGCAGCAGGGCGACCGCCTCCTCGAGCCCCGAGACCATGCCGCGCGGCAGGTCGATCTGGCTCGGATCGCCGGTGATCGCCATCTTCGAGCCCTCGCCGATGCGGGTGAGGAACATCTTCATCTGCATGCTGGAGGTGTTCTGCGCCTCGTCGAGAATGACGAAGGCGTGCGCCAGCGTCCGCCCGCGCATGAAGGCGAGCGGCGCGATCTCGATCACGCCGGTGGCGAGGTCGCGCTCCACCTTCGCCGGCGGCAGCACGTCGTAGAGGGCGTCGTACAGGGGCCGCAGGTAGGGATCGACCTTGTCCTTCATGTCGCCCGGCAGGAAGCCCAGGCGCTCGCCCGCCTCCACGGCCGGCCGCGACAGGATGATGCGCTCGACCAGGCCACGCTCCAGGCACTGCGCCGCGAACGCGACGGCAAGGTAGGTCTTGCCGGTGCCTGCCGGGCCCAGGCCGAACACCAGATCGACCTTCTCCAGCGCCTGGATGTAGCTGCCTTGCGTGGGCGTGCGCGCCGTGATCGTCTTGCGGCGCGTGCGGATCTGGGCAAGGCCTTCGGCCGCCGCCGTGTCCTCGCTGGCGTGGCGCAGCAGGCCGTCCACATCGCCCGAGGTGATATCCTCCCCCTTGCGGGCGCGGGCGTAGAGCTTCTCGAGCACGGCCCGCGCCGTCTCGCACGCCGCTTGCGAGCCCGTCAGTGTCACGACGTTGCCGTGCGCCTGCGCCTCGATGCCGAGCCGCTCCTCGATCAGGGCCAGATGCCCGTCGAACTCACCGAGCAATCGGGTGAGATGCCGGTTGTCTTCGAAAGGCACGACGAGGCGTGCCTGCTCCGACCGCTGCTTTCCAAGGCCTGTTGCCGCCGGCCCGCGAATGCCATTCAAGTCGGCTCATCCTCCAAAGGACAGTAAAGACCCCACGGAATCGACCAGTTGATCCTAGCACATCGTGCCCGCTCCGCCTGCCGGACCGGCAGCTCAGGGCGTCGCGACGACGGCTCCCGCCAGACTATTGGTCCCTTGGCCGACAATTTCAACATCAACCGTGTGACCGATCAGTGAAGCCGAAGCCTCGGCATGCACCGCCTGCAGGTAGGGGGAGCGGCCCACCAGCTGGCCCGGATGCCGCCCCTGGCGCTCGAACAGCACCGGCAGCACGCGTCCCATGCAGGCTTTGTTGAACGCTGTTTGCTGATCATGCAGCAGCCTTTGCAGCCGCGCCAGGCGCGCCGACTTGACCTCCTCCGGCACCTGCGAAGCCATTGAGGCGGCAGGAGTTCCGGGCCTTGCGCTGAACTTGAACGAATAGGTCTGGGCAAAGCCTACGGCCTCGGCCAGCCGATACGTGGCCTCGAAGTCCGCCTCCGTCTCCCCCGGAAAGCCGACGATCAGGTCGGTCGACAGCGCGATGTCGGGCCTGGCCTCCCGGATGCGCGCGACGAGCCCCAGGTAGTGCTGCGCCGTATGCTTGCGGTTCATGCCCGCCAGCACCCGGTCCGACCCAGACTGCACGGGCAGGTGCAGGAACGGCATCAGCTTGCCGTTGTCGCGATGCGCGGCGACGAGATCGGCGTCCATGTCGTGCGGGTGGCTGGTCGTGTAGCGCAGCCGCTCGACGCCCGGCACCTCGGCAAGCCGGGCAAGCAGGCGGGCAAGGCTCCAGGGAGCCCCGTCCGGTCCCTTCCCGTGGTAGGCGTTCACGTTCTGCCCGAGCAGCGCGATCTCGCGTGCCCCGCCCTCGGCCAGCGCCTGCGCCTCAGCCACCAGATCGGCGACGGGGCGCGAGTACTCCGCCCCGCGCGTGTAGGGCACCACGCAGAACGTGCAGAACTTGTCGCAGCCTTCCTGCACCGTCAGGAAGGCCGCAACGCCCTGCTTGCCCCGGCGGGGTGGCAGGGCCTGGAACTTGTCGCGTACGGGAAACTCGGTCGCGACCACGTCCTCGCCCGCCCCGCGCGCCTTGGCCACGAGGTCGGCCAGCCGGTGATAGGCCTGCGGCCCGACCACGAGATCGACCACGGGCGCGCGCCGGCGCATCTCCGCGCCCTCGGCCTGGGCGACGCAGCCCGCCACCGCGACCAGCGTCTCCTTGCCGGCCTCTTTCCGTGCCGCCTTGAGCTCGCGCAGGCGGCCGAGCTCCGAGTAGACCTTCTCGGCGGCCTTCTCGCGGATGTGGCAGGTGTTGAGCACGATCAGGTCGGCGTCCTCCGCGCTGCCCGCGGGCCCATACCCTGCCGGCGCCAGCAACTCCGAGATCCGCTCGGAATCGTAGGCGTTCATCTGGCAGCCGTAGGTTTTGACGAAGACGGTCTTGGGCGTGCTCATGACGCTCGTTCAGGGGTTTGACGGGCCATCCCGCCGGCGCCCGCAGCAATACCCCACCCCCGCCGCCGGGGTAAAGCCGCCCGTCCGTCCGGCCGGGGCGCTACTCCGGCCGCGGCTTGCGCTCGCGCTTCAGCGGCACGCCGTGCAGCTCGAGCCTGTGCCCGACCAGCCGGAAGCCGAGCTCGCGCGCGATCCGCTCCTGCAGGCGCTCGATCTCCTCGTTGTGGAACTCGATGACCCGCCCCGTCTCGATGTCGATCAGGTGATCGTGGTGGCTGCCGCTGACCTCCTCGTAGCGGCCGCGGCCGGCGCCGAAGTCGTGCCGCTCCAGAATGCCGTGCACGGCAAACAGCTTGAGCGTGCGGTAGACCGTCGACAGCGAGATGCGGCGGTCGATGGCATTGGCGCGCCGGTAGACCTCCTCCACGTCCGGGTGGTCCTTGGCCTCCGACAGGACGCGCGCGATGGTACGGCGCTGCCCGGTCATGCGCATGCCCTTCTCGAGGCACAGCCGCTCGATGTGGGTTGGCGTGTCTGGCTTTGGCTGCGGGTTCATCCTTGGGCTCGTTGGCATCGGCGCGGAGGCCGTCGTTTGCGGCGCCGCCGGCTCGGTGCGATCCGCTTATAGGTGACCCGAGGTGGCCCGAAAAGGGCAACCGGCCGTGGCCCCGCCCGTCCTAGAGATCGAGCGCCATCACGGTCGCGTTCTCGGGCGGGCCGCCCGGCGGCTGGTAGTAGCCCTTGCGCTCGCCCACCTCCTTGAAACCGAGCTTGCGATACAGGGCACGTGCCGCCGCGTTCGCCTCGGCGACCTCCAGGAACAGCCGGCGCACCTCGGATTTCCGCGCCGCCCGGCAGATGGCCTCGACGAGCCTCTGCCCGACGCCGTGGCGCTGGTGCTCGGCCCCCACGCCAAGGGTCAGGATCTCGGCCTCGTCGGCCGCCATCTGGGCCAGCACGAAGCCCACCGTCTGCGGCGGCGTGCCGACCCGCGCCAGCAGCGCGATCGACCCGGGATGGGCGAGAAGCCTCTCGAACGCCTCGGCCGTCCACCCCTGCGGAAAAAGCTGCGCGTGTATGCCGGCAAGCTCGGCGGCATGCTCGGGCGCAGCCCACAGCAGGCTCGTTCGGCGGTAGTCGACGGCGCTCATGCCTGAGCCCTCGGTAGCACAAAGGAGGCCTGCGCCTTGGCGTCCGGCGGGCGCAGGTAGAGCGGCCGCACCTTCGCCGCGGCGGGTCGGGAGCGTGCGAGCGGGGCAAGGCTTTGCGCATCGGGCGCGAGATCCGGCAGCAGCGCCGCTCCGCCGCTGCACGCGGCGACGAGGCCGGCCCCCGATCCGACGAGACAGTCCCCCCCGGCAAGCCGTGCCGCCTCCGCGATCGCAACGAGCATCGGCTCCGCCTCGGACTGGCCCTGCCCATAGCGCGCGAAGAACACCATCCCGCGCCGGGCATCGACCGCGACGGCGAGCGCGCCCCCGACGCCCTTGACGCGCGCCTCTGCGGCCAGCGCGTCGAGGGTGGAGATGCCGACCGCCTCGCACCCCGTCGCCAGTGCCAGCGCGCGCGCGGCCGCCACGCCGGCGCGCACGCCCGTGAAGCCGCCCGGCCCATGCGTGACGACGACGCGCTCCGTGTCCGCCAGCTCCATGCCGGCCTGCGCCACCACCGATGCCAGCATCGCCACCAGCGTCTCGGCATGACCCGCCGATCGCAGGGCGCGGTCGCAGGCCAAAAGCGTCCACGCGCCGTCCGCCGCAAGCGTCCCGGCCGCCACCGACACGGCGCTGAGGCTTGCATCGAGCGCCACGACGCGCATGGGGTCCGGCCTCATAGGATTTGGGCGATGTCGGCGAAGGCGAAGCGCCGGGCCCGCGGCCTGAGCCCCGTGCCGTCGCCATAGCCGAGGTTGCACAGGAAATTCGATCTCGTGGTCGTCCCGGCGAAGAACTCCGCATCGACGCCGGCGTTGTCGAAGCCCGACATCGGCCCGACGTCGAGCCCGAGCGCGCGCGCAGCCAGCATCAGGTAGGCGCCTTGCAGCGAGCCGTTCCGCAGGGCCGAGGTCGCCGCCGCCTCCGGCTTGTCCACGAACCCCGTGGCGGGCGGCTGGCCCGGGGGGACGTGCTCGAAGAAGCTCAGGTCGTGGCCGATCACGGCGGTCACCGGCGCCGACATCGCCTTGTCGACGTTGCCGGGCGACAGGTGCGGCTTGAGGCGCTCCTTGGCGGCCGGTGATTTCACGTAGACGAGGCGCGCCGGCAGCAGGTTGTTCGCCGTCGGCCCCCACTGCATCAGGGTCGTCAGCTCCTCGAGCAGGGTATCGGGCACCTCGGCGGCGCTCCAGGAGCGGTGCGTGCGCGCCGTGCTCAGCAGCTGCGCCAGCGCCTGGTCGTCGAGCCTCGAAGCCACCGCGCGCCTCCGGTTGAGCGCTCCCTCCCGCATCAGGGCGGTCAGGGCGCGATCACTTTCAACGCATTTGCCGTCTCAGCGCAACCTTTGCTTGCGCCGCGCCGCTCACACTGGCCGGACTTCCTGCACGTCGGGGCAGAAGTGCTTGAGCAGGTTCTCGATGCCGTGCCGCAGCGTCGCCGTCGACGACGGGCAGCCGGCGCAGGCTCCGCGCATGTGCAGGAACACGACCCCGTCCTTGAAGCCGTGGAACACGATGTCGCCGCCGTCGTTGGCCACCGCCGGCCGCACGCGCGTGTCCAGCAGCTCCTTGATCGTCTTGACCGTCTCCTCATCCGCCGGATCGTAGTCCTCCTCGGCGGCGCCTTCGCCCGCCTCTCCTCCCGCCATCACGGGCGCACCCGACAGGTAGTGCTCCATGATGGCGCCGAGGATGGCCGGCTTGATGTGCTGCCACTCGTCCTCCTCGGCCTTGGTCACCGAGATGAAATCGGAGCCGAGGAACACGCCGCGCACGCCGTCCACGTCGAACAGGCGCAAGGCCAGCGGCGAGGCGTCGGCCTCGTCCTTGCCCCGGAAATCGGCGGTGCCGTCGCCGAGAACGGCCTTGCCGGGGATGAACTTGAGGGTCGCGGGGTTTGGCGTCGGCTCGGTCTGGATGAACATGGGGGGCTGCCTTCCTTGGCCTGCTCCGGGCGATCTGGGTCGGATCTAGTTTGGAATCATTCTACGGGAGGCTCTGCCATCGGTCAAAAGCCTTTGCCGCCGGGCGGGCCCTGCCCGCCACATGGGGGCAACGGCCCGTCATGCCAAGGCCTTGATGTCCTCGAGGGCCAGGCTGCCGGGAACGATCGTGATCGGGATCGGGAAATTCCCGGCCGCCGACCCGGCCGCGAGCGAGGCAACCAGCGGCCCCGGCCCCGAGGTCTCGTTGGCCGCGCCCAGCACCAGCACGGCGACGTCCTCGTCTTCGTCGATCTGCTTCAGGATCTGGTCGACGATCTTGCCCTCGCGGATCACCTCCTCGATGCGCAGCGTGTCGAAGCCCTCCTGCGACAGCTTGCGCTTGAACAGGCGGAACAGCGCCCGCGCCTTGTTCGTCTGCTCCTCGAGATGTGCCTGTCGCACGCTGTCCCAGAACTGCGTCTCCGGCTCGATGACGTACATCAGGACGAGCATGCCATCGGTGTGGAACACCCGGCCCGCGGCGTAGAACAGCGCGCTCTCGACCTCGGGTGACTCGTCCACGATGACGAGGAACTTCCGGCCATGCCCTTGCTCGAAGACGCGGCGTCGCTTTCCCATGACGGTTCCCCATGGCATTGGCTGCAACGCTCGGGCGATCGGCCCCAAGCGGAATGAACCCAGTTCAAGAACAATACCACAGGTTCCCGCCCGGCGCGAAACCGCGCCGGTAGCGTGGGCGTCGCCGTAAGCTCCTGGCTCAGCTGCGCAAGAAGCCGACGATATCCTTGACCTGGTCGAGGATCGGCGCGGCGATGGCCTGGGCGCGGCGGGCGCCGTTGCCGAGGATGCGGTCGATCTCGGCCGGGTCGCCGAGCAGCCGGCTCATCTCCCGGTTGACCGGGCCGATGCGCGACACCGCCAGCTCCACCAGCGCCTTCTTGAAGGCCGAGAACTGCGCGCCGCCGTGCTGGGCGAGCACTGCCTCCTTGCTCGAGCCCTCGAGCGCCGCGTAGATGCCGACCAGGTTGTCGGCCTCGGGGCGCTTCTCGAGGCCCGCCACCTCCGACGGCAGCGGCTCGGGATCGGTCTTCGCCTTCTGGATCTTCTTGGCGATGGTGTCGGCGTCGTCCGTCATGTTGATGCGCGACAGGTCCGAGACGTCGGATTTCGACATCTTCTTGGTCCCGTCGCGCAGGCTCATGACCCGCGTCGCCGGCCCCATGATGACGGGCTCGGGCAGCGGAAAGAAGCCGTCCGGGAAGCCGGCGGCGGCGAGCGCCTTGGCGTAGTCGTTGTTGAACTTCTGCGCGATGTCGCGGGCCAGCTCCAGGTGCTGCTTCTGGTCGTCGCCGACCGGCACGTGCGTGGCCCGGTAGGCCAGGATGTCGGCCGCCATCAGGCTCGGGTAGGCATAGAGGCCCACCGACGCGTTCTCGCGGTCCTTGCCGGCCTTCTCCTTGAACTGCGTCATGCGGTTGAGCCAGCCCAGCCGCGCCACGCAGTTGAAGATCCAGGCCAGCTCCGCGTGCTCGTGCACCTGGCTCTGGTTGAACAGGATGGCGCGCTCGGGATCGATCCCCGAGGCGATGTAGGCGGCCGTCACCGCCCGGATCTGGCTGCGCAGGTCGTCCGGGTCCTGCCACACCGTGATGGCGTGCATGTCGACGACGCAGAAGATGCACTCGTGGCTCGCCTGCATCTCCACCCACCGCACCATGGCGCCGAGATAGTTGCCAAGGTGCAGGTTGCCCGTCGGCTGCATGCCGGAGAACACGCGCGGGGCCGCTGTGGCGGGAAGTGACATGTCGAGGTCTCGTGTGGGTTGGAGTGGCGCGGGTTATCGCGCGCTGGCGGGCAGCGGGCAAGTGGGCTCGCGCGGCCCGATTGCCTCAATCGCCGGTGCCCGGCAACGCTGCCCCGGTGCTGCCTGACGGCACGCGGGTGGCACGGCAGCCGTAGGTTGGGTCAAGCGCAGCGCGACCCAACATGCCATCACCCCCGCACCTGGCGGTATTGCATGCCCTGCGCTCGTGTCGGTTGGGTCGCGCTGAAACGCTTGACCCAACCTACAGGCGTGTGACGCGACGCTCAATCGCCAGTGCCCGGCAACGCTGCCCTCCGGTGCTGCCTGAGGGCACGCGGGTGGCACGGCAGCCGTAGGTTGGGTCAAGCGCAGCGCGACCCAACATGCCACTAGCCTCGCTTCAGGAAGCGGCGGAACTGCCGGATCTCGACGGCGCGCAGCAGGACGGCGCACGCCGCGTAAACGGCAAGCCCCCCGCCGACGAGCAGGCCAAGTGATGCAAAGCGCAGGACAACGCCGGCGCCACTGGCAAGCCACGGCGCCAGCACCGGTGCCAGCAGGTACAGCGCGCCCCCCATGATGGCGCTGGCCAGCACGATGCGCGGCAGCGTGCGCCTGAGGCGCGCATCCGGGACAAGGGCGCCCCGGCGCACGAGCGTGGCATACAGCAGCCCCGCGTTGAGCCAGCCGCCGAGCGTCGTGGCGAGCGCGATGCCAAGGTGCGGCATCAGCCCCATCTCCCGGAACAGGAGGAACAGGCCGATGGAGCCGAGCGTATTGGCGGTGAGCGAGATGGTCGCGTAGCGCATCGGCGTCCTCGTGTCCTCGCGCGCGAAGTAGGCTGGCGAGAACACCTTGATCATGACGAACGAGGGCAGGCCGAAGGCGAAGATCGCCAGCGCATTGGCCGTGAACGGCACGTCGGCGGCCGTGAAGGCGCCGCGCTGGAACAGGCCCCGCACGATCTCGGTCGGCACCACGGCGAGCGCCACCGCGGCCGGCAGCGTGAGCAGCATGGCGAACTCGAGCGACCGGTTCTGGCTGTCCATGACGGCCGCCTCGTTGCCCGCGCGCAGGTGGCGCGCCACGTCCGGCAGCAGCACCACGCCGATGGCGATGCCGACGATGGCGAGCGGCAGCTCGTAGATCCGGTCGGCGTAGTAGAGGTGCGACACCGCCCCGTCCTGCAGCGAGGCGATGACGGTGCCGATCATGATGTTGAGCTGCGTCACGCCGCCGGCGACCACGCCCGGGATGCCGAGGCGGATCAGGTCGCGCACGCCGGGCGTCAGCCGCGGCCGGCGCAGCTTGAGCCACATACCGTTGCGCCGCGCCCCGTCGAGCAGCAGCACGAGCTGCAGGATGCCGGCCCAGAACACCCCCCACGCCTGGATCACGCCGGCCGCCGGCTCGTTGCTGTAGCCGAGCCCCATCGCCGCCAGCGTCGCCGCCATCATCACCAGGTTGAGCACGATCGACACCGACGAGCTCTCGACGAACCGGCCGAGCGAGTTGAGCACGCCCGACAGCAGCGCCACGAGCGACATGCACAGGAGATAGGGCATGGTGATGCGCGTGAGCAGCACCGTCAGGTCGTATTTCTCCGGAATTGCCTCGAAGCCCGGCGCCAGCCCCAGCATCAGCAGCGGCATGAAGATCTGGGCGAGGATGGTCACCGCGAGAAGGCAGAACAGCAGGCCCGCCATCGCCTCCTCGGCAAAACGCCGCGCCGCCTCCCGGCCCTCGCTCTCGAGCCGCTTGGCAAACAGCGGGATGAAGGCCGAGTTGAACGCACCCTCGCCGAACAGGCGGCGGAACAGGTTCGGGAAGCGGAAGGCGACGAAGAAGGCGTCGGCGACCGGGCCCGAGCCCAGCGTCGCCGCGATCAGGATGTCGCGCACGAAGCCGAGCACGCGGCTGACGAGCGTCAGCCCGCCGACGGTGAAGAAGGCGCGGTAGAGCTGCATGGGTCAGCGGCGTCCGGTCATCGCGCGGGGGTGGGTGTGGCCTCGGCCGCCGGCCACAGCCCCAGCCGGCCGAACCCGGGCAGCTTCAGCGCCGGCACGCGCAGGTCGATCCCCGCCACCAGACCCAGGATGTTCACCTCGATGCCCTCCACCCAGCCGACGCTGACCCCAAGTAGCCCACCGAGCGTCACTTGTAACCCCGTCTGGCTGGGCGTCAGCCCGACGGCCTGCGCGATCGGCCTGAAATCCTTGCCGACCGCCGTCGGCGGCAGGGCGACCTGCGCCTCCGGCACGGAGGCGAGCACGTGCGCCACGAAGGTGTTCGAGTTGGGCCCCGGCCACACCCGGTAGCCGCCGGGCCGCGCGTAGGGGTAGGCGGCGACCGCGGCCTTGATGCGGGGGATGAGGCGCTCGGCCTCCGCACCGGCGATGCTGGCGACGAGCACCGGCCGGTGCCCGTACCAGTGGGCGTCCGGCGCCCAGGCATTGACGTGCACGGGCCGTCCCCAGGCCACCTTGTCGTAGCGGGTGTAGGCGGCCGCCCCCCTCTCCTTCAGCACGATCCAGCAATGGTCGGCGAAGATGCCCTTCCAGCGCCCCGTCCGCGCCGCGTAGACGTTGACCATCGCCTCCGGCTGCGCGTGCGCTGCGGGCAGCAGCCCCGCGCTTGCCCAGTTGGCGCGGCGCCAGGAGTGGCCCTCGTCGACGGAGAGCCAGTAGGCCGCGTGCACGGCGAGCGGCAGCAGGAACAGGCCGAGGAAGGCGGCGAGCGTCAGGCGCAAGGAGGTCATGGGCGGCATCTGTCGCGGCAATTGTGCCGCGCTCATGGCTTTTTAGGCCTCCGCCCCCGGCGCGGCGGCCTGCAATAGGCATTGCATCGCGCATGCACTGACGACAAGCTGCGCGACAGGGGGGCGGGCAACCGCCTCTGAGCCCTTCGAGCAGACGAGCCCCATGCCCCGCAGGTCCCACACGCCGGAAGCCGGCAAGGCCAGACAGCACAAGGCGATGCTGCAGCTCGCCTGGCGCGCCGTGATCGTGCTGATCGCGGCCTACACGCTCGCCAAGTTCTTCAGGCTGCCGCTGCCGTTCTGAGGCGCGCTCATCTGGCCTCAGCCGTGCCCCGGCACCGCGCCCAGCACCTCGAGCAGCCGCGTCTGGATCGCCTTCTGCCGCTGCGGGCTGGTGATCTTCTTGTTGGTGAGGTCGGTCACGTAGAACACATCGACCACCTTCTCGCCGAAGGTCGTGATGTGCGCGCTGGTGATGTCGAGGTTCAGGTCCGAGAGCGTGTTGGTCAGCTCGAACAGCAGCCCCGGCCGGTCGAGGCCCGACACCTCGACGACCGTGAACTGGTTCGACAGCGTGTTGTCGATCAGCACCTCGGGTGCCACCTGGAAGGCGCCCATGCGCAGGCTCGTGCGGTCGCGGCGCTTGGCCATCAGGGCATTGAGGCGTGCCTCCCCCCGCAGCAGCTTCTCGATGGTCTCGGAGATGCGTCGCGCGCGCCTGAGCTCGTCCTCGTCGTGCTCGAACTCGCGCGCCAGCAGGAACGTGTCGAGGGCGAAGCCGTCGCGCGTCGTCGAGATGTGGGCGCCCGAGATGTTGGCCCCGGTCGCGGCGCAGGCGCCGGCAAACAGTGCCAGCAGCCGCGGATGGTTGGGCGCGTACAGCGTCAGCTCGGTGATGGCCGTGAAGGCGTCCGTCTTGTACACGCTTGCGAACTTGCTGCCGCTCTTCTCCGCCTGGTCCATCAACCGGGCGTCCTCGAGCATCTTGGGCGCCTCCGTCTTCAGCCAGTAGTCCGGGTAGAGACGCTCCGTGAAGCGCTCGACGAGGTCCCTCGGCCACTGCTTCGTCGCCTCGCGGAAGGCCCGCTGCGCCGCCGCCACGCGGTCTGCGGCACCCTGCTGCTGGGTGTGGCCGCCAGCCACCAGCGGCTCCACCTCGTAGTAGAGGCCGCGCAGCAGCGCCCCCTTCCAGCCGTTCCACGTCGTCGGCCCCACCGCCCGGATGTCGGCGACGGTGAGGATGAGCAGAAGCTTCAGCCGCTCCGGGCTCTGCACGATGTTGGCGAAGTCGCGCACCGTCTTGGGGTCCGAGATGTCGCGGCTGAAGGCGTATGAGCTCATGATCAGGTGCTGCTCGATGAGCCAGGCGACGGTGTCGGTCTCCGCCGGGCTCAGCCCCAGCCGCGGGCACAGGCGGCGCGCGATCTCCGCCCCCAGCACCGAGTGGTCCTCCGGCCGGCCCTTGGCGATGTCGTGCAGGAAGGCCGCGACGTACAGCGCCCTCCGGCTCTGCACCGTCTTGAAGATCCTGTCCGCCAGCGGATGCGCCTCCGCCGACTGCCCGTGCTCGATGCCCCACAGCACGCCGATGGTGCGGATCAGATGCTCGTCCACCGTGTAGTGGTGGTACATGTTGAATTGCATCATCGACACCACGCGCCCGAAATCGGGGACGAAGCGGCCGAGCACGCCCGCCTCGTTCATGCGCCTGAGCGTCGGCTCGGGATTGCTGGTCTCCGACGTCAGCAGCTTGAGGAAGATGCGGTTGGCCTCCGCATCGTTGCGCAGCTTGTCGTCGATCAGGCGCAGCGACCGGCGCAGCAGGCGCACGGCATCGGGATGGAAGAAGGCGCCCGTCTCGTCGGCGGTGGCGAAGAAGCGGATCAGGTTGACGGGATCGCGTGCGAAGGCGTTCGGGTCGGCCACCGAGATGCGCCCGTTGTCGACGCGGAAGTCGGACAGCGTCCGCACGCGCCGCCTGACGCGCCAGCCCATCGGGTTGAGCAGCTTGCCGATGCCCGGCGAGGGCTTGTGCTGGGCAAGCTCCAGCGTCGCGCACAGCGTGGTCGTGAGGTCGCCCACGTCCTTGGCCACCAGGAAGTAGTGCTTCATGAAGCGCTCGACCGCGCGCAGGCCCCGGCGGTCCTTGTAGCCGAGCCGCGCCGCCATGGCCGGCTGCACGTCGAAGGTCAGCCGCTCCTCGGCCCGCCCGGCCAGGAAGTGCAGGTTGCAGCGCACCGTCCACAGGAAGTCCTCGCACCGGCGGAAGGTGGCAGCCTCCTCGGGCGTGAACACGGCCCGCTCCGCGTCGCGCTCGGTGAGCCCGACGCCGTAGAGATACTTGGCGAGCCAGTGCAGCGTGTGCAGGTCGCGCAAGCCCCCCTTGCCGTCCTTGATGTTCGGCTCGACCTTGTAGCGGGATTCGCCCGCCCGCCCGTGCCGGTCGTCGCGCTCGCTGAGCTTGGCCTCGACGAACTCGCGCGCCGCCGTGCCGACCTCGGCGTCCTCGCCGAGCTTCTTCATCAGCTCGCGGAACAGCCCCCCGTCGCCGAGGATGATGCGCGCGTCGAGCAGCGCCGTGCGGATCGTGGCATCGCCCCGCGACAGCTTCACGGACTGCTCCACCGTGCGCGTGGCGTGCCCGACCTTGAGCCCCAGGTCCCAGAGCAGGTAGAGGATGTACTCCACGACGCTCTCGCCCCACGGCGTCTGCTTGTAGGGCAGCAGGAACAGCAGATCGACGTCGGAGAAGGGCGCCAGCAGCCCGCGCCCGTAGCCGCCCGTGGCGACCACCGCCATGCGCTCCGCGCTCGAGGGGTTCTCGGAGCGGTAGACGTTGCCGACCGTGTAGTCGTAGACGAGCCGGATCAGCTCATCCATGAACTGGGAAAGCCCCTCCGCGCAGCGCCGGCCGCTGCCGTCCTGCTCGAGCTGGCGGGCGGCGTCGGCGCGCGCCCCGCGCAGCAGCTCCTTGAGCTTGTCCAGGATCCGCGCCCGCGCCCCGTGGTGCGCCCCGCCCGCCTCCTTGAGCATGCGCACGAGCTCGAGGCCGGTGGCGGTCCGGTCGAAGTAGGGCGCGGAGGCGACGACGTTCTTGTCCATGCAAAGGAATGTCCAGATCGCTCGGGCCGTCACCGACGGCGCCGCTCGAGCGCCCGCTTATCAGGCCTCCCCGCCGCTGGCCAGCGCCTTGAGGCGATAGAGCGCCTCCAGCGCCGCCTTCGGCGTCAGCTCGTCGGGATCGATCAGGGCGAGCGCGGTCTCCACGGCGCCGGCCTCGGTCTCGTGCGCGGGCTGGCCCGCCGCGGCGGCAGGCTCTCGCACCGCAAACAGCGGCAGCTCCTCGACCAGCGCGTCTGCGCTCTGTCCCTTGCCGCGCTCCTTCTCCAGCCGCTCGAGCACCTGCTTGGCCCGCCGCGTCACCGCCTTCGGCAAGCCTGCGAGCTTGCCGACCTGGATGCCGTAGGAGCGGTCGGCGGCACCCGCCTTCACCTTGTGCAGGAACACGATCTCGTCGCGCCATTCCCGCACCTCCATGCTGACGTTGGCGACGCCCGACAGCCGCTGCGCCAACGCCGTGAGCTCGTGGTAGTGGGTGGCAAACAGCGCCCGGCAGCGCGACACGTCGTGCAGGTACTCCACCACCGCCCAGGCGATGGAGAGGCCGTCGTAGGTCGCAGTTCCCCGGCCGATCTCGTCGAGGATGACGAGGCTGCGCTCGCCGGCCTGGTTCAGGATCGCCGCCGTCTCCACCATCTCGACCATGAACGTCGAGCGGCCGCGGGCGAGATCGTCCGAGGCGCCGACCCGCGAGAACAGGCGGTCGACGATGCCGATGTGGGCCGAGGCCGCCGGCACGAACGATCCCATCTGCGCCATCACCGCGATCAGCGCGTTCTGCCGCAGGAAGGTGGACTTGCCCGCCATGTTGGGGCCGGTGACCAGCCACAGGCGCGCCTGCCGGTCCTCCTCGAAGCCGTCGGGCACCTCGGGCCGCGCCGCCACCAGCACGCAGTCGTTGGCGATGAAGGCCTGCGCCTTCTGCGCTTTCAGCGCCTGCTCCACCACCGGATGCCGCCCGCCGCGAATGTCGAACGCGGTGTCCTCCGACAGCACCGGGCGCACGTAGCCCTCGCCGACGGCGAGCTCGGCAAGGGCCGCCTCGCAATCGAGGTCGGCCAGGCCCTGCGCGAGCTGGGCGAGCCCAGCCGTCTCGGCGCCGATCCGGGCACTGAGCGCCTCGAACACCTCCTGCTCGATGGCGAGGCTGCGCTCGGCCGCCGACACGATGCGCGCCTCCGTCTCGGCCAGCTCGTCCGTCGTGAAGCGCACGGCGCCCGCCATCGTCTGCCGGTGGCGGAAGAGCTGCGCGTGCGGCTCGCTCTGCAAAGGCTTCGCCGATCCCGCCGGCACCTCGATGTAGTAGCCGAGGATGTTGTTGTGCCGCACCTTCAGCGCCCGCACGCCGCAGGCCTCGATGTAGCGGGCCTCGAGCCCGGCCATCACCTTGCGGCTGTCGTCGCGCAAGGCGCGCGCCTCGTCGAGGTCGGCGCGGTAGCCCTCGCGCACGAAGCTGCCGTCGCGGCGCAGGTACGGCGGCTCCTCCACCAGCGCCCGCACGAGGTCCTCGCGCAGCCCCTGCGCCGGCGCCGCCAGCGCCCGCTGCACCCTGACGAGGCCGTCGGGCAGCCCGATGCCGCCGGCGCGCTGCGCCAGCAAGCGGCTGGCCTCGGCCCCCGTGAGAAGCGCATCCCTTACGGCGCCGAGGTCGCGCGGGCCGCCGCGCTTCAGGGCAAGGCGCGAGGCCGCCCGCGCCAGATCGGGTGCCCGGCGCAGGAGCCGGCGCAGATCCCCCCTCAGCATCTCCTCGCCCGCCAGGAACTCGACGTCGTCGAGGCGCAGGTTGATCGCGGCCGCCTCCCGCAGGGGGCTTGCGAGCCGCGCGGCAAGCTCGCGCGCGCCGGGTCCCGTCACCGTCCTGTCCATGGCGCCGAGCAGGCTCGAGCGCTTGTCGCCGGAGGCGGCGCGCACCAGCTCCAGGCTCGCCCGGCTTGGCGCGTCGATGACGAGATGTCGGCCCGCGCCCGAGCGCCGCGGCGGCCTGAGCGGCGGCCGCGCACCGAGCTGCGTCAGGTCGACGTACTTGAGCAGCGCCCCGATGGCCGCGAGCTCCGCCTTCGAGAAGCTGCCGAAGGCGGCGAGATCGGCGACGCCGAGCTGCTCCTTGACGAGGCGCGCCCCGGCCATGGCATCGAACGAGGCCGCCGGCACCGGCGTGGCGGCGGCACCGGCGATCTCGACCCACTTCGCCAGGTCGCCGGCCCCGAGCGTGGTGTCGGCTGCGAGCACCTCGCCCGGCGACAGCCGCACAATCTCGCCGGGAAAATCGCCGGCTGCGATCTCCCCCACCTCGAACTCGCCCGTCGAGATGTCGAGCGAGGCGAGCGCGACGGTTGCGCCTGCGCCCTTGCCGGCGGGGCACAGGGCGGTCAGATAGTTGCGCGTGCGCGCGTCGAGCAGGCTGTCCTCGGTCAGCGTGCCGGGCGTGACCAGACGCACCACGTCGCGCTTCACCACCGCCTTGGAGCCGCGCTTCCTGGCCTCCGCTGGGTCCTCCAGCTGCTCGCACACCGCCACCCGGAAGCCCTGCGCGATCAGCCGCTGCAGGTACTCGTCGGCCCGGTGGATCGGCACCCCGCACATGGGGATGTCCTGCCCGAGGTGCTTGCCGCGCTTGGTCAGCACGATGCCGAGCGCCTCGGCCGCGGCCACCGCGTCCTCGAAGAACAGCTCGTAGAAGTCGCCCATCCTGTAGAAGAGCAGGCAGTCCGGGTTGGCGACCTTGATCTCGAGGAACTGCGCCATCGACGGCGTCACCCCCGGCGGCGGGGCGCCGTCGCGAGCCGCCTCCTGCGGCGCATCGTCCCCGTCCGCGGCGCTGCGCACCCCGTCGGTCGCCCTGCTCTTGCGCGCGCCGTGGCTCATGGAGGCCTGCGATCCTTCCCTCGGACGTCCTTTCGTGCCAAAGCCATAGCGTGAGGAGAGGCCCCGGGTCGAGGCGCCGCCCTGGGGTTTGCCCAGGCTTGTGGCCGGAACGCAGGGGCGCTTGACCCTAGCAGGGCTGGCAGTAGTGTGGCGGCCCCTCGTCCCATGTGACCTAAAAAAACCCAACCGGCTCAAGGACGAGCCAACCAGAAAGACGCCCAAGGTTCCCATGTCCAAGAAATTCCCGGCGGCCCGCTTCACGGCCCAGGAGGCGCTGCAGTTCCACAGCCAGGGCAAGCCCGGCAAGCTTGAGATCACGCCCACCAAGGCCTTGACGACGCAGCGCGATCTGTCCCTCGCCTACTCCCCCGGCGTCGCCGTGCCGGTGCAGGCCATCGCCGAGGATCCGCGCACCGCCTACGACTACACCAACAAGGGCAACATGATCGCCGTGGTCTCCAACGGCACGGCCATCCTCGGGCTCGGCAATCTCGGCGCGCTCGCCGCCAAGCCGGTCATGGAGGGCAAGGGCGCACTGTTCAAGCGCTTCGCCGACATCGACGCCATCGACATCCTCGTCGACACGCCCGACGCCGAGGCCGTCATCAACTGCGTGCGCTATCTGGGCCCCTCCTTCGGCGGCATCAACCTGGAGGACATCAAGGCCCCGGACTGCTTCGTCATCGAGGAGCGGCTGAAGGAGCTGCTCGACATTCCCGTCTTCCACGACGACCAGCACGGCACCGCCATCATCGCCGCCGCCGGCCTCATCAACGCGCTCGAGCTGACAGGCCGCTCCATCGACGGCTTCAAGCTCGTCGTCAACGGTGCGGGTGCCGCCGGCATCGCCTGCCTCGAGCTCCTGGGCGCCATGGGCATGCCGAAGAAGAACGTGATCTTCTGCGACACCAAGGGCGTCATCTATCAAGGCCGCACCGAGGGCATGAATCAGTGGAAGTCGGCCTACGCCGCCAAGACCAAGGCGCGCACGCTGGCCGACGCCCTGGAGGGGGCGGACGCCTTCTTCGGCCTCTCCGCGGCCGGCGCCGTCACCCAGGCCATGGTCAAGAGCATGGCCAAGAAGCCGATCATCTTCGCCATGGCCAACCCCGACCCGGAGATCACGCCGGAGGAGGTGGCCGAGGTGCGCCCTGACGCCATCATGGCCACGGGCCGCTCGGACTACCCGAATCAGATCAACAACGTGCTGGGCTTTCCCTTCATCTTCCGCGGCGCGCTCGACGTGCAGGCCTCGACCATCAACGACGCCATGAAGATCGCAGCCGCCAAGGCGCTGGCCGAGATCGCCCGCGAGGACGTGCCCGACCAGGTCGCCGCCGCCTTCCTCGGCCGGCAGGTCAAGTACGGGCCCGACTACATCATTCCGGCCCCCTTCGACCCGCGCCTCATCTCCCGCGTCGCGCCGGCCGTCGCCCGCGCCGCCATGGAGACCGGCGTCGCGCGCCGCCCGATCGTCGACATGGAGGGCTACGTCGGCCAGCTCTCCGGCCGCCTCGACCCCGTCGCCGGCTGGCTGACGAGCGTCTTCGCCCAGGTCCGCGCCAACCCCAGGCGCATCGTCTTCTCCGAGGGCGAGCAGACCCAGGTCGTCCGCGCCGCCAACACCTATCTCAACCTCGGCCTCGGCACGCCGATCCTGATCGGGCGCAAGGAGCCGATCATGGAATCGTTCGAGAAGGCCGGCGTGCATTTCAACAAGGCCATCGAGATGCACGACACCAGCCACGATCCGCGCTCGGAGGAATACGCCCAGTTCCTCTACGCCCGCCTGCAGCGCCAGGGCTACCTGCTGCGCGACTGCCAGCGCCTCGTCACCAACGACCGCAACGTGTTCGCCGCCTGCATGGTGGCCATGGGCCAGGCCGACGGCATGGTCACCGGCGTCACGCGCAACTGGACCACGGCCTACGAGAACGTGCGCAAGGTGCTCGACGCCAAGGCCGGACGCCGCGTCATCGGCGTGTCGATCGTCCTCATCCGCGGCCGTGCCGTGCTCGTCGCCGACGTCAGCGTGCACGACATGCCGAGCGGCGAGGAGCTTGCCGACATCGCCGAGGAGACCGTGCGCATGGCCCGCCGCCTGTCGATCGAGCCGCGCGTCGCCCTCCTCGCCTACTCCAACTTCGGCCATCCCATCGGCGAGCGCACCGAGAAGGTGCGCGAGGCGGTGGCCATTCTCGACCGGCGCGGCGTCGACTTCGAGTACGACGGCGACATGTCGGCCGACGTGGCGCTGAACCGCGAGAACATGCGCCAGTATCCCTTCTGCCGCCTCTCCGACACGGCCAACATCCTGATCATGCCGGCCTTCCACTCGGCCTCGATCTCGACCAAGATGCTGCAGGAGCTGGGCGGCGCGACGCTGATCGGCCCGGTGCTCGTGGGCCTCACGCATCCCGTGCAGATCTGCTCGCTCAACGCCAAGGACAGCGACGTAGTGAACATGGCCGCACTTGCCGCCTACGACATCAACGGCTGAGCCGGATCCGGTTTCGCGGACGGAGCGCGCGGGGCCGTGATTCGCGGCAGAGCTCGGGTGATGCGTTGCAGCGATGCCGCGCGTTTGTCGCTTTTCCGCCGCATTGGCCCCGCTATAGGCGTTCTCACAGGAGCGAGGCCAGGACACCCGTGAGCGAGCAGCCGATCAGGAGCCAGATCTATGTGGTCGTCGAGGCCGGCCCCGCCGCCGCCGATCGCCTCGCCGCGGCGCTCGGCGCCGGCGATGTCGCCTCCGTCCTGATCCGTCCGGGCAATGGCGCCGTGCTCGACGCCGGCGCAGCCCAGCCGCTGGTCGCACTCGCCCAGGGCAAGGGCGTGGCCGCCCTGATCGAGAACGACGCCGGGCTTGCCCGCGCCCTGCGCGCCGACGGCGTGCACCTTCTGCCGTCCGCGGACATCGCCGAGCGGCTCGAGGCGGCGCGCAGCCTTCTCGGCGGCCGCGCCATCGTCGGCGCCGACCCCGGCCGCTCCCGC
Source organism: Hyphomicrobiaceae bacterium (assembly GCA_033764875.1). Lineage (GTDB taxonomy): Bacteria > Pseudomonadota > Alphaproteobacteria > Rhizobiales > Hyphomicrobiaceae > AWTP1-13. The sequence goes on along the minus strand of JANRIO010000025.1, from coordinate 21,032 downwards.
CACGACGCCATGACGCTCGCCGAGCTCGGCGCCGACTACATGGCGTTCTCCTCCGACGGCGAAGGCGGCGCCGGGGCACGCGACGAGCTGTGCGCCTGGTGGGCGGAGATCTTCGAGATCCCGTGCGTGGCCATCGACGTGGCCGATGCCGAGGCGGCTGTGGCCCTGCAGCGCGCGCGCTGCGAGTTCGTCGGCGTGTCGCTGCCCGCGGGCGAGCCGGCAGACGCGGCCCGGGCCCGCGTCGCCGATCTCGCCCGGGCGCTCGCCGAGGACCACGCGGGAGCGCCCGCGTGAGGCCGGCCCGCGCACAGGCGCTCGCACACCTTCTGCTGGCCCTCGCCACCGGCGTTGCCGTCTGCCTTCCGGCAGCGCCGCCGGCCCTGGCCCAGGGGGAGGCGAGCTCCTGGTCGAGCGTCACCATGCCCGAGGGCAAGGACAAGCGGCGTCCGCCCGCGCCCGCCAAGGAGCGGCCCGGCGCGGCCAAGCCGCCCGCGACCAAGTCGATCCGCACCACCTCCGAGGGCGAGCGCATGCCGGAGGTGGCCCCGCCTGCGGCCCCGCCGGCGGCAAAGGCTCCGCCCGCGGCCGGCAAGGCCCCCGCCGTGCGCGGCGACGACGCCGCCTACGAGGCCTTCGACCAGGGCCGCTACATCACCGCGCTGAACCTCGCCCTGAAGGCGGCCGGGAAGGGCGACCCGCAGGCGCACACCCTCATCGGGCGCATCTACGTCGACGGCTACGGCACGCCGCCCAATCCCAAGCTCGGCGCCCAATGGTACGCGCGCGGCGCCGACCTGGGCGATCCGGAGGCGCAGTTCGCCTACGGGTTGATGCTGGCGGAAGGCAGGGGCGTGCCCAAGGATCGCAATCGCGCCGCGCAGTTCTTCGAGGCCGCCGCCCTGCAGCGGCATCCCGGCGCCAACTACAATCTGGCGCTCCTGTTCCTGCGCGGCGACGGCAAGCCGGAGAACCCCTTCCGCGCCGCGGGCCACCTGCGCTTTGCCGCCGAGAACGGCGTGCCGCAGGCCCAGTACGACCTCGGCACCCTCTACGCCCGGGGCATCGGCGTCGATCCGGACGCCTTCGAGGCCGCCCGCTGGATCGGCAGCGCCGCTTCCGCCGGTCTCGCCGATGCCCAGCTCGACTACGCGGTGCTGCTGTTCCGCGGCCAGGGCGTTCCCGAGGACAAGAAGAAGGGTGCCGAGATGCTGCGGCTCGCCTCCGAGCAGGGCCTGCCGCCGGCGCAGTTGCGCCTCGCCCGCTGCTTTTCGTATGGCCTCGGCGTCGACAAGAGCGTGGCGTCAGCAGCCAAATGGTATCTCATCGCCAAGTCCGCCGGCCTCGAGGATGCCGAGCTCGACAAGCTCGTCGCCGGCCTGTCGCGCACCGATCGCGCCGCGGCGCAGGAGGCCGCCGAGCGCTGGCGCGACCAGTCCCAGCTCGGCGGCTGGGCCGAATAGCGGCACGGCGTGCACACGATTAACGCAATATCGACGCATTCTCGTGCCTATTCAGCTTCAGCGGGGCGATTGCAGGCTGCGGCCGACGGGACGGCAGCGGCCAAGCTCAGGACGAACAAGCGCACCACATCAGGGGGAATTCGATGGACCGCAAGACCTTCCTCACGCTCGGCCTCTCCGCTTGCGCGGCCCTCGTGGCCGGCGTGCCGACGGCAAGCCCAGCCCACGCCGCCACCGGCCCTGAGATCGACGCTGACGTCAACGCCACGCTGTCGCGCTTCTACTATCAGGTCAATGGCGCGCACGATCTCGTCCGCCGCGCAGCTGGCACGCTGGTGTTTCCATCCATCGTGAAGGCCGGCTTCGGCATCGGCGGCGAGTACGGCGAGGGCGCGCTGCGTGTCCGCGGCCGCACTGCCGGCTACTTCAATTCGGTGTCGGCGTCCGTCGGGTTCCAGCTCGGCGTGCAGGCCCGCTCCGTCATCATCGTCTTCATGACCGAGGATGCGCTGGCCTCCTTCCGCAGCAAGCACGGCTGGAAGGTCGGCGTCGACGGCTCGGTGGCCCTCGTCACCATCGGCGCCGGCGGCTCCCTCGACAGCAACCAGATCCGTCAGCCCGTCGTCGGCTTCATACTCGACAACAAGGGCCTCATGTACAATCTCACCCTCGAGGGCTCGAAGATCAGCCGCATCGCCCGCTGATCTCGGCGCGCGAGCGCGCCGGCAGGCATTGGCTGGGCGGCGCTCGCAGGCGTCGCCCGTGCCCGCGATACGGGGCGCCGACTTGTGCAGCCCAAAGACGCGCGAAGGCCTCCGAGGCATGCGCGCACTCGAGTCGACCGTCAGCCGCCTCTGCCGCCTTGGCCGCTGCCGCGCGGGCCTATCCCGCGGCGGCCATCCGCGCTGCGAGCCTCTCGCGGATCTCCGGCGCGAAGGCGACCGCCTTGCGTGCGGCCTGGTCGAGATGGATGCCTGTCAGCTCGCACAGCGCCGCCACCTCGCCGGTCTCGCCGTTGCGCATCTCGTGCATGAACTTGAGCGACTTGTCGCCGACGGCAACGACGCGGCTCGCGACCTCGACGATGTCGCCCGCCAGCAGCTCCCGCTTGTAGGTGAGGTGCTGCTCCACCGCCACCATGCCCCGCCCCTCGCGCCGCAGATACGACGGCGTCAGCCCGATCTGCGCGAACAGGTTCCACGTCGCCTCGTCGAACTTGCCGACGTACCACATCACGTTCATGTGCCCGACGTGGTCGCAATGCCAGGGATAGACGCAGCCCTTGTACGTGATCATGCAGCCCTCCTTCCTTCAGGCCGTCGCGGCTACGCTCGGCCGATAGTCCTGCGCGGCCGCGCGCACGGCGGCGGCCACCGGACCGTTGAGGCGCCCTGCCGCGGGATCGAGCATGGTCCCCATCGCCCGCGCCGCCGTCTCCCCGCGCGAGAAGGTGTTGAGGTCGAAGCCGGCCGAGGCCATGCCCGGCCGGCCGCGGATGACGACCGGGCCGCCGCGCTCCCGCGCCTCGTCAAGGCGGCCTGCGATCTCGGCCAGCATCTCCGCCGACATCGCGTTTGCCGTCGTCGAGCATGAGCGTGGTCACGCGGCCCTCGCAGCTGGTGCTGGTGCGCATGCCGGGATGCTCCATCTAGACCAATTGCTATAATATCTCCCCTCATATAGACCGATCGCCATAACGTCAACGGCTGCCGGCCGCTGCCCGCAGGCCCGTGCGCCCGTGAAGGATTGCGAGGTCGACATGGCCAACCCCGCCCGGCACAAGGACAGCCTCGTGCGCACGGCGATGCGTCTGTTCCGCGAGCAGGGCTATGCCTCGACCGGCCTGCAGCAGATCCTGGCCGAGAGCGGCGCGCCCAAGGGCTCGCTGTACTACTATTTTCCCGGCGGCAAGGAGCAGCTCGGCGCCGAGGCGGTGCGCCTGGCCGGACGCCTGATGGGCGAGAAGCTGGCCGAGCTTGCCGCCGCGGCCGACACGCCCGCCGCCTTCGCCAAGGCCTATTGCGCCACCATGGCCGGCTGGATGCAGGGCTCGCAGTTCCGCTCCGGCTGCCCCATCGCGACGACGATGCTGGAGACGGCGCCCGATCAGCCCGAGCTGACCAAGGCCGGCGCCGAGGCGCTCGACCATTGGATCGACGTCATCGCCCCCGTGTTCCGCCGCGACGGCAGCTCGGCGCCTCGGGCCCGGGCGCGCGCGCAGCACCTGATCGCAGCCATGGAAGGCGCCCTGATCCTGGCCCGCATCCGCCGCAGCCCGCGGCCGATCCACGATATCGCGGCGAGCTACAGGGAGGCCTGATCCCGCGCCCGGGCGGCGCCGGCCGTGGCACCGTCGCGCCGGCGCAGCATGGCGCGCAGCGCCTGCGGGCTGCCATAGCCGACGCTGGCCGCGATCTCCTTCCACGCCACGCCCTCGCTCTCGAGCCTGAGCGCCGTGAGCTGCCGCAGGCGGCGCTGCCAGTCGCCGAGGCTGATGCCGGTCTCCGCACGAAAGCGCCGCGTCAGCGTGCGGCGGCTGATGCCGAGGTCGTCCGCCAGCGCATCGAGACGCGCAAGCCCGTCGGGTGCCGCAATCAGCCTCTCGCACAAGTCGCGCAGCCGCGACGGCGCCGGCATGGGGAGGGCTAGGTCGGCAAGCGGCGCCCGCGACACCTCGTCGAGCACCAGGCTTGCGAGATGCCGGCCCCGCGCGCCGTAGAGCACCGGCTCCGCGACCAGCGCTGCCAGCGCCGCATCCAGCAGCTTCGACACCCGCACCACGCGGCAGCCGCAGAGCCCGCTCCGCGTCCACGCCCCGCGGCTCACGTACGCCGTCAGCATCTCGACGGATCCGTGCATGGCGATGTCGTGCATCAGGCCCGGCGGGATCAGCAGCGCGTGCCCCGTCGGCAGGCCCCACGTGCCGGCGGCCGTCTGCGCCAGCATCAGCCCCTGCGTGGCGTAGAGCACCTGGCCGCGCGCGTGCGCGTGCCAGCCCGTCCGCGCCCCGTTCGGGAAGGGCTTGGCCATCACCGCCACCGGGCGCGCCACCGCCTGGTACGTCGCGGCATCCTGCGATCGCATGCGCGAAGCTCTTCCCTTGGCTTGGCCCGATCTCTTGCAAATTGGCCTGACAGCCTGGTTGGGTCAAGGCTAGGCTCTCCCGAAGCCTGGAGGACGCATGACGCCCGAGACCCTGTCGCGACGCACGATCCTGTTCGTCAACATCGCGCACGCCTTCGACCATTTCGTGCTGCTGATCTATCCGACCGCGGTCATCGCCATCGCCGCCGAGGCCCGCCTCGACTACGCCAGCCTGATCACGCTGGCGACCGGCGCCTTCGTCGCCTTCGGGCTCTGCTCGCTGCCCATGGGCTGGCTCGCCGACCGCGTCGGCCGGCGCAACATGCTGGCCATCTTCTTCATCGGCTACGCGCTGTCCTGCGCCGCCGTGGCCGCCAGCAGCTCCTGGCTCGCCATTGCCGCCTCCATGCTGGTGCTCGGCGTCTTCTCGGCCATCTACCACCCCATCGGCACCTCGATGCTGGTCACGCATGCGCGCGAGCTCGGCCGCGATCTCGGCTGGAACGGCGTCTGGGGCAACCTCGGCGCGGCGCTCGCCTCCGGTGTCACGGCCTTCATCGCCGCCCGCTGGGGCTGGCGCGCAGCCTTCCTCCTGCCGGGTGCCGTCTGCCTCGGCGTCGGCCTCGCCTTCCTGCGCCTGGTGCCCGGCGATGGCCTGGGGGCCGCGCGCGGCAAGGCGGCTTCAACAGCGCGTTTCGAGACCGGCCGGCCCTTTCTCGTGCTCGCCCTCCTCGCCGTCGCCGTCGTCGCCGGCGGCATGACCTTCAATATCACCACCATCGCCTTGCCGAAGGTGATCGACGAGGGCACCGGCATCGCGCTCCCCCTCGTGCTCACCGGCTCGCTCGCCACCGCCGTGTTCCTGTGCGGGGCGATGATGCAGCTCCTGATCGGCCGGCTGATCGACACCGTGCCGCTGCCCACCCTGTTCGTCGGCCTCTCGAGCCTGCAGCCGATCGGGCTTGGCCTTGCCGCCGTCAGCACCGGCCTGCCGCTGCTGGCGGGGCTCGTGCTCGTCATGGCCGCCATCTACGGCCAGGTCGTCATCAATGACGCCATGGTCGCCCGCTACGTACCCGAAGCCTATCGCACCAAGGCCTTCAGCGTGCGCTACTTCCTGGGCTTCACGGCGAGCGGCTTTGCGGCCCCCCTGATTGCCCTGCTGCACGGCCTGGGCGGCTTTCCGCTCGTGCTGTGGGTCGCCGCCCTGTTCGGCGCCGCAGTCGTCGGCTGTGCGGCCATGTTCAAGCTGGTGACGGGCGCGGCCGCCCCGTCCGCTCCGGTCCCGGCCGAGTGAGCCTCAGCAGAAGAAGAACGAGATGTACTCGCCGCGCTGGTTGACCTCGAACCTTCGCCCCTCCAGCGCCTTGAACATCGTCTGGCTGGTGCCCTGTCCGGGAAACAGCCAGTCGTGCGTCTCGGCGATCAGCAGCCGCGTCGTATCGAGCCAGCCCGTATTGGAGCGGAACAACGCCGCCTCTGCGCCCTCGATGTCGACCTTGACGATCAGGCAGCCGGCGGCGGCGTGCCGCCGCATCACGTCGGGGATGGTGACCGCGGGCACCGCGATGCCGCCGCTGACGCCCTCCTCGGTGCGATAGGCGAACTTCTCGGCCTCCGGGTTGGCGATGCTGAGCGTCCCGGCCGTGTCGTTCACCGCCGCCTCGACGATCTCGATCATCGGGTTGTGGCCCGTATTCCGGCGCGCGATCTCGACGTTGTCGGCGGCCGGCTCGATGCCGACGATGCGCGCCTTCGGCAGATGCTTGGCAAAGTACAGAGCGCTCAGGCCGATGTTGGCGCCGCAATCGACGATCAACGGCGTCTCGCCGGCTGCAAGCTGCCGCGCGTAGGCCTCCTGCACCCAGGCGAACTGCGGCGCCGTCGAGATGTTGAACTCCTCGCTGAACAGGATCTGGTCCAGCACCGCCTGGTCGCTGGTACCCTCGCGCAGAAGCACGCGGCCGATATCTGGCACGTCGACGCCGCGCAGGCTGTAGGCAGTGGCGTCCGGCATCGCGAGGCTCCTTGTCGTTTGTCGAAGGCTGAGGCAGCCGCGGCGCCGCACACCATGCGCTGCCAGGCCGTCAGATGCCGCCCTCGCTCCGCGCCGCCCGCAGCGCGAACGCGGCCGAGCCGACCGCCAGGCACCGCCCGTCGTCCGCATCCAGCATGCGCATCTGCACGTTGGCGACGCGATTTCCCACCCGCAGCACATCGGCCGTGGCCACGAACGCCTCCGCATTGGCGGGCTCGATGTAGTCGACGCGCAGGTCGATGGTGCTGATGCGCCCGAACTCCTTGAGCTGTGCGATGACGTCGGGCTTGGGATCGAGCTCCGCCATCCGGCACAGGATGGCGATGCCGGCGATGCTGTCGAGCACGGATGCCGTCACGCCGCCGTGCAGGACCTTGTACTTGACGTTGCCAAGCATGAAGTCCTCGCGCCGGAAGTGCACCTCCGCCCGGCCGCCGTCGAGACTGAACTTGAGCCCCAGCGTCTTGCAGAAGGGGATCTTCTCCTCGAACACGAACTTCAGCGCTTCCTTGAAGTCGGCACGGTCGAGCATCGCGTGACTCCGGGTCTGACTCTGGCCGACTTTGCCGTGGTGGCCGGCCGCTCCCAAGTGCCGCCGTGCCGCAGGAGGCTATTTCTTCAGCTCCTGCTCGATCTTGCCGAACATGTAGCCCCACTTGGCCTTCTGCGTCTCGACGAGCGCGTCCATCTGCGCCCTGAGGTCCTTCAGACGGCCGCAGTCGGGCGCTGCCGCCGCCCCGCTCTGCCCGCCGCTGGTGATGCGCGAAAGCAGCTCCTCGGACTTGCCGTCGAACCCGGCGATGGTCTCGTCACGGACGAAGGGCGCCGCCTGCGTCATGAACTCGTCGTGGCTCCAGCCGCGCTTGTCCTTCAGCTGGCGCAGCTTGCCCTGGAACGCCGGCGTGTTCTGCTGGTTGAGCACGCGCAACGCGCCCGCCGCCTCGTCCACGACGGCCTCGAAATCGGCCTTGGCGCACGCCTGCGCGTGCAACCGCCCTGCCCCCGCCGTCAGGCACGCGAGCAGCACTACGAGCATTCCCCCACACCGCATAGGCTGGCCCGCCTCCCCCTGCCGGTGTCGCTAAACTACGGGCTGGTGTGATGCCTCGCAATTGCCGACCGGCATCGCACGCAGCGCGCAAATCGGCGGTCGCGACAAGCGCACGACGCTAAGCATATGGTTTCGCTGATGTCCTTCGGATCGGCAGGTGCCGCCACACGCGTGCGGCAAAGTTGTCGCTCCCGACAGCGCGCTGCACGCCGTGGCGCGCGAGGCGCAACCAAGCGGACGGCAAGGCCATGGGCCAGCAGCGGCACCACCGGTGCAGCATGCCGGCATCGCGATTGCTTCCGCGCCGCCCGGCGGGGCCGCCCGCTACTTCTTTGCCGCGTGCGCGCGCTGGTAGGCGGGGACGGCGGCCAGCATCTCGCTGGTGCCCGCGGGCATCACGATCTTGAGCTTGCCCTCGGTCGTCGTCAGGGTGAGCGCGCCGATTCGCACGCCGACCTTCTTGTCGCCGACGGCAAGGATCAGGCCCTCGAGCTGGGCGCCCGAGACGATGATGTCCTCGACCTTGGCCAGCGTCTTGCCGTCCTTGCCGAGCACGACGGCGCCCAACAAGCTCTCCTTGCCCAGCACCTGGGCCGAGGTCTGGCCCTTGAAGAAGGTGTTGGCCGGAAGCGCCGTCTTCTTCGCCTCCTCCGCCTTCTGGGCGAGCGCCGGGACGGTCAGCGCCAGGGCGATGGCGAGCGCCATTGCAAGCTTCTGCATCGGTCGGGATCCTTCGGCAAGAGTAGCTGCGGCGCGAGGCATGTAGGCGGCAACGGCGGCGTTGGCAAGGCATGCCGGCAAGGGTGCCCAGCGCCCGCCGCAGTCGTTTCCGGCGTCCAATTTCGCGGATCCGGAGATGAACCTATAAGTTATTGACAGGAATGATTTTATGTCCGGTTGCGGTGGGCTGCGGCGTGGGCTATCACAATCCGCGACGAGAGGCGGCCTCGTGCCCTCCTGCGGCGTCGCGAGTTCTCCCGCGCCGACCGCCTCACCGACATGATCGAGCCGGCACGGGTCGCCTCGCGCGCGGCGCCGGCCCCAGCCAACAAAGGACGACGCTCAAGTGGCGGACGACAAGGACCCACCGCGCGGTGGCGCAGGCGGCGGCAAGGACGGAGCCCCGAGCGACATCCGCCCCGTCTCCATCACCGACGAGATGAAGCGCTCCTACCTCGATTACGCCATGAGCGTGATCGTGTCGCGCGCGCTGCCCGACGTGCGCGACGGCTTGAAGCCCGTGCACCGGCGCATCCTCTACGCCATGAGCGAGCTCGGCGTCGACTGGAACAAGAAGTACGTCAAGAGCGCCCGCGTCGTTGGCGAGGTGATGGGCAAGTATCACCCGCACGGCAACCTCGCCATCTACGACGCGCTCGTGCGCATGGCGCAGGACTTCTCCATGCGCCTGCCGCTGATCGACGGGCAGGGCAACTTCGGCTCCCTTGACGGCGACCCGCCGGCCGCCGAGCGCTACACCGAGAGTCGCCTGGCCAAGGTCGCGCATGCCCTGCTCGACGACATCGACAAGGACACCATCGACTGGCGCGAGAACTACGACGGCACCCTGCGCGAGCCGTCCGTATTGCCGGCCAAGTTTCCCAACCTGCTCGTCAACGGCTCGGGCGGCATCGCCGTCGGCATGGCCACCAACATCCCGCCGCACAACCTGGGCGAGGTGGTCGACGCCTGCATCGCCCATCTCGACAATCCCGAGATCACCATCGACGAGCTGACCCAGATCATTCCCGGTCCGGACTTTCCGACCGGCGGCAAGATCCTCGGCCGTGCCGGCATCCTGTCGGCCTACCACAAGGGCCGCGGCTCCATCATCATGCGCGCCAGGGTCGAGGTGGAGGAGATCCGCAAGGACCGCGAGGCGCTGATCGTCTCCGCCATCCCCTACCAGGTCAACAAGCGCGTGATGATCGAGAAGATCGCCGAGCACGTGCGCGAGAAGCGCATCGAGGGCATCTCCGACATCTGGGACGAGAGCAACCGCGAAGGCATGCGCATCGTCATCGAGCTCAAGCGCGATGCGGTGGCGGACGTGGTGCTGAACCAGCTCTGGCGCCATTCCGACCTGCAGTCGAACTTCGGCGCCAACATGCTCGCCATCAACGGCGGCAGGCCCGAGCAGCTCAACCTGAAGGACTTCATCGCGACGTTCACCGCCTTCCGCGAGGAGGTGGTCAGCCGGCGCACCAAGCACCTGCTCGCCAAGTCGCGCGATCGCGCCCACGTCTTGGTGGGCTTGGCCGTCGCGGTTGCCAACATCGACGAGATGATCAGGCTGATCCGCACGGCACCGAGCCCGGCGGAAGCCCGCGATCAGATGATGGCGCGCGACTGGCCGGCCAGGGACATCGCTCCGCTCGTCGAGCTGATCGCCGATCCGCGCCACAAGGTCGCCCACGACGGCACCATCCGCCTCTCCGAGGAGCAGGCGCGCGCCATCCTCGACCTGCGCCTGCAGCGCCTCACTGCTCTCGGCCGCGACGAGATCGGCGACGAGCTGAAGAAGCTCGGCGCCGAGATCACCGACTATCTCGACATCCTCTCCTCGCGCGTGCGCATCGTCGGCATGATCAAGGACGAGCTCATTGCCCTGAAGAGCGAGTTCGCCACCCCCCGCCTCACCGAGATCATCGAGATGGAGGGCGAGGTCGAGGACGAGGATCTCATCCAGCGCGAGGATGTGGTCGTCACGGTGAGCCACCGCGGCTACATCAAGCGCGTGCCGCTGTCGACCTATCGCGCCCAGCGCCGCGGCGGCAAGGGCCGCTCCGGCATGGCCACCCGCGACGAGGATTTCGTCACCCAGATCTTCATCGCCTCGACGCATACGCCGGTGCTGTTCTTCTCCTCCCGCGGCATGGCCTACCGCATGAAGGTGTGGCGCCTGCCCGCCGCGACGCCGCAGTCGACCGGCAAGGCGCTCGTCAACCTGCTGCCCCTGGCGCAGGGCGAGACCATCACCTCGATCCTGCCGCTGCCCGAGGACGCCAAGACCTGGGGTGACCTCGAGCTCATGTTCGCGACGCGCTCGGGCTACGTGCGGCGCAACAGCCTCGCCGACTTCGAGAGCATCAACCGCAACGGCAAGATCGCCATGAAGCTCGACGAGGGCGACCAGATCGTCCGCGTCGCCATCTGCCAGTCGGCCGGCGGCGACGGCGAGGCTCCCGAGGTCGACGTTGCCGAGGCCGATGCGGCCGCCGCAGGCGGCGAGGTGCTGGACAACGTGCTGCTCACCACCGCCTCCGGCCGCTGCATCCGCTTCCCCGTCGATCACGTGCGCCTGTTCAAGGGCCGCGATTCGACCGGCGTGCGCGGCATCCGCCTCGAGGGCAAGGACGAGGTCATCTCCATGGCCATCCTGCGCCACGTGGATGCCACGCCCGGCGAGCGCGCGGCCTACCTCAAGCAGGCGAGCGCCATGCGCCGCGCGCAAGGCGCCGAGCTGGTCGAGGGTGCGCCGGAGCCCGAGATCGAGGAAGGGGCCGAGAGCGTCGACCTGTCGCCGGAGCGCTATGCCGAGCTCGGCGGCAAGGAGCAGTTCGTGCTCACCGTGTCCGAGCGCGGCTTCGGCAAGCGCTCCTCCTCCTACGAGTACCGCATCTCGGGCCGCGGCGGCAAAGGCATCACCGCCATGATCGTCAACGACCGCAACGGGCCGCTGATCGCCTCCTTCCCCGTCGAGGACAGCGACCAGATCATGCTCGTCACGGACGGCGGCAAGCTGATCCGCTGCCCCATCGACGACGTGCGCATCGCCGGCCGCAACACGCAAGGCGTGCGCATCTTCCGCACCGACGAGGGCGAGAAGGTCGTCTCCGTCGAGCGCATTCCGGAGGATTCGGCCGAGGCCGGCGACAACGGCGCGGCCCCCGAGGGCGAGCCCGACGGCGAGCCCGGCCCGGCGTAGGCGAGGGGTCCCTCTCGCCCCCGCGGCCTGCCGTCGGGTCGAAGACCGGCCCCTCCCGCCTGCTGCGGGAGGAGAGTTACGCCGCCTGGTGCCGCTTCTGCTCCGCCGCGTAGAGTGCGCCCTCCTCCTGCATGGCCCGCGCCACCGCCGGCCGCGCCTTCACGCGCGCGAAATAGGCCTCGATGGCCGGCCACGCCTCGAGCGCCACGGGCGTCGCGACCTTCCAGTTGAGCACCGTGACGAGATAGGCGTCCGCGATGCTGAACCCGTCGAGCAGGAGCTCCCGCCCCGCCAGGTGGCGGTCGAGATAGGCGAGCCGCGTGGCGCCCGTCTCCAGCGTCTTCGCCCGCGTGCTGTCGGCAAGCCCCTTGTCGAACAGCGGCATGAACAGCGCCTTGTGCAATTCCGTGCCGATGAAGGACAGCCACTGCTGCAGCCGCGCGCGTGCGAAGCCGTCCCGGGGTGCGAGCCCCGCATCGGGATGCAGATCGGCGAGATGCTGCAGGATCGCGCCGTTCTCGAGCAGCACCTCGCCCGCATCCGTGCGCAGTGCCGGCACCAGGCCCAAGGGATTGATCGTCAGGTAGTCGACGCCGTCGCGCGTGCGCTTCGTCCTCGGATCGACCTCGACGTAGTCGGCCGCGCCGCCGGCCTCGTACAGCGTGATGCGCGAGGCCATCGAGCAGGCCAGCGGCGAGAAATAGAGTTGCATGGGGCGTCCTCATCGTTCGCGTTGAGCCCCGAGCATGCGGCGCCGGCCGATTGCGAAAAAGACCGAAGTTCTCTATGCGTTGTTAAGATCATCTAATCTATCGAAGGCGCGCTCGCATGGCCCGCACCGATGCCTTCACCGGCCTGTCGGAGTTCCTCGCCGTCGCGGAGCTCGGCTCCTTCCGCGCCGCCGCCGCCCACCTGCGCGTGACGCCGGCCGCCGTCAGCCAGGCCATCAAGACGCTCGAGACGCGCCTCGGCGCGCCGCTCTTCCTGCGCACCACCCGCTCCGTGGCACCGAGCGAGGCCGGCGCCAGGCTCTACGAGCGGCTGCGGCCGGCCTCGGGCGAGATCGCCGACGCGCTCGAGGAGCTGAGCGCCAGCCGCGGCCTTCCCGTCGGCCAGCTTCGCCTCTCCGTGCCGCGGATTGCCCTCGACCTCGTCGTCCTGCCCGTGCTGCCGGCCTTCCGCCGTGCCTACCCGGGCGTGCGCGTCGACATCGACGTCAACGACGCCTCCGTCGACCTGGCCGCCGAGGGCTTCGACGCCGGCATCCGCATCGGCCACTTCATCGAGCGCGACATGGTTGCCGTGCGCCTCACACCCGCCTTCCGCTGGTGCGTCCTGGGCTCGCAGGCATACTTCCGCGCCTACGGCCGCCCGCGCCGGCCCGAGGACCTCTTCGCCCACGAGTGCATCGGCTACCGGTACCCCACGGCGAAATCCGTCTACCGCTGGCAATTCCAGCGCGGCGGGCGCCGCTTCTCCGTCGATGTGGCCGGTGGCATCATCGTCAACGACCACCTCACCATGGTCGCGCTCGCCAAGGCAGGTGCGGGTCTTGCCTACACCGCCGATCTCGTCGCCCGCCGCGAGCTTGCCGCCGGCGAGCTCAAGCCCGTGCTGGCGAGCTTCTGCCGCGCCAACCAGGGCCTCTACCTCTACTTCCCGCGCCGCAGCCAGGCCCAGCCGAAGCTGCGCGCCTTCATCGACTTCGCGGTCAAGATGCTGGGACGGCGCGGCGCCTTTGCGCCAACTGGCGACACCTCGACGCTCTGAGCGGCTCACCCTGGGATGCCATGGCCCTTCACGCGGCGGGCTCGAAGCGTCGCTCGACGTGGAACGACTTCGCCGTGATGCGCCACGCGCCGTCGACGCAGTGGAACGACAAGTAGTCCACGTAGAGGAGCGCATCGATCCGCACCCGCACCTTCACCATGGCCTGCGTGGGCGCGGCGAAATCGACGAGCAGGATCTCCTGCTGCCGCGGGGCGCCCGTGCTCCGGGGGGACGGCCCGGCCGCGAGCAGCTCGCGATAGGCGGCCGCGGGCAGGATGCGCAGGGCGCCGTCCCTCAGCCCGTGCAGGTGCGCCGACGGCGCGAAGACCCGGTCGAATTGCTCCAGGTCCCAGGTGAACATCAGCTCGAAGTACGCCTCGGCGGCGGACAGGAGGGCGGCGTGCGTGGCGCTGTCGGTCATGGCATCGGCTCCTGAAGATTGCGGGAGCCCCAGCCTCGCACCGACACGCGAGGCGCGTCCTTGCAAAGTATGCTGGATCAGCGACCATAGACGCAACAATCGACCATATGAGATGGGCAACGAGCTACGATATGCCAAGTTCAAACCTTGACGCCATCGACCGCCGCATCGTGGCCGAGCTGCAGGCGGACGCCCGCCTGACCAACGTCGAGCTTGCCGAGCGGGTGGGGCTGTCGGCATCGCCCTGCCTGCGCCGGGTCAAGCGGCTGGAGCGGGAGGGCGTGATCGAGGGCTATCGCGCCGTGCTGCGGCGCGAGCGCATCGGCCTCGGCTTCTGCGTGTTCCTGGGCGTCAAGATCGACGGGCACGCCAACGATCGCGCCGTCGCCTTCGAGGAGGCCGTCTGCGCCATGCCCGAGGTGATCGCCTGCCACCTCGTCTCTGGCGAGGCCGATTACATGCTCGAGGTCGTCGTCGCCGACCTTTCCGCCTACCAGCAATTCCTCATCGGCAAGCTGCTGGCCCTGCCCATCGTGCGCGAGGTGCGGAGCAACATTGCCATCCAGACGCGCAAGGCGGGCGGCCCGCTGCCGCTCGCGCACCTGGCGTGACCCCGTCAGGCGGTGGCGCGCTGCGACAGCTCGATCACGAGCGGCGCGTAGAGCGCAACGAGGATGGCGGTGAAGATGACGCCGACCACGAGCCAGGTCCCGGCGCCTGGGGCTTCCTTCGTCTCCGTCTTCGCCATGACACTGCCTCTCGGTCCCAAGCCTTGCTCTGATTGCTTGAGGACCGTTCTAGAGGGCGATCCGTCCGCCCGCAGTTCCCCCAGATACAGGGGGGCACCCTTCCGGACTGCCGCGGCACAGCGGAAGAACGCCGCGCCCCTGGCCGGCGCCCTGCCTCACAGCTTGGTCCGCAGCGGGGCCAGGTCCGGGAAGCGGGCCGCCCGCTTCTCCTGCTGCGCCGTAAAGGCCTCCGCCATGTGCGGCCGCGAGAACATGCCCGTCTGCCACAGCGCGATGTAGTCGAGCGCGTCCTTCATGGAATGGTCGCGCGCGTAGTTGATCATCACCTTGGAGCCCGTGACCGCGAGCGGGTTCTTCGCCGCGATCTCCTTCGCGGTTGCCATCACGGCCTCCATCATCGCCGCGTGATCGGGATAGACCTCGTTGACGAGGCCGATCGCCTGCGCCTTGCGCGCGGGCAGCCGCCGGCCCGTATAGGCGAGCTCGCGCACCCAGCCTTCCGGGATCAGCTTGCACAGCCGCGGAAAGGTGCCGACGTCCGCCGTCATGCCGATGTTGATCTCCTGGATGCAGAAGAAGGCGTCCTCCGTGCAGTAGCGGATGTCGCAGGCCGAGGTCATATCCACCGCGCCGCCGATGCAGCCGCCCTGGATCGCCGCCAGCACAGGCATGCGCACCTCGTCGAGGCACGAGAACGTCTCCTGCAGGCCGAGCACGAGATGACGGAAGGCCTCGCCCAGGACGTGCGGGTCCTTCGTCGCGGCTGCCGCCAGTGCCCCGTTCTCGGCGAACACATCGAGATCCATGCCGGCGGAGAAATGCTTGCCTGTGGACGAGAGCACGATGACGCGCGCCTTGGCCCCCGCGTCGATGCCGCGCACGATCGCCGGCAGCTCCGACCAGAACGCGCGGTTCATGGCGTTCATCTTGTCGGGCCGGCTCATCTTGATGTGGGCGACGCCGTCGGCGTACGTGACCTCGAAGCAGGTGCTCTCAGCGGCTGCGGACATGCAGACGTCCTCCCTTGTGTTGTGGATGGAGCCAACACCATCGCAGGCCCGGGCGTCAACGTGCGCGCCGGGCTATGCTATGCACGGCCCGAATCGCACGGCCACGCGACGGAACCTGCCGATGATGCCGGACCTGCCCAAGACCGAGATTGCGGTCATCGAGATGACCAACGCGTTCCGCAAGGAGCACACGCTCGGGCCCGTGAAGACCGACGCGAGGCTTGCCGCCGCCGCGCGCGCCTACGCCCGGCATCTGGCCTCCACCGGCAGGTTCACGCACGAGGCAGACGGCAAGAAGCCACATCAGCGCGCGGAAGCCCAGGGCTATCGCTTCTGCTTCGTGGCCGAGAACCTGGCCGTCGATTCCAACCGCGCCGGCTTCACCGAGCGCGGCCTGGCGCAGGAGTTCATGGCGGGCTGGAAGAAGTCCGATGTGCACCGCGCCAATCTTCTCATGCGCGGCGCCACCGACATCGGCATCGGCGTGGCGAAGGTGCCGGATCATCCGGGCCGCTACGTGTCCGTGCAGATGCTGGCGCGGCCCGAGAGCGGCCGCATCGCCTTCACCATCGAGAACAAGGCGGGCTTTCCCGTCGAGTACCGCATCTCCGGCAAGGGGCGCACGCTTGCCGACAGCAAGGCGATCACCTTCAAAGGCTGCAACCCCGTGGCACTGACCTTCCCCGCCGGGGCGCGCGTCGAGTACGAGCCCGGCAACGGCGAGACCTTCACCGTGCGGGCCGCGGGCTCCGACCGCGTCATTGTCGAGCGGAAGTAGGTGCGGCCGCCGACAACCCGATCGCGAGCGCGACAGCCGGCTGCCAGACGGCGAACAGCACGCGCTTGTCGATGAGGCCGCGCTCGCCGGCGTAGAACAGCAACCCGAACGCAGCCCCCACGATCGTCGTCGCCGCCAGCGCACGCCAGCGCCTCAGGCGCGGCAGGCCGAGCGCGGCGCCCAGCTGCGTGAGCCCCGCTCCAACCGCTCCGGCGGCCAGGCTTGCGGCGATGAGATGTGCATCATCGTCGACGTGGCGCTGGCTGCGAATGGCCGTGTGCACGGCGCCGCTCCAGGCGTAGAGCGTCACGGGGAAGGCGACGAGGGCGACGGGGCGCCGCGCCATGAGCCACACCCCGGCCGTGATTGCCGCCGCGTAGAAGACCCCGATCGGCAACAGGCTCACATGCAGGAGGAAGAGGCTTGCCAGCGGCTGCAGCGCCCGGTACCCGAGCTGGTCGCCGGCGAGTGCCGATGCCAGTCCCGACAGCAGCCCGAGGCCGCCCAGGATCATCGCCGACCCCCTGTTGCGCAGCGGCGTCCTCTCGCTCGCCTCGCCGGGCTCCGTGCTCATGGGCGGGACCGCAGCGCGGCCTTCAGCCTCGCCCGCGCCTCAGGCAGCTCCAGGTCGCGTGGCCGCGTCACGCGCACCTCGAGGAAGTGTCCGGTGAGCTCGAGCCCGGCCGTCACATCCGCGGCGGTCACCGCGGCCCCGGCGCCTGCGCGCAGGAACTGCGGCAGGGCGAGCAGCCGCTCCTTGTAGGGCTCGCCCGCCGCAGCCGACACGGCCCGTCCCGATTTCGGCGAGACGTACACGAGGTCGCTCGTCGCGCCCGTGGCGGCGCAGGCCGACAGATCGAGCCCGAAGCCCAGCTCGTCCAGCAGTGCAAGCTCCCAGCGCACGTAGAGGGCCGGCCACATCTCGGGCTCGTCCAGGAAGCCCAGCACGAACTGCGTCACCTCGTACAGGTTTGGATGCGGGTCGCGCTCCGGCAGCAGCCGCGCAAGCTCGGCCATGCACGTGAGCGCGCTGAGCGCCAGCGCATCCTCCATCACCCGCGCCGCATTGGGCGTGCGCAACTCCAGCCCGAAATGGCCCAGGCTGTCCGCGAGCCGCGCCTTCCAGGTCACGTCGACGTGGTTACCGGTCTGCAGAATGGGCCGCAGCTTGCGCGATCGGCCGCCGTGCACGAGGCCGAGATGGCGGCCGTGCTGCCGTGTCAGCACCTCCGCCACGGCGCCGGTCTCGCCGTGCGGCCGCACGCTCAGGATCACGCCTTCGTCGCTCCACTCCATGGCCCTTGCCTATCGCATTTGCGCTGCCGGCCCAAATCCGGGCGCCCGGGCAAGGCGGCAGGCTGCGGGCGTCCGCGCCCGTATCCAGCACCTGCGACAAAATGTACTGAATCCATTAAAATCAATTGATTAACGAGGAAAGTTGCGGTCGTTTCGAGCTTTGCAGCAGCCGTGTTCCCTGGGGAACAGCGAACCATTTCCGGTGTCCCTAGTTTCATAGGCACATCGGCTCCCCCCGCCGATGACCATAGCGCGCCCCCCTCTCCCCCCCTCGCAGGGTGGCGCGCGACAATCGGACGCCTCGCCCCCCGTCGAGGCGTCCTTTTTTTTGCGCCACGCCATCCAGAGCATCCCACCGCTGACCTGCGTGCTCCCCCTGGGACGGGCTGCGGCACGTCCACGGTTGGGCCGATCGACCGATTTTGCGGCCTACTGGATGCGCGTGCTAGGTCTCACCCTATGAGCAGCACTGCACCGCGCCGGATGACGGTGGACGAGTTCCTCGTCTGGGCCGAGGGCCAGGAGGGGCGCTGGGAGCTGTACCGCGGCGTGCCGTACCTGATGTCGCCGGAGCAGGTCGGGCATGCCGAGGTCAAGTTCGCCGTCCAGGCCGCACTGCTGCGCGGCATCCGGCAGGCTGGCCTCTCCTGCCACATGCTGCTCCACGGGGCGACCGTGCGCGTCTCCGACAAGACTTGCCGGCTTCCTTGGGCCGTCATCTTGTGCTTGGGCAGCGCAATCATGACGGCAGCCTAGCACACGCGCCGCCGCCTCGTCAGCGGTCGCCCCCGCATCTCGCTTCGCCCGCCGAGCCTCTGCCGATCCCTCCGACGCGAATTGCTTCGAGTGCGCTCGATCGTCGGTCCGCTTCGCGACGCCGCCGGCCTCGTCGCCGCAATCCACGGTGATCCTGCCAGCACCTTGATCGTCCGCTGCGTCAGGTAGCCGGAGACGACATCTGCCGCATGCCCGCCGCCTACCCGCATGACCACGGCCCCACCTTGTCATGGTCGGGCTTGTCCCGACCATCCACCCATCGGCTTGCTCTGGCGCCCGCTGGACGCTGGCTCCTCGGGACAAGCCCACGTCCGCTTGAAGCCTTGGAATACGCCGCGATCCGCCGCAGCCTTGCGCGGATGCCCGCCTCCGCGGGCATGACGGGTGGTGTGGCGGATCCGCTTGCCCCTCCCAGCACCGTCACCCCCGCGAAGGCCGGGGGGCCACGCCAGCTCGAGAGCCGGCCACAACCGTGGTGCGTGCTCCGCCCGTATCGCCGTCCGTCACGGCTGCGGCGCGTGCTGCCTCAACGAAGGCCATCTTGAGCCGGCCAGCCGCGGGACGAGCCCGAGGATGGCAGAGTCAGAGTGCACGGGCGCTTGAGACGCCCTACCCCAGCGCCTCGTTGCTCTTCTTCACCCGCTCCGCGTCCACGTAGACCTGCCCGCCCATGTCGCGGAACTTCCGGCTCATCTCGGCCATGCCCGCTTCGCGGGCGGGGTCGGCCATGCCGGCCTGCGGGTCGACCTGCGTCGTCTCCGCCGCCACCTCCACGTCGCGCTCGTTGAGCTTGTTGGCGTAGTCCCGCACGTCCTGGGTGATCTTCATGGAGCAGAACTTCGGCCCGCACATGGAGCAGAAGTGGGCGACCTTGTGCGCCTCCTTCGGCAGCGTCTCGTCGTGGTAGCTGCGTGCGGTGTCGGGATCGAGCGACAGGTTGAACTGGTCCTCCCAGCGGAACTCGAAGCGCGCCTTGCTCAAGGCATCGTCGCGCAACTGGGCGGCGGGATGGCCCTTGGCAAGATCGGCCGCGTGCGCCGCCAGCCGATACGTGATGACGCCCGTCTTCACGTCGTCGCGGTTGGGCAGGCCCAGGTGCTCCTTCGGCGTCACGTAGCACAGCATGGCCGTGCCGAACCACCCGATCATGGCGGCGCCGATGCCGGACGTGATGTGGTCGTAGCCGGGCGCAATGTCGGTCGTCAGGGGCCCCAACGTATAGAACGGCGCCTCGCCGCATTCTTTCAGCTGCTTGTCCATGTTGATCTTGATCTTGTGCATCGGCACGTGGCCGGGGCCCTCGATCATCACCTGGCAGCCCTTCGCCCACGCGATCTTGGTGAGCTCCCCCAGCGTCTCGAGCTCGGCGAACTGCGCGCGGTCGTTGGCGTCCGCGATGGAGCCGGGCCGCAGCCCGTCGCCCAGCGAGAACGACACGTCGTAGGCCCGCATGATGTCGCAGATCTCCTCGAAGCGCTCGTAGAGGAAGCTCTCCTTGTGATGGGCCAGGCACCACTTGGCCATGATCGAGCCGCCGCGGGAGACGATGCCCGTCATGCGGTTGGCGGTGAGCGGCACGTAGGGCAGGCGCACGCCGGCGTGGATGGTGAAATAGTCGACGCCCTGCTCGCACTGCTCGATCAGCGTGTCGCGGTAGAGCTCCCAGGTGAGCGCGACGGGATCGCCGCCGCACTTCTCCAGCGCCTGGTAGATCGGCACCGTGCCGATGGGGACGGGCGAGTTGCGCAGGATCCACTCGCGCGTGTTGTGGATGTTGCGGCCCGTGGACAGGTCCATCACCGTGTCGCCGCCCAAGCGGATCGCCCACACCATCTTCTCCACCTCTTCCTCGACGGAGGAGGTGACGGCCGAGTTGCCGATGTTGGCGTTGATCTTCACCAGGAAGTTGCGGCCGATGATCATCGGCTCCAGCTCGGCGTGGTTGATGTTGGCCGGTATGATGGCGCGCCCGCGCGCAATCTCACTCCGCACGAACTCCGGCGTGATGTGCTCCGGGATCGCTGCGCCGAAGCTTTCGCCGTCGGCCACGGCCGCCTTGGCGCGGGCAAGTGCGGCCGAGCGGCCGAGGTTCTCGCGGTGCGCGACGTAGATCATCTCCTTGGTGATGATGCCGGCGCGCGCGAACTCGAGCTGGGTGATCGGGTGGCGATCCCCTCTCCCCGTGCTTACGGGGAGAGGGTTAGGGTGAGGGGCAGAAGCTTGCACCGAGCTCAGAGATTGCCGCTGCCCCTCACCCCGGCCCTCTCCTCGCTCGCGGGGAGAGGGAGAAAAGCCGATCGCCCGCAGCGGCTGCGGCTTGTTGGGGAAATCGCGGGCCAGATGTGCGCCTGAGACGTTGCCGTTGTCCTCGGGCCTGATGTCCCGGCCGACGTAGGCCTCCACGCCGCCGCGCTCGCGCACCCAGGCCTCGCGGATGCGCGGCAGCCCCTTCTCGACGTCGATCGTGGCGTTGGCGTCCGTGTAGGGACCGGAGGGATCGTAGACGCGGAAGGAGGTCTCGCCGGCCCCGGGCGACAGCGCGATCTCGCGGAACGGCACGCGCACGTCCGGATGGCCCTCGGGCGCCGAGTAGACCTTGGCCGACGCACTGATCGGCCCCGTGGTGACTTTCGGCGTCATCAGCTCGTTGGAGCGGGTGATCTTGTTCAT
>JANRIO010000031.1:0-3999 GCA_033764875.1 Hyphomicrobiaceae bacterium | reverse complement strand
TGCGCTCCCGCGCCGGGTTTCGCTGCCTTCCCTACACGCCCAGGTGCCGGTGCATCAGCTCGGGATCGGCCTTGAGCTCGGAGGGGCTGCCGTCGAACACCACCTCGCCCTTGACCAGGATGACGATGCGGTCGGCGATCTGGGTGACGGCCGCCACTGTCTTGTCGACGATGACCGTGGCGATGCCGGTCGCGCGGATCAGGCGCACGATGCGCCAGATGTCGTCGCGGATGATGGGCGCGAGCCCCTCGGTCGCCTCGTCGAGGATCAGGAGGCGCGGATTGGTGAGCAGCGCGCGGCCGATGGCCAGCATCTGCTGCTCGCCGCCCGAGAGCTGGTCGCCCCGGTGCTCGATGCGCTCGGCAAGGCGCGGGAACACCTCGAGCACGCGCCCCTCGCTCCACTCCCGCCGGCCGCCCACGCCGTCTCGGGCGGCGATCTCGAGGTTCTCCCGGACGCTGAGGCCGGCGAAGATGCCGCGGCCCTCCGGCACGTAGGCGACGCCCTGCTGGGAGATGGCGTAGGTGCGGGTGCCCGTGACGTCGCTGCCGTCGAGCAGCACCTGGCCGCGGCGCGGGCGCACGAGGCCCAGCATGGTGCGGATGAGCGTGGTCTTGCCCATGCCGTTGCGGCCCATCAGGCCCACCGTCTCGCCCGGCAGCACGCGGAAGGAGAGGCCGCGCAGGATGTGGCTCTGGCCGTAGTAGGTGTCGAGGCCCCGCGCCTCCAGGATCGGCGTCTCGCGCATCAGGCATGCCCCCCGAGGTAGGCGTCCTGCACCTCGCGGTTGGCGCGGATCTCGTCCGGCCGCCCTTGCGCGAGCACCGTGCCTTCCGCCATCACCGTCATGCGGTCGGCCACCGCGAACACGAAGTCCATGTCGTGCTCGATGAGCAGGATGGCGTGCTCGCGGGCGAGGTCTTTGAGCAGGCCCGTCAGCCGGTGCCCTTCCTCCGGCCCCATGCCGGCCAGCGGCTCGTCCAGCAGCAGCACCTTGGGGGCCGCCGCCAGCGTCATGGCGATCTCGAGCTGGCGCTGCTCGCCGTGGGACAGCGCGCCGGCGATGCGGCCCGGCACGCCGGACAGGCCGACGCGGGCCAGCGCCGCCTCGGCGGTCGCGATCAGCTCGCGGGCGCGGCTGGCGGGCCGCAGCAGATTGCCCGCTGGCGCCACGGCCTGCGCGGCAAGCCGCACGTTCTCGAGCGCGCTCAGGGTGGGGAACACGTTGGTGCGCTGGAACGAGCGGCCGATGCCGGCCCGCGTGCGCCGCCAGGCCGGCTCGCCGCCGATGTCGGCGCCGTCGAGCAGGATGCGGCCGGCGCTCGGGCGCAGCTCGCCGGCGAGGAGGCTGACCAGCGTCGTCTTGCCGGCGCCGTTGGGACCGATCACGGCGTGCAGCTCGCCGCGCTCGAGCGTGATCGACACGTCGCGCACGGCGATCAGCCCGCCGAAGCGGCGCGTCAGGCCTTCGGTCGCCAGGATGGGTCTTGCGCCTGCTGCGGGCTCAGCCATGGGACCGCGCCTTCAGCGCGCCGGCAGCGCGCGGCTTGCGGGACAGGAAGCGGGGCCAGCGCAGGCCGCTCAGGCCCTGCGGCAGGGCGAGCACGACCAGCAGCACCACCGCGCCCTCGACCAGGAGCTTGCGCTCGGTGATGAGCTGCGCGACCTCGCCGAGCCCCGTGAAGGCGATGGCCCCGAGGATGGGGCCGTGCAGGGTGCCGAGACCGCCCAGCAGGATCATGAGCAGGGCCTCCGCCGAGCGGTGCCAGCCGACCAGCTCGGGGTTCACGAAGCCGCGGTGCATGGCCCACATGTGGCCGGCGACGCCCGCCAGCATGCCGGCGATGACGAAGGCCGCGAGCTTGTAGCGGTAGGTCGAGTAGCCCAGCGCCTGCATGCGGTGCTCGTTGACCCGGATGCCCTCGAGCACGCGGCCGAACAGCGAGCGCAGCAGCACCACGAGGAACAGGTACATGGCGACGAGCAGGACGAGGGCCACGTAGTAGACGGCGATCGGGCGCTGGCGCCGCGTTAGCGGCAGCTGCCAGTCGAGCAGCGAGACGATGGGCCGGGCGAGAAAGGCGCCGTCGGTGCCGCCGCCGATCTTGGTGTCGTGGAACACGAAGAACACCATCTGGCCGAAGGCCAAGGTCACCATCAGCAGGAAGAAGCCGCGCGTGCGCAGCGACAGCGCCCCAACGACAAGCGCAAGCAGCCCCGAGGCGAGGACGGCCAGCGGCAGGGTGACGAACATCGAGCGCGGGGCGCCGTCGGGCGTTAGGAAATACACGACGTAGGCGGCCAGCCCGTAGAAGGCCGCATGCCCGAGGCTGACGATGCCGGTGGCCCCGACGAGCAGCTGCAGGCTCAGCGCCAGCATGGCGGCGATCAGGGCGTAGCTCCCGAGCTCCACGTAGTAGGGGCTGGCGAGCATCGGCAGCAGCGCCAGCACGACCACGGCGGCCGCGAGCGTGATCCTGAGGGCAAGGGTCTGGGGAAGCATCGCCGTCTCCCTCAGCGCCGCTGCTGGCCGAACAGGCCGGAGGGCTTCCACAGCAGCACCATCGCCATCAGCAGGTAGACGACGAGGCCGGCGATCTTCGGGGCGTAGACCTTGCCGAGCCCGTCGACGAGGCCGATCAGCAGCGCCGACCAGAAGGCCCCCTGCACGGAGCCGAGCCCGCCGATCACGACCACGACGAAGGAGATGATCAGGAACTGGTCGCCCATGCCGGGATAGACCGAGTAGAGGGGGGCCGCCAGCACGCCGGCGACGAGGGCGAGCGCCGTGCCGATGGCGAACACGGTGACGTGGACGCGGCGGGCATCGATCCCCAGGATGTCGACCATCTCCGGCTTCTCGGCGGCGGCGCGGATGACGGCGCCAAGGCGCGTGCGCTCGATCCACAGGAACAGGCCGACGGCGAGCGCCAGGCACACGCCGATCACGGCGAAGCGGTAGGCGGAGTAGGCGAACCCTTGCGTGATGGGCACCGAGAAGTCGAACAGTGCCGGCACGGGGACGGAATAGAAATCGTTGCCGACGATGAGCGAGCGTGCCTCCTCGAAGAGCAGGATCAGCGCGAAGGTGAGCAGCACCTGGTCGAGGTGGTTGCGCTTGTAGAAGTGCTGGAAGAGGCCGCGCTCGAGCAGCGCGCCGAGCGCGGCGCCGCCCAGCACCGCGACCGGAAGGGCGAGCCACACCGATCCCCAGGCGCGGGTGACGAGAAAGGCGACGTAGGCGCCGACCATCAGCATGGAGCCGTGCGCCAGGTTGATGATGCCCATGACGCCGAAGATGAGGGTGAGGCCGCTCGCGATCAGGAACAGGAGAAGGCCGTATTGCAGACCGTTGAGAAGCTGGGTGAAGAGGCCTGCGACATCCATGGGGCGATCAGGTGTCTCTCGAGAGCACGGCAGACAAGTGTAGTCGGTGTCCCCTCTCCCCATTCTTCATGGGGTGAAGAGAGGCACCATATTCCCTCTCCCCATTCTTCATGGGGAGAGGGCTAGGGTGAGGGGCAGAAGCGTGCTCCGCGACCGGAGTATGCCGCTGCCCCTCACCCCGACCCTCTCCCCGCAAGCGGGGAGAGGGAGAAGAGGGGCGCCGTTCCCTCGCCCCGCTCTTCATGGGGAGAAGAAGGCGCCATATTCCCTCTCCCCATTCTTCATGGGGAGAGAGCTAGGGTGAGGGGCGGCTGAAGGTGTGACGCAAAAATCGGAAACACAGAGCCCCCCCGCGCAAGCGCAGAGAGGAATGCATGTGAAGTGCCGAACGGAGAAGCAGCGGTTTCTACGGGACCCGATGAGGATCAAGACCCTATTGTTGTCTTACACGCCGGCGCCTCTTGCGCTCAGCGTTTTGGATATCAGGTACGTTATCGATGTGGATCTGCACATCAACGTCGCCATCGCGATCATCGTCAAACAAGCAAGCCACACTGGCACTCAGCGGGTAGCCTTCATCTAACAGTCTTGCTACCCAGCTGGAGTTCTTCC
>JANRIO010000030.1:0-18403 GCA_033764875.1 Hyphomicrobiaceae bacterium | reverse complement strand
ACGATCCTGGTTCTGGAGAACGGCCGCATCATCGAGCGCGGCAAGTTCACGGAGCTCGTCGCGCAAGGCGGCCTGTTCTCGCGCCTCGTGCACGAGGGCGGATTCGTCGAGCCGGAGAAGGAAGAAACGAAGGAGCCCGCGCCGGCGCAGTAACACCGTCCGGCCGGCAAGTCGCTAAGCGAGGTTGCGCTGGCGCATGCTGAGCGGCCGCTACTTCCCAAAGCCGCTCATGACCATGTCGGGCGAGGATGTGTTGTGGCGCGAGGGCGCGACGCGGCCGGCCCACAGGTCCGTGGCAGTCGCACGCTTGAAGGCCATGATGCCTTCCTCGCGCCAGCCCCTCGCGGCCTTCTCGCGCACGGCGACGCGGGCGACATCGTTGTTGAACTCGGTCACGTACATGGAGCGGATCGCGGAGAACGGCTTGCCCATGATGGGCTTGTCAAAGGTGACGTCGAGCACGTTGCGGTTGGCATCGATGCCAGAGATCTTCACCTGGGCCGAGCCTCCCTGCTCGAAGGCAAGTGTAAATGTACGCTGTTTGGGGTCGAAGGCGACTTCCTTTATCTTCACGATCGGCCGTCCTTCAACCTCGACGGGCCCGATCAGGAACGAGGAACCGAACGCCGTCGGCGCCATGCCGGCCGGCGCCTTCGGCCGCGCGCGCCAATAGCCATCCTGCGGATAGAGCACCAACACTTCCTCGCCGCCCATGGGGCGGATCATCCACACCTGCAGCAGGTGAATGCCCTTCTCAACGCGGTCGCCGATGCGCACCGTGGTGTTGGAGGGCCGCCAGAAAGGCGTGGAAAGCCGCAAGCCTATCACCCACAGCTCGATGTCTTCGTAGAGCGTTGTGCGTGTCGGCGGCGCGGCGTTGCCGGCTTGGGGATCGCCGGGCTGGGTGCAACCGGTCCAGTCGGCCTCGAAGCTGTCGCGCACGAGGCTGCCGATGTAGGCCGGATGGGCCGCCTCGATGCGCAGCTTGCGCACCTCGGGCGAGACGAGATTCAGCGTGACGTTGTCCCTCTCCGCGCACAGCACCGGCTCGCTGGTGTTGGTAACTTCCACCGCGATGGGCTCGGGCTTTGTCTGGGCGACTGCCGGTGCGCTAGCCGCGAGAAGGCCGAGTGCAGCTATGAATCGCAGCGTCGAAACAGGCCTGATCATCCTCACCCCTCCAGCCGGCAGTAGATGTCGCCGGAGTTCGCCGCGTGGGGGAGGCCCGCCACGTGAGCTGACATCTCGTCCCAGCCGAGCCACCGTCCGAATGTGAGCGCCTGG
Organism: Hyphomicrobiaceae bacterium; assembly: GCA_033764875.1. Lineage (GTDB taxonomy): Bacteria > Pseudomonadota > Alphaproteobacteria > Rhizobiales > Hyphomicrobiaceae > AWTP1-13. The sequence continues at coordinate 17,119 of JANRIO010000030.1, read as the reverse complement.
CTCTCGCCGAGTGCCACGTCGAAGCGGTAGGGGCCGAGCGCCGCGAGCCGCTCGAGACAGCGTTGCGCAACATCGCGCTGGATGGTGGTGAACTCGAACGACAGCATCGGCAGCGGCCGGCTCAGCCCGGACAGCACGGTGTCCTCGAAGCCCTCGACGTCGATCTTGGCGAACGCAGGCACGCCGTACTGCGCAACGAGGCGGTCGAGCGTCGTGCACGGCACCACGACCTCCTGGTCCCATCGCTGGCCCTCCCAGCCACCGGCGCCATCTGCCGCCGCGACGAACTCGCGCGAGGCGGTGGAGACGGTAGGATTGGCCGTATTGACCGCCAGCGCAATCGTGCCCTCGCTGCTACCGCAGGCGGCTTCGAGCAGCGTGACGTCTGCATCCTCCACATAGATCCGGCGGATCGCCTCGGCGCAGAGCGGCTGCGGCTCCAGCGCCACGACGCGCGCGCCGAGCCGGCGGAAGGAGGCGATGCGGTCGCCGACGTGGCTGCCGATGTCGAAGGCTAGGTCGCCCGGCTTCAGGAAGCGCGCATAGAGCTTGTCCATGGCGGCGTCACGCGGGGCATCGCCGTAGTAGACGTCGAGCGAGCGCTGCAGGGTTGCGAACACGGGATCGGCGCGTAATCGCGCGACGATGGCCGCGGTAGCCGTCAATTTGACCTGGTCCGCCATACGATTGTCTATTCTCACCCTGTGTATTGCCGGTATCGCCGTTTCGACTCGATTGCGAGGGTAGCCGGTTTAATGCTTCCAGCCTCGAGACATCTGGATGTTTCGGCCAAGGGCGCGGTGCGCTGGCTTGGCAGAGCCTCCCTCACCATACTCTACGCGGCGCCGTTGGCCTGGGTTGCATGCCTTGCAGCGTTGGCCTCCGCGGTGGCAGTCAAGGTCGGCCATTTTCCAAGCTACTCCAATCCGGACCCCAAGCATGTACCTGGGCTGGGCCCTCTCTACGAAGCAACGGTGGTGCTGCTCTTCCTTGCGGCATTGTCGCCCTTGGTGATCGGCGCCTTGGCGGGGACGAAGCTGTTGCGCGCCGGACGTTGGGACGGCGGACTGTGGACGTCGGGCATCTATCTGGCGAGGCTTTCACTGGCGGGAGCCGTGGTCTTCGGCGACGCGTTCGGACTCATGACCTGGCTCCTCGACTAGCGATCCGACCTCAGAACCGCGCTGACTTCGGCCGGCGTCTCGAAATCCTCCGGGATGCCGCACAGGCCCGCCCACACCATGAGGCGGCCGAGCGCCGGGCTCGCGGTCAGCACCGCGAAGGGGATCGCGAGCAGGTAGCCGGCCGTCAGCGGCAGGCTCCAGTAGAAGGCGGCCGGCGCAATCAGGATGAGGGCGCCGCACACCACGACGCCGAACAGCGTCTGCGGCCACAGGTTGCGGGCCGCATCGCCCCAGGACAGCCGCTGCGCGTCGCGCGACTGGCCGCCCCAGACCACCGACTTGCCGAAGGCGAGGCCGATCATGAAGATCGAGGTGCGGATGGTGGAGACGGCGCCCTGCAGGAACGAGAATACGAGCTCGATGGCCGCGCTCGCCGCGAAGCGGAGCGGGCCGCCGTAGCGCGCAACGCCGCCCTTGGTCAGCACCGCGTCGATCAGGCCGGCGATCTTCGGCATCAGATACATGGTGAAGAAGAGGACGTAGAGCGCGATGGCCGCGCTGCCGGGAAAGTCGGGCACGGCCTTCGCCTGCCAGGCGGCCACCGGCAGCAGCGCGATCATCAGCGTCCAGGCCGGGATGCCGACGAACATCAGGATCGCCCACACGAGCTGGAACCGGCTCATGGGGTAGAGGCCCGGCGTATCGAGCAGCTTGATGTACTGCATGTTGCCCTGGCACCAGCGCACGTCGCGCTGGGCGAAGTCGAGCATGGTGGGCGGGTTCTCCTCCCAGCTGCCGCGCTCCTCGGGCAATACGCGCACCTCGTAGCCGGCGCGGCGCATCAAGGTCGCCTCGACCTGGTCGTGGCTGAGCACGTGGCCGCCGAGCGGCGGCGAGCCCGGCAGCATCGGCAGCTCGCAGCCCTCCACGAACGGCTTGATGCGCACGAGCGCGTTGTGGCCCCAGAACGGCCCGCAATCGCCGACCCACCAGGCCTGGCCCATGGTGTAGGAGCGCATGCCGTGGCGCATGCCGAACTGGAAGATGCGGGCGAAGGCGCTCTGCGACGGCATGCCGACGACCAGGCTCTGCAGGATGCCGATCTTGGGATGGGCCTGCATCATGCGCACGAGGCGGACGATCTGAGGCCCCTGCATGAGGCTGTCGGCGTCGAGCGGCAGCATGAGCGTGAAGTCGGCGCCCCAGCGCTCGCAGAAGTCGCGCACGTTGCCGGCCTTGTAGCCCTTGTTCTCGGTGCGCCGGCGGTAGACGATGCGGGCGCGGTCGGGATCGGCGGCCTGCCAGGCCGCAACGGCCGCCTCCTCGGCGGCGGCGACCTCGGGCCGGTTGGTGTCGGAGAGCACGAAATAGCTGAAGGCGTGGCCCTCGCCGGTGGCGTCGACGCTGGCCTTGACCGTCCTGAGACGCAGGATGGCGCGGGCGGGGTCCTCGTTGCGCACGGTCATGAAGATGGCGGTCTTGATGGCGATGGGCGCCGCGGTGTCGCCGGCGGCGGCATAGGGCGCGACCTGCTTGATCGGATCCTTGGCGAAATGCAGAAGCCACAGCCCGATCAGCGAGTTCCAGAAGCCGAGAACGGTCCACGGGGTGCCGGCTGCGAAGGCCGCGAACAGGATGCCGTCGACCAGCGTCCATCCCCCCGCGCCGAGAATATGCGCGGCCACCGCCATCATGGCGACATAGGTCACCACGTTGAGCGCGACGACGAGGCGGCGGCGGCGGGCAAGCTCGGCGATGGACTGAAGGCCCGTCGGTGTCGTAAGGCTCAGCCCCGCCGAAGGGGCCATGCTGTCGAGCGCACGCGGTGTATCGAGGCTGTCGGTCATCTTTGAGGATCTGGACAAGAGTGGGCTGGAGCTGCGCCAGCGGGCTTGAGCGGCGGGCATAGGACAGCAATGCGGGTGTACGCAACATGAACACGCGCCGGTCGACGGGCAGGATGCGCGTTGCGCGCGCCATCTGGTACGCGGGCCAGGGCCGGGTGGAGCTGCGTACCGGCCGGCTGGGACCCCTGGCGCCCGGGCTCGCCCGGGTGCGGACGCTGTATTCGGGCATCAGCCGCGGCACCGAGCGGCTGGTGTTCACCGGCGCCATCGCGGAGAGCGAGTGGCAGCGCATGCGCGGGCCCAACCAGGAGGGCGATTTTCCCTTTCCGGTCAAATACGGCTACTGCGCCACCGGCATCGTGGAGGAGGGCCCCGCCCAGCTCCTGGGCAAGACCGTTTTCTGCCTCCATCCGCACCAGGAGGCGTTCGACGCGACCCCGGGCGAGCTCGCCGTGATCCCAGCGGAGGTGCCTGCCCGGCGGGCCACGCTCACGGCCAATATGGAGACCGCGCTCAATGCCTTGTGGGATTCCGGGGCCGGCCCCGGGGACCGCATCGTGGTGGTCGGCGCCGGCATCGTCGGCCTGCTGGTCGCCGCGCTCGCGGCCCGGCTGCCGGGGGCCGAGGTCACCTCGGTCGACGTCAACGCAGCGCGGCGGCCGATCGCCGAGGCCCTGGGTGCGGCCTTCGCGCCTCCCGAGGCGGCGCCGCGGGACGCGGACGTGGTGTTCCACGCCTCCGCCTCGTCGGCCGGCCTCAATACGGCGATCCGCGCGGCCGGCCTGGAAGGCACCATCGTCGAGCTGAGCTGGTACGGCGACCGGCCGGTGACCGTCGACCTGGGCGACGCCTTCCACAGCCGCCGCCTGAGGCTGATCTCGTCGCAGGTGGGCCAGATCTCGCCGTCGCGCCGGCCGCGCTGGGACTATCCGAGGCGCCGTGTCGCAGCCGTCGGCCTCCTCGCCGACGAAGCCCTCGACCAGCTTGTCAGCGAGGAGATCGCGTTCGACAAGGCGCCGGAGGAGCTGCCCCGCATCCTGGCCTCGAGCGAGGGGCTTGCCCCCGTCATCCGCTATCCATCCCCCTAACGCCGTCACGAGCCCTTGGAGACCACCGCCATGTACGCCGTCGAAGTGCGCGACCGCATCATGATCGCCCACAGCCTGCCCGATCCGTTCTTCGGGCCGGCGCAGAACATGCACGGCGCCACCTTCGTGGTGGACGTCGCCTTCTTTCGCGAGCAGCTGACCAGGCAGAACGTGGTGGTCGACATCGGCGCGGCGCTCGACGTCTTGAACAAGACGCTGAAGCCGCTCGCCTACAAGAACCTCGACGAGCTGGCGCAGTTCAAGGGCACGCTCACCACCACCGAGTTCCTGTGCCGCTACGTGTTCGACGCCGTGGCCAAGGCGGCGAAGGAGGGCGCGCTGGGTGAGGACGGCCGCGGCCTGGCCAAGATCCGGGTCACGCTCACCGAGACCGATCTCGCCCGCGCCTGGTTCGAAGGTCCGGTCTGAGGCATCGACGTGCCCGCTTCCGCCCCCTCACCGCGCGATGCCGCCGGCCGCTGCGACCTCCCTCGAGGCTGCAGTGACCGCAGGTCCGGCCATGATCCCCTCACCTGCGTCCCCGGATGGCGCCCAGCGCCGGTCCGGGGCCTTGCCGGCGTGAGACGCACCGCGCGCGGGAGAAGCCCGTCGCGCGTTGCCCGCGACGGGGAAAGATCCCGGCGCATCGCGCTCGCGCGCGATCTCCGGGACGGCAACAGGAGAGGTCGTGGGCGTGCCTTGGCAGGCGCGAGGTTGTGCGCGGTGCCCAGGGTCCCGGATATGCGCTGGCGCGCATTCCGGGATGACAGCGGTGGCGTGCTGCTGCGGGCTCGGCTGACCCCACCTGGCATCCCGGCCGGAGCGCGAAGCGCGCAGAGCCGGGCGCGGATGCCGCAACGGGCCCCATGCCATCGGGCCGCGCCATGAGCGAGCTCGGCTTCGTCATCCCCGGCGACATCGAGCTGCCAACCGGCGGCTACACCTACGACCGGCGCGTGCTGGAGCTGCTGCCGCGCTTCGGCGTTGCGGCGCGGCACGTGGCGCTGCCGGCGGGCTACCCGTTTCCGACGCCCGAGGTCCTGGCCCAGAGCGAGGCCATCCTCAAGGCGCTGCCGGCCGCCATGCCGATCCTCGTCGACGGCCTCGCCTTGGGCGCGATGCCGGCCGAGCTCGTGGCGCGCATCGCGCAGCCGATCATCGCGCTGGTGCACCACGCGCTGTTCCTGGAGACGGGGCTGAGCCAGGCGCAGCGGCAGCATTTCCACCTGACCGAGAAGATGGCGCTGGCGTTCGCCCGCCGCGTCGTCGCCGTCAGCCCGGCGACCACTGCCATCCTCGTCGACGAGCTCGCGGTGCCGCGCAAGCGCATCGTGCAAGCCTCGCCCGGCACGGACCCGGCGCCGCGCGCCAAGGGCACCGGCCAGCCGCTCGCCATCCTGTCCGTGGGCTCGGTGGTGCCGCGCAAGGCCTTCGACGTGCTGGTGCGGGCGCTCGCCGAGGTCAAGGGCATCGACTGGCGCCTGACCATCGCGGGGTCGCGCACGCTGAGCCCCGAGGCCTGCGCCTCGCTCGAGCGCGCCATCGCCGAGACGGGGCTTGCCCCGCGCATCCGCCTCCTCGGCACGCTGCCGCGGCCGGCGCTGGAGGCGCTCTACGAGGAGGCCGACCTGTTCGTGCTGGCGTCGCTGTACGAGGGCTTCGGCATGGTGCTGACGGAAGCGCTCGCGCGCGGCCTGCCGATCGTGTGCACGACGGGCGGGGCGGCGGCCGAGACGGTGCCCGACGCGGCCGCGCTCAAGGTGGCGCCCGGAGATGCCGGCGCGCTGGCGGCGGCCATCGCGCAGGTCGCGGGCGATGCCGGCCTGCGGCGGCGCATGGGCGATGCCGCCTGGGCCGCGGCGCAGGGCCTGTGGCGTTTCGAGGACACGGCGCGCACCATCGCGGCCGTCGTCGAGGATGTGGTCAAGGAAACTTCGCGGGAGGTGCCATGAGCTTCAGCGCACAATGGCTGGCATTGCGCGAGCCGGCGGATCATCGCTCGCGCAACGCCCGGCTCGCCCATGCGGTGACGAGCTATTTCGAGGGCTGGCGGCCGGTCACGGTCATCGATCTGGGCTGCGGCACCGGCTCCAACCTGCGCGCCACGGCGCCGCTGCTGGGGCCCGAGCAGCTGTGGACGCTCGTCGACCACGACGCGGGCCTGCTGGAGGCCGCGCGCGTGCGCCTGGCCGCGTGGGCCGAAGGCTCGGCCGAGAAGGACGACGCGCTGGTGCTGTTCAAGGGGGCGCGGCGCATCACCGTCACGTTCCGGCAGGCGGACCTGGCGGCCGAGCTCGACGACGTGCTGGCGCCGGGCGCCAACCTCGTCACCGCCTCGGCCCTGTTCGATCTGGCATCGGCGGAGTTCCTGGCCAAGCTGATCGCCGGCGTGACGCAGCGCAAGTCGGCGTTCTACACGGTGCTCACCTACGACGGCGACCAGCGCTGGACGCCCGAGCATGCGGCCGACGCGGCGATGCTCACAGCCTTCCACGCCCACCAGGCCCGCGACAAGGGATTCGGCGCCTCCGCCGGCCCGGCGGCTCCGGATCTGCTGAGCGAAGGCTTCTCCGCCGCCGGCTACACGGTGATGGAGGGCGACAGCGCCTGGCGGCTCGGCCCCGAGGACGAGGCGCTGATCGACGAGCTGGCCGCCGGCTTCGCGGCCGCCGTGGCCGAGACGGGCGCGGTGCCCGCGGCTGATCTCGAGGCGTGGCGCGCGGAAGCCCGCACCGGCTCGATCGTCGGCCACGCCGACACCTTCGCAACGCCGCCGGCCTGAGGCGCGCGCACGGCGCCGGCGCCGCGCATCAAGAATCGCCGGTGAGGCAAGAAGCGGGCGTCGGACGAGTCGCCTGACTAGTGCCAGGGGTGGTTGCGGAACATCCCGTCAAGCATAAGCCACCCAACCCCTGAACGTGAATCCGACGTAGAAGAGACTGACGTTCGAGAAGCCAGCGTCGCGCAATGCGGCCTCATCCTGCTCAGGCGAAAGAATGGGTAGATGCTCGGCGATGCCGGTGCGGGCGCCGGCTGCCATCTCCGGCTCGATGCCTGACGCCACGCCAAACGCCATGTACCTGTCGAGCCACGACGCTCGCTGCGACGCGTCTTCGGGAAGGCTCAGATGCGCCGCAATGAACGGTGCACCTGGCTTCAGTCGACGGCGCACCTCGACAAGCGTGCGTCGCCGCTCTTCGACCGGCAGGAAATGCAGCGTCAGGAGGCAGGTGGCGCCATCGAAGGGCCCGGGCGGAGCGACGTCGATCGTGCCGAGATGCAGGGTGGCGCGGGAGGCTGCTGGTCCGATGACTTGTCGTGCCAGATCGAGCATCGGCGCGGCAGGATCGACGCCGTCGAAGGTCCAGTCCGGCTGCGCCTCGGCGAATGCCTTCAACTCGAGCCCGCCACCGGCGCCCAGCACCAGGACACGCCCGTTGGCCGGAACACGCTCGGCAAGAAGCAACATCGCCATCCGCTGCATGCCTGCGTAGCCAGGGACCATGCGCGTCGGCCCATCGGTATAGCGGGCGACATTCTCGGGATTGGAAAATGCCTCGATGATCTGGTTCATGTTGTCGTCTTTCGTGACGTTGTCTTGGAGGTTTTGCGAGCCGCGGCTCGTTTCCGCACATCATCGATCAGCATGGACAGTGTCACCTCTCCCAGGCGCGATAGGAGCAGGCTCTCCGCTTCGCGAATTGCTTGATCGAGGGCAGCGTTCACGGCTTGCTCGACGAGACAGCCCGGCGCTTCGATCCGGTTTCCGATTGCGAAGAGCGTAGGTGAGCCGAGCGCAGCATAGATGTCGCGCAGAGTGACTTTCGTTAGATCACAGCGAAGTGTCCAACCGCCACCATGCCCCTTCTCGGACTGCACCAATCCTTGGTCGCGAAGGCCGGCCATGATCCGACGGATCACCACCGGGTTGGTGTCCATCGACTTTGCGAGTGTCTCTGACGTGGCCGGCTCGCTTCGCTCCGCCATATGCAGCAGAACATGGAGCACACCTGACAGCCTGCTATCTCTTCTCATGTAACTAATGGTATTACATGACATCGCAGACTCCAAGCGACGATTGAGCTCGGGCCAAAGATGTCATGGAGACCGCGTCCGCTTCCGAGCTTCTTGCGCCTAGCGGTGGTGCGGCGTCGCTAGTGGTGAGACTCCAACGGAAAGTACCCTCTTGTCATGGTCGGGCTTGTCCCGACCATCCATCTCTCAGCTTGCCCTGGTGCCTGCTGGAGGCTGGATCCTCGGGACCCTCGCAACAGGTGCGAGGGCAGGCAAACCCGAGCTTGACATCGGTATCTTCCGTCGGTGCCAGAGCACGAGCAGTCGGGTCCGCCGGCTGGGTCAAAGGCGTCGTTGCCATCTCCGACCCGCACGCGGCACCGCCACCCGGCCCTCGCGCCGCTACTGCAGCTTGAGGCTGCGGATGAAGCGCTCGACGGGCTCGGAGCGGGCCGTCTCGGGCGGGCCGACGTAGGTGAGGGTGACGAGCCGCGGCCCCTTGAGCAGGCTGAACATGCGCACCTCCTGGCCGGCGCGCAGGCCCACGGCGTCGGCGGCCACCAGCCCCTGGTGACGGGTCCAGCTCACGGCGCGCCACTTGCCGCCCTCCAGCGTGCGGGCGGCGGCGTCGAGCCCGCCCTGGATGTTGACCTGCGGCGTGATGTAGACGTCCCTGGGATAGACGGCCGTCTGCAGCTGGTAGACGCGGGCGTCGGCCTCCGACAGATACTGGTGCATGATGTAGGGGTAGCCCTGGCCGGAGAGGAGCTGCACCGCCTCGTAGCGCGGGGCCGATGGAAACTCGGTCTCGATCGCCTTGTCGTCGGAGCGCACGGTCTGCCAATCGCCCTCCGCGTGCAGCGGGGCCGGCGCGGCGAGCAGCATGGCAAGCATGACGGCCGGCCAGGCCAGGGCCGGAAGCAGACGGCGCAGGGTCATCACGGCGCTCCCCGAAGCAGGAATCCGGTCCGCCTTATATCGCGCCGGCCACGGCCTCCGAAAGACGTCGCGCGCGCCTCTCCCCCGCCCTTGCCAGCGACCGGCGTTTGCCGCAGAACAGGTCCGGAGCCTCCAGGAGCGGGATCGCCCGGGACGGCCACGACGATCGCGCCAGGGATGACGTTGCCAGGATGACGTTGCCAAGATGAGCCCGGGCGTGAGCTTTTCCACCTACTGGTACCTGCACGTGCCGAGCCTGGTGCTCGCCGCGCTCATCTACCTGCTGGTCCTGCGGGGCCTCGTCGCCGCCGTGTTCGGCTGGCAGCCCGCCAGCCTGCCCGGCCGGATCCTGGCGCGCACCACCGATCCCATGCTGGGCTTCGCCGCAGCCTTGGCGCCGCGCGCCGTGCCGCGCGCCGGCGTGTGGGTGTTCGCCGTGTTCTGGATGTTCGTGCTGCTGCTGATCTCCGTCTACGCCCTCTCGATCCCGCGCGCGAGGCCGCTATGGCACTAGCCGGGGAGGGCGCCGAGGGGCGCCGGCGCGCATCGCCCGCGCGCGCCGTTCTGCTGGCGCTGATCGCCATGGCGGCGATGCCGAACGGGCTGTATTTCTCGCCGCTGTTCGATTCCGTCCTCTACTACGTGCCGCGGGCGGCCAGCGCCTTCTTCCTGCGCGGGCAGGAGGTGACGTTCTACCTCACGGGCTTCGTGCTGTGGCTGTTCACGCTGGTGATCTCGGGCATCCCGGCGGCGGCGTACGAGCGCCTCAGGGGCCTGCGCGACAGCTCCGCCGTCTCGCTTGTGATCTGGCTCGTGGTCGCGCTGGTGCTGTCGGTGCCGAGCTTGATGGCGCTGGCCGAGCTGATGGCGGAGCCTTAACGGCCTCTCAACCGCGCCTTGTCATGATCGCTCCGACGTGCCCGGTCGGAGGAAGCCCTTGCATGTATGAGCGTCTGGAACGCCTGGCGCAGTCGCCGGCCGCGCGCCTGCTCGCACCGTTCCTGGTCGGGGGCGCGCTGATGCTCGCGGCGTTCGCCGACGACACGGCGCGGGCACTGCAGGCGGGCGGCATCGTCTCGCTGCTCGCCGCCCTGGTGCTGATGCGCGAGGCGGGCAGCGCGGGGCCCGAAGCGGCCGATGCGGCGGCCATCGCGCGCGAGCTCTACGGCGCGGCCATCCACGCCGCCCTGTTCGCGATCAGCTTCTTCCTGGCGGCGCTGGCCATGGGGCTGGCCGCTCCGGCCTGATCCACACCTACTGCTGGGCGTAGACGTCGGCCGACCAGGCGCTCCGGATCGGCTTGGCGGCGGCGGCCTTGGTCGGGGCAGCGGCGGCAGGCCGCGTCGGCTTGGCCGCGTCGGCGGTTGCCGCCGGCGCCGCCTCGTCGTTGCCCTGCAGGCTGCGCACCAGCGCCAGGTTGGCGGCGACGCGCTCGTCGGCCTTGGGCGCCGCGCTGGCCCTGCGCAGGAGCGGCTCGGCCTTGTCCGGCTGGCCGCCCATCGTGTAGGCCATGGCGAGGTTGTTGAGCACGGAAGGCTGGTCGGGCGACACCTTGAGCGCCCGCTCGTAGTAGGGGATCGACTCGGCGAAAAGACCCTGCTTGGCGAGCACGGTGCCGCGTGCCGAGATCACGCGCCAGTCGGAATTTGCCGGGTCGTCGGCCTGCTCGAGAAGGCGCTTGGCGAGGGTGATCTGGTCGAACTCGAGCGACAGCCGGCCGAGCTCGCCCATGATGCCCTTGTGGCTGGAATTGTTCTCGTAGGCCGCCTGCAGCACGCCCATGGCCTGCTGCTTCTCGCCCAGGGCCTTCAGGTTGCGGGCGTAGTTGAGCGCCGCCTGCGCGTCGGTCGGCTTCTTGATGTACTCGGCGCCCCAGTAGTCGGTGGCCCGCTGTAGCTCGGCACGCACCTCCTCCGGCGTGGCGCCGGCCTTGGCCGGCGGCGGCGTCGATGCCGTGGTGATGCTGCCGGTGTCCGTCTTCTCGCCCAGCAGCGTGGCCAGAGAGGGGGGCGAGAGGCCGCCCTGGGCGCAGGCCCCCGCCAAGAGGGACAGCGAGGCGATGCTTAGCGCGCGCAGCGTTGCGAGACTCATGAGGCGTTCCTCGATCGGACCGGGAGCGTGCTTGGCCGAATCGATTGCGCGCCCCTCCATGTCAGATTGTGGATCGCTTCTCAACAATCCCTTAAGACTTGGCCGGACGCACCCGACCTGCCGCGGGCGATCGGTTAACGCGCGTTAAGCGCCGGCCGAGACCTCCGCCTTGGCGCCGGCACCCCACTCCTGCATGGCCGGCACGTCGAGCATGGCCGCCACGTAGTCCCGGGCGCGGCCGTCGTCGCCGAAGCGGGCGAGGTCCGGCACGTAGGTGGCGAAGCGGGAGACGACGGGGGCGTACATGGCGTCGGCTGCCGTGAACGGGCCGAACAGGAACGGCCCGCCGGTGCCGAAGCGGCCGCGGCAGTCGCCCCACAGGGCGACGATGCGCCTGACGTCGGCCGCGCACGCCTCCGACAGGCTCTGGCGCGGCGTCCGCGCGAGGAAATCCATGGGGCACTCCAGCCGCAGCGGCTGGAAGCTCGAATGCATCTCCGCCGAGACGGCGCGGGCGCGGGCGCGCGCGATCCGCTCCTGCGGCCACAGCTTGGCGTCGGGGTGCGTCTCGGCGAGGAACTCGATGATCGCCAGGCTGTCCCAGATCACCTCGCCGTCGGCGGTCAGAGCCGGCACCTTGCCGGACGGCGTGCGGGCCAGGATCTGCGCCTTGGCGTCGGCCGCGCGCAGGTCGATGCGGGCCTCCTCGAACGGGATGCCGCCGGCGCGCATGGCGATCCACGGACGCAGGCTCCAGCTCGACGTGTTCTTGTTGCCGATCACAAGGGTGTAGGCCATGCTCGCTCTCCCGAGTGCCTGACGTGCGTCCTGATCGAGAAACCTGCGGCGCTGCATCCGCGCCGGATTGCCGCCGCACCAGAACTGATGTGATCGAACCTCCATGAATGCAAGCGAAACGTCTCCCGCCCAGCGCCTCATCGCACAGGAAAACAGCGCCGACGCCAGGCCGCTGTGGCTGACGCGGGGCGAGCTGGCGGCGGATGGGGCCGGCCTGACGCCGGCGCAGCGGGCCTGGCTCGCGGCCCAGGGCTTCAAGGGCCAGGCACGCCGGCAGGTGCTGCTGCCGGGGGCCGACGGCGCGATCGCCGGCGCGGTGATTGGCCTGGGTGCCGAACGCCCGCGCGATCCCATGGACAAGCCCGAGCTGGCGCTGGGCCACCTGGCCCCGGCCCTGCCCGAGGGCACCTGGCGGCTCGCCGAGACGGTCGCCGCGCCCGAGCTTGCGGCCACAGCCTGGGGCCTCGGCGCCTACCGCTTCACGCGCTACAAGCCGGGCCCGGCCGAGATGCCCGGCCGCCTCGTGCTGCCGGCCGGCGCCGACGCGCGCGCGGTGGCGGCGATCATCGACGCGGTGTGGCTGGGACGCGACCTGATCAACACGCCCGCCTCCGACATGGGGCCGCAGGAGATCGAGGACGCCACCCGCGGCGTGGCCCAGCGCTTCGGCGCCGAGGTGACGAGCATCGTCGGCGACGACCTGCTCGCACAGAACTTCCCGATGATCCACGCGGTCGGCCGGGCGAGCCCGCGGGCGCCGCGCCTGATCGACCTCAGGTGGGGGCGGCCGGGTGCGCCGAGCCTCACGCTGGTCGGCAAGGGCATCGCCTTCGACACCGGCGGCCTCGACATCAAGCCGTCGGCCGCCATGCTTTTGATGAAGAAGGACATGGGCGGGGCAGCCGCCGCGCTCGCCGCAGCGCACATGATCATGGCGGCGGGGCTCGACGTGCGCCTGCGGCTGCTGATCGCGGCGGCCGAGAACAGCATCTCCGGCAATGCCTTCCGTCCCGGCGACGTGCTCGCAAGCCGCGCCGGCAGAAGCGTCGAGATCGGCAATACGGACGCGGAGGGCCGGCTCGTCCTCGCCGACGCGCTGGCGCTCGCCGACGAGGAGGCGCCGCAGATCGTGATGAGCTTTGCCACCCTGACCGGGGCCGCACGCGTGGCGCTGGGGCCGGAGCTGCCCGCCATGTTCACGGACGACGACAGCCTCGCGGCCGAGATCGCGGCGGCGGGCTTGCGGGTGGCGGACCCGGTCTGGCGGCTGCCGCTGTGGGCCGGCTACGAGGCGGGGCTCGACAGCGCCGTGGCCGACATGAACAACGTCTCCGACGGCCCCTTCGCCGGCGCCGTGACGGCCGCGCTGTTCCTGCGCCGGTTCGTGCGGGCGGCGGGCGCCTACGCGCACTTCGATTTGTTCGCCTGGCGGCCGGCGCCGAAGGCGCTGGGGCCCAAGGGCGGCGAGGTGCAGGTGGCGCGCGCCGTATTCGAGCTGTTGCGGACGCGGGGCAGAACGTGAGGCAGCGGCGCCCATTGCCGGCGCCACAGACCGGGAGGCCTCAGTGACGACCCAGCCGCTCGACCCGCGCCGCAACGCCTTCCGCCCGGATCTGGCCGACGAGAGTCTGCGCGGGCGCGTCGCCGCCGGCCGCTTCGTGATGCCCCAGGTGCGCCTCGTCGTGCACGCCTCCACGCCGCTGCGCGACCGCCCCGACCCCCGCGCCAGCTGGACCACGGAGGCGCTGTTCGGCGAGGTGGTGAAGGTGCTCGAGGACCACGACGGATGGTCCTGGGTGCAGCTGCAGAACGACGGCTACGTCGGCTACATGCGCTCGGGCGCGCTGTCGCCCTACGTGACGCGCGCCACGCATCGGGTGCGGGCGCTCGGCACCTTCGTCTATCCCGAGCCGGAGGTGAAGGCGCCGCCGATCGTCGACCTGCCGATGAACGCGGAGGTGTGCATCGCCGAGGAGGGCCTGTCCTTCTGCCGCCTGCACGACGGCTCCTACATCCCGGCGCGGCACATCGCGCCCGTCTGGCAGCCGCTGCGCGACTTCGTCGATGTGGCCGAGCGCTTCCTCGGCGTGCCTTACCTGTGGGGCGGCAAGAGCCGGCTCGGCCTCGACTGCTCGGGCCTCGTGCAGGTGGCGCTGCAGGCGTGCGGGGTGCCCGCACCGCGCGACAGCGACATGCAGGGCAACGAGCTCGGCGCGCCCGTGGACGTCAGCCCGACGTTCGACAACCTGCAGCGCGGCGACCTGGTGTTCTGGCGCGGCCACGTCGGCCTGCTGCTCGATGCCTTCACGCTCTTGCACGCCAACGCCCACCACATGTGCGTAGCCGAGGAGCCGTTCCTGGCGGCCGTCGAGCGCATCGCGCGCGGCGGCTCGCGCGTGATCGGCGTGCGCCGCATGCGGCAGGTGGCGTGAGAGGGCGGCCCGCATCATCCCGACCGGCTGGCGACGCCCGCCCGCGCCGGCAGCACCCGGCGACGCTTCCCCACGCATTCGAACGGCGCTAACAGTCGTCGCGAGCCGCACGCTCGCGGCGGACCCGGAGGGATGATGGACGCGCGCCCGCAACTGAGCCCGGCCCAGGTGGCCGAGCTGCACGCCTGGGAGGGCTTTCTCGGCCGCTTCTACGTCGGCGGCATCCTCGCCATCCTGGCCGCCATGGCGGTGCTGCTGCTCGCCGGCGACAACGTCCTTCTGCGCCGCACGGCGCTCGTCGGCGTGGTCGGCCTGATCGTGGCCGCGACCGTCATCCAGCGCCGCGTGCGCTGCCCCAACTGCAAGGCGCGGCTGGGCTTTCCCTCCAAGATGCGCTTCCCCGACTTCTGTCCCTCCTGCCGCGCGCACTTCCCGCGGCCGGAGGGGGGGTAGGGGGGGTGCGCCCGGCGCCGCACGGCACAAGGGCATAAGCGCGGACATGGTGTTGACGAAGCATCCGCAAGTTGCTTCAAGCGGCCCCAACAATTCACTGCGCCGTGTGTGAGCTTCCCCGGGTGAGGTGCACAAGCAAATGATTACCAAGAAGATTCTGATCATGGGCTTGCCCGGGTCGGGGAAGACGACCCTGGCCAGCGCGCTATTGCCACGCCTCAACGCCGTGCATCTCAACGCCGACGAGATCCGCGCCAACGTGCACAAGGATCTGGGGTTCAAGATCGAGGACCGAATCGAGCACGCGCGTCGGCTCGGGTGGCTTTCCGACAAGATCAGCCAGACGGGCAGCTACGTGATCGCCGATTTTATTTGCCCGACGAAGGCGACGCGCGCCGCCTTCGGCGATGCCTTCGTGGTCTGGGTCGACCGTATCTCGGCGGGACGTTTCGAGGACACCAACGCCCTGTTCGAGCCCCCGGAACGGCCTGATCTGCACGTCACATCGACGGGCACACCTGAGTACTGGGCCGAGCAGGTCTGCACCAAGCTGCGCCCCGTGTTCGACCCGAAGAAGCCGACTGCCCTGTTCATTGGTCGATACCAGCCGTTTCACGACGGACACAAAGCGCTCATCGAGGAAGGCCTGAGGCGCGTGGGCCAAGTTTGCATCGGGGTTCGCGACACAACGGGAACCGATGCGTCCAATCCGTACGCCTTCGAATACGTTCGGGCACGAATCGAGGATGCACTGCGCGGGATATCCGGGCGCTTTCTCGTCGTCCAGATTCCCAACATCACGGCCGTCTACTACGGCCGCGACGTTGGATATGTCGTCGAGCGAATTGACCTCGATGCGGAGACGCAGAGGATTTCTGCCACAAAGCTCAGACAGTCGATACGGGGGGCGTAGCGGGCGGAGCGCCGGGACTGCGCGGGGCAGTTGTCCTGCGCCCGGACGTCCCTTCAGGATGGCCGAGGGCTTTCGCTTCGTGACCATTGTGACGACATCGGCCGGCGCATCGAGGCCAACAAAGATTGGGACCATGATTGCCTGCGGCCGGACGACATCCCGCCCTCCTCCTGATCGGAGCCAGACATGACACGCTTGGCAATCATCAGCTCGCCGCGAAGCGGCAACAGCTGGACGCGCTCCGTAATCGCCAAAGGTCTGCGAATTCCGGAGTTGGCTGTCCATGACTATGCGGATCTGCAGGCACTACCGGACCGGTGCGTGGTCCAGGTTCATTGGTATCGCGAGCCGCATTTTCAGCGGTTTCTCGCTTCGGAGCGCTTTGCGGTCCTGACGCTCGCCCGACACCCGCTGGACGTGCTGCTCTCGGTGCTGCATTTTGTGCAGCACGAGCCGGAAACCAGCAAATGGCTGTTGGGGAACTGTGAGATCCCGGCGGCGCTGCAGCACCACGGCCCGACCAGCGACACCTTTCTCGACTACTGCTTGAGCTGGGGCGCGGAAAATCTCCTCTCGATCACCTATCAATGGTGGCACGACAAGGACGCAATCAAAGCGCGCTACGAAGACCTGGTGCGCCAACCGGCCGACGGATTTGCCGGTATTGCAGCGGCTTTGGGCGAATCTGCCGATCGTCTCTCCGAAGCTCTCGCGCAGCGCAACCTCGAGCACTTCCAGGCAACGCCGAACAAACATGGCTGGCGCGGCATTCCAAATCACTGGCAGACCATGATTCCAAGATCATTCGCTGATCAGATCAGGGATCGCCACGCGCGCGTGTTCGACTGCCTCGGCTATACGGTTCCAGACTACGAGCTCGACGCCGATGAAGCGCGCGAGACCTGGGCCAAACTGAGAATCCGGCCAACGACGACATAGGCACGCGTCACCTGGCAGCGATGCCGCGAGCCTGCCCCGGCCTGCGCATTTGCGGTCAACCGCCGCCCGTGCCGGAAGCTGCCCCTACCGCCGCGCCGCCGGCAGCATCCGCGCCAGCACGCCGTCCTTCTTGACGAGGTAGTGCATCAGGGCGGCGGCGACGTGCAGGCCGGCGAGGAGCAGGAGGGCGATGGCGCCGAGCTTGTGCCAGATGAACACGACCTCGGAGAACTCCTGGTCCTTGGCCGTCAGCGCGGGAATCGTGAAGCCGAAGACGTCGCGGGCGTCGTAGTAGGAGATGCCGAGCCAGCCGAGGATCGGCACCAGCAGCAGCAGGCCGTAGAGCGTCCAATGCACGAGGTGGCTCGCCAGCTTCTCGAAGGCGTTGAGGCTCGGCTCGTCGGCGGGCGCGCCGTTGATCAGCCGGTAGGCGAGGCGCACGACGACGAGCAGCAGGATGATCAGGCCGAGCAGCTTGTGG
>JANRIO010000013.1:0-31621 GCA_033764875.1 Hyphomicrobiaceae bacterium | reverse complement strand
GCGCACGCTGGTGGAGATCGACAAGCGCTACTTCCGCCCGACCGAGGTCGACCTCCTGATCGGCGACCCGACGAAGGCGAGGACGCGGCTCGGCTGGACCGCGACCGTCACGCTCGAGGAGATGATCAAGGAGATGGTCTCCGAGGACCTCAAGGCGCTCCAGGCGCGACCCGAGGCGCGCAACAGCCACGTCTGAATCGGTCCGCTCACAGATTTTCGGTTGTGCCGCCAACAGTGGGGCGCCTCTTGCGCCATCGCAAGCGTTTGGGCAATTTTTGCGCCGGGATGGGCATCCCCGCCGGTCTTGACTACCCGTTGCGGGTGAAGGCGGGTATTGCGGGACGTATCGGCACGACATGGTCTTTGCCGCCAGGACCGCCGGCGATGCGAAGCCGGCCTATGAAGCTGTGGTCGTCGGCTCCGGTTACGGCGGCGGTGTCGCCGCCTCCCGACTGGCGCGCATGGGCTTGCGCGTCTGCCTCCTCGAGCAGGGGCGGCTCTGGCGGCCCGGCGACTTTCCGACGACGATAAGGGCGCGCTGCCGGACGACGCGGCTGACGGGCCGCGTGCCCGACATCGGCGCCGCCACGGGCCTCTACTACCTGTCGGTCGGCAGGGGCCTGACCGTGTTTGGCGCCTCGGGCCTCGGCGGCGGCTCCCTGATCAACGCCGGCGTCGTGCTTCGCCCGGATCTCGACCGCCTGCGCAGGGCAGGCTGGCCCGAGCCGGTCGTCGGCGACGGCCTGCTTCTTGAGGGGATGGCCCGCGCCGAGACCATGCTGGGCGTCGCCCCCGCCCCCGCGCCCGACCGCTTCGCCAAGCATGCCGGCATGCACAAGGCGGCGGGCGCCGCCGGCCGGCCCCTTCGCCTGCCGTCGATGACCATCTCCCATGCACCGGGCCGCAACGTCTCCGGCGTCCTGCAGTACGCGTGCCGCTATTGCGGCGACTGCTGGTCGGGCTGCAACGTCGGCGCCAAGAACACCGTCGGCATCACCTATGTCGTCGACGCCGTCGATCACGGCGCCGAGGTCTTCTGCGAGAGCCGCGCACAATCGATCGCCAGGACGGCCGGCGGCTGGGAGGTCGTGGTCGAGGACCTGTCGCGGCCGGGCGCGCAGCGGCGCATCGCGGCCTCGATCCTCGTCCTCGCGGCGGGCACGCTCGGCACCAACGAGCTTCTCTTGAGGGCGCAGCAGCAGGGCCTGCCGCTCTCGCAGCGCCTCGGCCGGGGCTTCTCGGCCAACGGCGACGATCTCGTGTTCGCGAGCAATCTCGAGACCCCGGTCAACGCCGTCGCGACAGGCTTCCCACCGCAGGCGCCCCGCGGCGCCGCGCCCGTCGGCCCGCACAGCATGGCGCTCATCGACCTTGGTGACGAGCACGGTCCGCTGTGGGTGCACGACGGCACCATGCTGACCCTGATGGCCGCACTCTCTCCGCTCGAATCGCTCTTCCGGCTGCGCCTGGGCGAGGCCTGGAGGCTCCTGCGGCAGGGCCGGCACGGTGACGAACTCAGCCGGTCGCAGCTGCTCTACATCGTCGCCCACGACGACGCGAGCGGCCGCCTGCTGCTGCAGCGCAACCGCGTGATCGTGGACTGGCCGGGCTACAGCGGCGCTCCCGAGCGCCTCCGGGCCGAGCGCAAGGTCAGGGCGCTGATCGAGGGCATCGGCGGCGTCTTCAACCCCAACCCGTTCACCATGAAAGCCTTCGGCGGCAATCGCATCATCGCCCATCCGCTCGGCGGCTGCGCCATGGCCGACACGGCGGAGACCGGTGTCGTGGCCCATGACGGCCGCGTGTTCGACCCGTCCAAGGGACCTGCTGGCGTCCACGACGGGCTCTATGTCTGCGACGGCGCCGTGGCGCCCTCGGCCGTCGGCGTCAGCCCGCTCCTCGCCATCACCGCCCTGGCGGAGCGCGCCATGATCCTGGCCGCCCGGCGCCTCGGCCGTCCGCTGGACGTCGCCACGGCGCCGCCCCGCCCCGAGCGCGATGCCGCCATGTAGCTGGCTCGTCGCAGGCACGGCCGTGCTGGGTCATGGCGCCTTGCCGATGGCCTTCTTGCGCGGCGTCACCAGCTCCTTCTCGAGCCGCGCCTTCAGGTCCGCCACGGCGATGGTCGGCTCCCGTCCCAGGATCCGCGCTGCCGCCTGCACGGCCAGCGCGGCGCCGAGCTGCCCGCCGGCCACGTTGCGCGTGATGCCGTTGAAGCCTTTCGCGCGCTGCCAGCCCTCGCCCGCCGACACCACCAGCATGTTGCTCAGGTTGAATGCGGCCGGGTAGAGAGCCTCCGCGTCGGGCCCGTCGCCGGCGGCGACGATGAACAGCACATTCCCGTTCAGCGCCACCGCCTGCCGGAAGGTTTCCCAGGCGCCGCCGTTGTCGCTCCACATCGCCAGGGCGACGACGCGCGCCCCCGTCTTGCCGGCGAAGAACGCCGCGTTGCCGAGCGTGCGCGCGTTGGCCACGTCCGCCCGCACCGCCACCAGCCGCACCGGCTCCTTGCCCGCGAGGATGACGCTGGCGATCGCGGTGGTGTCGCCGCCGGCGGCGTCCGGCGAGCCGCCCTGGGAGCGGTCGAACGGGCGCCGGTCGTCCTCCACGCAGTCCCATCCGATCACCTCGCCCTCGCCGTCGCGGGCAAGGCGCGCCGCGATCGTGGGCTGCCGATAGTCGATGCCGCTTCCGATCAGGGCGACCAGTGTGCCGCCCGAATCCCAACCCGGCGGCACCGGCGGCTTCGGCGTTTGCGCCAGCACCCCTGCCAGGCCGTGCACGAGAACGATCAGGCCGAGGACCAGCGACCGCGTCATCGGACGGCCCGCGACAGCACGAGGTCGGCGATCCCGGCGATGTCGTCGAGACGGAACACGGGCACCCGCGCGCCCTCGACCGGCGTGTCGGCAGCGATGGCCGCCACCAGCGGATCGCTGTCCGCGAGCGGCTCCTTGCCGAGCGCCGCCGCCCGCCGCACCTCGATCTTGGTGATGGGCGCGCGCTTGTAGCCCTCCACGACCACGACATCGGCCGGATCGAGCTTGGCGAGGATCTCCTCGAGCCTCGGCTCCGGCGCCCCCTTGAGCTCCCGCACCAGCGCCCACCGCGCCCCCGACACGATCGCGACCTGCTGAGCGCCTGCCGTCCGGTGCCGTGCGCTGTCGGTCGCCCCGCCGTCGATCTCGAAGGCATGGTGCGCGTGCTTGATGCTGGCAACCCGCAGGCCCCGCCGCGTCAGCTCCGCAATCAGCCGCTCGGCGAGCGTCGTCTTGCCGGAGTTCTTCCACCCCGCGATGCCGATCACGAGAGGCTTGGCTGCAGCCTCGTGCGCGCCGACGGCCGGCAATCCATCCGCCTCGCAGGTCACGCCCCGGCCTCCCCCAGCAGCACGCGCAGCGCCGCCAGCTCCTCCGGCGTATTGGCATTGTAGAAGGGGTCGATCTCGCGCTGCCCTGCCCCGATCATCTCGAACGGCACCGCGACCGTCCCGTGCCTGTCGGTCCAGCGCAGCACCTTGCGCACGCCCTGCGCCAGCGCGCTTTCCAGGTCGTCGGCGAGCGCGACGGGCCACAGGCCGATCACCGGATGCAGCTCCCCGCCCGACTGCGCGAGCGCGATCTGTCCTGACTGTCCGCGAAGCCCCGCCTGGAGCCGCGGCACGAGATCGCGCGGCAGCAGCGGCGCGTCCGCCGGCGCCGTCACGATGTGGCTGGCCGAGGGCGTATGGGCCCGCGACCAGCGCATGCCTGCGAGCACGCCGGCGAGCGGCCCGACGAAGCCCTCGACGGTGTCGGCCACCACGCTGAGCCCGAACCGCGCCAACCGCGCTGGATCGCCGTTGGCATTGATGACGAGCCTGCCGACCTGGGCCCCGAGCCGCTCCGCGACGTGCGCCAGCATCGGCCGTCCGGCAAGCTCGAGCAGCCCTTTGTCGCCGCCTCCCATGCGCCGCGACAGCCCGCCGGCGAGGATCACGCCGGTCACACCTGCGGCCTCAGTCATTGAAGGCCTCTTCCCTGCTCCCCTTGCGCGCATGCCGGGGATCCTCCTCGCCGGCCGCGGCGGGATCGGCGTCGAGCACGATCCGCTCCGGCCCCGAGAGCGCCACGAAGCGCTTGCCCCGCGCCCGCCCGATCAGCGTCAGCCCGGCCTTGCGCGCCAGCTCCACGCCCCATGCGGTGAAGCCCGAGCGCGAGACGAGCACCGGGATGCCCATCTTCACCGTCTTGATCACCATCTCCGAGGTCAGCCGTCCCGTCGTGTAGAAGATCTTGTCCTCGGGCCGCACCTTGTTGAGCATCATGTAGCCCGCGATCTTGTCGACGGCGTTGTGCCGGCCCACGTCCTCCAAGTAGACGAGCGGCTTGTCCTGCCAGCACAGCGCGCAGCCGTGGATCGCCCCGGCCTTCAGATAGAGGCTGGGCTCCGTGTTGATCTTCCTCGTGATCTGGTAGAGCCACGACGTCCGGATGCGGGCGTCGGGGTCGAGCTTCACCTCCTCGAACGCCTCCATCAGGTCGCCGAACACGGTGCCCTGGGCGCAGCCCGACGTCTGGATCTTCTTCCTGAGCTTGTCCTCGAAATCGGTCTGCGCCTTCGTCCGCACCACCACCGTTGCAATGTCGTCGTCGTAGTCGATGGCCGTGATCTCGTCGTCGGCCTTGAGCATGTTCTGGTTGAGCAGATAGCCGACGGCGAGCAGCTCCGGCAGATCACCGATCGTCATCATGGTGACGATCTCGCGCGCGTTGAGGAACAGCGTCAGCGGCCGCTCCGTGACGACCGCGGTGGTCACCGTGCGGCCTGCCTGATCCATCCCTTCGAGCTCGGTCGAGAGCCGGGGGTCGTCCGGATTGGGCCTGATCTCGAATTCCTTCACGCCTCGTGCCTTTCCTGCGACCCGCTGCACCGGCAACTGAGCCTACCCCGGGGTTTCACCCAGCAAAACAGCTTTGACCGGCGGTCCGGCCGGCCAGAGCGTGCGGCAAGGGATACCCGTTGTCGCCTCTGGCCGCGCTGCCTATAGTGCGCCGCGCAACGCTTTGCGGAGCCGCCGGCTGTGGCTAACGGCCCGGCAACCGTTCTACGAACGGCTGTCTCGCAATTCGCTGCAGGCACCGGTAATCATCGGAGCCGACGATACAATCACTGATCGGATCGCGTCAGACCCTAACGACACCGACCCACACGCCACGGACCTCGCAGGCAACGGCCCTGGCGATAGGTCCTCAGACCTTGCCATAACTAGACCCTGGAGGTGCGCCCCATGCAATCCATCAATCGCCGCAAGTTCTTCAAGACAGCGGGGGCTGGCAGCGCGGCCTTGGCCGCCGCCGGCGTCGCGGCGCCTGCCATTGCCCAGAGCGCCCCCGAGCTCAAGTGGCGCCTGACCGCGAGCTGGCCGAAGTCGCTCGACACCCTCTACGGCAGCGCCGAAGCTTTCGCCAAGTACGTTGCTGAGGCCACCGACAACAAGTTCCAGATCCAGGTCTTCGCCGCAGGCGAGATCGTGCCGGGCCTGCAGGCCACCGAGGCCGTCGGCGCCGGCACCGTCGAGATGTGCCATACGGCCCCCTACTACATGTGGGGCAAGGACCCGACCTTCGCGCTCGGGTGCGCCGTGCCCTTCGGCCTCAACACCCGCATGCAGCAGTCGTGGTGGAACGAGGGCGGCGGCGAGCAGCTCATGAACGCGTTCTACGCCAAGCACAACGTCTACGACCTCTATGCCGGCAACACCACGGCGCAGATGGGCGGCTGGTTCCGCAAGGAGCTGAACACGCCTGACGACCTCAAGGGCGTGAAGATGCGCATCGCCGGCTTCGCCGGTGCGGTCATGGCCAAGGTCGGCATGGTGCCGCAGCAGATCGCCGGTGGCGACATCTACCCGGCGCTGGAGAAGGGCACCATCGATGCTGCCGAGTGGGTTGGCCCCTACGACGACGAGAAGCTCGGCTTCTACAAGGTCGCCAAGTTCTACTACTATCCCGGCTGGTGGGAAGGCGGCACCATGGTCCACATCCATGTCAACAAGCAGAAGTGGGAGAGCCTGCCGCCGGCCTACAAGGCGATCCTGCGCGTGGCCGCGGCCCAATCCGGCGTCGTGATGGTCGGCAAGTACGACCTCCTCAACCCGCAGGCCGTGAAGCGGCTCGTGGCCAACGGCACCCAGCTGCGCCCCTTCTCGGAGGCGATCCTCGACGTCTGCTTCAAGGCCGCCAACGAGGTTTACGCCGACATCAGCGCCAAGAACGAGGACTTCAAGAAGGTCTGGGATTCGATCAAGGCCTTCCGCGGCGATCAGTATCTGTGGCTGCAGGTGGCGGAAAGCACCTACGATTTCTATATGATGACCCAGCAGCGCAAGAAGACCATCTGAGCAACCGCAAGGCTCGGGACCAACGCCCTCGGGTCGCTGTCCGGCCCGGGGGTTTTTCTTTGCCTTGCATTGCCCTGGGGTCGCGATCCGCCTAGACGTGTGGGCGAACGACCGAAAGCGAGACAAGGATGAGCCTTACCAAGGAGCAGGTGATCGAGCGGCTTCGGCGGGTCCGGGGCCCGGACCTCGAGGGCAACATCGTCGACCTCGGCCTCGTCTCCGAGATCGCCATCAAGGAAGGCCGGGTGACCTTCTCGATCACCGTTCCGGCCTCCCGGGCCGCCGAGCTCGAGCCCTTGCGCCAAGCCGCCGAGCAGTCCGTCCGCGAGCTGCCGGGCGCCGGCAACGTTCTCGCCGTCCTGACCGCCGAGGCACCGCGCGGAAACGCTGCCTCAGCGCCCCGCGGCGCCAACGTGCCGGAGAGCCCGCGCGTCCAGGCCGCCCGCGCCAAGGCCACCGGCGGCGCGGCGCCGGCCCAGGCACCCGCCCACGGCCATGCCCCGGCCAAGCAGCAGGTGCAGGGCATCCGCCACATGATCGCGGTCGCCTCCGGCAAGGGTGGAGTGGGCAAGTCCACGACTGCCGTCAACCTGGCGCTCGGCTTCGCCGCCATGGGCCTCAAGGTCGGCATCCTCGATGCCGACATCTTCGGTCCCTCCCAGCCGCGCCTGCTGGGCCTGTCCGGCCGCCCGGAGGTCGCCCAGGGCAACACGCTGAAGCCGATGCAGGCCTACGGCCTGAAGGCCATGTCCATGGGCTTCCTCGTCGACGAGGGCACCCCGATCATCTGGCGCGGCCCCATGGTGGTGTCGGCGCTGACCCAGATGCTGCGCGACGTCGCCTGGGGCGAGCTCGACGTGCTCGTCATCGACATGCCGCCCGGCACCGGCGACGTCCAGCTCACCATGGCCCAGCAGGTGCCGCTGTCGGGCGCCGTCATCGTCTCCACCCCGCAGGATCTAGCCCTCATCGACGCCCGCAAGGGCCTCAACATGTTCCGCAAGGTCGACGTGCCGGTGCTCGGCATCATCGAGAACATGAGCACCTTCATCTGCCCCAAGTGCGGCGAGCGCTCGGACATCTTCGGCCATGGCGGGGCCAAAGCCGAGGCCGAGCGGCTCGGCATTCCGTTCCTCGGCGGCGTGCCCTTGCATATGGACATCCGCGCCACCTCCGACGACGGCCGGCCCATCGTCGCCAGCGCGCCCGACGGGCCGCACGCGGCCGTCTATCGCGAGCTGGCCGCCAAGGCCTGGGGCGAGCTGCAGGGCACGAGCGCCCGCGTCGAGCCGCCGCGCCTCGAGATCGCCGCCGACGCCCGCTCGCTTGTCGTGACCTTCCCGGGCGAGAAGCCGTTCACGCTCTCCGCCGAGATGCTGCGCGTGATGAGCCCGTCGGCCGAGGTCCAGGGCCACTCGCCGTCCCAGCGCGTCACCGTCGCCAGAAAGAAGGCCGTGGCGATCAAGGAGCTGCGCCCGGTCGGCAACTACGCCGCCCGCATCGTCTTCGACGACGGCCACGACACCGGGCTGTACACCTGGAGCTATCTGCAAACCCTCGACCGCGAGCGCGAGCAGCGCTGGGCCGAGTACCTCTCGTCCCTCGCCCAGAAGGGATTGAGCCGGGAATGACGATGATGCAGACATCGATGTGGCGTGGATGCCCGCCTCCGCGGGCATGACGGCGGAAGCGATTGCATTCGGCGGCTTCACGCGAGGCTACGTGACACGTCGGGATGGTAGCGCCCGCAGCTTCGTCCTTCCGCGAGTGACGGTGGTGGAATGGGCGAGCGCCCCGCCTTCTGTCGACGTCATGGCCGCGGAGGCGGGCATCCAGACAGGTTTCGGACGGGCAGCCGAGATGTCACGCATGCAAGCTCGCGCAAGATGCAGCAACACGCAGGCACAATGACGACCAGGGTCAAGATCTGCGGGCTCAAGACCGCCGAGGCCATGGAGGTCGCGCTCTCCGCTGGCGCCGACTACGTCGGGCTGGTGCTGTTTCCGCCGAGCCCCCGCAACGTCTCGCTTGCCGAGGCCGCGGCGCTCGCCGAGCTCGCGCGTGGTCGCGCCAAGGTCGTGGCCCTGCTCGTCGACGCCGACGACGCTCTCGTTGCCGAGGTCGCAGCCCGCATCAAACCGGACTTCCTTCAGCTCCACGGCGACGAGACGCCGACCCGGGTGGCCGAGATCAGCGCCCGCTGGGCCATCCCGGTCATCAAGGCCATCAAGGTGGCCACCGCCGCCGATGCCGAGGCCGCGCTCGCCTTTGCCGCCGCCGCCGACATGATCCTGTTCGACGCCAAGCCGCCGCCCGATGCCACCCGTCCCGGCGGCCACGGCACCGCCTTCGACTGGCGCGTGCTGGACACCGTCAAGGATCGCCTCGGCCCCTACATGCTCTCGGGCGGCCTCGATCCCGGCAACGTGGCCGCTGCCATCGCCGTCACCGGCGCCCCCATCGTCGACGTCTCCTCCGGCGTCGAGGCGCGCCGCGGCGAAAAGAGCTCGGACCTCATCCGCCGCTTCCTTGCCGCGGCAAAGGGCCTATAAGGGGCCTCGGGCCTCGCGCGCTGCCCGGCGCGGACTTTGGGGTCTGCAACGCAATGGTAGATCACATGGCAGCCACGACCGCATCCGACCCCAAGCCCAACACGCTCCGCGGCGGCCCCGACGAGCGCGGCTTCTTCGGCATCTACGGCGGCCGCTTCGTGGCCGAGACGCTGATGCCCCTCATCCTCGATCTCGAGAAGGCCTACGCGGCGGCCAAGGCCGATCCCGCGTTCCACCGCGAGCTCGAGGGCCTGAACGCGCACTACGCCGGCCGGCCGAGCCCGCTCTACTACGCCGAGCGGCTGACCGAGCACCTGCGCGACAAGGCGGCCGCCTCCGGCGGTACTGGCGGCGCCAAGGTCTACTTCAAGCGCGATGAGCTCAACCACACCGGCAGCCACAAGATCAACAACTGCCTGGGCCAGATCCTGCTCGCCAGGCGCATGGGCAAGACCCGCATCATCGCCGAGACCGGCGCCGGTCAGCACGGCGTGGCGGTGGCGACCGTCTGCGCCAAGTTCAAGCTGCCGTGCGAGATCTTCATGGGCGCCGTCGACGTCGAGCGCCAGCAGCCCAACGTCTTCCGCATGCACATGCTGGGCGCCAAGGTCAACGCCGTGACCTCCGGCAGCCGCACCCTGAAGGACGCCATGAACGAGGCCCTGCGCGACTGGGTCACCAACGTCCACAACACCTACTACATCATCGGCACGGCCGCGGGCCCCCACCCCTATCCGGAGATGGTCCGCGACTTCCAGTCCGTCATCGGCCGCGAGACGAAGGAGCAGATGCTGGCAGCGGAGGGGCGCCTGCCCGATACGCTGGTGGCGGCCGTCGGCGGCGGCTCCAACGCCATCGGCCTGTTCCATCCCTTCCTCGACGACGCGAGCGTCTCGATCTACGGCGTCGAGGCTGGCGGCCACGGCGTCGACATCGCCAACGGCCATTGCGCCTCCATGACCGGCGGCAGCCCGGGCGTTCTGCACGGCAACCGCACCTATCTTCTGCAGGACGACGACGGCCAGATCCTCGAGGGACATTCCATCTCGGCCGGCCTCGATTATCCCGGCGTCGGCCCCGAGCATTCCTGGCTGAAGGACACCGGCCGCGTGAGCTACGTCGCCATCACCGACAAGGAGGCGCTGTCGGCGTTCCAGCTCTGCACGCGTCTCGAGGGCATCATCCCCGCGCTCGAGCCCTCGCACGCCCTGGCCTTCGTCGAGAAGCTGGCCCCCACCTTGCCGCGCGACAATCTGCTGGTGATGAACCTGTGCGGCCGCGGCGACAAGGACATCTTCGCCGTCGCCAAGCATCTCGGGATGAGCATCTGAATGACCACGCGCATCGACCGCCGCTTCGCCGAGCTCCGGGAAAAGGGCCGCAAAGCGCTGATCACGTTCATCACGGCCGGCGACCCCGACTACGCCACCTGCGAGAGGATCCTGCTGGGGCTTCCCGAGGCCGGCGCCGATCTCATCGAGCTCGGCATGCCGTTCTCCGATCCCATGGCGGACGGCCCGGCCGTGCAGGCCTCCTCCGTGCGCGCCCTCAAGGCCGGCCAGACGATGGAGAAGACACTGTCCCTCGTGCGCGCCTTCCGCGCCAGGGACCCCGACACCCCCATCGTCCTGATGGGCTACTACAACCCCATCTACGTCTATCCCGTCGAGGCCTTTCTCGACGATGCGCTCGCCGCCGGCGTCGACGGCCTGATCATCGTCGACGCCCCGCCCGAGGCCGACGACGAGCTGTGCCTGCCCGCCGTCCGGCGCGGGCTGAATTTCATCCGTCTCGCCACCCCCACGACCGACGACGCACGCTTGCCCGCGGTGCTCAGCAACACTTCCGGCTTCGTCTACTACGTCTCCATCACGGGCATTACCGGCACGGCCGCGCCCGACGTGAGGTCGGTTCACGCGCAGGTTGCGCGCATCAAAAAGAAGACACAACTTCCGATAGTGGTCGGCTTTGGCGTCACCACGCCGGCCCAGGCCAAGGCCATCGCCGAGGGCGCCGACGGGGTCGTGGTCGGCTCCGCCATCGTCAATGCCATCCGCGGCAGCCTGGGGCCGGGTAACGAAGCAACTGGAAATACCGTCCCGGTGGTCCTAGATCTGGTGAGAAGCCTGTCGCAGCCTCTGCGTACGCGCTAGATAGGGCGCGCATGGGCCGACAGGGCATGGCCTCGCGCGGCCGTGGCTGTCCGGCCCCGACCTTAACGCCTGCGACGGGAGTTCGCGCGATAATGCCCCGGCGTCGTTGCGCGTGTGCTGAAGGAGCATTTCGGCGTGAATTGGATCAACAACGTCGTTCGACCCAAGATCAGGAGCCTCCTCACGACCAAGCGTGAGGTGCCCGAGAACTTGTGGGTCAAATGCCCCGACAGCGGGCAGATGGTCTTCTACAAGGACCTCGAGGCGAACCAGTTCGTCATTCCCGGCTCCAACTATCACATGCGCATGGACGCCCAGAAGCGTCTGGCGAGCCTGTTCGACGACGGCGCCTTCGAGAAGGTCTCCGTGAGGGAGGTCCCCCAGGACCCGCTCAAGTTCCGCGATGGCAAGCGCTACAGCGACCGCCTGAAGGCCGCCAAGAGCGAGACCGAGCTCGACGACGCCGTCCTGGTCGGCGAGGGCCGGCTCGATGGCCAGCTCGTCACCGCCGCCGCTCAGGATTTCCGTTTCATGGCCGGCTCCCTCGGCATGGCGGCCGGCGAGGCCGTGGTCACCGGCATGCTGCACGCGGCCGAGAAGCGCACCCCCTTCATCCTGTTTGCGGCCTCCGGCGGCGCGCGCATGCAGGAAGGCATCCTGTCGCTGATGCAGATGCCGCGTACCACCATCGCCGTGCAGCGCCTGCGCGAGGCCCGCCTGCCCTATCTCGTCGTGCTGACCGATCCGACCACCGGCGGCGTCACCGCCTCCTATGCCATGCTGGGCGACGTGCACATCGCCGAGCCTGGCGCCCTGATCTGCTTCGCCGGCCCCCGTGTCATCCAGCAGACCATCCGCGAGCAGCTCCCCGAGGGCTTCCAGAAGGCCGAGTACCTGCTCGCCCACGGCATGATCGACATGGTCATCCACCGCCACAAGCTGCGCGACACGCTGTCGAAGCTCTGCCGCGTCATGGGCGCCCACACGGTCAACGCCGAGAGGGGCACGGTGAAGCCCATCGCCACCCTCGCCAAACCGCTCGACCGCGGCTACATGAACGGCAATCACGTCGACGGCCGCACTATCGAGGAGCTCGCGCGCTCCTCCGATGTCGCCGAGCAGGACGACACGCCGCCCACGACCGATCCGACTCGCGGCAAGCCCGTCGAGGCCGACAAGGCGAAGGTCAATCTTCCCGCCCGCCGCGACGCGCCGCGCTCCTGAGCCGTCGACGTCGAGAGGTGCGACCACGCCCGGGGCGCAACGCAAGGCGCGCCTCCAGTGATCCATTGCAGCACGGGAGCCTCCGCATGCGCACGAGCGACGAGCTGCTCGCCGAGCTCCGGCAGCTGCATCCGCTGCGCATCGATCTGTCGCTGGGGCGCATCGAGCGTCTGCTGGCGGCCCTGGGCTCGCCGCATGCCAAGCTGCCCCCGACCGCGATCATCGCCGGCACCAACGGCAAGGGCTCGACCACGGCCTTCCTCAAGGCCATGCTCGAGGCCGCCGGCAAGCGCGTGCACGTCTACACCTCTCCGCATCTCGTCCGCTTCGCCGAGCGCATCCAGGTCCCTTCCGCCGACGGCCGCGCCCGCCCCATCCCGGAGGATCGCCTGGTCGAGGTGCTGGAGCGCGTGGCGCGCGTCAACGCCGGGGCCGAGATCACCTTCTTCGAGATCACGACGGCCGCCGCTTTTCTCGCCTTCCACGAGATCCCGGCCGATGCCGTTCTGCTCGAGGTCGGCCTCGGCGGCCGCCTCGACACAACCAACGTCGTGCCGCAGCGCGCCTTGAGCATCATCACGCCCGTCTCCATGGACCACGCCGAGATGCTGGGGCCCACGGTTCCCCTCATCGCCCGCGAGAAGGCCGGCATTCTGCGCCCGGGCGTCACGGCCATCATCGCCCAGCAGACGTCCGACGCCATGGACGCGATCCGCGCCGAGGCTGACCGGGTACGCGCCCCGCTCGTGGTCTGGGGCGAGGCCTTCGAGGCCTTCGAGCAGCGCACGCGCCTCGTCTACCAGGACGAGGAGCGCCTGCTCGACCTGCCGCTGCCGGCCCTCATCGGCGCCCACCAGATCGTCAACGCCGGCACCGCTGTCGCCGCCGCTCTGCGCCTTC
The DNA here is from genome assembly GCA_033764875.1 of Hyphomicrobiaceae bacterium. Classification (GTDB taxonomy): domain Bacteria; phylum Pseudomonadota; class Alphaproteobacteria; order Rhizobiales; family Hyphomicrobiaceae; genus AWTP1-13. The sequence goes on along the minus strand of JANRIO010000013.1, from coordinate 18,410 downwards.
CCGTTCCCGGCATCAGCGAGCGCGCCATAGAGCGGGGGCTGACCGCGGTCGCCTGGCCGGCACGCATGCAGCGGCTCGACAACGGCCCGCTGCCGCGGCTGCTGGCCTCCTCGGCCAGCGAGCTGTGGCTCGACGGCGGCCACAACGTTGCCGGCGGCGCCGCCATCGCCGAGACCCTGGGCGTGCTGGAGGAGCGGGCGCCGAAGCCGCTGGCCGTCATCGTCGGCATGATGGGCCGCAAGGACGCACGCGGCTTCCTGGAGAATTTCCGCGGCCTCACGCGGCGCGTCGTCACCGTTCCCGTGCCCGGCACCCACGAGGCCACCTTCGATCCCGTGGAGCTTGCGGCCGTTGCCGCGTCTCTCGGGCTGCCTGCCGAGCCGGCGACCGACATCGCCGATGCCATCAGGCGTGCGCAGGAGGGCTTCGCCGGCGCCGTTCGCATTCTTGTCTGCGGCTCGCTCTACGTCGCGGGCCACGTCCTGTCGCTGCAGGAAGGCGTCGCCGCGCAGGCCAACTGACCTCAGGTCGACACGTCCTCGATGCGCCAAGGCTTGACGCGCGCGGCCCAGCGCTCATTCCACGCGCTTCGGCTGATCTCCCACAGCTCGGTCGCAAGGCGTCCCGAGACGTAGTCGCGCTCCACGATGCCGACCAGCCGCATGCCCTGCTTTTCCGACACCCGCCGCGAGCTGGCATTGCCGATGGCTTTGGCGACCCTCAAGACGTCTTTGTCGAGCACGTTGAACCAGAAATCGGTAACGGCATCGGATGCCTCGGTCATCAGGCCACGGCCCTGCCACGTTTGGCCCAGCCAGAAGCCGCGGTTCTCTTCGCCCCGCAGCCGCAGGCTTATGGTTCCGATGAGATGCTCCGGCCCGCCCTTTTCCTCGATGGCCCAAGTCCACTCCTCGCCGCGTGCCACGCCCGGCAATGCGACGTCTCGATAGAAGCTTTCGGCCCCGTCCGCAGGATAGGGCCATGGCACGCGGGCGTTCAGGAACCTGACGATCTCCCAGTGCGGAAACAGCAGCTGCGTCGCCTGCGCATCATCGAGCCGTAGCGCGCGCAAATGCAGCCTGTCCGTCTCGATTGTCGGGGTCATGGCATCGGCTGCCGCTGCATCTGATCGCGAGGGAGGGCGCTCAATGCCCTCCTGCCGCAGCCCGGCGATTGGCGATACGCCGCTCGGCGGCCGCTACGATCGCCGCCGTGAGCGCTTCTGTCGTGCTCAGGTCGTCGTCGACGCTGAGACGCTGCTCGCGCGCCAGCAGGCGCAGGTTGTCGGCATCGCCGATGCCGTTGAGGGCTTTGAGTGCCGCATCCTTTCCCGCCGTCCGCAGGACCACGATCACATTGATGGCGAACGGATCGAATGGCTCGGCTGCCGTCGCCACCGCAGCCCGGCGCGACGGACTGCCCGCCATCGTCTCCCGATCGGCAGGAGCAGCGCTTCCGCCCGCGTGCACCTCGATTGCCTCGCCGTTGCCGGCCTCTGCCGCGCTCTCGCCGACCGCGCCGGCTGCCTCATGGGCGCCCTGCCTGACGCGGAGCTGTGCGATCTCGCCGCGAAGCCGCCGCACGATGCGCTCGCGCGCCTCCTCGCCGACGTCGGGAAAGCTCTTGAGCACGCGCCTGAAGTAGGCGTCCTGCGAAGCGCCCGAGAGCGCTTTCGTCCTGCGCGTCATATCACCCGCCCGCGACCCTTGCGGCGGCGCCGTCTCACGCCGCCGGCTCCAGCTCCGGTCTCAACTGCGGCGCTGCGAACACCTCGTCGTGCAGCGCCCGCAGATAGGGTAGCGCATCCTGGTACTTCTGCTCCATCGTCTTCTTACGCTCGTCCCAGTCGAAAGCGCGCGCGATGCTGTCCAGCAGCGGCATTCGCGTCCTCAACAGCGGATGGTCGAGCGCCAGCTGGTCGAGCAGCATGCGCTCCTCGCCCGCCCCCTTGAGCGTATTGGCGAGGCACACGTAGCGGCGCTCTGCGAGGGGGACGTCCTCGAGCGCGTCGTGGGTCTCCACCCGCTCGACGAGCTGCGCCACCTGGTCGAGCGCGAACTGCGACACGAAATCCGGGCGGAACGGCACCAGCACCAGGTCCGCGAGGTCGAGCGCCGCCAGCGCCGCGAACGACAGCCCCGGCGGGCAATCCAGCACGACCAGGTCGAAGTCCATGCCGAAGTGCCGCATCATCCGCCGCATGCGCCCGCGCACCTGCACCGAGACGGCGTCCGCGTCGAGGTCCTTTTTCGACTGCTTGAGAAACAGCTCGCCCTGGATGTCCTCGAGCTTCTGCGATCCCGGCAGCAGCGACACGCGTCCCTGCCGCGTCAGCGCGTGCGCCACGTCGCCGATGCCGTTGAGCACGTAGCCGGACTCGTCGTCGGCGACGTTGTCGAAGCGGTCGTAGATGTAGTCGGCGATCGTCAGCCCCGCCCGCCGCGCCTTCGCGAAGGCCTCGCCGCCCGCCAGCATCAGCGAGGCGTTGCATTGGGTATCGAGGTCCATCACCAGCACCCGCTGGTTGCCCCAGCAGGCGGCGGCATGCGCCAGCATGACGGCCGTCGTCGACTTGCCGACGCCACCCTTTCTGTTCGACACCGCCAGAAAACGCGCCATATCCCCTCAGTCCGCAAGAGTCTGGGGCGAGGCCAATATGCGATTCGCTGAACCACCGGTAGATGTAAGATTTCCTTGACTTTTCTGCAGCCTCGCTCTGCTTCGCAACGGCCGTCCGTGCACCCTCCCGACCGCGCCAGCGCGTGCATTGCGCGACACCCCATGCACTTTCACGCGCCGCAGCGAGTTTCCAATTCCGAAACCGGTAAAAGGGCTCTAGGAGGAGCGCGCAGACCGCTGTCTGGAGGCCATGCGCATGCCCCTTCCCCTTGTCCTGGCGCGCCCGCGCGCAGCACTACTGGCCCTCGCGCTCGCCCTGGTCCCCGTCGCCGCCTCCGCCCAGGACTGCGGCAGCGACGGCGCCGGCTTTCACGCCTGGCTCAACCGCTTCAAGGCCCGCGCCGGCCGCCACGGCATCTCCGAGCGCACGCTGGCGCGCGGTCTCGACGGCGTCACCTACGACGGCAACGTCATCCATCTCGATCGCAACCAGAAATCCTTCAAGCTGAGCTTCGAGGAGTTCTACGCGCGGCGCGCCGGGCCGGGGCTTGTCCGTCGCGGTCAGGCCCTCATGCAGACGCATCGCGCCACCCTCGACCGCATGGAGAAGGAGTTCGGCGTGCCCCCCGCCGTCGTCATCTCGATCTGGGGCCTCGAGACCAACTACGGCTCCGACAAGGGCGGCACCAAATCCATCGTCCGCTCGGTGGCGACCCTCGCCTACGATTGCCGCCGTCCCGACTTCTTCATGAAGGAGCTGATCGGCGCCCTGCAGATCATCGAGAAGGGCGACATGACGCCGGCCCAGATGAAGGGCGGTTGGGCCGGCGAGATCGGCCAGACGCAGTTTCTGCCGAGCGCCTACGTGAAGTACGCCGTCGACTACGATGGCGACGGCCGCCGCGACCTCGTCAACAGCATCCCCGATGTCCTGGCCTCGACCGCCAACTTCCTCAAGCAGCATGGCTGGCAGCGCGGCCAGAGCTGGCTACCGGGCAGCGCCAACTACCAGGTGCTGCGCGAGTGGAACAAGGCCGAGGTGTACTCGCGCACCATTGCCGTGATGTCGGCGAGGCTGGTCGAGCCGCGCTGACAAGGCAGCGCCCGAGCTGTCGGATTGCGCCAACCTGCTTCAGGCCGGCGCACCGGCCGTCCGCCGCGCGATGTGGAACGGCTTTTGCTTTGCGCCCAGCCTGACGCGGCACGCCGCGTCGTCGGCGCGCGAGGCACACCTTGCAATGCACAGACAGATGTCCGGAAGCCGGGCCCGACCTTGCGTCGGCGCCGTGTGGATCGCTGCGCGGCTTCGCTGAGGCCACCACGCGCGCCGGTGGCTTCCGTCGCTGCGGCTCCATGCTCTTTCCATCGGCACCGCCGGCCTGATCGCACGCAAAACAGCCACCCGCGCTGCGGCGCCAGCCCACTCAGATTGCAACAGATTCGAGAACAAGCATCAGAGGAAACCGCCCATGCAATCGCCTGACAACTCCATCATTCCGCTGGTCGACATCGGCGCGCTGCACGAGGGCGGGCTCGAGGCCAAGGCCGCGGTCGCGCGCGCCATCGGCGAGGCCTGCCGCGGGCTGGGCTTCTTCTACGTCGTCGGCCATCGCGTCAGCGAGGCGCTCGTCGCCCAGGCCTTCGACATGTCGCGCCGCTTTTTCGCGCTGCCCGAGGCCGAGAAGGAGAGGATCTCGATCGCGCACTCGCCGCACAACCGCGGCTACATCGGGTTCGGCGGCGAAACGCTCGACCCCGGCAAGCCGGCCGACCTCAAGGAAGCCTTCAACGTCGGCCTCGAGCTTGACGCCGCCGATCCGGAGGTGCTGGCCGGCAAGCCCTTTCGCGGCGTCAACCTGTGGCCCGGTCTCGCCGGCTTCAGGGAGGTGATGCTCGCCTACTATGATGCGCTGTGGAAGCTCGGCCGCCTCATGCACCAGGCCTTCTCCATCGACCTCGGCCTCCCCCTCGGCTACTTCGACGACAAGCTTGACCGGCCCATGGCGATCCTGCGCCTTCTGCACTACCCCGCCATGCCCGAGCGGCTGGCGATGGGCCAGTACGGTGCGGGCGAGCATACCGACTATGGCAACATCACGCTTCTCGCGACCGACGACGTCGGCGGCCTCGAGATCCGCACCCGCTCGGGGCGCTGGCTGGCCGCGCCGCCGATGCAGGGCGCCTTCGTCTGCAACATCGGCGACTGCCTGATGCGCTGGTCCAACGACATCTACTGCTCGACGCCGCATCGCGTCGTCAACCGCTACGGTCGCGAGCGCTACTCGATCGCCTATTTCCTCGACCCGAACCCTGACGCCGTCGTCGGCAGCTTGCCCATCGGCGCCGCGCAGAGGGCCGCGCCCAAGTATGCCCCGATCCTCGCCGCGGACTTCCTGCGCGCGCGGCTGACGCCCACCTACGCCCACGCGCTGCCGCGCAATTGAGCGCGCTCGTCTTCTTACCTGCTCACTTTCGCGCCACGCGCGCCCGGGCACGGCCCTGGCGGTCCCGATGTCTGACGTGCGCCGGACATTGAAAGCAATGCGCATTTCCTCGGACGCCAGCGCTGCAGTCTGCGCCGGCCTGGCGAGCGCGCGGGCATGGCACAACCCTTGCGACAGTTGCTTGGCCGGCCCCGGCTCGTGGCCGGACTGTCCGGTCGGGCAGCCGAGAACTCACGACCCGGGCACGGTTCCCTGGCCTCCGCTCGCGCCTGAATTTCTGTCTCCGTGATTGCAACTGTCGAAGGGGAGCATGTTCATGAACGCATTCACACTTTCGCGGCGGACGCTGATCAAGGGATCGGCCTCGGCGCTCGCGCTCGGCGCCGTCGGCTCCCGCGCGCTGGCCGCCGGCGAGGTGGTGGTCGGCATCGTCTACGTCGGTCCGCGCGACGACTTCGGCTGGAACCAAGCGCATGCCGTGGCGGCCAAGGCGCTCAAGGCCGTATCCGGCGTCAAGGTGGTCGAGGAGGAGAACGTGCCGGAGACCGTCGCGGTCTCCAAGACCATGGAGTCGATGATCAACCTCGACGGCGCCAATCTGATCTTCGCCACCTCCTTCGGCTACTTCGACCCCTTCGTCGTCGACGCGGCCAAGAAGTTCCCCAAGGTCCAGTTCCGGCACGCGGCACCCTTGTGGAGCAAGGACAAGCACCCGGCCAACGCCGGCAGCTACTTCGGCTACCTCAACCAGGCCCACTACGTGGACGGCGTCGCCGCCGGCCTCTCGAGCCCCACCGCCAAGATCGGCTTCGTCGCCGCCAAGCCCATCCCCTCCGTGCTGTCCAACATCAACTCGGTGCTCCTGGGCGCCCGCAAGACCAACCCCAAGGCCGTCGTGCAGGTGGTCTTCACCGGCGACTGGTCGCTGCCCGTGCGCGAGGCGGAGGCCACCAACGCGCTGATCGACGCGGGCTGCGAGGTCATCACCTGCCACGTCGACAGCCCCAAGGTGGTGATCGAGACGGCCGAGAAGCGCGGCGTCAAGACGCTCGGCCACAACGCCTCTCAAGCCCCGCTCGCACCCAAGGGCTTCATCACGGGCGCCGAGTACAAATGGGAGACGATCTACAAGGCCTACGCCGCCAAGCTCGGCAAGGGCGAGGCGCTGCCCAACTTCTTCACCGGCGGCTACCACAACGACATGGTGCAGAACACGCCCTACGGCGCTGGCGCCACGCCCGAGGCCATCAAGGCCGCCGACGCGGCCATCGCCGATCTCAAGGCCGGCAAGCCGATCTACGTCGGCCCCCTGAAGGACAACAAGGGCAACCTCGTCATCGGCAAGAGCTACGACAACTACGATCCCTTCCTCGACGGCATGAACTACCTGCTCGAGGGCGTGGTCGGGTCCATCACCTGACCCGATCCGGTGCCGCCCGGCGTCCCGATCGCCGGGCGGCACCGGCTCCTCTCGGCAGCGCCACCGCCGCCTAGGGCATCCCGCCACGGATCCGGAGCGCATGCAGAAATCAGCGACCGCACAGGCCCCCCTGGCGACGGCCCACGAGGCAAGCCCTCCGGCCTCCGACCTCGGCATCCGTCTGCGCCGCTCCGCCGAGTACATCGCCGTTCCCCTGTTCGCGCTCCTCGTATCGGCCGCGCTGTTTGCGGTGTTTCTCATCCTCGTCGGCAAGTCTCCCGCCGATTTCTACAGCCTGCTCTGGCGCGGCGGCTTCGGCACCGCCTTCTCCCTGCAGAACACCTTGCAGCGCGCCGCCCCGCTCATCCTCACCGCGCTCGCCATGGCGATCCCCGCCCGCATCGGCCTGATCATGATCGGCGGCGAGGGGGCGCTGGTTCTCTCCGGCTTCAGCGCCGCGGCCATCGCGCTGCCGCTGATCGGCGTCGCCCCGAGGTTCGTCCTGCTCCCCGTCATGGCGCTTGCCGCCGTCGCAGCCGGCGCGCTGTGGGTCGGGCTCGCCGGCTACCTGCGCCACGCCCGCGGCGTCAACGAGACCATCTCCTCGCTGCTGCTCACCTACATCGCCATCGCCATCATGAACTTCTTCGTCGAGGGCGCGCTGCGCGATCCGGGCTCCGCCAACAAGCCCTCGACCTTCCCCATCGGCGAGGCCAACATGATCGGCTCGATCCCCGGCACCGACGTGCACTGGGGGCTGGCCGCGGGCATCGTGCTCTGCATCGCGCTGCACCTGCTCATGTCGCGCACCACGTTCGGCTTCGCCGCCCGCATCACCGGCGGCAATCCGCGCGCCGCGCTGGCGCAGGGCCTGCCCGTTGGCCGGCTGGTCGTCGCCTGCTCCATGATCGCGGGCGCCTGCGCCGGCGTCGCCGGCTTCTTCGAGGTCGCAGCCATCCACGGGCGCGCCAACGCCTCGCTCGCGGCGGGCTACGGCTTCACCGGCATCCTCGTCGCCTTTCTGGCCCGCCACAGCCCGCTCGCCATCGTGCCGGTCGCCATCCTGTTCGGCGGCATCGCCGCGGCCGGCGGCCTGATCCAGCGCCGCATGGGCCTGCCCGACGCCTCCGTGCTGGTGCTGCAGGGGCTGATCTTCGTCGTGCTGCTGGTGTCCGAGACGCTCTACGGGCGCTTTGCCATCTTCTCCGGCGAGCGGAGCGCCTCCCGCACATGACCGAAAGCGCCCTTGCCACCGTGCTCGTCGCCATGATCGGCGGCGCCATCCGCGTCTCGACGCCGTTCATGTTCGTGGCGCTCGGCGAGACCATCACCGAGAAGTCGGGCCGCATCAATCTGGGCCTGGAGGGCACGCTCGTCCTCGGCGCCATGGTCGCCTACATGACCTCCTACAAGTCCGGCTCGCCCTGGCTCGGCGTGCTCGGCGCCGGTGCCGTCGGCATGGCGCTGGGGGCCCTGCATGGCGCCGTCTGCCGCCTGCCCCGCGTCAACGACGTCGCCATCGGCATCGCCATGATGTCGTTCGGCGTCGGCCTCGCCTTCTTCTTCGGCAAGCCCTACATCCAGCCGACCGCGCCGCGCCTGCCCTCGGTGCCCATCGGCGAGTGGCTCGGCGCGCCGCCTGCGCTGCGCGTGGCGCTCGACGTCAATCCCCTGTTCCTGGCCGGCATCGCCATCGCCGTCTTTCTCTGGTGGGCCTTCCGCAACACCCGCTGGGGCCTGATCCTGCGCACCACGGGCGACAGCGCGCCCGCCGCCCGCGCCATGGGCATCCCCGTCGACCTCGTGCGCTTCCTCGCCACCTCTGCCGGCGGCTTCCTTGCCGGCGTCGCCGGCGCCTTCCTCTCGCTCTACTACCCCGGATCCTGGAACGAGGGCCTCTCGTCCGGCCAGGGCCTGATGGCCGTGGCGCTCGTCATCTTCGCGCGCTGGGACCCGCTCAAGTGCGTCTACGCCGCGCTGCTCTTCGGCGCCGCCGGCGCGCTGGGCCCCGCGCTGCAGTCGATCGGCATCACCCAGGGCTACTATTTCTTCAACGCCGCGCCCTACATCCTGACGCTACTGATCATGATCGCCTCCGCCGGCTCCAAGCGGGCCATGCGCGACATCCCGGGCGAGCTTTCCATGAGCCGCTGAGCCAACAGCGCCAACCAGGATCCGACCGCCATGCCGACCGTCACCGCCGATCCCTACCCCTGGCCCTTCGACGGCGATCTCACGCCCGCCAACACCGCGCTGATCATCATCGACATGCAGACCGACTTCTGCGGCCAAGGCGGCTACGTCGACAAGATGGGCTACGACATCTCGCTCACCCGCGCCCCCATCGAGCCGATCAGGGCGCTGCTCGCTGCCATGCGCGCCAGGGGCTACGCCATCCTCCACACCCGCGAGGGCCATCGCCCGGACCTGTCCGACCTGCCTGCCAACAAGCGCTGGCGCTCCCGTCAGATCGGCGCCGGCATCGGCGATCCCGGTCCCTGCGGCAAGATCCTGGTGCGCGGCGAGCCCGGCTGGGAGATCATCCCCGAGCTGAGCCCCCTCCCCGGCGAGACCGTCATCGACAAGCCAGGCAAGGGCTCCTTCTGCGCCACCGATCTCGAGCTTCTGCTGCGCACCAGGGGCATCCGCAACATCGTCCTCACCGGCATCACCACCGATGTGTGCGTGCACACCACCATGCGCGAGGCCAACGACCGCGGCTTCGAGTGCGTGCTCGTGGAGGACTGCTGCGGCGCCACCGATCTCGGCAACCACCAGGCCGCGGTCAAGATGGTGAAGATGCAGGGCGGCGTCTTCGGCGCCGTCTCCAGCTCGACCGCCCTGATCGAGGCGTTGCCATGACCGCCGCCGCCAGCAGCTTTCCCTCGATGCCGAAGCCGGCCGCGCCGCGCCCGGCAAGTGCGCCGTCGCTCGAAGCCATCAACATGACGAAGCGCTTCGGCGCCTTCACCGCCCTCGACGACGTCTCCATCGCGGTGCCGGCCGGCCAGTTTCACGCGCTGCTCGGCGAGAACGGCGCCGGCAAGTCGACGCTCGTCAAGTGCATCATGGGCTTCTACCACGCCGACGAGGGCGACATCCGCCTCAACGGCCGCGAGATCAAGATCGGCAACCCGAAGGACGCGCGCGCCAACGGCATCGGCATGGTCTACCAGCACTTCACGCTGGTCCCGTCTCTTACCGCCGCCGAGAACCTCGTCATCAACCGCGCCGACGCGCCGGCCGTCATCAACTGGGCGGCGGAGAAGCGGCGTCTCGAGGCCTTCCTCGACACCATGCCTTTCCGCGTGCCGCTGAACATCCCCGTGTCGAGCCTCGCCGCCGGCGAGAAGCAGAAGCTCGAGATCCTGAAGCTGCTCTACCTCGACCAGCGCTTCATGATCCTCGACGAGCCGACCTCCGTGCTCACCCCGGGCGAGGCCGACGAGATCCTGGGTCTCCTCAAGCAGATGGCCGTGAACAAGGAGATCACCGTCGTCATCATCACCCACAAGTTCCGCGAGGTGACCGAGTTCGCCGACGCCGTCACCGTTCTTCGCCGCGGCAGCCGCGTCGGCGGCGGCCTCGTCGCCGATCTCACCACCGGCGACATGGCGCGCATGATGATCGGCGACACGCCGATCCGCGCCGCCGCCGAGCGCAAGGCTCTACCGCACGACAAGCCGGTGCTGGAGCTTGCCGGCCTCTACGCCGAGGACCAGGAGGGCCTTCCCGCCATCGACGGGCTGAACCTCACGATCCATGCCGGCGAGATCGTCGGCATCGCCGGCGTCTCGGGCAACGGCCAGTCCGAGCTCGTCGAGGTGCTGTCGGGCCAGCGCCCGCTGCAGGACGGGCAGATCACCATCCGCGGCGAGACGTTCGAGCCGACGCGCGGCCACTTCGACAAGTTCAAGGTCTTCGGCTTGCCCGAGGAGCCGTTGCGCAACGCCACCGTCCCGCGCATGACGGTCGCCGAGAACATGGCCTTCCGCGCCTACGACAAGCCGCCCATGAGCGTCGGCTGGTGGCTGACGCCGGGGCCGATGCGCGCCCGCGCCCGCGAGCTGATCAAGGCCTATCGCGTCAAGACCACCTCGCCCGAGAGCCCCATCGAGAACCTGTCGGGCGGCAACGTGCAGCGCGCCGTGCTTGCCCGCGAGCTGTCGGGCTCCGTCGACGTGCTGATCGTGGCCAATCCTTGCTTCGGCCTCGACTTCGCCTCCGTCGCCGAGATCCGCGCCCAGATCATGGAGCAGAGGAATCGCGGCGCCGCCGTGCTGCTCGTCTCCGAGGACCTCGACGAGGTGCTGGAGCTCGCCGACCGCGTGGCGGTGATGAGCGAGGGCCGGATCAACTACGTGTCGCCTGTCTCGGCCACCGACCGCCACACCATCGGCCAGCACATGGCGGGGCACTGAGCATGAGGCTGGCGGCGCGGCAGCGGGCGAGACTGGCGTGGATGCCCGCCTCCGCGGGCATGCCGTTGAGTATGAAACATGCCCATCCGCGCTCTGCACCGTCGTCCCCGCGCAGGCGGGGATCCACGCAAGTAAGCGGCAAGGCGCGACGCTCATGATCGAGGTTCCCGCAAGACCATTCCCCTATCCGTTCGCGCCCGGCAGGACGGCGCTCGTCGTCATCGACATGCAGCGCGACTTCATCGAACACGGCGGCTTCGGCGAGAGCCTGGGCAACGACGTCGACCGCCTGGCTGCCATCGTGCCGACCGTCGTCGGCCTTCTCGGCCTGTTCCGCAGCAAGGGCTGGCCGATCGTCCACACGCGCGAGTGCCACCTGCCCGATCTCTCCGATTGCCCGCCCGCCAAGCGCGACCGCGGCAACCCGTCCCTGCGCATCGGCGAGGAGGGGCCCATGGGCAGGCTCCTCGTGCGCGGCTCGCCCGGCGCCGACTTCGTGCCGGCCTGCGCCGCATGGCCCGGCGAGATCGTCGTCGACAAGCCCGGCAAGGGCATGTTCTGGCGCACGCCCGTTCACGACCTCCTGGCGGAGAAGGGCATCACCCATCTCGTCTTCGCGGGTGTCACCACCGAGGTTTGCGTGCAGACGTCCATGCGCGAGGCCAACGACCGCGGCTTCACCTGCCTGCTCGTCGAGGACGCGACGGAGAGCTATTTCCCCGCCTTCAAGGCGGCCGCGATCGAGATGATCACCGCGCAGGGCGCCATCGTCGGCTGGTCGACGCCGCTCGGTGCCCTGGCCGCGGCGGTCGCCTGAGGCCCCGCCAAGGCCGGCCGCCCGCTCACAGCGACCGGTCGAGCCGCCGCACGGCCTCGATCAGCGCCCGCACCGCGATGTCGGCGTCCTCCCGCGTGATGCTCTCCGCCGGGTTGTGGCTGATGCCGTCCTTGCAGCGCACGAACATCATCGCCGCCGGCCATCTTTGCGCGATGGCCATCGCATCGTGGCCGGCGCCCGAGGCGAGCGACAGCGGCTCCGCCCCGACGGCGCCGATGGCCTCCAGCACCGTTGCCACGATGCGCCTGTCCATCGCCGTCGCCGCCATCTCGTAGTAGGTCTCCGCCGTCAGCGTCACGCAGCGCTCGGCGGCGACCTTCTCGAGCGCGCCCGCGATCCTCTCCTGCGCCCCCCTGCGCACCGCATCGACCGGGCTGCGCACGTCGACCGTGAACAGCACCTCGCCCGGCACCACGTTCGGCGCCGACGGCCGCACCTCCAGCCGGCCCACCGTCGCGACCAGCCTGTTGCCCCCCTTGCGCCCGATCCGCTCGATCTCGAGCACCATCTGCGCGGCGGCGGCCAGCGCATCCTGGCGCAGCGCCATCGGCACCGTGCCGGCATGCCCCGCCATGCCCGTGACGCGCACGCGCATGCGCGCTGCCCCGTTGATGGCCGTCACCGCCGCCAGCGGCTGCCCCTTGGCCTGCAGCACCGGCCCCTGCTCGATGTGCACCTCAAGGTAGGCCGCGATCTCCCGCTCCTTCCGCGCGCACTGCTTGAGGCCGTCGGCGGCATGGCCCAGCGCCGCCAGCGCCGCCTTCACGCTGACGCCGTCCGCGTCGCACGCCTCGAGCTCCTTGCCGCGCACCGTCCCCGTCAGGCTGCGCGAGGAGAGCAGATGGCTCGGAAACCGCACGCCCTCCTCGTCGCCGAACGCCACCACCTCGACCGCGTGGCGCAGCCGCGCACCCTCCGCCGCCAGTGCGTCGGCGGCCTCGATGCCTGCGATCACGCCGAGGTTGCCGTCGTACTTGCCGGCGTCGATCACCGTGTCGATGTGCGAGCCGATCAGGATCGCCGGCGCCCCCGGCGTCTCCCCCTCGAGCCGCCCGATGACGTTGGCCATGGCGTCGATCCGTACGCTCATGCCGGCCTCGCGCATCCAGGCCGCCACCTGCTCCATGGCGCTTGCATGCGCCGGGGTGAGAAAGCGCCGCGTGAGCGATCCCGGCGTCTCGGTAATCCCGGCCAGTGCCTCGAGCCGCGCCATCGCGCGCTCGCCTGGCCTCGGCCCCTTGCGTCCCCGTGCCGTCATGCGACCGCGACCCTCATGCTGCCTCGCAAGGCCAGTTTTCCGCCGCTGCCGCGCCGTCCGCAAGCCTCTCGCCCGCGGCTTGGGACTATGCGACATGTAGGCGATTCCACGCCGCCCGCCTCGCGTCGATGGCGGGAGCTTCAGGAGTGCCCATGCAGACGACGTTCGACACCATCATCCGCGGCGGCACCGTGGCGACGGCGAGCGACACCTTCTGCTGCGACGTCGGCATCCGCGCCGGCCGCATCGCGGCGCTGGGCGACGATCTCGGCACCGCGCCCGAGATCATAGACGCCACCGGCCGCCTCGTCCTGCCCGGCGGCATCGACAGCCATGTCCATTTCTCGCAGCCCTCCGGCCCCGACGTGGTCATGGCCGACGATTTCGAAAGCGGCACTCTCTCCGCGGCCTTTGGCGGCAATACCACGGTGATGCCCTTCTGCATGCAGCAGAAGGGGGAGAGCCTGCGCGAGGCCTTGAAGGCCTACCACGCCAAGGCGCAAGGCCGTTGCCACACCGACGTCAGCTTCCACCTCGTCATCTCGGACCCGACGCAACAGGTGCTGGGCCAGGAGCTGCCCGCCCTCGTCAAGGACGGCTACACCTCCCTCAAGGTGTTCATGACCTACCAGGACCTCGCCCTCTCCGACATGGAGATGCTGCAGGTCTTCAGGACCGCGCGCGACACCGGCGCGCTCGTCATGGTGCACGCCGAGAACTACGACGCCATCCGCTTCCTGACCGAGGAGCTCGAGCGCAGCGGCAAGACCGCCCCGCGCTTCCACGGCCCCTCGCGACCCATTCCCGTCGAGCGCGAGGCCACCCACCGCGCCATCAGCCTGGCCGAGCTCATCGACGTGCCGGTGATGATCGTGCACGTGTCGAACGGCGAGGCCATGGAGCAGATCCGCTGGGCGCAGAGCCGCGGCCTCAAGGTCTATGGCGAGACCTGCCCGCAATACCTCGTGCTCACCGAGAAGGACCTCGACGGTCTCAACATGGAGGGCGCCAAGTACGTCTGCAGCCCGCCGCCCCGCGATGTCGAGAGCCAGAAGGCGTGCTGGCTCGGGCTCGAGACCGGCGTCTTCCAGGTCTTCTCCTCCGACCACTGCCCGTTCCGCTACGACGACCCCCATGGCAAGCTGACGCCCAAGGGCCGCACCAGCTTCCGCTGGGTTCCCAACGGCATCCCCGGCGTCGAGACCCGCCTGCCGATCCTGTTCTCGGAAGGCTACAAGAAGGGCCGCCTGACGCTGCAGCAGTTCGTGGCGCTCAGCGCCACCAACCACGCCAGGATGTACGGTCTTTATCCGCGCAAGGGCACGATCGCCGTCGGCGCCGACGCCGACATCGCCATCTGGGATCCCGATCGCCGGATGACGATCGCGCAATCGCTGCTGCACCACGGCTCCGACTACACGCCCTACGAGGGTCTGGAGGTGACGGGCTGGCCCATGACCATGCTTCTCCGCGGCAGGACGATCGTCCGCGACGGCAGCCTCGCCAGCGCCGCGCCCACCGGCACCCACGTCGCCCGCGAGCGCTCCTCGCTCGCCTCGCAGCCGACCCCGGAGACCTAGCCTCAGGCACGGGTGCATGGCCATGCCGCCTTGAAACCCGGTCGCCGACGACGAATATTCACGGGGTTCGGACGTCGACGCGAGAGACCCGAATTGCTGTGGTCGGACATGTCCCGGCCGCAGCGGCCCCTCCGACGCCGGCTGGCGGCTGGATCCTCGGGACGAGCCCGAGGAGGACACTGGGTCTCTTGCGTCGGGATCGACACCCTATCGCCCCCCGCGGGCCGGCGCCTTAAGGACTGCAGCACGATGCCAAAGGTCACCATCTACACCACGCCCTTCTGCCCGTACTGCGTCATGGCCAAGCGCCTGCTGACCGGCAAGCAGGTGGCTTTCGAGGAGATCGACGTCAGCGGCAGCCGGCAGCAGCGCGCCGCGCTTCAGGCCAAGGCCGGCGGCAGCTCGACGGTGCCGCAGATCTGGATCGGGGAGCATCACGTCGGCGGCTGCGACGATCTCTACGCGCTCGACCGCGCCGGCGAGCTGGACAAGCTGCTCGCCGCCTGAGCTGGGGGCCCGCCGCCGTCGCCTCGGCCGCCTGCGGGCTGGCATTCCACCGGAATATGTGCGCCATTTCGGCAACGCCTCGCGACTCCGTGGGGGTACGCCCTTTCCTCTGCCGCGCCGGACCTCCACCCTGGACACCGAGGTTGCGGCAGGCAATGCCACGAGCGGGAGAGGGCGGAGAGTGGGAGGGGGTAAGATGAACGAGTTGAGCCCGCTACGAAAGCTGCGGCTGGGCATGCTGCCCAAGATGGTCTCCTGGTACGACCCGCGGCTGCTTGCGCGCATCGGCGTGCGCACCATCATCTCCAACGTATTCGGTCAGTACGCCGACCAGCGCCTCATCCAGGCGGTCACCGACCCCGTGAGCGACGCCGATCTCGCCCGCCGCTACGACTATTGCACCGACACCACGGACCCCGAAAGGTGCCTGCCCGCCGACGCCGACGGCGCCGTCTGGATCGACTACATCGCGGACATGGGCGACGGCTTCGAGCCGACCTACACCATGGCCTATCTGCTCGCCCAGGACAGCCTGGAGGTGAAGGGTGCCGGGCGCCTCACCGCCGGCTCCCTGCTCATCATGGGCGGCGACCAGTGCTATCCGCAGGCGACGCGCGAGGACTACAAGAAGCGCCTGCAGACGCCGTTCGACTGGGCCTATTCCACACCCGATCCGCAGCGCAAGCTGTTTGCCATTCCCGGCAATCACGACTGGTATGACGGCCTGATCGCCTTCGACAGCCTGTTCTGCGCCTCGCGCGACAAGCTCTCCAACGACAAGGGCACCAGCATCGGTGGCTGGGTGTGCCAGCAGCATCGCAGCTATTGGGCCATCCGGCTGCCGCACAAATGGTGGATCTGGGGCGCGGACATCCAGTTCTCCAAGTATCTCGACAGCGCGCAGGTGAACTACTTCGAGCGCATTGCCGAGCAGATGGGCCCGGAAGACAACCTCGTCATCTGCCTCGCCGAGCCGTCGTGGCTGCTGGCCGACATGCAGGAGGAGGACCCGGAAGAGAACTTCTTCAAGATCACCACGATCGCCCGCAAGCGTGGGGCGCGTGTGGTGGCGGTGGTGGCCGGCGACTGGCATCACTACAACCGCTACTTCGCGCACGACCTCGACGTGCACTTCATCACGGCCGGCGGTGGCGGCGCTTTCCTGCATCCCACGCACGTGCTGCGCAACGCTATCGCGGTGCGCTGGCCGGAGCGGCAGGAAGAGGCGCCTGTACTGGGCTCGGCCAACGACGCCAGCCTCAGCAAGGGCTCGCGCAACACCGAGGAGTGGAAGGCGCGCGACGTCGGCATCGAACTCAAGCGCAACAGCAAGCCGGCCGATACGGCGCTGGGGCAGGCGGTGCAGGACGTGCAGGATGCCATCGGCAGCAACACCCTGAAGAAGAAGAAGGCGCCGCTGAAGCCCCAGGCGCCGAAGTGCTATCCGAGCAAGGGCCGCAGCTACTTGCTGGGCCTTGGCAACATCCTATTCCCGTTCTTCAACCCCGCGTTCTGCATCGGCATCGGCCTGATCTACTGGCTGGTGACGTGGCAGTTCCAGAACCTTGTCTCGCAGTACAACATCTCCGGCGGCAAGATCGACGACGTCGGCATCGGCACCTCGCTCGGCAGCCTGCTGGCCTACATGCCGCTCTACCTCGTGCAGGCGATGATCGCCTCGATCAGTCTCGTCGTCATGATCGGCGGCCTCTACGCAATACTGGTCTGGTATGTGGACGCGGTGGAACGGCCCGGCATCCGCCGCACGCTGTCGAAGTTCTTCATCGGCACGGGGCATTTCCTTGCGCACCTGACCGCGATGTTCACGCTTTCGCTGCTGGTGGTGATGATCAGTAACAAGGCGACACCCTCGATTGAGCGCGCCTTGACCAGCGTCTATGCCGACCGCGCCCAGCAGGGCCCGATCGTGCGCGAAGTGATCGAGGAAGGTTTGCAGCCGCTGCAGCGCCCCGCGCCCGGCGCCGCCACGACGGACACCAACACGCGCAAGGCTACGGCGGAGAACAAGCGCTCCCCCGTGCGCGAGCTGGTGGGCTTCGTGACCTATCCCACGGTGATGGTGCTCTTGGGATCGCTTATCGGCGGCGCCATCTGGGGCCTGTACTGGGTGATCACGGGAGCCCTGTGGCGCATGCACTCGGAGGAGGCCTTCGCGGCGCTGCGTCTCAAGGGCTACAAGAACTTCCTGCGCATCAAGGTGGAGCGCGACAGCCTGACGATCTATCCGCTGGGTGTCGACAAGATCCCCGGCGTCGACGACTGGATGGAGCCGCGGCGCGGGCAGAGCGCCGGCTCCACCAGCGGGGCCAAGCTCGTGCCCGCCAAGCCGATTGACGTGCGCCTGATCGAAGCACCGATCGTGATCCCGCGCGTGCGCGACTGGGAAGGGTGAGGGGGCGACCGCGCGCCTGGCGCCCGCGGACTACTGTGCTGTCCAGCTGCCATCCGGCGCTTGCGTCTGGCCTTCCATCGTCGCGGCCAGAATGCCTCGGGCAATCTTGCGGGCAATGGGCACTCGGTAGTGCAAGGGGTCCCAAAAGTTCTCGTCAGACACGGTCATCGCGGAGGGGAACCGGAAATCCACCACGCGAGATTTCCGCGTTGTGGCGATATCGATGATGCGACGGCGGCATTCGGCATACTCCGCCGCGGCGCGCGACCCAATCGGCGGCAGGCTCGCCACATGGGCGGGCACAAAGACGAAGACAATCAAGCTTTCGGCCGGCGCCTGACGCGCAATCTCCTGCAGCCAGCTCAGGCCCGGCGTGCGCAGGGCACCCTTCTCTTCGTCCGTGAGAACAACGGGTGGCACCTGCGGATCCGCAACCTTTCGTGGTCCTTGCCCGAAGAGGTGCTGTTGCGCACGGGCGAGGTCGTACTCGCTCTCCGGTGGCGTGAAAACGCGGAAGCCGTTGGGCGGCAACGCTGGAGGCATGAGGCCCAACCTGGCTGCCACTTGCCTCCCGGCAATTTCGAGGGTTCTGAAGTTCAGCATGTTCGGCAGATCGTTAAGCAGGGTCTCGTCGAACATCCATTCGGGGAACGTGCGGCGGGTCACCCTCTCGGTGTCCGCATCGGGCCTGCACCAAACAGAGTCGATGCCGATGATCAACGTGCGCGGGTGCGGCACCTCCCTGAGGAACAGCTTCATCAGCATGTACTGCTCCCAGGCGCGCGGTCGCCCCCCTCACCCGTCCCCGTCGCGCACGCGCGGGATCACGAGCGGTGCTTCGATCAGGCGCACGTCAATCGGCTTGGCGGGCACGAGCTTGGCCCCGCTGGTGGAGCCGGCGCTCTGCCCG
>JANRIO010000012.1:0-34978 GCA_033764875.1 Hyphomicrobiaceae bacterium | reverse complement strand
CGCCGTCCGCGCAGGATTTTGGGCATGAGCTCGCACTTACTGATCTCTGTCGCCGCGGACTTGCACCGACGGCGGCGAGGTGGAGCCCCCGACGAGGCACGCGTTGCCCGTGTCGGGACTGCAGCCCGCCCTCGCCTCGCGGAACGCCTCCGGATTGCGACCCCTTGCGTGGAGCGGGATGGCCAATCATGCCAGAGGCAGGAGGCGCGGGGATTGCGCACCCGCGCGGGCAGCGCGCGCGGCCGCTGCGCAGTCCTCGTCTGCTACTCGGCCGCCTGCGGCGCCACGGGTGCGTGCGGCGCGCGCGGCCTGCCTCCGGCGCGCGAGGCCATCCAGCGGGCGACGACGTAGAACGCCGGCGTGAAGATCAGGCCGAACACCGTCACGCCGATCATGCCGAAGAACACCGCCGTCCCGAGCGTCTGGCGCAGCTCGGCACCGGCCCCGACCGCCCACACCAGCGGCACCACGCCGAGAATGAACGCGAGCGACGTCATCAGGATCGGCCGCAGGCGCAGCCGCGAGGCCTCCGTCGCCGCATGCCAGCGGTCCTCGCCCTGATCCTCGAGCTGCTTTGCGAACTCCACGATCAGGATGGCGTTCTTCGCCGCAAGCCCGATCAGCACGATGAAGCCGACCTGTGTGAGGATGTTGTTGTCCTGCCCGCGGATGATGACGCCGGTGATGGCGGCGACGAGGCACATCGGCACGATCAGGATCACCGAGATGGGCAGCGTCAGGCTCTCGTACTGTGCCGCGAGCACCAGGTACACGAAGACAACGGCGAGCAGGAACGCGAAGATCGCCGTGCTGCCGGCCCGGTTCTGCTGGAACGCCAGCGTCGTCCACTCGTAGCCGACGCCTTCAGGCAGCATCTCCGCCGCCATCCGGTCGAGGATCTGGATCACCTGGCCCTGCGAGTATCCGGGCGCCGCCGCCGCGTCGAGCTCGGCTGCCGGGTAGAGGTTGTGCCGCGGCACCCGGTAGGGGCCCGAGACGTCCTTGATGGTGGTGAACGAGCCGAGCGGCACCGGGTCCCCGCGGCTGTTGCGCACCCTGAGCTTCAGGATGCCTTCGGACGTGGTCCTGAACTGCGCATCCGCCTGCGCGGTGACGCGGAACGTGCGGCCGAGGATATTGAAGTCGTTGACGTAGGAGGAGCCGAGGTACGTCTGCAGCGTGTTGAACACGTCCGCGACGTTGATGCCGAGGAGCTGCGCCTTGGTGCGGTCGATCTCCAGAAACAGCTGCGGCGTCGAGGTCTCGAACAGCGAGAACACCTGCGTCAGCCCCGGCGTCTGCATGCCGCGGAACATCATGGCATAGGTCGCGTTCTGCAGCTCCTGCACGCCCACCCCGCCGCGGTCCTGGATCATCATGCGCACGCCGTTGGCGTTGCCGATGCCGCGCACGGACGGTGGCTGCACGACGATCACCAGCGCCTCCTGGATGCTCGCCAGCTTCTGGAACAGGGCGCCCTGCAGCGCTGCCGCCGACTTGCGCGGATCCTTGGCACGCTCCTCGAAGGGATCGAGGGTCAGGAAGATGGCACCCGCGTTGGGCGCGTTGGTGAAGGTGGCGCCCGAGAAGCCCACGATGTTGACCGCATGCGCCACGCCCGGCACCTGCAGCGCGATGTCGACCACCTTGCGGTTGACCTCGTCCGTGCGCGCCAGCGAGGCGCCGGGCGGCAGCTGCACCACCGTGATCAGGTAGCCCGCGTCCTGCTGCGGGATGAACCCCGCCGGCGTGTTCCTGAACTCGTTGAGGCCCCAGGCGAGGATGCCGACGTACGCGACCAGCATCACGGCCGAGATGCGCACGATGCGCGCCGCCAGCCGCCCGTAGCCGGTGGAGAGCCAGTCGAAGCTGACGTTGAACAGGCGGAAGAAGCCGCGGATCGGCATCTCGTACCAGGCCGCCCGGTGATGCGGGTCGTGCGGCTTGAGCAGCAGCGCGCACATCGCCGGCGACAGCGTCAGCGAGACGAACAGCGAGATCAGCGTGGCGCCTGCGATGGTCAGCGCGAACTGGCGGTAGAACTGGCCCGAGATGCCCGTGATGAAGGCGGACGGAATGAACACCGCCGTCAGCACCAGCGCGATTGCGATCAGCGCCGAGCCGACCTCGTCCATGCTCTTGCGCGCCGCCTCTCTGGGCGACAGCCCCTGCGCGATGTTGCGCTCGACGTTCTCGACGACGACGATGGCATCGTCGACCACGATGCCGATGGCGAGCACGAGGCCGAACAGCGACAGGTTGTTGAGCGAGAAGCCCACCCACGACATGATGAAGAAGGTGCCGATCAGCGACACCGGGATCGCGACCAGGGGAATCACCGCCGCCCGCCACGTCTGCAGGAACAGCACGATGACGATCACCACCAGCACGATCGCCTCCAGGATCGTCTCGAGCACGGCGTCGACCGACTGCTGGATGAACTCGGTCGGGTTGTAGATGATCGTGTACTTGAGGCCGGGCGGGAACGACTTGGACAGCTGATCCATCGTCGTCTGCACCGCCTTGGCGGCCGCCAGCGCGTTCGAGCCCGGGCGCTGGAAGATGCCGATGCCGACCGCCGGATCACGGTCGAGGTAGGAGTTGGTGGTGTAGTCGAGCGCGGCAAGCTCCACCTTGGCCACGTCCTTGACGCGCACCACGGCGGTCTCGGACTGCTTGACGACGATGTTGGAGAACTGCTGCGGATCCGCCAGCCGGCCCAGCGTGCGCACCGCCACCTGGAACGCGGCCGGCGTGTCGATCGGCGGCTGGTTGAGCACGCCCGAGGCCACCTGCACGTTCTGCGCCTGCAGCGCCGACACCACATCCGCCGCCGTCAGCCCCATGGACTGCAGCCGGTCGGGGTCGAGCCAGACGCGCATCGAGTAGTCGCGGCTGCCGAACACCGTGATCGAGCCGACACCCTCGAGGCGGTTGAGGACGTCCGTCACCTGCACGTTGGCGTAGTTCGAGATGAACAGGGTGTCGCGCGATTTGTCGGGCGAGAACAGGTGCACGACCATCATCAGGTCGGGCGAGGCCTTGGCCACGGTCACGCCGATGTTGCGCACGTCGGTCGGCAGGCGCGGCTGGGCGATGGCGACCCTGTTCTGCACCTGCACCTGCGCCGTGTCGAGGTTGGTGCCGAGGTCGAACGTCACCGAGATAGAGAAGCGCCCGTCGCCCGTCGAGTTCGACGAGACGTAGAGCATGTTCTCGACGCCGTTGATCTGCTGCTCGAGGGGCGCCACCACCGTTGCCGCCACCACCTCGGCGCTGGCGCCGGGATACTGGCCCGTGACGTTGATCACCGGCGGCGCGATCTCGGGATACTGCGCGATGGGAAGCCGGCCGTACGACACGGCGCCGAGGATGACGAGCACCACGGACAGCACGGCGGCGAAGATCGGCCGGTCGATGAAGAAATGCGAGATGCGCATGCGCCTGTCCCGTCCGCGTTGCAGGTTCCAGAGCTACTTGGACGCTTCCGGCCTGGGCCCTTCGGCAGCCGGCGTGACCTTGGCGCCGGGCCGCACGCGCATCAGGCCGTTGACGATCACCCGGTCCTTGGCATCGACGCCGGTCACGACCCGCAGGTTGTCGACGAGCGGCCCCAGCGTCACGTACTTCGGCCGGGCCACGCTTTCCCCGTCGACCACGTACACGAACTTGCGCACCTGCTCGGTGCCGATCGCCGCATCGGGCACCAGCAGCGCCTCCCGCGGCGGGCCGGCATTGACCTGGATGCGGGCGAACATGCCGGCGGTGAACAGGCCCTTCGGGTTGGCGAACTGCGCGCGCCCGCGGATCGTGCCCGAGGAGCGGTCGATGGCGTTATCGACGAAGTCGATGTAGCCCTCGTGCTTGAACGCGTCCTCGTCGATCAGGCGCAGGCGCGCCGGCACCTTGGCGCCCTGCTCCGCCTCGTCCGGTCCGCCCTTGGGCAGGCGCTGGTAGCGCAGGTAGCTCGTCTCATCCATCGTGAACTCGAACCGGATCGGATCGATGGTCTGGATGGTGCCGAGCAGCGTGGTGGTCCCGGCCGTGCCGCCGGTCACGAGATTGCCGGGCGACACGCGCCGGTCGCCGATGCGCCCCGTGACCGGCGCCCTGAGCTCCGTGAACTCGAGGTCGAGCTCGGCCTGCCTGAGGGCTGCCTCCTGGGCCGCCACATTCGATTCCGCCACGCGCTTGGCCTGCGTGCGCTGCTCGAAGGTCTGCTGGCTGATGACGCTGCCGCCGACCAGCCCCTGCGCGCGGGCGAGATCGGCCTCCGTGTACGCCAGATTGGCCTTGGCCTGGTTGACGCTGGCCCGCGCCTGCTCGACCGTGTTGAGGAACGGCCGCCGGTCGATCGTGAACAGCAGGTCGCCCTTCTTCACGATCTGCCCGTCCCGGAAGTGCACCTTCTCCAGGTAGCCCGACACGCGCGCGCGGATCTCGACCGCATCGACGGCGACGAAGCGGCCGACGTACTCGTCCTTGTCCACCACCGTGCGCGCCTGCGGCGCCGCGACCGTGACCTGCGGCGGCGGCGGCGCCGCCTGCTTCTGCTGCTGCGGGCGCTCGCAGCCGGCGACGCCGATGGCAAGGGTCGCGGACAGGGCGAGCGGAAGGGAGCGGATCGACCGTGAGAGCATCAGGACCTGCGGGGGGTATTCGGGAGACGGCAATACATCCGCATTTTGCACCTGCAGCAAGCAGCATCTGAGCAACGCTTACGAAGTTGTGATGTCAGCTCGCGCAGGCGAGCCTTGAGCTATGCAGTGCCGGTATGCGTGACGGCCGATCCAGCTTGCAGGCGCCTAGCTCGCGCCGCGCGCCGTCGCGGGCAGCCCCCGACGCAGCGCCAGCACCTCGAGCACGGCGAACAGCAACACGCCGAGCGCCTGCGCCGCGATGTAGAGGCGCCCGAGGGAATTGGCGCCGATGTCGAAGCCAGCGAGCAGCGCCAGGCTCGCGAGCGCCCAGCCGACGTTGCCGAGGATCACGATCCACACCGCCGCCGTCAGCATCTCCCGCCGCAGGGCCGTCCAGGCCATGAAGGCCGCGATTGGATACAGCGCCGCGCCGCTGGCCGTCACCAGGCCCGGCGGGATGCCGGTCCGATCGGCGATGCCTCCCGCGAACGCCGAGTGCGCGAGCGCCATGGCGAGCCCGCCTGCGGCGTCGAGCAGGAGAACGCCGCGCAGCAGGCGCGGCACCGGCGCGCCGGGCGGCGCTGCCACCTGAGGGAGGGTGGCGGCGTGATGCGAATGCGAGTGCTGGGTCATTGCTGTATCTCCGTTCGTATCTCCGACGGCCTCCAGCATGCCGGCGGCGGAGCCTGCCCGCGACGGCATGCAAGGCAATAGCCGAGCGATTTTTCCGACCTCCCACTACCCTGCAGGTAGTTGCCGCCGCCCGGCCTCCGTGCGTAGCCTTCTCGCAAGAGGCATCCGGTCGGGGGCACCATGGGACAGGCTGGCACGCACGGCTTCGGCGATCTCTTCAAGTCCTGGCGCGAGGCCCGCCGCATGAGCCAGCTCGCACTCGCCATGGATGCCGAGATCTCGCAGAAGCACCTGAGCTTCATCGAGAGCGGCCGTGCCCAGCCCTCCCGCGAGATGGTGCTGCGGCTCGCCGAGCATCTGGAGATCCCCCTCAGGGAGCGCAACGCTCTCCTGCTCGCCGCCGGCTTCGCCCCGCTCTACCTCGAGGTCGATCTCGGCGAGCCGGCGCTTGCCATGGCGCGCCGCGCCATGGACATCGTGCTCAAGGGCCACGAGCCCTATCCGGCGCTGGCCGTCGACCGGCACTGGACGCTGCTGGCGGCCAACGCCGCCGTGATGCCGCTCGTCGCCGACTGTGCGCCCTCCCTGCTCGCGCCGCCGGTCAACGTCGTGCGCCTGTCGCTGCACCCCGAGGGCCTGAGCCGCCGCATCCGCAATCTCGGCGAATGGCGATCCCACACCCTGGAGCGCCTGCGCCGCCAGCACCGCACCACGCGCGATCCCGTCATCGACGGCCTGATCGGCGATATTCTCGCCTGGCACGGCCGCGACGAGCCGCGCCCCGGGCTTGGCGCCTTCGACGTCGTCGTGCCCCTCGAGCTCGACAGCGGCAAGGGGCCCCTGTCGCTGTTCGGCACGACCACCGTGTTCGGCACCGCCGCGGAGGTAACCTTGTCCGAGCTGACCATCGAGGCCTTCTATCCCGCCGACGCCGCGACGGCCGAGCGTCTGGCGGCCAAGGACTGAGCACCTGACCAGCTCACAGGCGCTTGCGCATCTCCCGCGCCGCGGCAATTTTGCCCCGCCCAGCCTTTGCCTTGCGCCGCCTCTGGCCTTCTCTTACGCCTAGGGAAGTCCGACGCTTGACGCCCAGGCTGTCATGGTCGGGCTTGTCCCGATCATCCACCCGACTGCAGGCACCGGCGCTTGCGGAGCGCTGGAGCCTCGGGGCGAGCCCGAGGCTGACAATGGGCATCAGTTGTCCAAGCAGCATTGAGAAGGAGCCGGGCGCCCATGCCGGGGAGCACCATGCCGCCTGTTCGCATCGCGGTCGACATCGGCGGCACGTTCACGGATCTGCAGATCTACGACGAGCGCACGCACGCATTGGCGAGCCTCAAGACCCCGACCACGCCGGAGGACCCCTCCATCGGGCTCCTCACCGGCATCAAGGCGGCTGCGAGCCAGGGTGGCTTCGCGCTTGCCGACGTGGGCTATCTGCTGCACGGCACCACCATCGCCACCAACGCCGTGCTGGAGCGCAAGCTCGCCCGCGGGGCGCTCGTCACCACCGCGCGCTTCGAGGACGTGGCCGAGATCGGCCGCCACTACCGTCGCGACGTCTATGCGCTCAATCCCAAGGTGCATCCCTCGCTGATCCCGCGTGACCGCCGCCTCGGCATCGCCGAGCGCACGCGCGCCGACGGCAGCATCGAGGCCCCGCTGACGCCTGCGGCCCTCGACGCGCTTGCAGCCAGGCTCGACGCCCTCGACGTCGAGGCGGTGGCGGTCTGCCTCATCAACGCCTTCCGCAACCCGGCCAACGAGCTGAGCATCGGCGAGCATCTGGCCAGGGTGCGGCCCCGGCTGGCCGTCTCCTGCTCCAGCACGCTCAACGGCGAGATCCGCGAGTTCGAGCGCACCTCCACCACCATTCTCAACGCCCTGCTGATGCCTGTGATCGACAGCTATCTCGGCAAGCTCGAGCGTCGCATGCAGGAGGAGGGCCTCAAGCCGCACCTCTTCCTGGTGCAGTCCAACGGCGGCGTCTGCAGCCCCGAGAAGGCGGCCCAGGAGCCCGTGCGGCTCCTGCTCTCCGGCCCTTCCGGCGGCAGCGCCGCCTGCGCGCTCCTCGGCCGCCTCCTCGACGAGCCCAACATCGTCGGCGTCGACATGGGCGGCACCAGCTTCGACGTCTCGGTGGTGCGCGAGGGCAAGGTCAACCTGGTCACCCAGGGCGAGATCGACGGCCTGCCGGTGCGGCTGCCCATGGTCGAGATCAACACCATCGGCGCCGGCGGCGGCTCCATCGCCAAGGTGCGCGCCGGCGGCCGGCTGACCGTGGGCCCCGAGAGTGCGGGCTCCAGGCCGGGCCCTGCCTGCTACGGCCGCGGCGGCACCGAGCCCGCCGTCACCGACGCCAACATCGCGCTCGCCCGCCTCGACGGCGAGGCGTTCCTTGGCGGCGGCATGCGTCTCGACCCGGAGGCCGCCCGCACCGCCATTGCCACCCACGTCGGCGGCCCGCTCGGCCTCGGCGTCGAGGCCGCGGCCGAGGGCGTCCTTGCCGTCACCAACGCCAGCCTCGGCGCCGCCATTCGCCTGTCCCTGTTCGAGAAGGGGCTCGATCCCCGCGACTTCGTCATGATCGCCTTCGGCGGCGCGGCGGGCCTGCATGCCATCGCCGTGGCCGATGAGCTCGGCATCCGCCGCGTGGTCTTCCCCGAGAGTGCCAGCACGCTGTCGGCCTTCGGCATCCTGCACTCGAATTTGTCCCACGATCTCGTGCGCTCGCAGCTGCTCGAGGCGGCCGGCGCCGAGGTTCCGCGTCTGGCCGAGATGGCCGCGAGCCTGCTCGAGGAGGGCCGGGCGCGGCTCGATGCCGATGGCGTCGCCGCCAAGGACCAGGTGATCGAGCTTGCGGCCGACATGCGCTATCGCGGCCAGGCCTTCGAGCTGACGGTCAGCGCGCCGCCGCTTGCCTCCGGCGCCACCTTCGACCTGGCGACGCTCGAGGCGCTGCTGGAGGGCTTCCACGCGCTGCACGAGCAGCGCTTCTCCTATGCCAACAGGGGCTCCCCCGTGGAGATCGTGACCATGAGGGCCTCGGCCGTCGGCCGCCTGTCCCAGCCCCAGCCCAGGCGCGCCGGCGCCGGCCCCGGCGGCGCGCAGCCGAAGGCGCACCGCAAGGTCTATCTCGCCGGGGCCTGGACCGACGTCCCGGTCTGGAGCCGCGACAGCCTGAGCGGGGCACCAATCTCCGGTCCCGCCGTCATCGAGGAGGCCTACACCACCGTTCTGCTCGAGGCCGGCTGGTCCTGCCGCCGTCTCGACAGCGGCCACCTGATCGCCGAGAGGAGCGCGCCATGACCTCCGCCACTGCCGCCGACATCTCCGCCATCGAGCTCGAGATCATCTACAATGCGCTGACCGCCGCCGCCGCCGAGATGGATGTCACGGTCTGGCGCACCAGCCGCTCCACCATCGTGCGCGAGCTGCTCGACTACTCCACCGCCGTCTTCGACCGCAACGGCTGCAACGTGGCGCAGGCCGCGCGCATCCCGAGCCACCTGAACTCGATGACCTTCTTCCTCACCGAGATCCTGGCCCGCCACATCCCGGCCGAGGCGTGGCAGCCCGGCGACATCGTCATCTCCAACGATCCCTATTGCGGCGGCCAGCACCTGCCCGACATCGTCGCCTTCAAGGCCGTGTTCCACGAGGGCCGCCGCGTCGGCTTCGTGGGCACGCTGTGCCACCATCTCGACGTCGGCGGCATCTCCGCCGGCAGCTACGGCTCGAGCGCCACCGAGATCTTCCAGGAAGGCCTGCGCATTCCGCCCGTCAAGATCTTCGAGGCGGGTCGCCTCGTCGAGCCGATCCGCGCCATCATCCTGCAGAACGTGCGCCAGCCCGAGATCCTGTGGGGCGACCTGCAGTCCCAGTTCGCCTCCCTCAACGTCGGTGCCGCGAGCATCGAGCGGCAGGCGCGCAAGCTGGGCCCGGCGCGCTTCGAGGCGGCACTCGCCCGCATCCTCGACACCTCCGAGGCCGGCATGCGCGCCGTCATCCGCCGCATCCCCGACGGCACCTACGAGTTCGCCGACCGCGTCGACGACGACGGCATCACCGACCGGCCCATCGAGATCAGGGCCAAGGTCATCGTCGCCGGCGACGAGATCACCGTCGACCTCGAGGGCTGCAGCCCCCAGAGCCTGGGGCCCAGCAACGCCACCCTCGCCTCGACCTGCTCGGGCGTGTTCTACGCCCTGATGGCGACGGCCGACGTGCCCGTGGCCTCGAACTCCGGCTGCTACCGCCCGGTCAAGGTGAT
Source organism: Hyphomicrobiaceae bacterium (assembly GCA_033764875.1). GTDB lineage: Bacteria > Pseudomonadota > Alphaproteobacteria > Rhizobiales > Hyphomicrobiaceae > AWTP1-13. The sequence continues at coordinate 25,432 of JANRIO010000012.1, read as the reverse complement.
CGCGCCGGAGGGCACCTGCGTCAACGCCGCCGCGCCTGCCCCCGTCGTGCATCGCATCGCCATCAGCCACCGCCTGGCGACGGTGCTGTTCGGCGCCCTGCACCAGGCGATCCCCGACCGCATGCCGGCTGCCTACTACGCCGTCTCCTACGTGGTCGCCTTCCAGACGGTCGATGCCAGGCGGCAGCGCAAGGTGCTGGTCGAGATCGAGATCGGCGGCTGCGGCGGCCTCTCCTACTCCGACGGAGCCTCCGCGCATTCCTTCGGCATGCACAACAACGCCAACATCCCGATCGAGATGATCGAGAGCGACATGCCGCTGACCTTCCTGGGCTACGGCCTGCTGCCCGACTCCGGCGGGCCCGGGCGCCACCGCGGCGGCCTCGGTCTGTGGCGCGAGTGGCGCATCGAGTGCGATGTGGCAGAGGTCTCGGCCAATCTCGACCGCTTCAAGTTCCCGCCCTTCGGCCTCGACGGCGGCCTGCCCGGCTCGCTGAGCACCCTCACCCTCGTGCGCGACGGCGTGGCCGAGGCCCTTCCCTCCAAGATCACCAACATGCGCGTCAGGAAGGGCGACATCATCCGCCTCGAGACCTCCGGCGGCGGCGGCTTCGGCGCCCCGGCCGGCCGCGCCCGCGAGGCCGTCGAGCGCGACGTGCAGCTGGGCTACGTGACCGCGGCGGCAGCGCGCGAGCGATACGCCGGGTGACGGCGCGGTGCAGGCCCGGGCATGCGAAAGGCCCCGGAGCGAGGTGGAACCACCTCCGCCGCCGGGGCCTGTCATTGGATCTCGTGCTTGAGGATTTGCGCGCCTCAGCGCGTCTCGGCCTGCTGCTGGACGTTGACGTCCGCGCCGAGCTTCATCGGCTTGTACGGCTCCTCGGTGCGGCATGCGGCGAGCGCGAGCACGCTGGCTGCGAGCGAGAGAGCGATGATCTTGCTGACGTTCATTCACTGACCTCCACGGGATGCGGAAACAACAGATGTACGCACCTGCACACGGGGGCAGTTAAGCCCGCATCCGCCGCGACCGGAAGCCCGCCGGCCGCGGGCGGAGGCCAATCCTGTGTATAAGCATCCAAACGCCACAGTGTTCCGGATGCGCAGAGCAGACGGCGACCGCAAGCTGCGGTCCGCCGTCAATTCGCGGCCGTCGCCTTGCTGCGCAAGGACTGCTGGTCGGGCTTGAGGAACACGTCCACGCGCATGCCGGGCAGCAGCGGCGTCTGGCCGGTGAGGGTGACCAGCACCTCGAGCACGTCCACGTCGTTGGGCTTGCGCGGCCCCCGCTGGCTGATGCGGCTCGGCGACAGCGACGGCGCCACCATGCTGACCTTGCCCTCGAAGTCGCGGCCCTGGAAGGCGTCCGAGCGGATCACGGCCGCCTGTCCGTCGCGGACTTTGCCGAGATCCCGCTCCTCGAACTCGGCCCGCACGCGCAGCTGCCCGAGGTTGCCGATCACGGCCACCGGCAGCTCCGCCGAAGGCGCCAGCACCTCGCCGACGCGCGCATTGAGCGACAGCACGGTGCCGGCCGATCCGGCCCTGATGCGCGTCCGCTCGAGCGCCGATTCAGCGGCCGACAGCTCGGCCCGCGCCGCCGTCAGCGCCACCTCTCCCCGCGACGGCGAAGGCAGGCCGTCCACGTTGAGGGCCTTGCGCAGCTGCGTGCGCGCCTGCTCGACCCGATCCTCTGCCTTCACGCGTGCCTCCCGCAGCCTGTCGAGCTCGCTGGTCTCGACGCCGCCGGCCCGTGCGCGGAACGCGCGGTCGAAATCCTCGCGCGCCATGTACAGCTGCCACTCGGCCGCAAACAGGCTGTCCTCGGCCGCCCGCCGGTCGCGCGCGAGGTTCCCGGTCGACATCTCGCCGCTGTCGCGCTCGCGCCGGCGCACGGCCACCTCGGCGGCCAGCGCCACGATCTTGGCCTGGTAGTCCTCGTCGTCGAGGCGCAGGATCAGGTCGCCCGGCTGCAGTCTGTCGCTGACGCCGACCAGCACCTCGGCGATGCGCCCCGGCGACTGCACGCCGATGCGCACCTCGCCGCCGGCCGGCTCGACGCGCCCGGGCGCCGAGGCGGTCCAGGCGCTGCCGGCCCGTGCCGCCGTGCCCCCGGGCTGGGTCGCATCGGGCGCCTTGGCGCGCCCGTCCGTCGCCGTGCTTGCCGTCTCCACGGGCGGCCGCGTCGAGAACGTGCGCGGCACGTAGTAGCCGACACCCAGGGCCACCACGGCCGCAACCGCCAGCATCATCAGGGAGGAATCGCTCTTAGGCATTGGCCTTCCGCTTTCTCGTGCGTGCAAGCTCGTGCACCGTCTCGACGCCTTCTGCCCGCCGCTCCTCGCCGACGATATGGCCGTCCTCGATGCGCAGGATGCGGTTGGCGAAGGGAATGGTACGCGGATCGTGCGTGACGGCCAGCACCGCGCGGCTCTTGTCCTTGGCGATCTCCGACAGCAGCTGCATTACGGCGAGCCCGTTCTCGCTGTCGAGGGCAGCCGTCGGCTCGTCGGCCAGGATCACCGACGGCGAGGCGACGATGGCGCGGGCGACGGCCACCCGCTGCTGCTCGCCGCCGCTCATGTTCTTCGGGTAGGACTTCAGCTTGTGGCCGAGCCCCACCTGCTGCAGGGCGCGCTGCGACCGGATCTTGGCCTCCGAGCCCTTCTCGCCCCGGACGTCCAGCGCGATGCGCACGTTCTCCTCCGCCGTCAGCGTCGGGAACAGGTTGTAGGACTGGAACACGAACCCGATGTGCCGCCGGCGCAGGTCTGCGAGCTCCTCGGCGTTGAGCCCGTCCGTGCTGTCGCCGGCCACCACCAGCCGGCCCGAGGTCGGCGTCATGATGCAGCCGAGGATCGACAGCAGCGTGGTCTTGCCGCTGCCGGAGGGCCCCATCAGCAGCGTCAGCTCGCCGGCGTTGAGCTTCAGGTTGACGCCCTTCAGCGCCCGCACCTTCACCGGCCCGAAGCCGAGCTCCTTGATCACGTTGGTCGCGTCCAGCATGACCTTGGCGGGCGCCGCAGGCGGCGCCGTGGGGGTCGCGGTTGTGGTCGTCGTCATCGGCTGAACACCATGGCTGGGTCGATCCGCATCACTTTGCCGATCGCCGACACGGCGGATACGGCGCACATTGCCAGCGTCAGAGCCAGCAGCACTCCGGCGAGGCCAGGCGTCATCAGGATCGGCAGGGCCGTTCGCTCGCTCAAGACGGCGATCGTCAGCGCGATCATCATGCCCAGGCTGTAGCCGAGCACCGCGCTCAGGCCGGCCTGCGCGAGGATCACCCGGTGGATGTAGCCCGACGAGGAGCCGAGCGCCCGCAGCGTCGCGAACTCGTTCAAGTGATCCTTCGTGCTCGAGTATAGCGTCTGGGCGACGATGACGGTTCCCACCACCAGGCCGAGCACGGCCCCGCCGATCAGCGCGATGCCGGCTCCCGTCGCGAACAGCCAGTGGTTGAGGCTGCGCTGCCGGAACTCGGCCTTGGTCAGCACCTCGGTGTTGGGCGAGCGCGCCTTCAGCGCCGCGCGCACCGTCTCGGCGTTGGCGCCCGGCTGCAGCTTCACCAGGCCGTAGGTGAAGCGGTCGCTGGGCATGCCGAGGAGCGCCCGCGAGCGTGCCAGCGTGGTGAACACGTACGGCGAGACGGTGAACGAGCGGATGCCCTCCGTCAGGCCGGTCACGCGCACCCGCGTGCCGTTGATCTCGGCCGTGTCGCCGATGCCGCCGATGCCGAGGTCCGCAAGGTAGGACTTGTCGACCATCACCGCATCGCCGGCCCCGAGCCCGGACACCTCCCCGTCGACGACGCCCCATGGCACCAGCCCGCGGTCCTCGGCGTCGGTTCCGATCACCACCACCAGCGTCGTGCCGCCCTGCGGCTTGCGCCAATCGGAGAACGACACGATGAGGGGCACCACGCGTGCCACGCCCGGAGTCGCCAGCGCCGAGTAGCGCTCGCGCACGTCGATGTTCTGCCCTTCCTCGAAGTTCTTGGTGCCGTAGGCCATCACCCACAGATCGCCGTCGGCGCGCTCGATCATCGAGATGATCATCGACCGGGCGCCGAGATAGAGGCCGAGCTGCACCGCCACGAGCACGATCGAGAACAGGATGCCGACGAGCGTCACCGCCAGGCGGATGCGATCGTGGAAGAGGTTGCGAAAGGCGAGCGTGAAGGTCATTGCATCCTTAGAGCTTCCCGACCGCATTCGATCCGGCGCGAGCCAGAGGCTCCTCTGAGCGACCGGATCATACGGAGACGGGATCGGATCCTGGCGCGCGTTGCTTGCTCACGCCTTGCGCATCCGCGCAAAACGAATGTGCCCTATATATGGTGTGAGTGGGGCATAGGCCAACCCGATCGAACGGACTGCCCGCGCAGATTGCCGCGCCGGGCGCCGAATGCAATCCTGGCGTTGGACTTATTTGCCCTATTTTTACTGTCTTTTGCCTACACATGAGACCCTGCCCTGAGGCCGTGAAACGCTTCTGCACCGCGAGGCAAGAGATGAACATCCCCATGATTCACAAAGCCTTTTCACGAGCATTTCTCGGCGCCGGCGCGGCGACTCTGTTGCTCGCCGCCGGTCTGTGGAAGGCCCCCGCCAGCGCCCAGCCGGCCAGCTCCCCCCTTGTCGGCATGTGGATCGACCATACCGGCCGCGGCGCCGTCGAGATCACCGCGTGCGGCAGCTTCCTGTGCGGCTACATCGCCTGGCTCAAAGACCCCAACCAGCCCAACGGCAAGCCGCTGGTCGACGCCAAGGGGCGTCCGGTCTGCGGCCTTCAGATCATCGGCGACCTGAAGGTCCAGTCCGATGGCGCCTGGGACAACGGCTGGATCTACGACCCCGAGAAGGACGAGCAGTACTCGCTCGAGCTGCGTCTCAAGGCGAAGGACCAGCTGCAGGTGCTGGGCTACCTCGGCGTCAAGCTGCTGGGCGAGACCTACGAGTGGAAGCGCGCCCCGACCAACCAGACCCGTTGCAAGACCTGAGGCCGGCGGGCGCCCCGACCTCTAGGTGCTCTCGGATCGCGCGTCTTTGGCCTTGGCCTTCTGCGCCGACCGCGACGGCCGCGCCGCCAGACGGCCGAGCCTCGCGACGAAGTCGGTGCAGCGGTCCGCCACCAGGTGCCGCTGCTGGTCGAGCGTCACGATGTGATAGCTGTTGTCCAGCACCAGCGTCTCGACCAGACCGCCCAGGTGCCTCTGCAGGATGTGCGTGTTGTCGAGGCTTGCCATGTCGTCCTCGCGCGGGTGCGCGATGAAGGCCGGCTGTTTGATTCGCGGCAGGTTGCGGCGCACGACCGCCACCAGTGCGTTCATGTTGGCGAACGAGCGCAGCGGCGTGCTGAACACGCCGGCCTCGCCCGCATTGCCCGATTGCATGCCCGACACGACGATCGCCCGCATGCGCTCGTCCTTGATGCCGTAGGGATCCCGCTCCGGCAGGTCCATCTCGAGCGGCACGCGGGTCGGCCGCACGTAGCGCAGCAGCCGCGAGTGCCAGGGCATCGCCCACCCGTCCAGGTGCAGCGCCGGCGCCAGCAGCAGCAGGCCCTGCACCCCGTTGGGGCGGTTGTAGGCGAGGTGCAGCGCCAGGATGGCGCCCATCGACAGCCCGCCCGCCACGATCACGTCGCAATGCGGCTTCAGCCGATCGTGCGCAGCCTCGACGCTGGCGTACCACTCCTTCCAGGTCGACCGGCGCAGCTCCTCCGGCGTGCCGCAGTGGCCGGCGAGCTGGCAGCAGTAGACGGTGTGTCCCTGCCGCGCCAACGCCTGCGCCACGAAGCGCAGCTCCACCGGCGTGCCGCCGAGGCCGTGCACCAGAAGCACCCCGAGCCGCCCGCCGGGGATGAGCACGCTGCGGTCGGGAGGCCCCGCCAGCAAATCCAAGCTACCGCTCATCGGCCCGCAACCTGTCCGTTGTTCATTTCGCTCGCGTTCCTGCCATCTCAGGCCCGTGCACCAGCCCGTCCTCGTGCCGAGGCGGGGGCCGACTGGCCGTCCTCCGTTCCACTTACGCCTGGACTGGGATCATGCGCGCCCGACCCGCGTCAGAAGCTGGTCGAGGAGGGCGAGCGCCAAGTCGATTTCGGCCTTCGAGATGTGCAGGCTCGGCGCCAGCGTGATGACGTTCTTGTAGTAGCCGCCGATGTCCAGCACGAGCCCGTAGGTCTGGCCGCCGACCGTCATGTCGGCCTTGAAGGCCTCGTCGACCATGCGGTCGACCAGCGCCTTCGACGGCGTGAAGCTGTCGTGCGGCTCGCAGATCTCCATGCGCAGGGCGAGCCCCAGTCCGTCCACGTCGCCCACGATCTTGTGGCGCTTCTGCAGGTCCTTGAGGCCGTCGAGGAAGTAGGCCCCCTTCTCCATGACCATGGCCTCGTAGTCCGTCTCGGCCATCATCCTCATGGCCTCGAGCGCGACGCCCGTCCCCATCGGGTTGGCGTTGAACGTCGAATGCGTGGACCCGGGCGGGAAGATGGTCGGGTTGATCAGCTCCTCGCGCGCCCACAGCCCGGCCAGCGGATTGAGCCCGTTGGTGATCGCCTTGCCGAACACCAGCACGTCCGGCTTCACCCCGAAATGCTCGATCGACCAGAGCTTTCCGGTCCGGTAGAAGCCCATCTGGATCTCGTCCACCACCAGCAGGATGCCGTGCTGGTCGAGCACCTTCTTCAGGTCGCGGAAGAAGTTCGGCGGCGGCACGATGTAGCCGCCCGTGCCCTGCAGCGGCTCGACGTAGAACGCGGCATACTCCGCCTCGCCGACCTTGGGGTCCCAGACGCCGTTGTACTCGCTCTCGAACAGGCGGGCGAACTGCGCCACGCAGTGGGCGCCGTACTCCTCCTTGCTCATCCCCTTGGGGCCGCGGAAATGGTAGGGGAAGGGCACGAATTGCGCCCGGTCGCCGAAGTGGCCGAACCGCCGGCGGTAGCGGTAGGACGAGGTGATCGCCGAGGCCCCCAGCGTGCGGCCGTGATACCCGCCCTCGAAGGCGAACATCAGGCTCTTGCCCTTCTTGAAGTTGCGCACGAGCTTCAGGCTGTCCTCGATGGCCTGGCTGCCGCCGACATTGAAGTGCACGCGGCCCTTGCTGGCGAACTTGACCTCGGCGTCCCGTGCGATCATCGCCGCCAGCTCGATCTTCTCCCGGTGCAGGTATTGGCTGGCGACCTGGGGCAGGCGCTCGAGCTGCCGCCTGACCGCATCGTCGAGCCTCTGGTTGCGGTAGCCGAAATTGACCGCCGAGTACCACATCTGCAGGTCGAGGTACGGCCGGCCCGCGAGGTCGAACACGTACGATCCCTCGCAGCGGTCGAAGATCTTCGGCGGATTGGTATAGTGGACCGTGTCGCCGTGGGAGCAGTATTGCGCCTCCAGCTCCAGCAGCGCCGCCTCCTCGCGCGCAGCGTCCTGGCGGGTGGTTGCGGCAGGTCTCTCGGCCACGTCGGTCATCTTTCCTCTTCCCGCGCTTTGCCGGCCCCGCGCCCCGTCACCCCCGACCAGCCGGCCACACGAAGGCCCTGGTCGGCGCGCCGAGGGGCCGACTCGATGCTCACGCCCCGTCCGTGGGGAAAACCCGCCCGTGGGAGCATAAATGTGTCCGTAACGCGCAAAGCACAAGCCGGCAGCAGGCAACACTGCAGGGCCACTCACACAAACACCGATCAATTCAGAAAGTTAAAGACGCAGGCTGCGACTAAACTTCACACCTCAGGCCGCGGCGATGCCGCGCCCGGCCCGCGCCGCGTTGGGCACCACGTCAGCCAGCGCCTGCACGAACGACACCGACTTCTGCAGCACCACGTCCCGCTGCTTGTCCAGCGTCACCACGTGGTAGCTGTCCTCCAGGATGGTCGTCTCGACCCGGCCGCCCAGATGCCTCTGAAGGTAGGTTGTATTGGCAAGGCTCGCCCGGTCGTCCTCGCGCGGATGCAGGATGAGAACCGGCTGCTTGATGTCGGCCAGCCGCTTGCGCAGGTCGTCGACCAGCCAGCGCAGCTCGATCATGGGCCCGCCCGGAACGCTGAAGAACCCCGCCTTTGACGGATCGCCGCTGTGCAGGGCCTCCGCGATCAGGGCCCTCAGGCGATGGTCCTTGATGCCGTAGGGCGGACGCTCCGTGAAATGCATCAGGTCCGCCGCCCACTTCTGCCGCACGAGCTGGAACAGCCGGCCGTACCAGGGCACGCCCCAGCCGTCGAGCCACAGGGTCGGGGCGAACACCATGGCCCCCGTCACCCTGTCCGGGTGCAGCGCCGCCAGCCGCAGCGCCAGCAGCCCGCCCATCGACAGCCCCGCCACGAACACCTGGTCGCAGCGCGCCGACAGCTCGAGCAGCGCCCGCTCGGTGCTGGCGTACCAGTCCTGCCACGACGAGGCACGCAGCTGCTCAATCGTCTCGCAATGCCCGGCAAGCTGCGGGCAGGATACGGTGTAGCCTTCCCGCGCCATGCCGTTGGCGATGAAGCGCATCTCGACAGGGGTGCCGCTGAGGCCATGGATCAGCAGTACGCCGATTCGCCCGCCCTCGTAGAACAGGCCCCGCCCCCCGGGATCCCCCCCGGTGGCGTCCTTGTCGCTCGGCATCGTCATCCCGCCTTGCTCTCCGCTCGCGCCCGACCGACCCTCACGCCAATGCGGCTCTGCTGCCGGCCTGGCCTTCCGGCATGCTCGTGAGCCAGGCGCTGAACTGGCGCGTCACGGCGAAGAAATCGTTGAACGCGAAGTGCGTGGTGCCGTTGGCCTGGCACAGCTTGAGCAGCGTGCCCTTGGCGAACACGAGGTCGGCACGCCCGGCGATGCAGAAGTCGGAGCGTCCGTCGCCGATCACCACCTTGATGGACTTGGCGTGGGGCTCGGTGAACGAGCATTTGCAGTTGCCGGCCAGCACCCGGCATTCGCTGCGCGCGTGCGGGAAGGTCACGCGCCACAGGTCGCCGCCGGCGTGCTCGAGGTGGTTGGCGCGCACGCGCAGGTTCGGATGTCCGGCGTTCTTGAGCACGCGCTCGATGACGAAATCGAACCCGTCCGACACGACCGTCATGTCGATGCCGAGTCGGTCGCATTCGGCGACGAATGTGGAGAACCCCCGGTCGACCTCGATCTCGGCGATCTTGTCCAGGACCTGGCTCTGGCTCGCCCGCAGCAGGGCCACCTGGCGCGTCATGCACTCCCGGGAGCCGATCTTGCCCGCCTGCCAATCGCGCTCGACATCACGCCACTCGTCGCGCGCGAAGCTCTCGAGGATCAGGTCGGTGGCATCGCACGGAACGATGGTGCCGTCGAAATCGACGAACACATGACAGTTCACATCCGCAAGTGACACGATTTGCCAACCCATTGATATTGAGACCGATACGCACTGACCTTGCGGTCCAAGCGGCTTCTTTAGCCTCTACCCCCGCAGCGCACAACGGCCATTGTGACGCGCGGGTAAACACTTTTCCGCGCGCGACCATGGGCATGATCGGGACTAGGACGCCGACGCGGAACCGGTATCGCTGGACCGCGCCTTAGGTGGCGGCGGCCGGCCGGCCGGCGCACTGGACAGAAGGCCGCAGCCAAAGGCAGCCGCCCCGCGACGATTCCTCAACCCTACGAAACCACGGTTAATTGGACGTAATCAGGCGCACCGCCTGTTTTCCTTCTATCAACCCGACCCCCACGTACGCCACCAGCGAGCACCCCAGGGAGATCAAGTAAGGCACTGATAGTCCAAACACATATTTTCCGCCGAGCCAGACGAGCAGCCCCGCCGACACCGACGCGTAGGCACTGTGCGATCCTCCGAAACGGGAGAAAAGTGCAAACAGTGTCACCACGAGCACACCCGCTCCGCCGAACGCAGAGGCCGTCTCCACGAGCTCGTGGATGCCATGCGACGTGACGGCAATGGCATAGGCGACGATCGACAGCCCCAGCACGGTCAGGCGCACCGACCACAGCTTTCCGTGCTCTGAGAGTCCAGGGATCACGCGCAGGACAATATTATGTGAAATCTGCGCCGCAGGGGCATGCAGGGCCGAGTGCACGCTGGACAGGATCGCCGAGACCACCGCCCCCACGAAGGCGATGTGCAGCAGGCCGGGCAGGAACAGCTCGGCCAGCCTAGCAACCGTCTGCTCCGGGTCCTCGATCTGCGGCAGCAGGCTGGGACCCACCAGCCCCAGGAAGATGGGGATCGACCCGATCGCTAGGTACATCAGCCCCCCGAGGCCGGTGCCGATGGCCGCCACGTTGGCCGACCGCGCCCCGAGGAAGCGGGAGATCAGCTCCACCGCGATCAGCGTCCCGCAGATCGGCACGGCGCTGCGCTCCAGCACCGCCAGCAGGCCGTCGTCGGGCTCGATCAGCCTCAGCTTCTCCGCCGGCACCCGCGCCAGGCCCTCCGCCACCCCGCCCACGGACATGGCGACCATCCAGCCAAGGATCACGAGCCCGGCGAGCACGGCCAAGCCCTGGATGGTGTCCGTCACCGCGTCGGCGAGCAGCCCGCCCACCACCGAGTAGGCCCCGACCAGCACGGCCGCCAGCGTGATCGCCGCGACCAGCCCGAGGCTCGAGTTGGCGCTCATCACCTGCCCGAAGGCCCGCACCTGCGCCGCCGCCCAGATCACCGAGCCCGGCAGCAGCACCGCAACCACGAGGCGCTCGACGCCCGGCGAGTAGCGCTCCCGGAACAGGTCGGCAAAGGTGGTGAGGCCCCGGCTCCACAGGGCGCGTGCCAGCAGCAGGCCCGTGAGCAGGATCGCGAAGGCGTAGGCAAAGGGATCGACCAGGGCCCCGGCCAGCCCCTTCTCGTAGACCGTGCCGCCGGTGGCCACGATCGCCTCGGCGCCGAAATACGTCGCAAACACCGAGAACGTGACCAGCGTGACCCCGAGCGAGCGGCCGGCGAGGATGTAGTCCTTTTCGCCCGTCATGCGCCGCGACACCCACGCGCCGATGGCGAATTGGACGAGAACGTAGGCGAGCACGCCTGCCAGCACTCCGCTCATGCGCCCCGCCCTCGCCTTCGGCCGCCGGCATGCGCCGCGCGCGCCGCGCCCATATTCGCCCCCAATCCCATGCTTGGGTGCCTCTTGAGTATTTGCGGCCGGTCGCCCATCTCCGGCAGATCCCCAATGGAAGCGTCAGCCCCACGACTATGCGCCTGCCGCACAGCGAAGATGACATGAGCCCCCGCATCCGCAAGTCCCGCGTGCACGTGGGTCGCCGGGCGCGTGCCTGTGTGGCAACCCTGACGGCCGCCGCCCTGCTTTCGGCCGATCTTGGCGCATTCGCCGCGCGTGCGGCCCCTCCCCTGACGCGGGCCGACTACGAGGCCTGCCAGGCCCGCGACGAGGCCGGCTTCCGCGCCGCCGTCGCCCAGCTGACGCGCAAGGGCCTGGAGGCCGGCATTGCCGGCGTCGACTACAAGGCCGTCGTGCAGGAGGCATGGCGCAAGGGCAGCGTCGACGACGTCATCGACCGCCTGGTCGACAAGGCGGAAGCCGAGGTGCGCTCGGAGTCGAGCTGGTCCACCCTGCTCCAGTCGCTGGCCTCCAAGGAGAAGTCGCAGGAGCTGGCCACGGCGGTGACCGAGCGCGTCTACCGCTCGCCCGAGATGCGCAAGGCCATCGAGACCCTCTCGGAGAGCGTCGGCCGCGAGATCGGCCGGCGTATCGAGCTTGCCGCCCTCGACACGGCGGAGCCCGCCGGCCAGTGCATCGAGGCCTACCTCGGCCCCCGCTACGGCTCCACCATCGCCCGTGTCGTGGCAACCGGCGCCGGCCGGGAGTACCGCATCGATCCGGCGAAGGGCATGGCCGGCGTCTCCACCGGCCAGCTCATCGCCGAGGGCAGCGGCGGCATCGCCGGCACCGTCGTCCTGGTGCTGCGCCGGCAGCTCTCCAACATGGCCGCCCGCATCGGCCAGCGCGTCGTCGGCGCCATCCTGAGCCGCCTCGTCTCGGTGGTTGCCGGCGGCGTCGGCGCCGTGCTCATCGCCAAGGACATCTGGGACTTCCGCTACGGCGTGCTGCCCATCATCGCCGAGGAGATGAAGTCGAAGGACACCAAGGAGAAGGTGCGCACGGAGCTCGCCGCCACCATCGCCGACCAGATCGGCGACAGCGTCAAGGACATCTCCGACAAGACCGCCGACCGCATCGTCGAGATCTGGGCCGAGTTCCGCCGCGCCCATGCCAAGGTCGTCGAGCTGTCGGAGAAGCATCCAGCCTTCAAGCGCTACGTCGACCAGGTGAAGGCCGCCGATCTCGCCCGCCTCGACGAGGCGGCGAACCTCGTGCTGCAGGCGGAGGGTGAGCCCGGCATCCTGCGCCGCCTGGAGGACGGCACGCTCAACCAGGCGGTGACCGCGCTGCCGCCGGCGGCCATGGCGATAGCCCGCGACACCCGCTCGATCGCCGCCGCCTTCAAGTGGCAGAGTCTCGCCGGCGACCTGCTGCCGAAGGTGGCCGAGCACGAGATCCATCGCAAGACCTCCCCCGAGGGGCTCACCCGGTCGACGCTGGCCAAGATCCTCGCGCTCGAGGACCGGCTCGCCATCGGCCGCGTCGCGGCGATGCCCGCCGCGGCCCGGGAGGTTTTGACCGACGCCCCCTCGCTCGACCTCAAGGCGCTCGCCCGCGCCCTCGACGAGGCGCAGCTCGAGGCCTTGTCGGGCTATCTGGTGCGCCTCGGCAAGGAGCCGGCCCAGCGCGTCCTGCACGCCGTCTCCCGCTCGCCTGAGCTCATGCAGCAGCTGGCCCGGCCCGGCGTGCTCGGCGCCATTGCCTCGAGCCCCGATCAGGGCGCCGCCGTCGCGCTCATGCTCGAGACCCACACCTTCACCAACCCGATGTCGATCCTCGAGAACCTGCGCCTGCTGACCGAGGGCAAGATCAACCCGATGCTGTTCTGGTACAAGGATCCCGTGGCCCTCGCGGGCGCCGCCTTCGTGCTCTTGGCCCTGCTCGTGATGCTGAAGCGCCTGGTCTTCGGCGTCCGCCCGAAGGTGGTCGTGCACGCGCCGATGCCCCCGCGTGCCGGCCTGCGCCGCCGCGGCGAGGACGCCTGATGCGCCTCATCACCACGCCGACGCTCGAGGAGCCCCACGACAAGGGCGAGCTCGTCTACGCCTGCGCCATCAGCGGCGCCAACATCCTGCGCGACATGCGCGAGGCGGTGGTCAACACGCTCGGCGGCCGCATGACCAAGTACGAATCCCTCCTCGACAAGACCATCGGCTACGCCCTCGACGCGCTGGCGCAAAGGGCGACCGACCTCGGCTACGACGGCGTGCTCGACGTCCGCCTGTCGCATCCCACCATCACCCACGGCGCCATCGAGGTCGTGGCGACGGGCACCGGCTACCGCTTGCGCAAAGCCCCCGCCTGATCTGGCGGCGGCCGTCGCCGGATCAGGCGAATCCCGGCTTTTGCACAGGCCCTTCCCGCGTGCCGCGGTTGGCCCGCGTATTTCATGTGCCGTCTTGTCGCGCGGCCTTTGGTGTCCTGGTCAATGCCGGCTCCGCGCGGCCTACTCCGCATATGAAAAACTCGAAAGCCCCGCGCAGCCTTTTCGCGCGCCTGTGGTTGCACAGGCGGTCGCGGGAGATTGCGCTCGCAGTGGTTCTGACGGTGGCCGCGGCGGCCTTCATGACGCTTACGATCTACCGCGGGGCCACGCCTGGCGAGCGGCCGACGCACACGGCCATTCGCAAGACCTCCTGAGCTCGGAAGGTGCCCGAAGGGCGCCTTCCATCGCCAGGCTTGTCCGGGCCGCTTACTGGGCCGTCCAGCCGCCGTCGATCGAGTAGTTGGCCCCCGTGATCGAGGCCGCCTCCTCGCCAGCGAGGAACACGGCAAGGGCCGCCACCTGCTCCACCGTGACGAACTGCCCCGTCGGCTGCCGCGACAGCACCTGCTTCTTCGCCGCCGCCTCGGTGATGCTCTCGGACTTCGCCAGGTCCGGGATCTGCTTCTCGACGAGCGGCGTCCATACGAACCCCGGCGACACCGCGTTCGACGTCACGCCGTGCTCGGCAAGCTCGAGCGCGACCGCCTTGGTGAAGCCGGCAAGCCCGTGCTTTGCCGCCACGTAGGCGGTCTTGAACGGCGAGGCCCTGAGCGAGTGCGCCGAGCAGATGTTGATGATGCGCCCCCACTTGCGCGCCTTCATGCCGGGCACGGCCGCCCGCACCGTGTGAAAGGCCGAGGTCAGGTTGATGGCGATGATCGCGTCCCACTTCTCGATCGGGAACTCCTCGACCGGGCTCACGTGCTGGATGCCGGCGTTGTTGACCAGGATGTCGACGCTGCCGAAGTCCCGCTCGGCCTTGGCGACCATCTCCGCGATCTCGCCCGGGCGCATCATGTTGGCCGGATCGAACGCCACCTTCACGCCCGCAGCCTTCACGCTCGCAATCGCCTTCGCGTTGTCGTCGGCCGACCCCAGCCCGTTCACGATGATGTTGACGCCCTGCTGGGCGAGCCCCATCGCGATGCCGTGGCCGATGCCCGAGGTCGAGCCCGTCACGATTGCCGTTCTGCCCTTTATGCTCATTGGATGTCCTTGTGGATAAGTAGCCGGAGTGACCCCGAGCCGACATATTTAGCGCCGCGGCGCACCGGTCGCTACTGCCGGCGGCACAAGGCAGCACCCCGGTCGCCGCCGTAACGGGTCGGCCGCATTGGCAAAACGGGGGCGCGGGCGTCAGACGGCGCCACGGCGGCGCCAGCGCTCGGCGCCCAGGCCCGGGCTTCTCCACCCCGCCGGCGTGCCAGGGGGGGCGGCGGCTATTCCTTCACGGCGCCAGTCATGGCCGACACGTAGTGCTCCACGAAGAAGGCGTAGAGGATGACGAGCGGCAGCGAGCCCACCAGCGCGCCGGCCATCAGCGACCCCCACCGGTAGATGTCGCCGTCCACGAACTCGTTGACGATGGCGACCGGCACCGTCTTGTTCTGCACGCTGGTGATGAAGGTGAGCGCGTAGATGAACTCGTTCCAGCACAGCGTGAAGCAGAAGATGAAGGCCGAGATCAGCCCGGGCACGGCGAGCGGCAGCACGATCTTGGTGAGGATCTGCCAGCGGCTGGCGCCGTCGATGAGGGCGCATTCCTCGAGCTCGAAGGGGATCGTCTTGAAGTAGCCCATCAGCAGCCAGGTCGAGAACGGGATCAGGATCGTCGGATAGGTCAGGATGAGGGCGAACGGGGTATCGAACAGCCCGTACTGGAAGACCACGGTCGCCAGCGGAATGAACAGGATCGACGGCGGCACGAGATAGGCAAGGAAGATCGCCCCGCCGACCCACTGCGCGCCGCGGTAGCGCAGCCGCACGATGGCGTAGGCGGCGAGCACGCTGGCCACGATCGACAGGATGGTGGCGGCGATCGCCACATACATCGTGTTCCACAGCCAGTGCAGGTAGTGGCTCTGGAACAGCAGCTTGTGGATGTGCTTGAAGGTGGGCTGCCAGGTCCAGAACGGGTTGTACTTGTCGAGGTCCAGAAGCTGCTCGTCCGGCTTGATGGCCGTCAGCGCCATCCAATAGAACGGGAACAGCAGCACCACGACGATGATGCCGAGCGGTATCCACAGCGTCACCAGCCGCCGCGGCAGGCTCTGCAGGTAGCTCATGCCCTCGGAGTGGTCGTCGCGCGCCACGGATGCGGCCGAGGCCGGTGCGTTGAGCACGCGGCGCGGATCGGGCGGACGGCCGGCCAGCGTCTCAGTCATTGTCTTCTCCCTGCTGCCATTTGCGCCTCTGCAGGCCGAACCAGGAGATCATGATCGCTCCCAGAAGGAAGGGGATCATGGCCGTGGCGATGGCGGCGCCTTCACCCAGATTCCCGCCGATGATCGCGCGCTGGTAGGAGAGCGTCGCCATCAGGTGCGTGGAGTTGACCGGACCGCCGCGCGTCATCGCCCAGATCAGCTGGAAGTCCGTGAACGTGAACAGCACCGAGAACGTCATCACCACCGCGATGATGGGCGTCAGCAGCGGATACGTGATGTGGCGGAAGATCTGCCAGCGCGTGGCGCCGTCGATGGTGGCGGCCTCGTAGAGCGAGGGCGAGACCGTCTGCAGGCCCGCCAGCAGCGTGATGGCCACGAACGGCACGCCGCGCCAGATATTGGCGAAGATCACGCAGATCCGGGCCCAGGTCGAATCGCCCAGGAAATTGATGTTCTGCGTGATCAGTCCCAGCTGCTTCAGCGACCACGAGATGATCGAGAACTGGCTATCGAAGATCCACCAGAAGGCGAGCGCCGAGAGCACCGTCGGCACGATGAACGGGATCAGCACGATCGCCCGCAGCATCGCCTTGAACGGCATGTTCTCGTTGAGCAGCAGCGCCAGGTAGAGGCCGACGGCGAACTTGATGACGCTGGCGACCGCCGTGTAGAGCATCGTGTTGAACACCGACAGCCAGAAGATGCTGTCGTCGCGCAGCCAGTCGTAGTTCTCCAGCCCGATGAACTGGCCCGCCCGCCCGATCTTGGCATCCGTGATCGACAGCCAGATGCCCAGCCCCAGCGGGTAGGCGAGGAACAGCACGAGAAATCCCGCCGCCGGCAGCATGAACCAGAAGCCGAGCCAGTCGCGGTTGACCTTCAGCCGGTCCCACGCGCTGATCTCCGGTATCGCCTGCTTGCGTCTCGTCTCGACCGCCATCGCCATCAGCGCTCATGCTCCGGTATGTCGTCTCGCGGCAAGCGTCGGGGCGCGCCGCGATGGCCGCCCCGACGCGTCTCCTCAGCGATAGATGCGCTTCAACTGCCGCTCGGCCGTCGCGATGGCCGTCTTGGCGTCCTGCTGGCCGGTGCAGTAGTTGGCGAACATGTCGACCACGATGAAGTCGGCGATGGCCGTGGCGGCCTTCTCGCCCGGCTTGCCGATGCCCGATGCCGGCAGCGCGCGCTTCGAGGCCTGGCTGAACACCTGGTTCTTGCGGTCGGCCGTCCACACCGGGGCGTTGTCGTAGCTGTTGAGCGTGTGCGTGAGGTAGCCCCGCGCGCCCGACAGCCACTTGTCGAAGTTCTCCTTCTCCAGCATGAAGGCGATGAAGGCCTTGGCCGCGTTCGGTGCCTTGGTGAACTTGAAGGCGAGGATCGGCACGGCAAGCTGCAGCTCGGTGGGCTTGCCCACGGGGCCGACGGGCCAGAGCGCATGCTCGGTGTCCTCGGCAAGGTCCTTCTTCGTCGCGTCGTCCTTGGCCGCCACGTAGATCGAGATGCCGTTGGCGGTGAGATGCAGCTCGCCCGCCAGGAAGGCCTTGTTGTTGGAGCTGTCGTTCCAGGAGGCGACGCCCGGGATGAAGGTCGCCGACAGCTCCTTGCAGTACTCGAGCGCCTTTGCCGTCTCTGGCGAGTTGATGATCACCTTGTCGTTCTTGTCGACGGTGTAGGCGCCGTGGCCCCACAGGATCCAATGCAGCCAGGCGTTGGCGTCGCCCGAGGCGTGGCCGAGCGGGAAGCCTGCCGGCGTGTTGTTCGCCTTCATCGCCTTGCTCAGCGCCAGGAAGCCCGCGAAGTCCTTCGGAAACTCCTTGAAGCCCGCCTTCTCCATCGACGACTTGCGATACGTCATGTAGCCGCCGATCGTCGCCACCGGGATGCCGAGCCAGTTGTCGCCCTGCTTGCAGGTGATGGCGGCAGCGTCCGTCCAGCCGCCGTACTTCTTGCCGAGGTAGTCGGCGACATCGTTCATCGGCAGCACTTTGTCGGGGAACAGCTGCGGCAGCGTGTGCAGGCCCCAGGCCAGATCGAGGCCCGAGCCGGTGTTGGCGGCCACCGAGGCCTTCGGCTGCACGTCCTCGAACGACTCGCTGAATACGTTCATCTCCGTGCCGGTCGCCGCCTTGAACGCCGCCACCATCTCGTTGAACGCCTTGTCCTCGTTCTCCACGAAGCGCTTCCAGCGCATCACGGTGAGCTTGGCGCCGGGCTCTGCCTTCCAGGGCGCGCCCTGCGCCCAGGCCTTGGCCCACTCGGTGAGCGCCGATCCGGTCAGAAGTCCTGTCGCGCCAAGGGCCGTCGCCCCCTTCACGAACGAGCGGCGGGTGAAATTATCCATTGCGGTTCCTCCGGTTCTATTATGTCAGGCGAAAAGCCTCTTGCCCGACGCGGCATCGAACAGATGCACGAACGCCGGATTTGGTTTGAGCCGGATCTTCTCGCCCGGCTTGAACTGATGGCGCTCGCGAAACACCGAGACCACCTCGACGTCGCCGATCTTGGCGGCGACGTGGATTTCCGAGCCCGTGGGCTCGACGACCTGGATGACGGCCTCCGCGCCGTCGTCGGAGAGCACGAAATGCTCCGGCCTGACGCCGTAGATCACCGGCTTGCCGTCGGCGGCCGTCGGCGCCGCGCCCAGCGGCAGCATCACCCCGCCCGGCCCCTCGAACGACAGGCTTCCGTTCGCCTTGATCTTGCCGGGCAGGAAGTTCATCGCCGGCGATCCGATGAAGCCGGCCACGAACTGGTTGTCCGGCCTGTCGTAGAGCTCGAGCGGCGCCCCGATCTGCTCGACGATGCCGTCGTGCATGACCACGATCTTGTCGGCCATCGTCATCGCCTCGATCTGGTCGTGGGTGACGTAGATGGTCGTGGTCGAGATGCGCTGGTGCAGCTCCTTGATCTCGGTGCGCATGGCGACGCGCAACTTGGCGTCGAGATTGGACAGCGGCTCGTCGAACAGGAACACCTGCGGGTCGCGCACGATGGCGCGCCCCATGGCCACGCGCTGGCGCTGCCCGCCCGAGAGCTGCCGGGGGAAGCGCTCCAGCAGCGCCGTGAGGCCGAGGATCTCCGCCGCCCGGTTGACGCGCGCATCGATCTCCGTCTGCGGCGCCCCGCGCAGCTTCATGGAGAAGCCCATGTTGGCGGCCACCGTCATGTGCGGATAGAGCGCGTAGTTCTGGAACACCATGGCGATGTCCCGGTCCTTCGGCGGCACCAGGTTGACCACCCGCTCGCCGATCGAGATCTCGCCGCCCGTGATGTTCTCGAGCCCCGCGATCATCCGCAGCAAGGTGGACTTGCCGCATCCCGACGGCCCCACCAGCACGACGAACTCGCCGTCGCGGATATCGATCGAGATGCCGTGCAGGATCTGCGTCGCGCCAAAGGCTTTCCGCACGTCGCGACAGGTGACGCTCGCCAAACTATCCTCCCGGTATGTGGTGGCACGTCTTGCGCGTGCACTTACCGGAAGCTTTTAGCAGCCCCCCAGGGCATTTGGAACATTGATCTGTGTAGTGGTTTGCGCGCTGCGCTGCGAAATCAGAACTCGACGTCGAGCTCCTCGAGCTCCTCCGGCTCAGCCTTGGCCGCTTCGACCCACTCCGCCATCGCCGGCCAGCTCATGATCGCCTTGCAGTAGGCCGCCGACTTGGCGTCGAGCCGCACGTCGTAGGTGAGAAAGCGGGTGCACACGGGCGCGTACATGGCGTCCGCCATGGTCAGGCCTCCGAACAGGAACGGCCCGCCGGAGGCGGCGAGGCAGTCGCGCCAGATGCTGAAGATGCGCTCGATGTCGGCCTGGGCGCCGGCCCACACCTTGAACCCCGGGTGGAAGGCCTTGAGGTTCATCGGCAGCGCCGAGCGAAGGTTGTAGAAGCCGGCGTGCATCTCCCCGCAGATGGCCCGGCACCAGGCCCGGGCGGCGGGATCCGACGGCAGCAGCCCGGCCTTGGGGAACGTCTCGGCCAGATACTCGGCGATGGCCATCGTATCCCAGACCTTGATGCCGTCGTGGGTGAGCATCGGCACCAGGAACGAGGGTGCCAGCAGCAGCAGCTCCGCGCGCGCGGCGGCATCGTCCAGCGAAACCCTCTGCTCGTCGACGTCGAGGCCGGCGAGCTTGCACAGGAGGTGCCCGCGCAGGCACCACGAGGAATAGTTCTTGCTGCTGATGGTGAGGACGGCGGACGCCATCGTTGAAAGCCTCAGATCTGGTGCGAAAGTTGCAGTTTAGACATCCGTGATACCGTCGGCGAGGTCGTCCGAGCTGCACTGCAGTCGTGTTGCAGGTGCTGCCGCAGCGGGCCTCGCGCCTCGGCGGATGGGATGCAAGCTTCGTTCCATCGGTGCTTGTTTGCCACACCTCTGAAAGGGCTGGACACACAGGGACTTTACCGACCTACTAAAGCCTTGCTCTAAAAGGCTGCAAAGCTGAACTCAAGGGGGCTTGCAAAACCGCCGCATGCTTTACCTCGCTTACCAGGCGCAAGCCGACCTGATGTTTCCGATCCGCGCGGTTGCCCAAACCAGCCTGGATTTCATCAACGCCTTCGCTGCACCTGCTCAGAACCGCGTGCTCCGCAATCTCACGGCCGCCTATGAGCTCGTGACCCGCGCCGGCCTCACCCACACGCGCCCCCCCTACGGCATCGCCTCCGTCAAGGTCGGCAACCGCGACGTCGCGGTGACGGAGGAGCCGCTCGACGTCACCCCCTTCGGGACCCTGCTGCACTTCAAGAAGGACCTCGCCGTCGCCCAGCCCAAGGTCCTGGTCGTCGCCCCGCTCTCCGGCCACTTCGCCACGCTCCTGCGCAGCCTCGTGCGCACCATGCTGCCGGACCACGACGTCTGCATCACCGATTGGCACAATGCCCGCGACGTGGGCATCGAGCATGGCCGTTTCGGCTACGACGAGTACGTGGCCCATCTCATCCGCTGGTTCGAGAAGCTCGGCAACCCGGTGCACAGCGTTGCCGTGTGTCAGCCCTGCGTGCAGGTCCTGACCGCGGCCTCCGTCATGTCCCAGGCGGGCAACCCGGATCGTCCGCGCAGCATCACGCTGATGGCCGGCCCCATCGACACGCGCATCAATCCCACCAAGGTCAACGAGCTCGCCATGGGCAAGTCGATCGAGTGGTTCGAGCGCAACCTGATCGCCCGCGTGCCGATCCGCTATCCCGGCGCCGGCCGGCGCGTCTATCCGGGCTTCATGCAGCTCACCGCCTTCATGTCGATGAACATCGACCGTCACCGCAAGGCGCACCTCGACCTGTACGAGCACCTGGCCCGCGGCGACCACCAGAAGGCCAAGGTCACGAAGGAGTTCTACGACGAGTACTTCGCCGTCCTCGACCTCGCGGCCGAGTTCTATCTCGAGACCGTGCAGTGGATCTTCCAGGAGGCCCGGCTCGCCCGCGGCGTTCTCGACTACCGGGGCCGCCGCGTCGATCCCGGTGCCATCCGCCGCATGGCGCTCCTTACCGTCGAGGGCGAGCGGGACGACATCTGCTCGCTGGGCCAGACCTCGGCCGCGCACGACCTGTGCAAGGGCCTCAAGCCCTTCATGAAGCGCCACCACATGCAGGCTGGCGTCGGCCACTACGGCGTCTTCTCCGGCCGGCGCTGGGAGGAGCAGGTCTATCCGATCGTGCGCAACGTCATCCTGTCCTCGGAGTAGTCCGGCGCCGGGCGCCCGCTGTCGGCGACGCGCCGCAGTCGGGGTGTTTCGCGCGGAACTGCGCCGTCACGGCCACGCTCCTAGCATGGCGAGCATCACGTCTCGCACAGGGAGCAACGCCATGATCCGGAAAGCCGCCGTCCTCGCCCTCGCTGCCGCCGGCCTCGCGCTTACCAGCGCCGGCGCCTCCGCCTACCAGTGCCGCGCCACCAGCCCCGCCGCCTGGGGCCAGGGTTGGCACACCCATTCCCTCGGCTACGCCCAGCGCCGCGCGCTCGGCGAATGCGCCGCCCGCACGCCCTACCACCAGGTCTGCCGCATCGTCTGGTGCCGTTAAGCCGCGCGCCGAGGCGCCGGCCTCAGCGCCAGTGCTCGGCGATCCACGGCGTCGGCCGCACGTGCTTGTACAGCCGCTTGACGAGGCGCCGGTCCGACCACCCGTCCCGCGCCTCGTCCGGATCGGGCTTGCCCGTGAAGCACACGACCTTGGTGCCCTCCGGCAGCGGCGCCGCGCGGAAGAAGTTCATGGGCCACCGCGGCAGCAGCGAGTGCTTGAAGCTCACGCACCACGGCGCCGGCCAGAACGCCATCTCGCTGATCGTGCGCGAGATGTAGATCTGCTCGTTGACGTAGGTCCGGCGCACGTGCTCGGGATCCTTCGCGACGCCCTCGTAGATGTAGGGATGCGCGCCGACCCGGAAGCGGAAGCACGAGGTGTTGCCGATTCTGGCGCCGAGCTGCGTCCAGTTCTCGATCACGCAGAACGTCATCTGCGGCTGGAAGTCGAAGAAGTCGTCGACGCTGCCCGTGACGACGATATCGAGGTCCATGAACAGCACGTCGCCCGCGAGCCCGGGCAGCACCGGCGCCCACAGCGACAGCTTGCGCCACGGCAGGTTGGTGATGTCGCCCGGCAGCTTGAGCGACGGCAGCGGCAGCGCCACGATCTCGGGGTCGAGCCCGGAGGCATCGTCCGTCAGGCACACGAGGCGCGTCGGCCGGCGCGTGTTGCGCCGGACCATATGCCAGAGATTGTTGGCATAGATCGGCGGGTACCGCGTGCCCCATTTCATGCAGACGACAGTTTGCACCATGCCTCTTGCGCTCGCGTGCCTTGCAAACCTCAATCCGTAGATGGTGGGCCCGGCAGGACTCGAACCTGCAACCAGACGGTTATGAGCCGCCGGCTCTAACCATTGAGCTACGGGCCCCACTGCAGCGCTTTGCTATATTCACGAAGGCTTTACGCTACCTTTCCACCCTCGACCTAGTGTGCACCGTGCACCGCTTTGCAGCACCTTGCGGCGCAAATTCGGGTGCACATACGGTGCACGGATTCTTGCCAAGCGGTTTTTCAGACCTTACCAGCATGTGCGCACACCTTTGAGCGGCACGGACGGCCCCAATCCATGACCCGCATCGACAACGAGTTCATCACCCGGACGCGGCAGGCCGTCGTTGGCAGCAGCAAGCCCTGTGAGATCGCTGACACCGAGTGCAAGGGCCTCCGGCTACGGTTCCTGCCCTCGGGCGGCGTCAGCTTCTACCTGCTCTACACGGCGAAGGGAACCAAGGACAAGCGCCGGCTGCTGCTCGGCAAGCATCCCGACACGAGCCTGAGGCGAGCGCGGGAGTTGGCCGACATCGAGCGCGGCAGGGCTGGCGAAGGCCGCGACCCGCACCTCGAGCGAAAAGAAGCCGCCCAAGAACAGGTGGCGAGGATCCGCGCTGCCGAGGCCGAGGCGAAAACCCTCATGAGCCGAATGACGGTGCGCGAGCTATGCAGACGCTTCGTCAAGGACAGGTCAAAGAAGCGGTGGGTCGGCCGATACGAGCAAATGCTCAATTTCAACCTTCTCGACCCAAAGCGCCCCGAGTTGCGCATGGGACTCGCCGACAAGTATGCGGACGATCTGACGGGAGAGGACATCGATGCCGTGCTCTCGGCCATCAAGGACCGAGGGGCCGAGGTTCAGGCGCGCCGCGTTTTCGAGACCATCCGGGCCGTCGTTCGGTTCGGCATCAGGAAGGGGCACATCACCGGCAATCCAATGAAGACCGTTGATGTGCCGCGCAACTCGGAGCCCAGAGATCGCGTGCTCGCGGTGCCCGAATTGCGCGGACTCTGGAGCGCCTTACGCGAGTGGGAGGCGGTGAGCGATGCCGACCGAGCGGCCCTACGAGAGCTGCCCATTCCCAAGGCCGCCGTGCGCGTGCTGCTGTTGCAGGTGCTGCTCGGGTGCAGGTCAGGAGAGCTCACCGGCATGCAGCGCGGCGAGGTCGCAGCCGACCTCAAGGCCTTCACCATTCCTCCCGGGCGCAGCAAAAACGGCAACGCGCACACCTTGCCACTGCCGCCATTGGCGCGTGAGATTATCAAGGCGGCGCTCGACACATCGACCCACGACGTCTTCGTGTTCCCCGTGCATGGCCGCAAGGGCGCACCCTGGGAGCATCTTCGGGCAGACGTCCTGAGCAGCCACGTCGGCGAGCTCCAGGGGAGGCTCCCGGGCGTGGCACGCTGGCGTAGCCACGACCTGCGGCGGACGGCAGCCACCTACTGGAGCCGCATGGGCACTCCGGACATCGTAATCAGCGCCCTGCTGAACCACGAGTCCGAGGTTCGAAGCAGCATCACGCGCCGCAGCTACAATCACAACGAGATGACTCGTGAGAAGCACCGGACGCTGACGGAGTGGCAAGCCAACCTCGCCAAAATCGCGGCCGGCGCTGACCCCTTCGCCATCAGCACTGATGACATCGAGGCGCTAGAGCGCAAGCTGTTGGGGGATGCGAGCACGGAGGCCCGCCAATGACGCGCAACGCGCAGTCCGACCGCATCGAAGCCGCTCTCGACCAGATTGGGCTGAGTGGCGAGGTTCGCGAGCGCGCGCGAGCAGAGGTAGCCGGTACACTCGCTGAATTTAGGTCTGCTCGAATTACGCATGAGCCCAAGCGCCGCCCGCCGGCAAAACGCAATGAACCTATGTCTGCGAGGGCCCGGTCTCCAAAACAAGCGCTGCAGCCCTTACAGCGAGCTGCTCAGAAGCTAAGAACCATGCTCGAAGATCCGGTAGTTCTCGAGGAGCTTCATGCCGCTGCCGGGCGCTATCCAGGATGTCTGTTTGCGAATGAACCCCTCACCGTGGCAGCGCCAAAGACAGATCTCGCAGACTGCTTGATGTCGATTGAGACGTTGCTGCAATACGTGGACATTGCCGTGAGCGCGCCCAACCGCTCGCGAGTAGACCTACCTCTGATCCAGTTCGTTCGGCGACTGGGCGTGGTGTTCGAGACCGCCACGGGGCAGCCCATCCCTGCGCCGGGCTACGATGACGCGCGCGGAAAGCCTGCGCCGCACCGCTTCCTGCAGTTCCTGGAGCAGTGCGTGGCTGAAGTTGATGGGCAGGCGTACTCCGCTGATGCCTTGCGGGATCGCATTCGCAACGCGATCGCTGTGGGCCATATTGGCCTAGGTGGACATGCGCAAAAATCTGCGCAACGTCACCTTTTCACAGTGCTCGAAGATGCCGCTAGTCAGTCTGCCGTTCTCGAACCACCGGGAGAGGCAGATGGCGAAGAAAAGCGCCTTGGACGAAGCGATAGCAGTGGCCTTGCGAGACGGCCTGCGCGAGCACCTGCCGGACCTTCTGCGCGAGCTGGTGGCCCAGCACGTGCCCGGCGCTCGGGTGGTGAGGCCACCGGCTGAAGGGGACGCCGCGCTGGACAGCGTCAGCGACGGCAACAGGTTCATCGGGCTGCCCGAGATGTGCCGCCGACTGGGACTCACTCGCACAAGCGTCGTCCGCCGCGAGCAGGCTGGCCTCATACCCAGACGGCTGAAGTGGCCGGACGGCCGCGTGGGCTGGAAGCAAGCCGACATTGACGCGTGGATGGCACAGGTCGAGGTTGCGCCTGACAACTCAAAGGCGAACTTGGAGCGGATGGCGCGCGTCAAGGGACACATGCGCTGATGCGCGCCCCTGCCCCAGGCTCCCC
>JANRIO010000024.1:0-47681 GCA_033764875.1 Hyphomicrobiaceae bacterium | reverse complement strand
GTCTCGCCGTTGAGGAAGTGCTTCATCAACCCGGACAGGGCGACGTCACTCATAACCCTGTCCAAGTCGTTCAGCAGCTCTTGCAGAACGGGGCTCTCGGCGACATAGCGCGAGACGGCGGCCTCGCAGAGGGCGGGCGGGGCGAGGATCCCCGCCTTACACGCAAGTGAAACAGCGGCCCGGACTCGCTCGGTATGGCGCCGAATGGTTCCCGGGAAGCCCCAGGTTTGACCGCCTGATGGCCTCGCGCGAGGCACCCGCTACCCCGAGATGGGCGACAGCAAACGGCCGATGGTGGGCAAACTTTCGGGCGTCTTGGCCGAGTGAAGGCTCTCGACCTGGCAGAAGGTGAAATACCGGCCCCAGACGGCACGATGCTCGCGCGCTTATGGAGCGCGCCCGTCTCTCGTTGCCGAGGCGCAGGTTGTGCGGCTGGCTCTGAGCTTAATCCGGCGGGGTTGAGCCGCCACTTTCGAGACCTTGGCAACTTGCGACTGCTGCGCTCGCGGACGGCCTCACGCCCCTCGCGGGCTTCGACTGTCGCGATGTGCACCCGGCCGAGCCGGATGACGTCAGCCGCCTCGTCGCGCCCAAGGTGCTTGGTGAACTCAATTGGACCGAGCACCCTGTGATCGGATAGCAGCACCTCGAACTTGCCGTTCTCGGATCGCCCAATAGCGACTAGCCTGGTCGGTGGAGTAAGCTTGAGCATCGGCCCTCCTAGGCGACCTTGTGGCGAGAACCTCGACGCTTGAACGCGTCGCCATGGCCTTGGGCATGCGTGATCCGGACGCCGATGACTTTTATGCTGTTGAGCCACGCTCCCTTTCGGCTGCCGATGCGGATCTCGATCTGGTGCATGACTTCGTCGATAGCATCGGCTGGGCCGAAGGCATCCTCGTCGGCAACGTCCACCCTCATTGACGCCGCGATGTAGCGGATGGCGTACAGCCCAGCGGGGCCACGAATGCGTTTGTGCACTCGACCGCCGGTAGCGCGAAGTAGCATGTTTTCCAAGGCCACGTCCGAATACGCGGCTACGACGTCGGCGACCTCCTCATTGCCGGGCTCGGGAAATTTGACGTTGCTGAACTCAAAGCTTCGCTCGCCATCAATCCATCCAAGCAGGTTGTCGTCCTCGAAGGCCATGGCTTCCAGTTCTTCCAAGCTAAAGCTTGGGTTCCCATGCCACTCTGGGGCCTGCCCCTGAGTATTTGTCGCAAACGTAGTTTGCTTCTTAGGGGTGTTAGCCCGCCAGCGCTCGCCTTGGTTCTGCGCTTTCACTTTCGTCGAACTCATCAAGGGCGAGTGTTGGCGGGCGGCCGCGTACTCCGGTTGCGAGACGGCACCGTCGTCCGGTGACGCTGGGCTTTTTCCGGGGATAGGGCGAAGCCCTTCTATGTTGCCCGCCGGACGGTTGCCCGGCAAACGGTTGCCCGGCTTTTGGCGAGTGGTTTCCCACGAAAGGCTCGGAACGAAATAGGTTGTACCCTTGAAGTTGCCGGTCTCAGAGTCACGTTCCTGCCGGCGCTCGACGAGTTCCCGCTCCATCAGACATCGCACGTATTTCAACGTCGTGCTTTCGGCCCAACCGAACCGCTCGGCAACCTCGCTCGCGTAAGCGCGTCCGCGACCGTGGCCGGCCCTGAGATAGAGCAAGGCCGCCAGTTCGTTGACGTGCAGCGAGCCATCGAACCACCGCTGCCAGATGACCATGGCCTCGCGGCCCTTCGGCTTGCCGAGTTTCAGGACCTCGACCGCCTTGCCCCAGGCGCCACCGGCGCCCCTTGGCCCCTGACGCCGCTCCAGGTAGCCCAAGGCCCTTGCGCGGGCGATGCACCGGCGTGCGACATTCTTGCCAAGCCCGCCGCTCACGACCTTGCTGACTGCGGCCTCACGAGTGACCCAGTCCGACCGGTAGCCGGTAAAACTGCGCGCCGCGAGCATCACGAGAAGCGGCGCATCGACGTCCTTGCGGCGGGCCACCGATTTCGGGAATGCAGGATTGAAGGCGTTAAGGGGACGGGGCTGCTTAGCGCTCTGGGCTGGCCTCGGCCGCGGCGTGTCCGTGAACGATTTCATGGGGTGGCGACCAAATTCATGGGGTGGCGCCCAAATGGGCGGGGGTCGCTAGCGGACACGATTCGCTCGTCGGGCGGCAAGGCTAGGTAGTGCGGCTAACCGCTTTTATTCGCTCATTTTTTTTAATGCGACCGGCACGCTGGCAGCGGCCAGCTTCTCCGCGAGCCACGCCTCAGCCGCGGCCGAAACCATGGTCCGCCGGTGGCCGTTTTTGGTGTGCAGCTTTGCAGTGCTGGGCGGGTCGGCTGGTGCACATATGGTGCACAGCTCCGAACTGGCTGCAAACCCTTAGCCCTACCCAATGATTTCAATATCGATTTTCGTCGGCATCTGTCGGTTATGAGCCGCCGGCTCTAACCATTGAGCTACGGGCCCCACTGCCGGGGATGATCTCTGTTAAATTTCGCGTGCCGCGTCAACGCCATCGCGTCGCGCAGCGCGTTCCGGGGCCCCGCTCCCCGCGGCGGCGACCGCGGGCCGCCAGCGCGCGTCGCACGCTAGAGGTCACCGCCTGCCAGGGCAAGGGGACTTTGCGGCACGGCGCCCCGGGGCGCTTGCCGCCTTTCTTCTCCGTGCAGGCGCCGGGGCGGGTGCCGGGTACGGATCCTCGCCGGGCCTTGCCAATCCGGCTGCCGTCATCTTTCCTGGACGCGGCCTCTTTCCTGCAACTCTTTTCTGCATCAATGGCGCGTCATGTGGCAGCCCGGCCCCGCCAGGCCTGCCGCCCGCAGAAGCCCAGCTCCCGGAGCATTCGCCGTCGTGTCCAGGGTCAGCACTGCCTCTGCCGCACTCCTGCTCGTGCTCGCAAGCCTCGCGGCCGCCGCGCACGCCGCCGAGCCCGAGCGCTCCATCACCGTCTCCGCGCAGGCAAGCGTCGCGGCAGAGCCCGACATCGCCTATTTCTCCGCCGGGATCGCGACGGATGCCGAGACCGCCCGCGACGCGCTCGCCAGGAATGCCGTCGCCATGACGCGGCTGCTCGACGGGCTGCGCGCCGCGGGCCTCGCCGGAGGCGACATCCAGACGGCCGCGGTCAACGTCGAGCCGCGCTACACCCTCGCCAAGGACAACCGCACGCAGGTCCTGAGCGGCTACCGCGTGACCAACCAGCTCCATCTCATCGTCCGCGACATCAGGCGCATGGGCGAGATCATGGACCAGGCGATCGTCCTTGGCGCCACCCAGCTCGGCCGCGTCGCCTTCGAGGTCTCGAACGCCGACCGCCTCAAGGACGAGGCCCGCAAGTCGGCCATGGCCAATGCCCGCAAGCGCGCCGAGCTCTACGCGGCCGCCGCCGGCGTCACGCTTGGGCCGGTCCTGCGCATCTTCGAGGAGCCGGCGGAGGCCCGGCTCGCGCCCGTTGGCGTGCACCGGGCCCTGTCGGGCTCCGTGCCGATCGAGCCCGGCAGCCGCACGCTGTCGAGCGAGGTGCAGGTCACCTGGGGCCTGCGCTGAGGCAGGCCCGCCGCTTCAGTCGAGCCGCACGACCTCCACATGCCCCCCCAACGCCGTCGCCCCCGGCTGCGCGTCCCAGTCGCCGCGGTTGCGCATCTCGCCCGACGTGGCAAGCCCTTCGAGCGCGGCGAGGTCCACCTCGCCCGTGATCCACCCTGGCTGGTCCGGCACGCCTTCCGCGATCACCCCCGTCTCCGAGCTGCCGCGCTCGGCCGGCACGAAGATCCCGGCGGCACCGACGTTGACGTCGATCGAGGGCGACCACGGCGCCAGGCCCACGATCGGCGCCACCACGCTGGCGCACGTCCCTTCCAGCGCGCGTGCCATGGCCGCGGCACGGATGCGGTTGTGGCCCGTGCGGAACTCGGTGCAGCTCGGGACCAGGATGAGGCGCGCCCCCGCCTCCACCTGCGCCCGCACGATCAGCGGGAACTCGCTGTCGTAGCAGATGGCGACGCCGATGCGGCCGAGCTTGGTCTCGAACACCCGCGCCGATCCGCCGCCGCTGATCCCCCAATCGCGCTCGAACGGCGTCATGATCAGCTTCTCCTGCACGCCGACGGCGCCGGAGGGCGCAAACAGGCGCGCGGCGTTGACGAACCTGCCGCCCTCGCGCCGCCATGGCCCGCTGCCGGCGAGGATGTAGACGCCGTGCTGCTGGGCGAGCGTGCGGTGCGCGGCATCCATCTCCGGCATCGCCTCGCTGACGAAGGCGAGCGACTGCGCGAGCGTGTGCGGACCGAGCACGCCCGCCCACTCCATGGCGCCGTACTCGGGAAACACGAGCAGCTCCGCGCCGCCGGCCGCCGCCTCCCCGACCCAGCGCGCGATCTTGGCGCGGTATTGCGCCAGATCCGCGAGCCGGTCCGGCGGATACTGGGCCGCGGCTATGCGCACCACGCCGTTCTGCATGCAGCCAACCCCTGTCCCATGTCGCAGCGCCCATTCGCCGCCTCCGAACACCTAGCACCGCCGCCCTGTTCCGCAAGGCCCGGTGCACCGGGGAGACGGCGCGCGACCATGGCACTGCGCCACTTGCGCCGCCCGCGACCTCGTGCGAGGCACGAGCCATGCTCGAGCGCGTCGACGACGGCCTTTGGTGCCTCGCGTCCCACTTCGTCACCTGGGGCTGCCGCGGCAGCCTGCGCATGAGCGTCTTGCAAACCTCCGAGGGCCTCCTGCTCTACTCGCCGGTTGCATTGGGCCCGTCCGAGCGCGACACCCTTGCCGCCATCGGGCCGGTCGCCACCATCGTAGCGCCCAACCTGTTCCATCACTTCCACTTGCGCGCCGCGGCGGCCGCGTATCCAGCAGCCCGCGTGCTCGTGCCCGCCGGGCTCGAGGCCAAGATCGGGCCTATCCCCGGCGCCGTCGCGATCACGGTGCAGACCCGCTTCGGGCCGGCCGAGGTGATCGACAGCTTCACCGTCTCGGGCCACTGGCTGCGCGAGACGCTGCTGTTTCACAGGCCGACGCGCACGCTGGTGACGGCCGACATGCTCTACAACTACCAGGCCGAGCACTACCCGGCCGAGCGCCTGTTCTTCCGCGCCGTCGGCTGCTGTGGCACGCCCAACGTCCCGTTCTACCATCGCCTCGCCATCACCGATCGCGCCTCGGTCGGAGCCATGATCGAGACCGTCCGCGCCTGGGCCCCCAAGCGCATCGTCATGGCGCACGGGCGCATCGTCGAGAGCGCGGATGCCCCGCAGATGTTCGCCGCCGCGTGGTCGCGCTTTGCCTGACGGCTACAGCGTCCTCATCCAGAACTGCATGGTCTTCGTGGTCTCGCCGGGCGTGTCCACGTCCTTCCACGCGAACGTGGTGGTGAGGCCGTCGGCCTTGGCATAGCCCCGCTTCGTCCAGAAGGCGTCGAGCGGGACATAGTCCGACGGCGCCAGCGGATGCCCGGGCGGCCGCACCACGGCGCAGAAGGTCGAGACGGAGAAGCCAAGCCGCCGCGCCTGCGCCTCCCGCTCGTCGAAGAAGCGGTGCCCGATGCGCAAGCCCCGGTACTGCGGCCGCAGCACGCTCTCGCCGCAGTAGAAGATGGCCCCCGTGTCGAGCCCCCGCGCCGCGAACGGCGCTGCGAAGGCCGCATCGACGCCGTCGAGCGGTGCCGCCGTCGCGCAGCCGACGATCGCCTCGCCGTCCCTGGCCGCCACGATCACGGCCCCGTCCGCGCGGGCGAGCTTCTCCAGATACGCGCTCTCGTAGGCGAGCGTGCCGTCGTAGAGATAGGGCCAGGCGCGGAACACCTCGATCCGCAATCGCGCCAGCGCCGGCAGCGCCTCGACCAGCCCAGCGCCCGACAGGACGGCGATCGTCACGCTCATGCGTCGCTCACCACCTGCGTCAGCCAGTCGGTCAGGTTGTAGTAGGTCGTCACGCGCGCGATCAGGCCGTCGCGAACCGCAAAGAAGGTCCCGCCCGGCAGGCGATAGCTCTGGCCGTTGGCGGGCGGCAGCCCCTCCTCCGCCTCCAGGTAGGTGCCGATGACGTTGAACTCGGCCGCGGCCCGCGCCCCCGTGGCATCCGCCATCACCACGATGCCGTCCAGACGCTCCTTGTAGCAGTGCTGCATGCGCCCGAGAAAATCGCGGAACGCGGCCTTGCCCTCGCGGCGGCTGCCCTGGTTGACGTCGTGCACCACGTCGTCGGCGAGGCACGCGAGCATGCCATCCCAATCCTCGGCGTTGAAGGCTCGGTAGTATCGCTCGATCAGCTCGATGGTTTGCGTCGCGGCCATGCCGTATCCCTCGTGTGGCGTCCTGTAGCACTTATCCAATCGACGCGGCCGCGGCCGCAAGGCCTCTGGCGCCGCAGGCGGGCAACGCTTGCTCGACGCCCCACGACTGTGGAGGGCGAGCTTACGACAATGTCGCGATCCACGGCGGGCTTGCGTGGATGCCCGCCTTCGCGGGCGTGACGATCATATGGCTGGTCCTTGCCACGCCCAGCAGCGTCACCCCCGCGCAGGCGGGGCCTACGCCAGCTCGAAGTTTTGCGCGGCAGTCTGGCATGCCCCGCCCTCTTCGACCGTTCCGTCGGGGCTAAGGCGTGTGCCGCGTCAGCCGAGCGCCAGACAGAGCACACTAGCCGAGCACCGCCTTCAGCGCCGCCAGGCCGGCCTTGAAGGCCTCGAGGTCGCGCATCTCCTGCCCGGGCGCAACCGCCCGCCGCTCGACCCTGAGCCCGCTCTCGACGATGGCGATCTCGATCATCAGGTTCTCGCTCAAGCCGAAGTCCTCGACCGCCACGTCGGGGCCGTCGCTATCGCCCGCGCGCAGGCCCGAAGCCCGGTACGCCCGCGCGCGCGCCGCATACTCCGACGTCACGTTGGAGTAGCCCGCAACCGGCCGGCCGAGCGCCCGCATGAAGCCCACCTCGAAGGCGGTTCCCGCATCCATGGAGACGCCGCGGAAGGGCGTCAGGTTGGCGATCAGCCCGGCGCACGCGCGCATCAGCCCCTCGTTGGCGAGGGAGATGGCGCGCGCCTGCTCGGGCTTGCTCAGGCCGCTCAGATCGAGGGCCGCATCGAGCGGAAACACGCCCTCGAGCCCCGCCTCGGCCGCCAGCGCGCACTTCCTCCGCCCCATGTCCAGGGCATCGGGAAGGAACACCTCCGGGCCTGCCAGATAGACGCGGGGACGTGCCATGCCGCCTGCCCTCCTCGAGCCGAGCCGAGACGCGACGCAACGCGTCGTTTGCGCCGCGCCCGCCGCTTGCCGTACACAGGGCTCCTGACGTAGCAGAAAGCGCTTGCTTGATCATCCTCGAGGCCACCCCCGCCAACATCGCAGCCGCTGCCCGAAGGCTCCGCAGCGGCGGCCTCGTCGCCATGCCGACCGAGACCGTCTATGGCCTGGCGGCCGATGCCACCAATGCGGGCGCCGTCGCCGCCATCTTCGCCAGCAAGGGCCGTCCGCGCTTCAATCCCCTGATCGCGCACGTACCCTCGGTTGAGGCCGTCGCCCCGCACGCCGTCATGACCGCGACCGCATCCCGCCTCGCCCGCGCCTTCTGGCCGGGACCGCTGACGCTGGTGCTCGCGCGCGCCGAGGGCTCGCCCGTCTGCGACCTCGTCACCGCCGGGCTGCCGACCATTGCCATGCGCGTGCCGTCCCATCCCGTGGCCCGCGCCCTGCTCGAGGCCGCCGACGTGCCGGTCGCAGCGCCCAGCGCCAACCTGTCCGGCCGCGTCAGCCCGACGCTGGCCGCCCACGTCGCCGCCGACCTCGCCGACTGCGACGTGCTGGTCCTCGATGGCGGCGCCGCCGAGGCCGGGCTCGAATCGACCGTCGTCGACGCCAGCGGCGATGCTGCGCTCGTGCTGAGGCTCGGCGCCATCGCCCGCGCCGATCTCGAGCACGTGCTCGGCCACCCCATCGGCGTCGCCACCGGCGAGCCCGGCCAGCCGTCCTCGCCCGGCATGCTGGCGCGCCACTACGCGCCGGCGACGCCGCTGCGCCTGAATGCGCGGGCGCCCGAGCCCGGCGAGGCCTGGCTCTGCTTCGGCGCCATCGGCCCCCGCAGCTGGCAGCCAGGCGTGAACCTGAGCCCGGCAGCCGACCTGGTCGAGGCCGCCGCCAACCTGTTCGCGGCCCTGCGCGCGCTCGACGCGGCGGGCGCCAAGGCCATCGCCGTCGCGCCGATTCCGGCGGAAGGGCTGGGCGAGGCCATCAACGACCGCCTGCATCGTGCCAGCCTTGGCCGCGCCTGAGGACCTTTCCATGCAGCAGACCACGCTTTCGCCGGACCTGATCCAAGCGTTTGCCGCCATCGTCGGCCCCGCGCACGCCCTCGTCGACCAGGACGCCCAGCTTCCCTACCTGCGCGAGATGCGCGACCAGTGGACGGGCCGCTCGAGCCTCGTCCTGCGGCCCGCCTCCACGGACGAGGTCGCGCGCATCATGGCGCTCGCCCATGCGCACCGCATCCCCGTGGTGCCCCAGTCCGGCAACACCGGCCTCGTCGGCGGCCAGGTGCCGCTGGACGGCGAGATCCTGCTCTCGCTGTCCCGCATGAAGCGCGTGCGCGCGCTCGATCCCGTCGGCTTCACCATGACGGTGGAGGCGGGCCTGACGCTGGAGGCGGCGCAGGCGGCAGCTCTCTCCGTCGACCGTTTCTTCCCGCTGGCGCTCCCCTCGCAGGGCTCCTGCCAGATCGGCGGCAATCTCTCGACCAACGCCGGCGGCGTCGCCGTGCTCGCCTACGGCAACGCCCGCGCCTTCGTCCTCGGCCTCGAGGTCGTGCTCGCCGACGGGCGCATCTGGCACGGCCTCAACGCCCTGAAGAAGGACAACACCGGCTACGCCCTCAAGGACCTGTTCGTCGGCGCGGAGGGCACGCTCGGCATCATCACGGCGGCCGTCCTGCGCCTCTACCCGCGGCCCGCCGAGACCGTGACGGCCCTCGCCGCCCTGCCCTCCATCGAGGCCGCGCGCACGCTGTTCGTCGCCGCCCAGCACCGGGCGGGCTCGGGCCTCACCGCCTTCGAGTTCATGCCGCGCATCGTGGTCGATTTCGTGCTCCGGCACGTCCCGGGCACCCGAGATCCCTTCGCCGCGCCCCATCCCTGGTACGCCCTCATGGAGCTGTCGGGCTCCGACGCTGACGGCGGCAGCGAGCGCACCCTGACCGACCTGCTCGAGGCGGCCCTTGCCGAGGGCACCGCGATCGACGCCCGCATCGCCGCCTCGCTGGCGCAGGCCCGCGACTTCTGGAAGCTGCGCGAGGCCGTCTCCGAGGCCCAGAAGCCCGAGGGCGGCAGCATCAAGCACGACGTCTCGGTGCCGGTCGCCGCGATCCCCGAGTTCGTGGCCCGTGCCAACGCCGCGGTGGAGGCCGTCTGTCCCGGCGCGCGCCCGCTCGCCTTCGGCCATTTCGGCGACGGCAACGTGCACTACAACATCGCGCAGCCGCTCGGCATGGAACGCGCGCGCTTCGAGGCTTTGCGCGAGACGGTGATGCACCGCGTGCACCAGATCGTGGTCGAGATGCAAGGCTCGATCTCGGCCGAGCACGGCATCGGCCTGTTGAAGCGCCACGAGCTCGCCGAGTTCAAGGATCCCGTCGCGCTCGATCTCATGCGCCGCATCAAGGCCGCGCTCGACCCCGATGGCATCCTCAACCCCGGCAAGGTGCTGTGAGCACCACGGCCTGCGCCGCCTCTTCTCCCTCTCCCCGCCTGCGGGGAGAGGGCCGGGGTGAGGGGCAGCGGCAGGTGCGACGCGAGGACGATAGCGATAGCGGATTCATACTCCGGCTTCGGAGCAAGCGTCGGCCCCTCACCCTACCCCTCTCCCCATAAGGACGGGGAGAGGGGACCGGACGCATGTGCCTCACGCCCCTTGCAGCCATTGCCAGCGCTCGCCAGCAGCACGCGCCGCCTCTTCTCCCTCTCCCCGCCTGCGGGGAGAGGGCCGGGGTGAGGGGCAGCGGCACGCTCCGAGCCTGGATTGCGCGCCTGCCCCTTGCCCTCTCCCCTAAGCACGGGGAGGGCCCCTCCCGCCCGACTCAGGCGTCGAGCGCGACCGACATCACCCGCTTCACGCCGGCCTTCTCCATGCTCTTCCAGGCGGCGGCGAGCGAGCCCTGCGTGTCGATGCCGCGGCAGGCATCCTCGATCACGGTCGCCTCGAAGCCGAGCTTGCGCGCGTCCATCGCCGTCCACGCCACGCAGAAGTCCGTCGCCAGCCCGACCACGTACACGGCCTTGATGTTGCGCCCCTTGAGGTAGCCGTCGAGCCCCGTGCGCAGCCGGCCGTCGGCCTCGATGAAGGCGGAGTAGCTGTCGACCTTCGGATTGAACCCCTTGCGGATCACGAGCTGCGCGTGCGGGATGTCGAGGCCCTTGACCAGGGCTGCCCCTTCCGTGCCCTGCACGCAGTGGTCGGGCCACAGCACCTGGTTGCCGTAGGGCAGCTTGACCGTCTCGAACGGCTTCTTGCCCGCATGCGCCGAGGCGAACGAGATGTGGCCGGGCGTGTGCCAGTCCTGGGTGATCACCACGTTCTGGAACGCCTTGGCGATCTTGTTGATCAGCGGCACGATCTCGTCGCCCTTGTTGACGGCGAGGCTGCCGCCGGGCACGAAGCAGTTCTGCACGTCGACGACGATCAGGGCCACGTCCGCGCCCGGCTTGATCTTGGCCTGCGCGAGCAACGCCGGCGGGAACGCCGCCGCCGCTGAGACGGCTCCGGCAGCTGCCAGGAAGGTACGGCGGGTGGCCATCGGCTTGCGGCTCTGGGTCATGGGTCTCACCTCATGGACGGGGCTCAAGGACTGGCTCAGGGTCTGGCACTGTCCCCAGCTTAAGCCTGACACCGTCTGCCGGCCAGGGGGTGAACGCGCTAGGATCGCGGGCGCGCCGCGAAGCGGCGGGCGGGGTGCATGAGAAGGGGCAAAGGACATGGCGTTGCATCTCGTCAAGCTCTGCGTCGGCACGGATTCGATCGAGGACCTGCGCGCCTGGCAGGCCGAGCGGCTCAAAGCCCGCCGCAAGGCCGGCGAGAAGCGCCCGCAGATCTTCCACCGCACCTTCCAAAGCCCCAAGCGCAGCGCCGAGCTGCTCGACGGCGGCTCCCTCTACTGGGTCATCAAGGGCGTGATCCAGGTGCGCCAGCCTCTCCTGGCCGTCGAGGAGGGCAAGCGGGACGACGGCACCCCGTGCTGCCACCTGGTGCTGGCGCCCGACCTCGTGCCCGTGCGGCCGACCACCCGGCGGCCCTTCCAGGGCTGGCGCTACCTCGATCCGACCGACGCGCCGCCCGATCTCGACGGCCGCGCCGCGGGCGATGTCGCGGCCATGCCGCCGAAGCTGCGCAAGGACCTCGCCGATCTCGGCCTGCTTTGAGGCCGCGGGCGCCGTTAAGGGTTCGTTTGCCCTGACGCCGTACGCTCATGACCAGGACTCCGTCTTCAGAGACGTGGATCATGGGCCGCCTGTTCGTCTACATGGCGATCGCCGCTACGGCGCTCGGACTGGTGATGCTGATGCCGGCGGCGGACCCGCGCGAGGCGGGCGAGGCCGCGCGCAACCTGCTTCCGACCCTGGTGCCCGCGGGCGCCGGCTGGCTGGCCGGCCTCGCCACCGGGCTCGCCCTGGCCTGGCTTGCGCGCTTCGACTGGCGGGCCATCCCCGAGCATCTGGCGCTCTGGGCGCGCATGCTCCGCCACCGCGTCTGGTGGATGGTCTGCGGCGGCCTGTGCGCCGGCATCCTTCTCTTCTACTGACCCCTGCCGGAGGCGCGCCGCCTCACCTGGCCGGCCGCGGCGGCAGCAGGAAGATCTGGAACGTCGACATCGGCCCGGCAAAGCCCAGCACGCGGTGCGACCCGGTGAAGGTGTAGCGCTGCACGCCCTCCTCCCCGAGCACCCGCCTGGCGTGCCCCAGGCAGTCGGCCTCCTCGTTTGCGCACACGAACAGCAGCCCGTCGCGCACGATGCGCGGATCCTCGCGCGTGAATCTGAAGGTCTGCGCGCCGTCGAGATAGTAGGGATGGTCGGCGCTGTAGAAGGCGACCGCCGTGGCAAGCCGCACGTGGCCCGTGACCTGCTTGAGCGGTGTCTTGGTCGCGCCGCGCCAGATGTCGGTCACGGCTGCGGCGAGCTCCGCTCTGGGCTCGAGGCCCGGCGGGCGCTGCGTCAGATAGGCGGCGACGCCGATCACCGGCGAGAGCAGCGCCCCCGTCACGAGCACCACCGCGACGCCGCCCGTCACGCGCACCGTTGGCCGCGACGGCATTGGCGGCCCGAGCTGCATCAGGAGCGCCAGCGGCACCATGAGGAAGGCGGGGATCAGGAAGTCGCCCCCGATGCGGATGTTCGTCGCCAGGTGCGCGAGTATCGTGAACAGCAGCGGCCCCCAGGCGAGCAGTATCACCCAGCGGCGGCTGGCATCGCGCAGCCCGCGCGCGAGGCGCGATCCCATCCCGGCCCAGTCGTCGCGGAAGGCGAGCGCCAGCAGCAGCCCGGGCCCCAGCAGCGTGAGCAGGCTGCCCGCGACCGAGCGCAGCGTCGTCGCTCGTGCCTCCGCCAGATCCCCGTGCGTCTTCTCGATGGCGTAGGCGATGGTGGTGGCGCCGGTATCGAGCACCCACCACACGTGCGGTGCGATCACCACGAGCCCCGTCAGCACCGCCACGTAGGGAAGGGGCGACCGCAGCGTCTCGTTCCGCCTCGGATGCAGCAGCAGCACCAGCAGCAGGGTCGCAAACAGCACGACCGAATAGTACTTGCCGAGCATGGCGAGGCCGGCGAGCAGTCCCGCCAGCACCGCGTCGCGCAGCCGTTGCCGCTCGAGCGTGACGAGGAAGAAATAGACCGTCCACGGCCACAGCGCGAGCAGGATGGAGTTGGCGTTGTACTTGAACGCCCACGTCGTCAGCGCCGGCGTCAGGATCATGGGCAGCATGGCGAGCCGCTGGCCGCGGCTGTCGAGGTAGAGGCCCGCCGTCTTCCAGATGCCGGCCAGTCCGGTCGCGGCCACCAGCACCGCCAGCAGCTCGAAGCTCCAGTTGCTGTGCGGCATCACCAGGAACCACGCGCCTGCGAGCCACGGCGCCAGCGGCGGATGCTTGCTGTAGCCGAGCTGGAAGTGTTGGCCCCAGGCCGCCATCTCGGTCATGTCGTGATGCAGCGGCGCCCAGCAGCGCACGAACAGCGAGAACAGCATCATCGCCACGACGTAGAGGG
Source organism: Hyphomicrobiaceae bacterium (assembly GCA_033764875.1). Taxonomy (GTDB): domain Bacteria; phylum Pseudomonadota; class Alphaproteobacteria; order Rhizobiales; family Hyphomicrobiaceae; genus AWTP1-13. The sequence goes on along the minus strand of JANRIO010000024.1, from coordinate 34,445 downwards.
CGATGAGCGCCGGCAGCATCAGGTCGTTGCGCGCCGCCGCCGCTCCCTGCTGCTCCTCGCGCAAGGCCGGCAGCAGCGTCCGGAGCGAGGCCCGCAGCTCGCGCATGGTATTGAAGGCAAGGTTCTGCATCGACGGCAGCAGGACGTGATCGGGGCCGCGGGCCGTGACGGCAATGGCTCCGGTGGTCCGGCTGAACTCCCTCAGGATCGGCTGGCTGGGTCTTGACTGCGGGCTCATCGGACGGACGCGAGACTTTTGAGGGCTGCGCCGTGTCCTAGCACGACCTCTTGATACTATCCTGACACCCGACCCGTGTCTCGCCCCTCCAGCCCGCCGGGCGCAACAAAAAAGGGCGGCCTGCGGCCGCCCTCTCACGCATCGTTCCAGGCGCGCCTAGACCGAGTAGTACATGTCGAACTCGACCGGATGCGGCGTCATCTCGAACCGCTCCACCTCGGCCATCTTCAGCTCGATGTAGCTGTCGATCATGTCGTCGGTCATCACGCCGCCCTTCTTCAGGAAGTCGCGGTCCTTCGACAGGTTCTCGAGCGCCTCGCGCAACGATCCGCACACTGTCGGAATCTTCGACAGCTCGTCCGGCGGCAGATCGTAGAGATTCTTGTCCATCGCCTCGCCGGGATGCAGCTTGTTCATGATGCCGTCGAGGCCGGCCATCAGCATCGCCGAGAAGCCGAGGTAGGGGTTGGCGGCCGGATCCGGGAAGCGCACCTCGATGCGCTTGGCCTTCGGGCTCGTCACGTGCGGGATGCGGCACGACGCCGAGCGGTTGCGCGCCGAGTAGGCGAGCAGCACGGGCGCCTCGTAGCCCGGCACCAGGCGCTTGTAGGAGTTGGTGGTCGGGTTGGTGAAGGCGTTGATGGCCTTGGCGTGCTTCAGGATGCCGGCGATGTAGCTGAGGCAGGTGTCGGACAGATCGGCGTACTTGTTGCCGGCGAACGTCGGCTTGCCGTCCTTCCAGATCGACTGGTGGCAGTGCATGCCCGAGCCGTTGTCGCCGAAGATCGGCTTCGGCATGAAGCAGGCCGTCTTGCCGTAGGCTGCCGCCACCTGATGGATCACGTACTTGTAGATCTGCATGTGGTCGGCAAGCGTCACCATCGGTCCGAACTTGATGCCGAGCTCGTGCTGGGCGGACGCGACCTCGTGGTGGTGCTTCTCGACCACGACGCCCATCTCGGCCATCACCGACAGCATCTCGGAGCGGATGTCCTGCGCGCTGTCGACCGGCGGCACCGGGAAGTAGCCGCCCTTGGTGCGCGGCCGGTGGCCGAGGTTGCCCATCTCGTACTGCGTGCCCGAGTTCGACGGCAGCTCCGTGCTGTCGAGCTTGAAGCCGGTGTTGTAGGGATCCGTGTTGAAGCGCACGTCGTCGAAGATGAAGAACTCGGCCTCAGGGCCGAACACGACCGTGTCGCCGACGCCGGTCTGCTTCATGTAGGCCTCGGCGCGCTTGGCGATCGAGCGCGGATCGCGCTCGTACATCTCGCCCGTCGAGGGCTCGAGCACGTCGCAGAACACCGCCATCGTCGTCTGCGCGAAGAAGGGATCGATGTGTGCGCTGACGGGATCCGGCATCAGCGTCATGTCGGAGGCTTCGATGCCCTTCCAGCCGGCGATCGAGGAGCCGTCGAAGGCATAGCCGTCGGCGAACATGGCCTCGTCGACGCACGAGGCGTCGGCCGTGACGTGCTGCATCTTGCCCTTGGTGTCGGTGAAGCGCAGGTCGAGGAACTTGACGTCCTTGTCCTTCATGATCTTCAGGACGTCGCCTGCGGTCTTCGGTGCTTCTGCTGCCATACGTCTTCCCCTTGGTCTGCTCGGTTCTGGCTTCTTTTCACTGCGCCCGCCGCAGGGCGCCTGCCGGGCCTGTGCAGCACGCACGCCCTGCATGCATCAGGGGCACGCGTTGCACGCGCGCCCCTCCAACGGCGGGAACCTCCACCGCGATCGCGGGTCTGTCAGATCGCGTCTGCCCCTGTCTCGCCCGTACGGATGCGAATGGCCTCCTCGACGTTCGAGATGAAGATCTTTCCGTCGCCGATGCGGCCGGTCCGGGCTGCCTTCTGGATGGCTTCCAGGGCCTTCGGCAGCATGTCGTCGGACAGCACGACCTCCAGCTTCACCTTGGGCAGGAAGTCGACCACGTACTCGGCGCCCCGGTAGAGCTCCGTATGCCCCTTCTGACGCCCGAAGCCCTTGGCCTCGATCACGGTGATGCCCTGCAGGCCGATCTCCTGCAACGCCTCTTTGACCTCATCGAGCTTGAAGGGTTTGATGATTGCTTCGATCTTCTTCATGCCTGTCCCGGACCTCCCGACCTCACGCGTGCCGAGGCCTGGCTTTTGGCGACCAAGGCCCTGCACAACGCAATGGCGCTTGGTAAGCATGCCGCATGCCAATTGGATAGACCCCAGAACGTTAAGCCAGTAAAGGGGGATTTCGCCGATACGCAGCAACATTCCGCGTGAAAAACAGGCATCTCTGCCCATGACATGAGCAAATGCCTGCGTTTTGGACAGGCATTCTGGGCCCAGGCTCCCCAGACCCGGGGGCCGGCTGAAACCGGACGGGCGCCATGGAGCTATTGAACAATGAGCAGATGGGCGCGGCGGACGCCGCCGCGGTCGCTCGCGGCGTCCACAGCCTTGCCCTGATGGAGGCGGCGGGAACAGCCGTGGCCGATGCCGCCGCGTCCCTGGCGCAGGCCCTCGGGCGCGCCCCGGTCCGCATCCGCATCGCCTGCGGCCCCGGCAACAACGGCGGCGACGGCTTCGTCGCCGCGCGCCTTCTGGTCCAGCAGGGTCATGACGTCCGCCTTGCGCTGCTGGGCTCCCCTGCCGCGCTCAAGGGAGATGCCGCGGCCATGCACGCACGCTGGCAGGGGCGGACCGAGGCGCTTGCCCCGGCGTTCTTCGCCGATGCCGACCTGATCGTCGACGCCCTGTTCGGCGCCGGCCTGAGCCGCCCCTTGGAGGGCGACGCCGCGGCCGCCGTCGCGGCGATCAACGCCCACCGCACGGGGGGCGGCGCCCGCGTCGTCGCCGTCGACGTCCCAAGCGGCCTCAGCGGCTCCACGGGGAGCGCTGCCGGTCCTGTTGTCGAGGCCGACGAGACCGTCACCTTCTTCAGGCTGAAGCCCGGCCACCTGCTCTTTCCCGGCCGCCGCCTGTGCGGACGCGTGACCCTCGCCCGCATTCCCATCCCCGAGGCCGTCCTCGCCGACGTGCGGCCCGACACCTTCGCCAACTGCCCCAAGCTCTGGCGCGCCCACGTCCCCTCCCCGGACCTGGAGGCGCACAAATACGTGCGCGGGCATGCCGTCGTCGTCTCCGGCGGGCCCGAGGCGACGGGCGCCGCGCGCCTTGCCGCCCGTGCCGCGCTCAGGGTGGGAGCTGGCCTCGTGACCCTGATCGGCAGTCCCGCCGCGACCGCCGTCAACGCGGTGCACTCCACGGCCGTCATGGTGCGCATCGCCCACGGCGCCGACGGCGTCGCCGATGTCCTCGCCGACACCCGCCGCAACGCCGTGCTCATCGGCCCCGGGGCCGGCAGCGACGCGGCGACGGCGGACGCCGCGCTCGCCGCGCTGCGCGCCCAGGCCGCCGTCGTGCTCGATGCAGACGCGCTCACCGCCTTCGCCGGCCCCGGCACGGACGCGGCGGCGCGCGGCGGCGGCTTCGGCTTCGTGCGCCACGCCGGCGCCGAGCCCGCCAGGCCGCAGACGCTGTTTGCCGCCATCGCGGCGCGCGCCAGGCCGGTTGTCGTGACCCCGCACGAGGGCGAGTTCAAGCGCCTGTTCGCGAGCTTAGCCGGCGACAAGCTCGCCCGGGCGCGCGCGGCCGCGCGCGCCAGCGGCGCCATCGTCGTGCTGAAGGGCCCCGACACCGTCATCGCCTGCCCCGACGGCCGCGCGGCGATCAACGCCAACGCCCCGCCCTGGCTCGCAACCGCTGGCTCCGGCGATGTCCTTGCCGGCCTCGTGACCGGGCTTCTCGCCCAGCATATGCCGGCCTTCGAGGCCGCCTGCGCCGCCGTGTGGTTGCACGGCGAGGCCGCCCAGCACGTCGGCAGGGGGCTGATCGCGGAGGATCTGCCCGAGGCCCTGCCGGCCGTCCTGCAGCAGCTCTTCGCCTGAGGCCGCCTCCGCCCCCGGCGCGCCGTTTACCGGTTAAGCCTGGCCCCAGTCCTGCATTGGTCTGCCGCGCCGATACGGTTAGAGATTCCCTGCTTCATGTATGAGTTTGGGAATTTTCACCATGTCGGATGCATCGGATCCTGTCCCCGTCCGCCGCACCTTGCTCGGCGGCAAGCTCGTCTACGCCAACAAGACCTGCGTCCGCGACTGCACCGTGCGCCAGCTTTCCCCCGACGGCGCCGTCATCTCGCTGCCGAGCACGCTCGGCCTCCCGCGCGTGCTCGAGTTGCGCATACCGAGCCTAGCTGCGGCCTATGTCTGCGAGACGACCTCGCGCACCCTGTCGGAGATGCGCCTGAGCTTCGTGCGCTAGCTCCCAGCCATCAGCGCCGTGAGCAGCGCAGCCGACGTCAGCAGCGACAGCGCCGTGCCGAGCGCGACGGCACCGGAGGCGGAGTTGACCACCCGGTTGTAGCGCTGCGCGAACAGGTAGGAGTTGGCGCCGGCCGGCATCGCGCACAGGAGCACCACCACCGCCGCCTGCAGCGGCGGCAGCCGGAACACATGGAATGCCAGCACCCAGGCCACGACCGGCATCACCACGAGCTTCAGGATCACGATCGTGGCCAGCGTCGGCAGCTGCCCCTTGACCTTGAAGCCAATCAGCGTCGCGCCCAGCGCCACCAGCGCGCACGGCACGCCCGACATCGCCAGCAGGTCGAGCACCTTTCCGACCGGCTCGTAGAACCCGCGCCCGAGCGCGCCCCACACCACGCCCCCGACGATGGAGAGGACGAGCGGATTGCGCGACAGCTCGCGCACGAGCGCGGCCAGCACCGTTCCGATCGAGGCGCCCTCCGAGCGCTCGGCCCACTCCATGTGCAGCGAGCCCGCAAGCCACAGCGCCGGCGTGTTGAGCGACAGCACCAGCGCCACGGGCACCAGCGCCGCATCGCCGAACGCGGCCAGCGCCAGCGGCAGCCCGATCATCACCACGTTGCCGTAGACCGCGCTCATCGCGATCGATGCTCCGTCAGCGGACGGCCGCTTCAGCACCGTGCGCGTCAGCAGCGCGGCCAGGCACCAGACGATGCCGATGGCGCCGAAGTAGGCGCCCCACAGCGCGAACGTATCGGCGCCGGGCGCCCCCGCCGTCGCCGTAGTGCGGAAGAGCTGCGCCGGCATCGCGATACCGAAAGCGAACTCGGACAATCCTTTCGCCGCGCTTTCGCTGAACAGCCGCAATCGCGCGCACACGTAGCCGATGGCAACGAGTGCGAACACCGGCACCACGATCGAAAATGCCTGCATAGGTCCCCGCGCGTTGCTCCCGCGCGAGCCCTGCCACAACCGGCCTGACGGCGAAAGCCTCTCTCGCGGCCCGCGCCGCCGCGCGCGGCGCACCCGGCGGCCCCCGACGAACGATTCTCAGCCAAGCTCCTTGATTTGCGGGCATCTGCGTCTCGAGCTCTGCAAGCGGCGCAGGCCTCATGCAAAACGTGGCCCGGTTCCGGTTGACGCGACTGTGATCACAGCTACAGTGTGCTGGGAAGTAGGCAGACAGCCCGAAAGCCCATTCCGTTCAACGAAAGGGCGGCAGACAACAGCAGGCGGTGCACTCCGGCCCCGTTACCGGTCTGCCCGGCCGTCGCATGCAAAGGCGCATGACAAAAGGCGCCGCAAACCAACCAAACCCAACCGTGCGCACGCACCGGAACCTAGGGACGAGGAAATGGACATCCAGGATATGCGCATCTTTGCGCGCGTTGCGGCAGTGCAGAACCTGTCCGCCGTGGGCACCGAGCTGGGTCTCACCCCCGGCACCATCTCCAAGCGGATCCAGGCGCTCGAGGACGAGCTTCACGCCCGCCTGTTCGACCGCACCACGCGCTCCATCCGCATCACCGAGGAGGGCAGCACCTTCCTCCTCCATGTCGAGCGCATCCTGTCGGAGATCGAGGCGGCCCGCGCCAGCGTCGACGACAAGGTGACCAAGCCCAAGGGCAAGCTCAAGCTCGCCGCGCCCGCCTGCCTCGGCCGGCGCTACATCGCGCCCGCCCTGTGCGAGTTCATGCGCCGCTACCCCGAGATCGAGGTGCAGGTCGACCTGAAGGACCGGCAGGTGAACCTGCAGGAGGAGGGCTACGACGTCGCCATCCGCACCGGCGCGCTGTCGGATTCCTCCCTCATCGCCAAGCGCCTCGCGCCCGACCGGGCGGTGATCGTGGCCGCCCCGTCCTACGTCGCCCGCATGGGCAAGCCGCAGCGGCCCGAGGATCTCGTGCGCCACGACTGCCTCGTCCTCGGCGATCGCTGGCAGTGGTCGTTCGGCAAGAACGGCGCCGACACCAGCGTGCGCGTCAAGGGCCCGCTGCGCTCCAACAACGGCGAGGTGCTGAGCCACGCCGCGCTCGAGGGCCTGGGCGTCATCCGCGCCTCCGAGCTTGAGGTGCTGGGCGAGATCAAGGCCGGCAAGCTGGTCGTGCTGCTGCCCGAGTTCGAGGTCTCGACCAACGCCGCCGTCTGGGCGCTCTACCCGAGCTCCAAGCACGTGCTGCCGCGCATGCGCGTGCTGCTCGACTTCCTGGCCTCCTGGTTCCGCGAGGTGAAGGGCGAGGCGGCGCGCGCCGAGGCCAGCGCCCAGCGCGACCGCACCGAGGCTGCTGCCCCCGTCGTCGCGGCCGCCAATGGCAACGGCAGCGGCGAGGTGCGCAAGATCCGCGCCCGCGCCTGAAGGCTACTTCACGCGAACCGTGACACGGTCGGCGCGCCCCTGGCCGTCGATCACCGACAGGCGATAGAAGCCACGCGTGCCGGCCGGCAGCGTGGCTTCTCTGCGATGGGGGTCGGCCGTCGCCACCGGCACGCCGTCGAGGAGCCAGGTGAGCGGCAGCGCCCCGCCCTCCACCTTGACCGTGATGCCGGCGGCCTCCCCGTCCTCGAGCTCGATCTCGGCCCGGTCCGGCGGGAACGCGATCTGCAGCGGCGGCGCCGCGTAGGCCTCCGGCGCGGACCAGTCCTTGGCGCCCCCCTCGCCGGCCTCGCGAAACCGCCTGAGCGCCATCGGCAGCGGCTCGGCGCGGGTCGTGATGACGCCCAAAGGCGCCGGCGGCAGAGGCTCGCGCCTGCGCGCGATGCGTGCGAAGGCATCGAACAGGATGGGCGCCGCCGACGACCGGCCGGTCAGCCCCGGCGTCGCCGTCGCATCGGGCCGTCCCACCCACACCGCAACCGTGTGCCGGCCGTCGTAGCCGGCGGCCCAGGCATCGCGGAAGCCGTACGACGTGCCGGTCTTGTAGGCGATCTCGCCGGGCTTGGCGTTGAGCGGCGCCGGCGCGTTGCGCAGGATGTCGGTGACATACCAGGCCGCCACCGGCGACAGCAGCCGCGGCTGCCCTTCGGGCACCGTCTCGGGGGCCGTGTCGCGGCTGATGCGCAGCGCCACCACGTCGCCCTGGCGGGCGAGCCCGGCGTAGAGGCGCGCCAGGTCCGTGAGCCGCATGCCGAGCCCGCCCAGCGCCATGGCCAGCGACGGCTCAGCGCCTCTCGGCAGCACCGGATTGGCGCCGGCCTGGCTCAGCCGGGCATAGAGCCTCGCCGGCCCCAGCGCGTCGAGCGTCTTCACGGCCGGGATGTTGAGCGACTGCGCCAGCGCCAGGCGCACGCTGACGGTGCCGTGCCAGTCCTGGTCGAAGTTCTTCGGCACGTAGACGCCGAACCGCGCCGGCCGGTCCTCGATCAAGGTCTCGGGATGCGCCAAGCCCGCCTCGAAGGCGAGCCCGTAGACCAGGGGCTTCAGCGTCGAGCCCGGCGAGCGCACCGCCTTGGTCATGTCCACGGCGCCCGCCCGCGCCTCGTCGAGATAGCCCGGCGAGCCGACGCTGGCGATGATCTCGCCCGTGCGGTGATCGACCGCGACGACGGCCGCCGACAGCCTGCCCGGCCCGCCTCCGACGTGCTCGGCCACCAGCGCCTCGAGCGATCTCTGCACCGCCGCGTCGAGCGTCAGGCGATGCACCAGCCGCCCCTTGGCCGCCTCCAGGGCATGGTCGGCGGCATGCGGCGCCAGCATCGGGAACGGGCGGCGCGCTGCCGGCACGCGCTCGGCCATGGCGCGCCGCATCTCCTCGGCCGTGATGAGGCCGCGTGCGGCGGCCCGTGCCAGCACGCGGTCGCGGGCCCTTCGCGCGGTCTCCGGAAAGCGGTCGGGACGGCGCAGCTTCGGCGACTGCGGCAAGGCCACGAGCAGCGCCGCCTCCGCCGTGGACAGCCGCCTCGGCTCCTTGCCGAAGTAGGCGAGCGAGGCGGCCCGCACGCCCTCGACGTTGCCGCCCATGGGCGCCAGCCGCAGGTAGATGCGCAGGATCTGGTCCTTCGTCAGGCGCCGCTCCAGCGCCAACGCCCGCAGCGCCTGGCGCAGCTTGCCGCCGGCCGTGCGCTCGTGCTCGCCCGACAGCAGCCGGACCACCTGCATGGTGAGCGTCGAGCCGCCCGACACGGCGCGGCCGTGCCGCGCCAGAAGCCCGGCCGCCCGCACCATCGCCAGCATGTCGACGCCGCGATGGGAGCGGAAATTCCTGTCCTCGTAGGCCATCAGCAGGGAAAAGTAGCGCCCATCGACCTGCCCCGTCTCGACCGGCAGCCGCCAGTGCCCGTCCTTGGTGGCGTAGGCCCTGAGCAGCCGGTCGTCCCGGTCGAGCACCACGACGGACAGCGCCTCCGCCCGGTCGAGGGCGATGCGGGAGGCCTCGCGCGCGTAGAGCAGGCCCCCGGCAGCCAGCACGACCGCAACGGCGGCGAGGAGCCCCGCCGCCACGCCGCGCCAACGCGTCCGGCGCCGCGCGGCGCCGGACGGCCTCTCCTCCTCGCGCGTCTCGTCGACCGCCATCGCCTCAGTCCTTGGCCGTGACCTCGAGCCGGCCCGAGGCCGAGCGCGCGAACCGCTCGGGGTTGTACATGTCCTCCACCGTCGCCGCCGGATGCACGAACGAGCCCGGCGTCACCGCCCGCACCAGGTAGGCGACCGTTGCCTCGGAGGCTGGCTCCGCATCATCGTCGTCGCCGTCGCCGTTGCGGCGGCCCGACTTGCCGAAGAAGTCGAACGCAGCCACGAAGCGGTCGTCGCGGAACTCGCTGTGCTGCGGCTTGAGCGTCGTCTTCAGCCAGCCGAAGCTCTTGAGATCGCCGCTGTCGACGATGCGCGGGTTCTCGATCTCGAGGCCCGCCGGCAGGCGGTCGACGAGCAGGATGCGCCCGCCCGTCTCGGCGGCCTTGACCTTCAGCACCACCACCAGCCGGTCGGTCTGCTTCAGCGTCGAGGTGCCGCCCTCGGCGCTCTTCAGATCGACCTGCTTGCCGTCGAGCGTGTAGTAGCTGCGCTCGAGCGTGAAGCCGCGCGCGCTCGCCGGCTCCGGCGTCAGCGCCGCGCCGATCACCGACACCACCGCGTCGACCGCCGCCTCGCCCTCGTTGACGATGCCGAGCGGCCCGGCCTTGAGGTCCTCTGCGCCGAGCCCCTTCACGAGCTGCCCCCGGTGCGTTGCCCCGTTGAGGGACAGGCGCATGCCCTGTCCCTCCTCGGCCAGCGCGCGGGCGGCCAGCAGCATCCACGCCTGCTCCTGGGTCGAGGTGTAGGTCTTGGCCTTGTAGGCCTTGGCGACGATGTCGACCATGCGCGGCAGCGCGGCCTTGCCGACGCCCGCCTCTGAGGCGAGCGCGATCAGCGCCGCCCCGTCGCGCATCGAGGTGCCGTAGTCGCGCCGCGTGACGACGTCGGCAGGCTCCCCGACCGCCTTCAGCGCGGCCGCAAACGCCGCCTCCGCCCGCACCTTGTCGCCGGTCATGGCCAGCGCCGCGCCCAGGTGCGCCTGCGCCAGCGGCGTCGAGAAGCTCTCGAGCTTGGTGTCGGCGTAGTAGCGCAGCTCTCCCACCGGCGCCCGCCCGTTGCGCGAGAGCACGTAGAGGGCATACGCGCGCCCCTCGCCGCCCTGCTGGAAGTCCTTGGCGTAGCCGATGTAGTTCTGCAGCCTGTCGAGCGCCTGCTTGAAGGCGACCTCGGGCACGCTGTAGCGCTTCTCCTTCGCCCGCGTCAGGAAGTCGGTGACGTAGCTGGTCAGCCACATGTCGCCGTCGGACGGCCCCCAGATGCCGAACGCGCCCGAGGCGTCCTGCAAATCGAGCACGCGCGCGATCGCCTTCTCGATGCGCTCCTTGATGCGGTCGTCGCTGGCAAGGCCGATGCGCCGGGCGACGTCGTTGACGTAGAGCAGCGGCAGCGCCCGGCTCGTGGTCTGCTCGGCGCAGCCGTAGGGGTAGCGGTCGAGGGAGGCGAGCAGCCCCGGCACGTCGAAGCCGGCGGACGGCCCCATCGTCACCGTCAGCCGCGCCGTCCTCGGCACCAGGTCCTGCAGCAGGGCGCCCGACAGCGTCAGCTTGCCGCCCTTGGAAAGGGAGCTGACCGTCAGCCGGCGCACGTCGCCCGCCGGCACCTTCACGTCGAAGGTGAGGGTGCGCGCAATATCGATGCCGTCGGGGCCCGTGACCCGCACGGCCAGCCGCGTCAGTCCTACCTCCGCGGGCGACAGCTCGAACGCCTCCCGCTTGCGCTCGCCTTGTGCCAGGGCGACCGCGCGCTCGAAGCCGGGCTGGCTCTTGCCCGCCCCGTCCGCCTCGTAGCGCCCCGTGATCGTGTAGCTGCCGGCCTTGCCGTCCACGTTGTGAAGGGCAAGCTCCAGCCGCGCCGTATCACCGAGCGTCAGGAAGCGCGGCGCCGCCGCCGTCACGGCGACCTGATCGCGCACGATCACGTCCCGCGAAGCCGAGCCGACCTTGCCGGCGCTCCAGGCGACCATCGACAGGCGCACGGTGCCGTTGAAATCCGGCATGTCGAACGCCACCCGCGCCGTCCCGTCGCTCCCGACCCTGACGATGCCGGAGAACATGGCGACCGTGGCCTCCACCGGCGGCGTGCCCTGCAGGGTGAGGCCGGAGGCCGAGCCGTCGCCGCCCGAGCGCAGCCGTCCGCGCTCCGCCCGCATGCCGTCGATCAGGCGGCCGTAGAGATCGCGGATGTCGGCCCCCATGCGGCGCTGGCCGAAGAACCAGTCCTGCGGCTTGGGCGTATCGAACCGCGTCAGGTTGAGGATGCCGACGTCGACGGCGGCAACCGTGACGCGCGCCTCCTCGCCCGCGGCGAGCCCTTGCACCTTCACCGGCACCTCCAGCCGCGTGCCGGACTTGACCTTCTCGGGCAGGTCGGCGCTGACGGTGAGCGTGCGGGCCGACTGGTCGAGCGCCAGCCACTTGAGCCCGAGCGCGCGGCTCGGCATGCGCTTGGCCCCCTCGTCCATGGGCCTGTAGAGCATCACCGTGACGTAGGCGCCGGGGCTCCAGCTGTCTGCGACCTTGAGCGGGATCTCGCCGCCGCCGGCCGGGATGTCGGCCTCCTGCGAGGCGACGAGGCCCGAGCCCAGCACGGCGACGAACGCCCGCCCGCCGCTGCGCGAGGCGATCTTCACGCGCGCCGTGTCGCCGGCCTGGTAGCTCGGCTTGTCCAGCACCACGTCGAGCATCTCCGGGCTGTCTGCGGCCTCGTCGGCATAGTAGCCCGACGAGAACACGTAGCTCGTGATCAGACCGTCGCCGGAGGACACCTCGAGGCGGTAGCGGCCCCAGGTGAGCCGCGCCGCGATCCTCGCCGGCTCCCCGTCCTTGATGTCGATGCTGCCACCCGCGACGCGCCGCGTGCTGGTGATCGGCTCGTAGTTCCACGCCCCGTCGCGCGAGTACCACTGGTAGCGCTGCTCGAGGCGCAGCACTTCCCACTTGAGCCCGCGCGCCGCGATCCGCTTGCCCGCCGCGTCGAGCATGATCGCCTCGAAGTGAGCGATGTCGCCCTCCGGCGCCTGGTTGTTGGTGAAGAGGGGCTTCACGCCGATCCGCGCCTGCCCCATGTCGACGGGCAGCGAGACGGTGCGCTCGATGGTGCGCCCGCCCGTCTCCCTCAGTTTCAGGATCACGTCCGCCTCCAGCGGCTTGGCCGTGCGCGGCAGCGCCGGCAGCACCACCTGGATGTCGGCCCGGCCCTCGCCGTCCGTGGCGGGCAGCCCCTCGAGCGGCTTGCGGATCGGCGCGAACGCCTCGTCCGCGGCGCCGAACCGGTAGCCGGCGAAGCCCGGCACGTCCCGCGTCATCGCCTTGACCGCGATCTCGCCCTCGATGGCGAGCCCGGCGGCGGGCGGCCCGTACAGGTAGCGGCCTGCCAGCTTGACGCTGCCCGGCGCCTCGGGAACCAGCGCCGCCACGCCCGGCTCGAGCTTCAATTCCAGCCGCTCGGGCACGAAGTCCTCGACCAGGAACGAGGCCTGTGCGATCGCCGCCGCCTTGGGGTCGGTGTGCACCCGCACTCGCCACGTGCCGGTCATAGCGCCGCCGGCGAGGTTGAACCGCGTCGCACGGCCGCCGAGGCCTTCGTCGGCCAGCGCCACGCGCGAGTGCTCGACACCGTCGGGCCGCGTGTAGATGAGGGTCAGCGGCACGCTGGCCGCCTGGCCGGCGCGGTCGCGCGCCAGCGCCGTCAGGTGCACGCTCTCGCCGGGCCGGTACACGCCGCGGTCGCTGTAGACGAAGGCGTCGACGGGGCCGGGCGCGCTGCGTCCCTTGACGCCGCGGTCGGCGAGATCGAATGCGGCCGTGGTGATGTCGAGGAAGGCGTAGTCGCCCTCCGTCTCGGCCACGACCACGGCGGGCGCCTGCCCGCCCTCGCCGCGCTTGGCGCTGGCATCGAACCTGGCATAGCCGCGGCTGTCGGTCCTGGCCGTCGCCAGCACCTCGTTGTTGCGGGCAAGCAGCCGCAGGCTCGTGTTGATGATCGGCGTCGCGTCGGCGATCGAGCGCACGAGCACGTGCATGCCGTCCTCGCCGTTGATCGCCGTCAGGCCGATGTCCGACACGATGAACCACTGCGTCGCCGGCTGCCGGTAGCGGTTGGGATCGCGGCCATCGTCGAGGCTTGCCGTCAGCACGTAGACGCCGGGCTGCAGCTTGGGGATCGCCTCGGCGATCGGGAAGGCGGTGGTCACGTCCTCGTTGAGCTTGGAGGCGACCGCAAGCTCGCCCGCATACACCTTGGCCCCCGTGCGCTCCTTCAGTGCCTCCACGTCGTAGCTCGAGATCTGGCGCTGGAAATCGCCGCCCTGCAGCGTCTGCGCCAGGTTGCGGTCGCCGATGCGGTACACCTCGACGGCGACCTTCTGCGCGTTCACGGTGACCAGCGGAATGCCCTGCTGGCCGCGGTTGGGCAGCACGTAGCCGCGCCCGGTGGCCCGCACCGACGGCGCCCGGTCGCGCACGTAGACGGCGATGTCGGCCGACTTCGCCAGCTTCTCGCTCGCGATCGCCGACGGCAGGCCGTCGCGCACCTGGACCTCGTAGCGCTTGCCGTGCTTGAGGCCGTCGACGCAGATCTGCCGTGCCTCCGCGCTGACCGCCTGCGGGTCGCGCCCGTCGACCTTGAAGTACTTGGCCCAGTCGCTGACGCCGGCAGCCAAGCGCTCCGAGAACTGGATGCACAGCCGCGGCATCTCCGCGTCCGCGTCGACCTTGTACTCGAGGATCCGGAAGCCGTGCGCATCGACGAGCCCGTCGTAGGCCTGCCGCACCTCGTCGTTCTCGGCAATGGACAGGCTTGCCGCCAGCGCATCGATCGCGGGCCGGTAGTAGGAGCGCCGCTTCAGGGCCTCGTGCAGCACCCACAGCGCCGCCACTTTCTCCTTCGCGGTGCGCGCCCGCGCATACGCGAGGTAGGCGGCCCCCGAGGCGTTCGATGGCAGCTCGTAGCGCTCGCTCGAGTTGTCCGGCTTGATGGCGAGCAGCGCCCTGGCCAGGCTCGTCCAGCTCTCGCTGTCGCCGGCCTCGGCGACCACCGCCTGCGCATAGCCCCGCGCCGCGGCCCTGAAATCGCTGCCCGCGGTGATGGCCCGGGCGCCCTCGTCCTTGAGCTCCCGCACCGACTTGCGCGGCTGCCAGTTGCTCTTGAGGTAGGCCTCGTAGCGCTTGGCGTCGGCCTCGACGCCGGCATGGCCGAACTTGGTCTCGGCGCGCGCTGCGGGCGCCATGGCCATCATCAGCAGCGCCAGCAGGCCGAGGGCTTGCAGGAAGGGCAGGCGCAGGAACGGGGAGCGGTCGAGCATCGGGGCGTGATCCTAGGGGTGCCGCAGAACCTTGGCGCGGGCCTCGCGACGAACGCCTCGCGCCGCCGGGACTTAAGCCAGCGCCTCGTGACTGAACCGAGGCAATGGGCGCCCTATTCCAGCCTTTTCCCCGTCCTTGGCGGCAGTTGCCGGAACTTATCCCTTCCGTCGCGCCGCCGCCCGGGGCCGGTCTGGCGCCCTGCCCCACCGCCGCGTATGCTCGGCTGGAACGAATCGGGAAACCACGCGGCGACGAAGCCATGCAGCAGCGCCTCTGCCGGGATTGCGCAACGGTCGGGCCCGACGTGGGCGCGGCGTGCCCCGCCTGCGGCTCGCAACGCACCCGCACCCATCCCGAGCTGGCGGCGCTGGCCATCGCCCACGTCGATTGCGACGCCTTCTACGCCTCGGTCGAGAAGCGCGACGCGCCCCACCTTGCGCCCCTTCCCCTGATCGTCGGCCATCCGGGCGGCCGCGGCGTCGTGACCACCGCCTGCTACGTCGCCCGCCGCTTCGGCGTGCGCTCGGCCATGCCCATGTTCCAGGCGCTCGAGCGCTGCCCCGACGCCGTCGTCATCCCGCCCAACATGGCCAAGTACAAGGCCGTGAGCGCCGAGATCCGCGACATCTTCCGCGCCGCCACGCCCATCGTCGAGCCGGTCTCGCTCGACGAGGCCTATCTCGACCTCTCCGACGCCCATCGCCAGCGTGGCGCCTGCGCGGCCGAGGCGCTGGCCGACATCGCCGCCCGCGTTGCGCGCGAGGTCGGCATCACCGTGTCCATCGGCCTCGCGGCCAACAAGTTCATGGCCAAGCTCGCCTCGGAGCTGGAGAAGCCGGCCGGCTTCTCCGTCATCGGCCGCGCCGAGGCGGTGGCGTTCCTGGCCCCGCTGTCCGTGCGCAAGATCCATGGCGTCGGCGCGGCCACGGCCCGGCGCATGGAGGAGGCGGGGTTCGCCACCATCGGCGACCTGCAGGCGCTGCCGGCCCAGGCGCTCGCCGCCCGCTACGGCAAGTTCGGCAGCCGCCTTGCCCAGTACGTGCGCGGCGAGGACGACCGTCCCGTCACCCCCGATCGGCCCACCAAGAGCATCTCGGCCGAGACCACCTTCCGCCGCGACACGAGCCGGTTGTCCGACCTGTCCGCCTCGGCGCAGGATCTGGCCGCCCGTGTCGGCGCCCAGCTCGCGCGCAAGGGGCTGGCCGCCGGCAGCGTCGTCCTCAAGCTCAAGACGGCGGACTTCCGCGTCCTGACCCGCAACCACCGCCTCGCCCATCCGACGCAGAGGGCGGAGCTTCTCGCCGAGTGCGCGCTGACCCTGCTGGCGCGCGAGGCCGACGGCCGCTTCTTCCGCCTCATCGGCGTCGGCGCCGCCGACCTGCGCCCGGCGCAGGAGGCCGATCCCGTCGACCTGTTCGGCTTCGCCGAGCGCAGCGCGCAGGCGGCACCCGCCTCTGGGTTGCAGCCATGACGGCGCCCGCCACCGTCGCCGCCGTGATCCTCGCAGCCGGCCGCTCCTCGCGCATGGGCCACCCCAAGCTTCTGGCCGACGTCGGCGGCACGCCCATGCTGCGCCGCGTCGTGCAGGCGGCCCTGGGCAGCCCCGCCCGCCCCATCCTCGTCGTCACCGGGCACGAGGCGGCCGCCGTCGCGCACAGCCTTGAAGGCCTCGACGTCGGCCTCGTCCACAACGCGGAGTTCGCGGCCGGGCTCAGCACCTCGCTCAAGGCCGGCATCGCGGCGCTGCCGGCTGGCATCGACGGCGCCGTCGTCCTGCTCGGCGACATGCCCCAGGTCACGGCCGCCCACATCTCGGCGCTCCTGGCAGCCTTTGCGCCGGGCTTGGTCGTGGTGCCCGTCCATGCCGGCCGCCGCGGCAATCCGATCCTGTGGCCTCGCGAGGCCTTCGCGCGCATCGCCTCCCTGTCGGGCGATGCCGGTGCGAAGAGACTGCTGGCGGAGTTTGCCGATCTGGTCCGCGAGGTCGAGATTGCGAGCCCCGCCATCTTCCGCGACATCGACACGCCGGAGGCGCTTGCCGCCCTGCGCGCCGAGATCGCCCCGCCCGGCGACTGAGACGGCTCACATGCCGTGATAGGGCTGCACGAGCCGCGCCATCAGTCCGCGGAAGCGCACCTTGCGCTCGGCGCCGATCACGCAGATGCAGCCGGCCTGCGCGTCCGCCACCGGCCTGTGGTCGGCATCCTCGGCATCGTGGTCGGCGATGTCTCCGGCGGAGAAGCGCAAGCCGTCCTCCAGCAGCGCTCCCTCCAGCACCAGCGTCAGCTCGTCGCCGGCATGGTCGTGCGCGGGCACGGCGGCACCCGGCGCCGCCTTCAGCAGATGCAGCGTGCCGCTGCCGCCTGCCGCCAGCCGGTGGTGCTGCAGCCCCGGGCCGATCCACCGCCACCGCACCGCGGCGAGGTTGCCAAGGCGCGCCCGGAAGGTCGCGATCTCGCGCGAGCGCCGCTCCCGGCGCTCGGCGAGCGCCTTCAGGTCCGGCGGCGGGGCGTCGACGGCGGGCAGCGAGACCATCAGCTCCTGCCCGATCCGCTCGGCGATGGCGAGCTCGTGCTGGCAGTGCGGGCACATGGCGATGTGCTGCGCCGCCACGGCCGCCAGCGCCGGCGCCAGGCTGCCGGCCGCGTAGCTCATCAGCGTCGCCGGGTCGAGATGATGCGTGATGCTCATGATTGCAGTCCCTCCAGCGCCGCGCGCACCTTGTCGTAGGCGATGCGCATGCGCGACTTCACGGTGCCGATGGGGAGTCCGAGCCTTGCGGCGATCTCGCTGTGCGACAGCCCCTCGACATAGGCAAGCACCACCACCTGGCGTTGCTCCTCCGGCAGCGCCGACAGCGCCTCGCGGACCGCCATGCCGCTTTGTTGACTTGCATAGGCTTCATCGGGCTGCGGCTCGTCCGCCGCCTCACGCTCCAGGTCCTGCGGCAACTCCTGCCAGGCCACCTCGCGCCGCAACCGGTCGATGCGCAGGTTGCGCGCGATCGTGAAGATCCAGGTCGTGGCGCTGCCCTTCTCCGCCGCGTACAGGCCGGCGCGCCGCCATACGGTGAGAAGGGTCTCCTGGGCAAGGTCCTCGGCCGCAGCCGGATCCGCCCCCTGGCGCATCATGTAGGCTTTCACGCGCGGCCCATAGGTTTGATAGAGCTCGCGGAACGCCGCCTCGTCGGCGCCCTCCGCGATACGTTTCAGGAAATCCGCCATGTCCCGACCACTGGTCCCCATCCGCCGGAGCCAGAAGCATAGTCCACGTCGGCCTCGCACCCAATCAGTACGCGGCGTTGGCGGCACCGGATCAGTCGCCATTCGGCCTCAATTTCGTTGGGCAGTCACATATATGATTGTCAAAGGCTTTCTTGCACCAGCAAGGCTTCCGAACGATGCCGACGCAAAAACTGGTCATCTGCGTGGGGCATGCCGCGCTCGACCGCATCTATCGCATCGAGGCTTTTCCGCCTGAGCCGACCAAGGTGCGGGCCCTCGAGCACGTCGAGGCCGGAGGCGGCATGGCCGCCAACGCTGCGGTGGCGATCGCCCGCCTCGGCGGCCGCGCCGAGCTGTGGAGCCGCATCGGCGACGACGCGGCCGGCGTTGCCATCCGCGCCGGCCTCAAGTCCGAGCGCGTCGACGTGCGTTACGTGATGTCCTACGAGGGCGCCCGCTCCTCCACCTCGGCCATCATCGTCGACGACCGGGGCGAGCGGCTGATCGTCGGCCAGCGCGACGCCGGAATGCCCTCCGGCACCAGCTGGCTGCCGCTGGAGCGCGTGAAGGAGGCCGACATCGTTCTGGGCGACGTGCGTTGGCTCGAGGGCCTGCGGGCGACCTTCGCCCGCGCCCGCGAGGAGGGCGTGACAACCGTGCTCGACGCCGATCTGGGCGCCCGCGAGGCGCTGCCAGACATCCTGCGCCTCACCGACTATGCCATCTTCTCGGGCCCCGCCCTGCGCGAGTTCGTTCCCGGCGAGACCGATCAGGACCGCCTCGCCTCCGTCCTCACGCTCGGGCCCCGGCATGTCGGCGTCACGCTCGGCGCGCAAGGCTACCTCTGGCGCGAGCAGGACGGCGCCACGGGCACCCAGCCGGCCTTCGCCGTGAGCGTGACCGATACCACCGGCGCCGGCGACGCCTTCCACGGCGCCTTCGCCCTGATGATTGCCGAGGGACAGCCCGCAGGCGCGGCGGCACGGGTCGCCTGTGCGGCGGCAGCGCTCAAGTGCACGCGGCTCGGTGCCAGGGCCGGTCTTCCCAGCCGCGACGAGGTGCAGCGTCTTGTGCAGCTCTGACGCCGGGAAATCCGCGCCTGCGCCTGACTTGTGACGGACTTATCCACAGAAAAATCGCATTGCTGCCGTCCCGTGCCACGCTGGTGCAGCGGAATTCGCGTGCACTGGTGCAAGCGGGCTTCAATACTTCGTAGTGCAGAGCGGCAATGGAGAGGAGATGCGCATGGCGGACAAACCGATCAACGGTCAAGCCGGCGAGGTGCCGAGCTTTCCCATCCCGATGGCCTTCAACTTCGAGCAGCTGATGGAGTTGAACCGGCCCGCGCTGACCGCGATGGCCGAGGTCAACGGCAAGGTCTACGAGAACCTCTCGACGCTCAACAAGACCTGGGTGTCCTTCGTCAACCGCCGCCTCAAGGAGGATCTGGCGGTGCCCCAGCAGCTCGCCTCCTGCAAGAACCTGCAGGACATGATGGGCGTCTACCGCGGCTTCTTCCAGAACGCGATTGCCGACTACCAGGCCGAGATCGAGGAGCTGTCCAAGCTCGGCAAGTCGATGACCGAGGAAACGGTCGCTGCCGTGCAGAGCCGCTTCGAGGAGACCGCCCGCGAGGCCCGCAACGGCGTGCGCCGCTAGCCGCTCTGGCACCTCTTCCCCCTCTCCCCGCTTGGCGGGGAGAGGGCCGGGGTGAGGGGCAGGGGAGGTCTCGACGTTGGATAGGGGCCCTATTTTCAGGACTTTCTCAGCGCTCCGAAGCCCGCGGCTGCCCCTCACCCTAACTCTCTCCCCACTCCGCTGCGCTGCATGGGGAGAGGGGACGGGTTTGCGGTTGCCTGCACGGCCAGCGGCACAGTCGGGCGCAGGTCGACACCGCGCGGACGAGCCCGACCATGACAAGAGAGTACTTTCCGTTGGAGTCTCGCCGCTAGCCCGCGCTCAGCTGTGACTGCCGTTCCTGCTGCGCCGGCTCGCCCGAGCCGGCACGCAACATCATCGCCCGGCTCGCCGCCTCAGCCCTTCGCCTTCAGCTTCGCCATCGCCTCCTCGGCGCTGGGCCTATTGATCGTGAACACCGACTCCGGCGTCACCACCGAGTACTCCATGTAGCCCATGCGCGCGATCGGCCGCATGCCGCCGGTGTCGACGAGGCCGTCCTTGATGAACGTCTCGTTGATGTAGACGCCCACGACGCGCCCGATGACCAGGAAGTAGGTCGGCTCCCCGGCCGGGTTGGGCAGGTCGATCGTCTTCCAGTAGACGCACTCGAACGCGGCCGGGCTCTCCTTGACCCGCGGCGGCTTCACCAGCGTGCTCGCCGCCGCCGTCAGGTCGCCGAGCGGGAACTCGTCGACCCCGCGCGGCACGGCGGCCGAGGTCATGTTCATGTTGTTGCGCAGCTCGTAGGTGGCCAGCGAGCACACGAACTCGCCCGTCTCCTCGATGTTGAGCAGCGAGTCCTTGCGCCCCGCCGAGCCGAACACGACGTAGTGCGGCTTCTCGCTCACCGCATTGAAGAAGCTGTACGGGGCGAGGTTGCACACGCCGTCCTTGCTGACCGAGGAGATCCATCCGATCGGCCGCGGCACGATCAGCGCCTTGAACGGATCGTGCCTCAGCCCGTGGGCGTTGCTCGCTGTATCGTAGAACACTGCGGTTTCTCCTTGGATCGAGACGGGCCTGGCGCCGCGCCGCGCGTCAGAACCTCGGCGTCCAGCGCGTCACGATCTGGGCGAGCGCCGGGCGCTCGCGGTCGGCCTGGCGCTCCGTCGGAGTGCCGATGTAGATGAAGCCCGCGATCCGCTCGGTGTCGGCCAGCCCCAGCGCCGCCCGCACGTGGGGGCTGTAGGAATACCACTCGGTCAGCCACGCCGTCCCGAAGCCCAGCGCGTTGGCGGCAAGGCACAGATTGAAGCAGGCGGCCCCGCACGACAGCAGTTGCTCCCACTCCGGCGCCGCCGGGTTGGGGATGTGCCGCGAGATGACCGCGACGGTGGTCGGCGCGCGCAGCAGCCGCGACCGCTCGGCCTCCAACCGCACCGCCGACGGCGTCTCCTTGTCCTCGGCCGCGCACGCCTTGAGCAGGACCCGCCCGAAGTCGGTCCTGGCCTGCCCCTCGAAGACCACGAATCGCCACGGTGCCAGCTTCTTGTGATCGGGCACCCGCGCCGCCGCCGTCAGGATCGTCTCGAGCTCTGCGGCGGAGGGCCCTGGCTCCGCCAGCTGGGCCGGCTTGACGGAGCGCCGCTTGAGCAGAAAATCGAGTACTTCCTGACTCATGAGTATTGTCCCAATCCGGCCTGAGGAGGGGTATTAAGGTGTGCGCATCGCGGCACCAGTCCTCGCTAAAGCAAACGGCGCTCAAGTACAATAAGAACGGGGGAGCGGCCGGGCATGGCAGAGGCGCAAAGAAGGCACGGAGCTGAGCATATGACCGCCCTGGGCTGCCCATCCTGCTTGCGCTGGCTGGCCCGCCAGCTGCCGCTGCGTGCGCTGCTGCTGCTGTCGCTCGTCCTGGGTGGCGCCGCCGCGCGGGCCCAGCCTCCCGAGACCGGGCCGTCGGCCTTCATCGTCCTCGACGGCTCCGGCTCCATGGCAGCGCCCCTCGGTGCCACCCGGGTGCCCAAGCTCGGGCTGGCGCGCGAGGCCATCGGCCGCGCCCTGCCGCGCCTTCCGGCCGAGTTCAGGCTCGGCCTTTCGGCCTTCGGTCACCGCCGGGGCGAATGCACCGATACCGAGACCCTGCGCCAGGCGGAGCGGATCGACCCGGCTCGCATGTCCCAGCTGCTGGAGAGGGTGAGCCCGCGCGGGCGCGGCCCGGTCTCCCTGGCCCTGCGCATGGCCGCGCGCGAGATGTCGGAGAACAGGGGGCCGCGCAGCCTGGTCCTGATCCATGACGACGCCGACAATTGCGCCGTCGACCTCTGCACGCTCGCCGCCGAGCTCGGCCGGGCCGGCGTCAAGGTGTATGCCATCGGCCTTGCCCTGAAGCCGGAGGACAGGCCGAAGATGGCGTGTCTTCCCGAGCTAACCGGCGGCAAGCTCTTTCTGCCGACGACGCCTGAGCAGGTGGCCTTCGCCGTCGAGGAGGCGCTCCAGCTCGCCGCCGCCGGCGGCGTCGCGCGGCCACCCCAGCCCGCTCCCGTCCTCGAGGGCCTGGACGCGCAGGCGGCGGTGCCCGAGACGGCTCCGCCCGGCCTCTACCTGCGCGCGCGCCTGTCCGGCCAGGCCCCCGACATCCTGCGCCAGCCGCTCAACTGGACCGTGGTCCCCGAGGGTGACGGCAAGGTGCCGGCGTTCTCCGGCATCTCGCTCAATCCGATGCTGGCGCTGCCGGCCGGCCGCTACCTCGTCGAGGTCCGCGACGGCCCGGTGCGCGCGAGCGCCCCCGTCACGGTGGCGGAGAGCAAGCCGACGGTCCTCATCGTGAGCCTCGATGCCGGGGCTCTGCGCGTGCGCGTCGCCACTGCCCGCGGCAGCCTGGCGCTCGCCAACACCCACGTCGGCATCGCCCGCCTGCCGGCCGCGGAGCCCGCCCTGGCCGCACCGCCCGGCGACGTCGTCAGCGCCTTCGCCGGCACGGACGGCACGCTGCTGCTGCCGGCCGGCCGCTATCTCGTGCGCGCCGAGACTGGTCTGGTGCGGTCCCAGCGCACGATCGAGGTGAAGGCCGGCGGCTCCGAGGTCGTCGGCCTCGTCCTGGAGGCAGGCCTGCTGCAGCTCTCGGCTGGCACGCTCTCGACCTCGGGCCCCGCCGTCTTTGCCGTCCTCGAGGACGACCCGGACGCCCCCCGCGGACGCCGCGAGGTGCTGCGCACCGCCCAGCGCGCGCCCGAGATCGCCGTACCGCCCGGCACCTACACGGTCGAGCTGCGCCAGGCGGGCATCGAGGCCCGCGAGCGCGTCGTCGTCGCCTCCGGTGAGGCCGTGCGCCGCGCGCTCAATCTGCCGGCGGCCCAGGTGGCGCTCTCGACACGCCTCGGCAGCCAGGTCCTGAGCAACAACGTGTTCTATTCCATCGAGCGCATCGACGCCGCCGGCGCCGACATGACGACCACCACCAGCCGGCCGCAGCCGACGTTGCTGCTCGCTGCCGGCCGCTATCGCATCGAGAGCCGCCTTGGCCCCATCAACGCCCGTGCCGCCCGCGAGGTGGAGGTGCGCGCCGGAGCCGCCCCGCAACAGATCGTCTTCGACCAGTCGGCTGCCACCCTGCTCCTGCGCGCGCAGAACGCGCCCGGCGAGGTATTCTGGGACCTGCGCGACGCCAGGGGCAGCTCGGTGTGGTCCACCGGCCAGCCGGAGCCGGAGCTGACCCTGCAGGCCGGCCAGTACCTGATCCGCGCCTTCGCCCGTGACCGCCAGGTCGAGCGCCCGCTCGACCTGCGCGCGGGCGAGCGGCGCAGCCTCGATGTGAGCTTCGAATGATGATCGCGCTCCGCCGCCTCGCCGCCGTCGCCCTGCTCGTCCTTGCCGGCGCCCCGGCCCGTGCCCAGACCCCGAGCTGGCAGATCGAGCCCGGCACGCTGCCGCCCCCGGCCCAGCAGCCCGGCAACGTCACGATCGTGCCGCGCTCGGGCGGCTCGGAGGAGCCTCGGCCCGGCGCCGCGCCGGGCCAGGGCCAGCTCTCGCTCACCGCCAGCATGACCGAGGACGGCCAGATCATCGACCAGGGCCTGATCTGGCGCGTGTTCCGCGACAAGCCGGGACCCGACGGCAAGCCGCGCCTCGTCTCGACCGTGCGCGATGCCACCCCGCGCGTGACCCTGGAGCCGGGCGACTACGTCGTCAACGTCGCCTACGGGCGCGCCAATCTCACGCGCCGCATCAGCGTCGCCGGCGAGAAGCCGGCCGAGGAGCGCTTCGTCCTCAACGCCGGCGGCCTGCGCGTCGCTTTCGTGCTGCCGGGCACCGACGCCATGGCCGACCGCGCCACCGGCTACGACGTCTTCTCCGACGAGCGCGACCAGTCTGGCCAGCGCAAGCTGATCGTCAGCGGCGTGCGGCCGGGCCTCATCCTGCGGCTCAACGCCGGCCTCTACAACATCGTCTCGACCTACGGCGACGCCAACGCCACGGCCCGGGCCGACGTGACCGTGGAGGCCGGCAAGCTCACCGAGGCGACGCTCACCCACCAGGCGGCAAAGATCACCCTGAAGCTCGTCACGCGCCCCGGCGGCGATGCCATCTCGGATACGCAGTGGATCATCACCACCCCGCAGGGCGAGATGGTGAAGGAGAGCGTCGGCGCCCTGCCGACGCACGTCCTGGCCCCCGGCGCCTACGTCGCCACGGCGCGCAACGCCGGCCAGGCCTTCCAGCGCCAGTTCTCCGTGCAGCAGGGCCAGGCCGCGCAGGTCGAGGTGCTGCGCCGCTGACCGGGCCGCAGCTCGTCAGGCTCGGCGCGGGGCAAGCAGCGCCCTCAGCGCCTCCGGCGACAGCGTGAAATCGCTCTCGACCCAGGCCTCCTCGGCCCTGGCCAGCGCCTCGCCGACCGCCGGTCCCGGCGCGATGCCCGCGGCCTTCGCGTCCGCCCCCGACAGGGCGAACCGCGGCACCGGCCAGCGCTGCGGCAGAGTGAGGACCTCGCGCCATGTCGCGGCCCCAGGCTCTGCCCCGTGGCGTGCCCAAGCCCCCAGCACGTGGTCGCGGAACCGCACCTCGCCGCCCCGGTAGAGCCAGCGTCGCGCGGTTGCAGCCTGCGGTGCGCACGGCCACGCCGGCAGCGTCGCGACGTGCATCAGCCGCAGCGTCTCGGTATTCGACAGCCTCAGGCGCTGCTGCAGGTGGCGCGCATCCTCCGGCACCTCCACCGCAAGCAGCCCGAGCCGCAGCGCGAAGTCCGGCGCCGCCCCCGTCTCCGTCTCGATGGCGATCAGGCGCGTGAGGCGCGCCACGCGCGGCGCCCGCCCGAGCACCAGCCCCAGAAGCCCGTGCTCGTAGAGCAGAACGCACATCTCGCCGGCCCGCCGCGCCACCAGCAGGCGCCGCAGCTCCTGCTGCACCCGCTCCCCTGACAGCTGCGCCAGCCCCGCCCGCTCCGCCACGCACGCCGCCATTCCTGCGGCGTCGGGCACGCCCTCCCCGTAGCGCGCGTTGAACCGGAAGAAGCGCAGGATGCGCAGGGTGTCCTCGCGGATGCGGGTCGCCGCGTCGCCGATGAAGCGCACCCGTCGCGCGACGATGTCTGCGTAGCCGCCGAGCGGATCGTGCAGCGTGCCGTCGGCGTCGCAGTAGAGGGCATTCATCGTGAAGTCGCGCCGGGCGGCATCCTGCGACCAGTCGTCGGTGAACGCGACGGTGGCGTGCCGGCCGTGCGTCTCCACGTCGTGCCGCAGCGTCGTCACCTCGGTCGGCGTGCCCTCGGCGATGATGGTGATGGTGCCGTGCGCGATGCCCGTCGGCAGCGCCTTGAGCCCTGCCGCCTGCGCCGCCGCCATCACTTGCTGCGGCGTCGCGGGCGTGGCGATGTCGACGTCCTCGATCGGCAGCCCGAGGATGCTGTTGCGCACCGCGCCGCCGACCGCGCGCGCCGCATGCCCGCCGGCCGCCAGCGCCTTGAACACGCTGGCCCGCGCCGGCTCCCGGAGCCACGGCGCGTCGATCCTGCTCGGCACGGCGGCGTCCATGGCCGGTCCCTACTTCATCCGGCCGGGCTCGATCTTGCCGTCCTTGCCCATGTGCGGCGGAATGTATTCCTGCTGCGGCGTTCCGCTCTCGCCGGTGACGGCCGCATAGATGCGCACCCCGCCGACAAGCAGGAAGCCGCACACGACCAGCGCCACGAGCGGCGCCTCGTTGAGGATCTCGAGCAGCGAGCGCTGCGCGTTTCTCAGCGCCTGGATGCCGCAATAGACGATGGTCGGCAGCAGCACCAGCAGCACGTTCTCAATGATGACACGCATCACGCGTAGAGCCTCGTATGCATGTTCTTCAGCATGCCCGCAGTGGCGCCCCAGATATACCGCCCCTCGTAGGGCATGGCATAGAACGAGCGCATGCGCCCGCGCCACTCGCGGCTGTCCTTCTGGTGGTTGGCCTCGTCCATGAGGAAGTCGAGCGGCACCTCGAACACCTCGAGCACCTCGCGCGGATCGAGCCGCGACTGGAAGCCGGGCCTCACGAACGCCACCACCGGCGTGATCTCGAACCCGGTGCCCGTGCGGTAGCTGTCGAGGAAGCCCAGCGGCTCGATGCGGTCGCGCGTGAGCCCGATCTCCTCCTCCGCCTCCCTGAGCGCGCAGGCGATCGGGGTTGCGTCCTCGGGCTCCACCTTGCCGCCGGGAAACGAGATCTGGCCGGGATGGCTCGGCAGGTCGTGCGAGCGCTGCGTCAGCAGCACTGTAAGCGCCTCGCGCAGCACGATTGGAACCAGAACGGCGGCCTGCCGCGGCGGCGGCAGCTGCGCCAGGTCGTCCTTGAACTCCGGGTTGAGATCCCAGTCGCTGGGTCCCAGCGCCGTTCCCGTCCGCGGATCGAAGATCGCCTTCGACGGCGCCGCCAGCAGCCCCTTCCGCGCCCGCTTCAGGAAGCCCCGCTTGGTGAAGGCCTCGCGCCCGGTCATGGCCGAGCCCTCCGCACGTGGCGCCGCATCGCGGGAGCCTCCCCGCCGTGCCCGCGAGGGCGGGCATCCGCGCGGGCCGGGTGCCCGGCACGTCGCCGGCCGCCGGCCAATGCCAGGATGCCGCCCGTACGCATCAGATCAGCGCCAGGATCGCATCGGTCAGCTCGCTGCAGCTCGCCCGCCCGCCCATGTCGCGCGTGCGCACGTCGCTCTCCCCGAGCAGCCGCTCGATCGCCTTGACGATGCTGTCCGCCGCCTCCTTGTGCCCGAGATGCTCGAGCATCATGGCGCCCGACCAGATCTGTCCGATCGGGTTGGCGATGCCTTGCCCCGCGATATCGGGCGCCGAGCCGTGCACCGGCTCGAACATCGACGGGTACTCGCGCTCCGGGTTGATATTGCCGCCGGGCGCGATGGCGATGGTGCCCGTCGTGGCGGGCCCGAGGTCCGACAGGATGTCGCCGAACAGGTTCGAGGCGACGATGACGTCGAACCAGTCGGGGTTGCGCACGAGATGCGCGGCCAGGATGTCGATGTGATACTGGCTCGTCCTGACGTCGGGGAACTCCTTCGCCATCGCCGCGAAGCGCTCGTCCCAGTACGGCATCGAGATCGAGATGCCGTTCGACTTGGTGGCCGAGGCGACCTCCTTGCGCCGCCGCGACCGCGCCAGGTTGAAGGCGTAGCGCATCACCCGGTCGCAGCCCTTGCGCGTGAACACGGCCTGCTGGATAGCGGCCTCCAGCTCCGTGCCCTCGTACATGCGCCCGCCGATGGAGGAGTACTCGCCCTCGTTGTTCTCGCGCACGATCATGTAGTCGATATCGCCCGGCTTGCGGTCGGCAAGCGGCGACTTCAGCCCATGGAACAGCCGCACGGGGCGCAGGTTGATGTACTGCTGGAAGCCGCGCCGGATCGGGATCAGGAGGCCCCACAGGGAGACGTGGTCGGGAACACCTGGATAGCCGACGGCCCCAAGGTAGATCGCGTCGTGATGGCGGATCTGCTCGAGCCCGTCCGCGGGCATCATCTGGCCCGTCTTGTGGAAGCGCTCGCAGCTCCAATCGAGCTCGTCCCAGGTGAAGCCGAGGCCGAATCGCCGCCCCACCGCCTCCAGCACGCGCACGCCCTCGGGTACCACCTCGCGCCCGATGCCGTCGCCGGCGATCAGCGCGATCCGCATGCTGTTGCTTTTTCCAGGTATATTCCCCGTGGCGGCCATCGCCCTCTCCGTCTCTCAGCCTTGCGGCCATTGAGCATGGGGATGGCCGCAGGTCAAACGTCTAGGCTAAGCGGGGCCGACCCGCCGGCACGCGGCATTCGCAACCGATCGAGAGGACACCGATGAACCTGTGGCTGCGCCTCGCTTGGGTGTTTCTGTCGTCGCTCTGGCGGCCCGCGCTCGATCCGCGAACCGGGGTCTCGAGCGTGCGCTTCCGGGTCTGGCCGCACGATCTTGACCTCAACCTGCACATGAACAACGGCCGCTACCTGACCATCATGGATCTCGGCCGCATCGACTTCGTGCTGCGCACGGGGCTGTGGAGGCCGCTGTGGCGGGAGAGCTGGTCGCCGATCATCGGCGCGGCGGCGATCCGCTTCCGGCGCGAGCTTCGCCCCTTCGAGCGCTTCCACGTCGTGACCCGGCTCGTGGCCTGGTCGGAGACCAGCGCCGTCATGGAGCAGACCTTCCTCACCGAGGGCCGCCGCGTCGCCGCCCGCGCCCTGATCAAGGCGGGCTTCTACGCCCGCGCCGACCGCGCCTACGTCACCGTCAGGCGCGTGGTGGAGGCCCTGGGCGCCACGCCGCAGGAGGCCGAGGGCCCGCCCCTGACGCCGGAGGTCGAGGCCTTCCTCAAGGCCGACAGCGCCCTGCGCAAGCCGAGCGAGAGCAACTAGCTTGGTGAAATTCGCCGCGACCGGCGAGAGGGGGGAAGCTCAGCGCCTTCCGTTCAGCTACCCCGATGCATTCCCGGAAACCGCGCGCCCGCGCGGTTGTCCGGGATCTCGCCCGGGAGCAGAGGCGCTGTGACCGCGAGGCGATCATATCATCACAGCGGGGCAAGGCCCCGGACTGGCGCTCCGCGCCATCCGGGGACGCAGAGGGGATCAAGACATCTCCGCGGCCTTGAGCAGGTCGCGTCTCGCGCGTGAGGGCGAGGGGTGGAGCTGCTCGCGCCTTCGAGAGAGCTAGAGAGACACTTTCTTCCGATCCCAGACAACGCAAAGCGCCCTCAGAATCGCTTCAGCAGCCGCTCCAGGTACTCGAGCTCGATCGGCGGCCGCGTCGTCTCGCCGATGCGCCGGCGTAGCTCCTCCAGGATCTCGCGCGCCCGCTGGATGTCGATCTGGTCCGGCACCTTGACGCCGACGCCGGGGTCGGTGCCGTCGGTGCGCTGCGGCGGCCGCCCCATGGGATCGAGCTCGTTCTGCGAGCCCGTCATGCCGAAGCGCGACGGCATCTGCCGCAGCATCTGCTGCGCCATCTCGCGCGCGCCCTGGCGCAGCTGCTCCAGGACGTTCTTCTCCTGGTCCGCGGCGCCCTCGAGGTCGCCCTCGCGCAGCGCCCGCTCGGCCCTGTCCATCGCCTCTCCGGCACCGTCGAGCTGGCCGGGCGCGTTCATGCCGAGCTCGCGCATGCCGCGCTGCAGGCGGTCGAGCCGGTCGCGCAGCTCCCGCTGCCGGTTGCCGAGCGCGCCCATCTGGTCGCCCTGGCCCTCGCCGTTCTGCCCCTGGCCGTTCTGGCCCTGCTGACCCTGGCCTTGCTGCCCGCGCTGGCCCTTCTGCCCGCGCTGGCCTTGCTGCCCCTGCTGGCCTTGCTGGCCCTGGCGCTGCTGGCCGAAGGTGTCGTCGAGAAGCTGCTGCTGGCGCCCGATGATCTGGCCGAACTCGTCCATCATCTGGCCCATGCGCTGGCCCTGGCCCTGGTCGGCCATGCGGCCCGACTGCAGGCGGTCGAGCATGTCGCGCAGCTGGCTCAGCATCTGCTG
Source organism: Hyphomicrobiaceae bacterium (assembly GCA_033764875.1). Lineage (GTDB taxonomy): Bacteria > Pseudomonadota > Alphaproteobacteria > Rhizobiales > Hyphomicrobiaceae > AWTP1-13. Next base: position 5,299 of record JANRIO010000024.1, on the reverse strand, counting down.
CGCCATGTCCTTGTCGCCGGATCGCGCCATGTTCTCGAGGTTCTTGAGCATCTGGTCGAGGTCACGGCTCGTCAGCATCTGGCTGTTGCGGTCCATGCCCTGCATCGGCGGCTGGTCCTGGGCCTGCCGCTGCAATTGCTCCAGGAACTGCGCCAGCGCCTGCCTGAGCTCCTGCATCAGGCGCCGGATCTCCTCGTCGGAGGCGCCGTTCTCGAGCGCCTTGGACAGGCGCTCCTGCGCCTCGCGCAGCGCCCGCTCGGCGTCGGTGAGGTTGCCGTCCTCGATCCGGAGCGCCACGCTCCACAGCTGCGCCATGACGCTGCGATAGCCGGCGCGGCTGGTGTCGCGCACCAGCCGCCAGTAGGCCGACCGCAGCCCCAGGTAGACCTGCAGGTCGTCGATGAAGCCCTCCGGCTCCAGCGTCATCGCCTCCAGCGCCTTGGCCACGTCCGGCCGGTTGCGCGGATCCTCCACGAGATGCCGGCGCTGCTCGACCACGGCGCGCGCCAGCGGCTTGCGGAACTGCCGCTCGGGCAGCACGATCTCGAGCGGCTTGCTGCGCCCGCTCTGGCCGGCGAGATCCTTCGCCACCAGCGTCAGCTCCACGGCCATGCCGGCCCAGAGGTGATCGCCGAGCTCCTGGAAGCTCTGCCCCTCCGCGCTCTTGGGGTAGGCCTTCGGCAGGCGCAGCGCGATCGAGGGCGGGCGCTCGTAGGGCTGCCGCAGGCCCCGGTTCGCCTTGCTGCGCGCCCACGCCGTCGCCGACGTGTCCTTCTTCGGCTTGATGCGCTTCACCCGCGCCTCCGCCGTTACCACGCCGTAGTCGTCCTCGACCTTGTAGAACAGCTTCAGCCCGCCGCGCAGGGTGCGCTCGGGCTCCTTGCTCAGCGCGATTTTCGGCGGCGTATCGGGGATCACCTGCACCTGCCAGCCCCCGATCTGCGTGCCGTCGGCGAAGATGTTGACGACGCCTGAGCGCCGCAGCTCGATCTTGACCTCCGCCACGTCCGCGCCGGCCGCGGTCCCTGCTGGCTTGCCGGCGTCGGGCTTCTGCCCCTCGATCTTGAGCGGCGCGCCGTCGTCGCCCGGCAGCTCGACGGTGAGCGTGCCGATGCCAGCCCCCGCCCCGCGCACCACGAGCACGCTGCGGTCCGGCACCTCGAACGCGCTCGCCGACCGCTCACCGGACGCGACGCTGTGCGGCCGTCCGCCGTCCGCCAGCATGATCGGCGGCTTGCCCGTATAGGCAGGCGGCGTGATCCAGGCGTCGAGGCGCGCTTCTGCGCCCTTGGCCAGCGGGCTGAAGCGGAACGCCGAGCGCAGCCGGTCCGAGGCGCTGTCGCCGACGCCGATCAGCAGCGTCACCACCGCGAGCAGCAGCAGCACGCGGAGCGCGAACGGATCGCGCCGATCGGTGCGCGGCTCCGGCGGTCCGACACGCAGCCGCGCCAGCGACTGCGCCAGCCGGTTGCGATGCGCCTGCCACAAGGCGACCGTGCGCGGATCCTCCGCGTTGAGGGTGAGCGTGTCCTCGTACGAGGAGGCCGGCCGGTGCTTCACGCCCGAGACGCGCTCCACGCGCCGCACGGCGGCATCGCGATCCGGCATCCGCACGCGCACGATCCAGACGAGGATGGCGAGCAAGGCCACGCCGAAGGCGCCGAGCGTCAGCTGGTGCACCAGCGGGCTGAGCTTGGGCCACAGGCCCGCCAGCGACGCCGCGATGAACAGGCAGACGAGCCCGATGGCAGCCCACATCCGCGGCCACAGCGCCTCGAAGAACAGCGCCCAGGTCGACAGCCGCACCTTCCGCTCGAAGCCGCGCTCGAGCGCAGACGGAGGCGTGTTTGCTGCTGCCATCAGTGCCACTCTCTTCCGATGCCGATCCAGGGCAACTGCCGGCAGGCGCGCCGGCCCGATCTGGCCTTGCAAGTTTGACGCCGGTGGCAAGGCAACCGTCACCGCTCCGACACTGTTCCGATTAAACAGCCTCCGCAACGCCCCGCCAACGGGATTTCGCGGTCCTCACCAACAGTTGTCGCGGGCCCCTTGCACCAGACCGGTGGAATGGGGCAACAAAAAGCCCGCCGCCCCGGAGGGGGCGGCGGGCCAGCGCCATGCGGGACGCGAGGCGTCCTAGGCCGTCTCGCCGTGCTTGCGGGCCGCCTTCCGGGCCATGGTCCAGCCGATCAGCAGCACGATGGCCGCCCCGGCCACCTTGAGCGTCAGCTCGATGGCGTGATGCCCGAGGCCATACTGAGCGCCGATCGCCTCGAAGAACGGGTTGCTGATGGGATCTTCCAGCACGAGCTCGCCCGCGATCCAGCCGAGCAGGGCGGCGCCCGCCCACACCAGCACCGGGAACCGGGTCAGCAGCGACATGATCAGCGTCGCGCCGGCCACGATCAGCGGGATCGAGATGACGAGGCCGAACACGATCAGCCAGGGGTGCCCCTTGGCCGCGCCGGCGATCGCGAGCACGTTGTCGAGGCTCATCACCATGTCCGCGATGGCCACGGTCTTCACGGCGTCCCAGACGTTGTCCGAGCCTGCGATCGCGTCCTCGTCGCCCCCGTCGTCCTGCGCCAGCAGCTTCACCGCGATGTAGACCAGCAGCAGGCCGCCGATCAGCCGCAGCCAGGGCAGCCCCAGCAGGTATTGCAGCGCCACCGTGAACACCACGCGCAGCACCACCGCCGCGCCGGCCCCGAGCATGATGCCGATCATGCGCTGCCGTGGCGGCAGCGCGCGGCAGGCCATGGCGATGACGACGGCGTTATCGCCGGAGAGGAGGATGTTGATCCAGATGATCGACAGGATCTGCCCCCCCATCGGCGCCCATTCCCGCAGTGTCGCCGTAGCGATCTCTATCCATTGTTCCATTAACGATCGTTCCTCCTGGAGCACCCGAAGGCCCCGGCCCTAGCACCTTGCGTGGGGAGTGCATCCGAGCGTCGACGCCAAGCCTCGGCGCGAGCAGGCGACCTCGGCCGCTCGACCTGATCCAGCGCGCGCGCCACAGGCCCCCCAAGGATTTCTCCTTTACAATCCGTCCCGAAGCAACGCCAGCTTGCAGCCGGACTATTTCGCTGTGTCATGCACGCTTAGGTGTGCACCTGCACAACGACGTTGGGCTGTTGAGGCAGCATCTCCTCGACACGCCCGGGCAGCATGGCATATGGTATGCCAAAAATCAGGTGCCTTGCAGCTTCCGGCCTTGCGAAGGCCCGGCGGCGTTTCCACGCGCACCCAAGGTGTCGAACCCTGCAGGCCTCGTCCTGCGGGCCAAGGAGAAGAGTGCCGCGCCCATGGCAGAAGCAACCGGTCCGACCATCGCAGGCAGGGACGTCGGGGCCAGGCGCTCGATCCATCCAGGCTCCGGGCGCCGCAAAGCGGCCCCCTACCCGCGCGGCCGCACGCTCAAGCCCGAGGAGGCCCGCACCCTCGCCGCGCTGCTGGGGGATGGGCCGAAGGAGCGCGCCCTCCTCATCGAGTACCTGCATGCGATTCAGGATGCGCACGGGTGCCTGCCGGCAGGCCTGCTCCACGCGCTCGCCGAGGCCCTGCGCATGCCCATGGCCGAGGTCTACGAGGTCGCGACCTTCTACGCGCATTTCGACGTCGTCGCCGACGGCGAGGCGCCCCCCGCCCCGGTCACCATCCGCGTCTGCGAGAGCCTGAGCTGCGCCCTGGCCGGCGGCGACGCCCTGGCGGCCGCGCTTGCCGACGCCGGCGTGCCGGACGTGCGCGTCGTGCGCGCGCCGTGCATGGGGGCCTGCCACCAGGCGCCCGCCGCCGAGGTCGGCCACCGCCACGTGCCGGCCGCCGACGCCGCAACCGTGCTCGCCCTGGCCCGTGCGCGGGCACTCTCGCCCGAGCTTCCCGCCTACCAGAGCCTCGCCGCCTACCGCGCCGCCGGCGGCTACAAGATCCTGACCGAATGTCTGTCCGGCGCACGCAGCCCCGAGAGCGTGATCGCCGCGCTCTCCGACGGCGGCCTGCGCGGCCTTGGCGGCGCCGGCTTTCCCACCGGCCGCAAGTGGAGCCTCGTGCGCGCCGAGCCGGGTCCGCGCCTGATGGCCGTCAACGGCGACGAGGGCGAGCCCGGCACCTTCAAGGACCGCGTCTACCTCGAGAGCGAGCCGCACAAATTCCTCGAGGGCATGCTGATCGCGGCCTGGGTGGTGGAGGCCGGCGACGTCTACATCTACCTGCGCGACGAGTATCCGGCCGCCCTCAAGATCCTGAAGGCCGAGATCGCCGCCCTCGAGGCGGACGGCCTTGCGCCCCACACGCGCGTGCACGTGCGCCGCGGCGCCGGCGCCTACATCTGCGGCGAGGAGAGCGCCATGCTCGAATCGATCGAGGGCAAGCGCGGCCTGCCCCGCCACCGCCCCCCCTACGTCGCCCAGGTGGGGCTGTTCGGCCGCCCGACGCTCGTCAACAACATCGAGACGCTGTTCTGGGTGCCGGCGATCCTCGACAAGGGTCCGGCATGGTTTGCGGGTCAGGGCAGGAACGGGGCCAAGGGCCTGCGCTCCTACTCCGTCTCCGGCCGCGTCAGGTCCCCCGGCGTCGTGCTGACGGCCGCCGGCTCGACCGCCCGCGAGCTGATCGAGGCCTGCGGCGGCATGGCCGACGGCCACCACTTCAAGGGCTACCTGCCGGGCGGCGCCTCGGGCGGCATCCTGCCGGCCTACATGGCCGACATCCCCCTCGACTTCGGCCGCCTCGAGCCGCACGGTGCCTTCGTCGGCAGTCACGCCGTCGTCGTTCTCTCCGACAGGGACGACATGAAGGCCGTGGCGCTGAACCTGATGCGCTTCTTCGAGGACGAGAGCTGCGGGCAGTGCACGCCCTGCCGCAACGGCACCGAGAAGGCCGTCAAGCTCATGAGCGGCGCGCAATGGGATGCGGACCTGCTTGCCGACCTCGCGCAGGTGATGGGCGATGCCTCCATCTGCGGCCTCGGCCAGGCCGCCCCCAACCCGCTCAAGTCGGTGTTCAAGTTCTTCCCGGAGGACCTGCGGTGAGCACGAACTGTCATTCCGGGCGGAGCGCGCGTAGGTTGGGTCAAGCGAAGCGCAGACCCAACGCATTGCGATCACGACCTGTGTTGGGTCTTCGCTGGCGCTCGACCCAACCTACGAAGAGCTGAGGCCGCGAATGTCGGACAAGATCACCTTCGAGCTCGACGGCAAGCCGGTGGAGGCCGAGCCCGGCGAGACCATCTGGCAGGTCGCCCAGCGCCACGGCACCAGCATCCCCCACCTGTGCTGGCATCCAGCCCCCGGCTACC
>JANRIO010000129.1:0-19253 GCA_033764875.1 Hyphomicrobiaceae bacterium | reverse complement strand
ACGCCTTCGCCCCCAGCCGCCCCGCGCCCAGCACGGGCGCGGCATCCGGGTCGAGCGGCCAGCGGGCGCGGGCGGTGACGGCGAGCAGATCGTCGGCGAGGCCGCGCGCGAGGCGCTCGGCGCCGGCCCAGGCGACCATGGCGGCGTTGTCGGTGCACAGCGCCGGCGGCGGCACGTGCAGGGTGAAGCCGGCCGCCGCCGCCGTCTCGGCGAGGCGGGCGCGCAGCACCTGGTTGGCGGCGACGCCGCCGGCGACGACGAGGTGGCGGCCCGAGGCCGAGGCTGCGCCATCCGGCAACGACCCGGTCCCCAGCACGTCTGTTGCCAGCGCCAGCGCCTTGGCCACACGGTCGGCGACGCTGTCGGCGATGGCGCGCTGGAAATCGGCGCACAGGTCGGCGATGTCGGGCTCGGTGAGCGGCGCGAGCGCCTGTGCTTGGTGGCGCACGGCGGTCTTGAGGCCAGCGAAGGAGAAGTTGGGCTCGGGCCGGCCGTGCATGGGCCGCGGCAGGGCGAAGCGGCCCTCGCGACCGTGCGCTGCCGCGCGCTCGACGGCGGGGCCGCCGGGAAAGCCGAGCCCCAAGAGCTTCGCGGTCTTGTCGAAGGCCTCGCCCAAGGCGTCGTCGATGGTGGAGCCGAGCCGGCGGTAGCTGCCGACATCGTGGACGACGAGAAGCTGGGTGTGCCCGCCCGAGACGAGCAGCAGCACGTAAGGCGGCTTGAGGCCTTCGGTCAGGCCCACGGTGAGCGCGTGCGCCTCCAGGTGATTGACAGCGATCAGCGGCAGCTTGTGGACGAGGGCCAGGGTCTGCGCGGTGGTGACGCCCACCAGCAGGCCGCCGATGAGGCCGGGGCCCGCCGTCACGGCGATGCCGTCGAGGTCGCGCAAGCCGAGCCCGGCGTCGGCCAGCGCCCCGGCGACGATGTCGTCCAGGCATTCGACGTGGGCGCGGGCGGCGATCTCGGGCACGACGCCGCCGAAGGCGCGGTGCTCCTCCCACTGCGAGCGCACGAGGTTGGACAGGATGGTGCCGGTGCCGTCCGGACGGCGCTCGACCACGGCCGCGGCCGTCTCGTCGCAGCTCGTCTCGAGGCCAAGCACGCGCGAGGTCCCGGTCGATGGATTTGCGCGCGGGGCCGACATGAGCTTAATGGCGCCTTGTGTTTGCGTGAGGAACGGCGCAACCCTTGGGATCGGGCCTTCGGTTCGGTCGCGATGCACGGCGCCGGAGACAGAGGCCAGCTGCCTGGCGCGCCTCGTCTGCCTGCCACCGGACGCACGCTAGGTGATTGAAATCGCGAGCAGCTTCGCGCGCTCCCGCGCGAGGCGTCCTGCTCTAACATCCGGAGAAGCGCGTTTGCAAGCCTCGCACATCCGCATCGGCACGCGCGGCTCGCCGCTGGCGCTCGCCCAGGCGCGCGAGGTCGAGGCCAGGCTTGCCGCAGCCCACGGCGCCCGTGCGCCCAGCTTCGAGATCAAGATCTTCAAGACGTCGGGCGACCGCATCCAGGACCGGCTGCTGTCGGAGGCCGGCGGCAAGGGGCTGTTCACCAAGGAGCTGGAGGAGGCGCTCATCGCCGGCGAGATCGACATCGCCGTGCACTCCATGAAGGACATGCCGACGGTGCTGCCCGAGGGGCTTGCCATCCGCGCCATCCTGCCGCGCGAGGACGTGCGCGACGCCTTCATCAGCCGGGCGGCGGCGAGCCTCATGGAGCTGGCGCCCGGCGCTGTCGTCGCCACCGCCTCGTTGCGCCGGCAGGCGCAGGTGCGGCACCTGCGGTCGGACCTGAAGGTGACCGGCCTGCGCGGCAACGTCGAGACGCGGCTGAGGAAGCTCGAGGAGGGCGTGGCGGACGCGACGCTGCTCGCCTGCGCCGGCCTCAACCGGCTGGGGCTTGCGAGCCGGATCACGTCGATCATCGCCACCGACGAGATGCTGCCGGCGTGCGCGCAGGGCGCAGTCGGCGTGGAGATGCGCGAGGGGGATGCCGAGGTCGGCATGCTGATCGCCGCCATCAACCACCAGCCTTCGGCGCTGGCAGTCGAGATCGAGCGCGCCTTCCTGCGCCGGCTGGACGGCTCGTGCCGGACGCCCATCGCCGGGCTTGCCGAGCTCGGCGACGGCGAGGTGCGCTTCCGCGGCATGATCCTGAAGCCCGACGGCAGCGTCGCGCACGAGATCGACCTGCGCACGCCCCCGCACGCGGGCGTCAAGGCGGCGGTGGAGGCGGCGGAGGAGCTGCTCGGCCGCGCCGGCCCCGACTTCCTGGCCGGATAGCGATATGCGGCTGCTCGTCACACGGGCCGAGCCCGACGCCATCAAGCTGCGCGCCGCGCTCGAGCGCCTCGGCCACGAGGCGACGGTGGAGCCGCTGCTCTCGGTCGCATATGTGGACGGAGCGCCGATCGAGCTCGACGGCGTGCAGGCGCTGATCGCCACCAGCCGCAACGCGCTGAAGGCGCTGCGCAACCATCCGGCTCGGCGCGAGGCGGTGGGGCTGCCGCTGTTCGCCGTCGGCAAGGCGACGGCGGAGGAGGCGCGGGCGCTCGGCTTTGCGACCGTGATCACCGGCGCCGGCAACGCCCAGGAGCTGATGCAGCACATCGTCTCGGTCGTCGACCCGGCGGCGGGATTGCTCATGCATCTGGCCGGCGACAGGCTCGCTGCCGACCTCAAGGGAGATCTGGAAGCGCAGGGATTCCGCGTGGTTGAGGTCGTGGTCTACCGCACCAATGCAGCCAAGTCGCTGTCGGAGGATGCGGTCGAGCAGATCTGGATGGGGGAGATCGAGGGCGTGATCCTCTTGTCGCCGCACACGGCTGCGGTGTATGCGAGCCTGATCAAGAAGCACGGGCTCTCGGAGTACGTGAAGGGGCTGACGCACTTCTGCCTCTCGCAAGCGGTAGCCCGGCGGTTGGAGCCATTGGGAGGGGTCGGCGTCGAGGTTGCGGCCGAGCCGTCGCTTCGCCAGGTGCTTGCCTCGATCGTAGAGCGCGCGGGAGGGCCGCGGACGGTCGCGCACGACGAGGACGAGGCCTAAGGCCCGCTTCCCGACGTTGGCATGGCGGAGCGGCAACCTTGCGAGCGAACTTCGGAAAGCAAACGGTACTAGCAAGTTAATGCTTCTAGGACCGCTTTTCATCTGGGATCCCCGCCTCGCGCTTGCCGCAGGCGGGACAGGGACCTCAGATGGGCGGTACCAGGGATACGAGCGGCAAGGTCCCGTCACGCCCGCCGTGCGGCAGGATGGCAAGGCCGGCACGGGTGATGCCGGACGCGCACGGCGACTGCGCAAGTTCAAGAGTTGGAGGCCAGGCGGACGACATGTCCAACAGTTCCGATGATCAGGGCCGTGGCGGCGAGGGCAAGCGCCCCTACGCCACGATCGAGCTCAAGGCGACCGAGGTCGAGCCGCCGGCCGACACGGCGAAGCCGGGGGAGGATGCGGCAAAGGCTGACGCCGCACCCGAGGCCGAGGGAAGCGAGGCGCACAAGGCCGAGGCCGGCGCCGCGGTGCCGCCGCCGCGCCGCGCGATGTCGGCTGCGGGGCTTCTCTCGCATCTGGCTGCGGGTGCCGTCGGCGCGGGGCTCGTCGTGCTCGCAGGCGAGATGATGCGCGACCGGGATGCGGCCAGCCGGCAGGCAAGCCTCGTCAGCGAGATCGGCAAGCGCGTGTCCGACATGGAGGCCGCCATCGGCGGGCGGCCGGGCGCCGAGGGATTGCGGGCCCGGCTCGACGAGGCCCAGCGCGGGCTCGCCGCGCTCAAGGACGCGCAGGCGCGGACGGCGGCGGACGCACGCCAGCTGGAGGCCCGGATCGGCGGGCAGGACATCCCGCCGGGGCTTGCCGAGCGCCTCACCAAGATGGACGAGATCCTGGCGACGGTGCCGACCCCGGCCGGCCGGGAGCCCAGCCCCGCGGCCAAGGCGCTGATCACGCGCGTCGACGGCGAGCTGTCGGCGCTGCGCACGGAGACGGGGCGGCTCAGCCAGCGCATCGACACGCTCAGGGGCGAGATCGAGGAGCGGCTGTCGGGCGCGGCGCGGGCCTCCGAGCTCGGACCGCTGGCGGCCAAGGTCGGGGCCATGGAGAAGGACGTGCAGGCCTTCACGCGCTCCGAGGCCGACCGCAACGCCAATGCCTCGCGCATCGTGCTGCTGCTGGAGCTCGGCAACCTGAAGCGCGCCGTCGACAGCGGCAGGCCGTACCCGTCCGAGCTTGCGGCCGTGCAGAAGGTGGCGCAGGGCCGGGTCGACCTGAAGCCGATCGAGCGCTTCGCGCTCGAAGGCGTGCCGCCGCTGGCGGACCTGCAGAGAAGCTTCCGGCGCATCGCCACGGCGATCATCGACGCGGAGGGCGAGCCCGCCAACGCAACGCTCATCGACCGCCTCGTCAACGGCGCCAAGTCGGTGGTGCGCGTGCGCAAGGCCGGGCATGCCGCCGACGACACCAGCGTCGAGGCCATCGTCGGGCGCATGGAGACGGCGCTCAAGGAGAGCCAGCTCGGCGAGGTCATGTCGCAGGGCAAGAAGCTGCCGCCGAAGCCGGCGCTCGTCGCCGAGGACTGGCTGAAGAAGGTCGAGGCGCGGCAGGCCGTGAACGTGGCCAATACGCAGATCGAGCAGCAGCTCAAGGTCTCGCTCGGTGAGGCGCAAAGATGATCCGGCTCGTTCTCTTCCTGATCGCCATCCTCGGCGCGGTCATGGGGCTGCACTGGCTCGCCGACCGGCCGGGAAGCATCGTCATCGAGTGGCAGGACTACGTGGCCGAGACGAGCGTGTTCCGCGCCTTCGTCGGGCTGATGTTCCTCGTCGCGGCCTCGGTGCTGGCGTGGAGCGTGCTGCGGGGCATCTGGATGAGCCCGGCGACGCTCGGCAACTACCTGCACAGGCGGCGGCAGAAGCGCGGGCTGGAAGCCATCTCGGGCGGCATCATCGCCGTCGGCGCCGGCGACCGCATGCTTGCCACGCGCTACTCCGCCCAGGCGCGCAAGGCGCTGCCCAACGAGCCGCTGACGCACCTTTTGCGGGCGCAGACGGCGGAGCTCGTCGGCGACCGTACGACGTCGCGGCGCATCTTTGAGGCGATGCTCGGGGCGCCGGACACGGAGCAGCTCGGCCTGCGCGGCCTGTTCCTCGAGGCGCAGCGCGAGAACGAGAAGGAGGCGGCGCGGCAATACGCGGAGCGGGCGCTGAAGCTCAACGCCAAGCTCGACTGGCCGGTGGAGGCGCTGTTCGACATCCAGTGCCGCGACCACGACTGGCCCGGCGCGCTCGACACGCTCGAGATCGCGCGTCGGCAGCAGCTGCTCGACAAGGCGACGGTCAACCGCCGCCGGGCGGTTCTGCTCACGGCCATCGCGCAGGCCAACGAGGAGGCGCTGCCGCAGAAGGCGCTAGAGATGGCGCTCGAGGCGCACCGCCTCGCGCCCGACCTGGTGCCGGCGGCGGCGATCGCAGGACGCATACTCGCCTCGCAGGGCTCGACGCCGCGTACCGCGCGCGTGCTCCTGAAGACCTGGCGACTGTCGCCGCATCCCGATCTCGCCGCGGCCTACGCCTTCGCGCGGCCGGGCGACAGCCCGAAGGATCGTCTGGCGCGCGTGCGCCAGCTCGGCCGGATCACGCCGAACTCGGCGGAATCCAACATTGCCATCGCCGTCACGGCGCTGGAGGCGCGCGAATGGGCGGAGGCCCGCCGCGCGCTCGAGCCGCTCACCGAGCACCGGCTGACGCAGCGCGTGTGCACGCTGATGGCGCGCATCGAGAACGCCGAGCACGGGGCCACCGGCCGCGTGCGCGAGTGGCTGGCGCGCGCCGTCAACGCGCCGCGCGATCCGGCGTGGACGGCCGACGGCGTCGTCTCCGACCGCTGGGCGCCGATGTCGCCGGTGACGGGGCAGCTCGACGCCTTCAAGTGGCGGGTGCCGGTGGAGGCCATCGACGAGGCGGAGGGCGAGTTGCTCGCGGCCAAGGTCGACGCACTGGTCTCGCTCGGCGCCCACACCGACAGCGTGATCGAGCAGCTGCCGGAGGTCGCGACCGGCCAGCCGGGGGCGGCGACAACCGGCACCGCCGCGCCGGCCGTGCAGCGCGACGCCAGCGTGCGGCCAATTTCCCCAGCGGCAACGGCCACCCTTGGCGAAGCGGGCAAACACGCCAAATCTCAAGGGCCACGCATCTTCGTGCCGCCCCGGGCTCCCGATGATCCTGGCACGGAAGAGGCGGAGACGCTTGCGCCGGAGACCGGTCATGCGGAAGCCAAGAGCGTCCGCGGGCTGGAAGCCAAGGCGTAGGGGTTCCGCCACAGCTCGAGCTTGGGGCGGCAGGACGGTTCGCAAGGCACGCGTCCCCGAGCTTGGAGAGGCTGGGCCATGGATCTCGACGCCCTGATGTTGGCGCGGCTGCAGTTCGCGTTCACCGTTTCCGCGCACATCATCTTCCCCGCATTCACGATCGGGCTGGCGAGCTATCTCGCCGTGCTCGAGGGCCTGTGGCTCGCCACCGGGCGGGCCGTCTTCCTTTCCGTCTTCAACTTCTGGAAGAAGATCTTCGCCATCACGTTCGGCATGGGCGTGGTGTCGGGCATCGTGATGAGCTACCAGTTCGGCACCAATTGGAGCGTGTTCTCCGACAAGGCGGGACCGGTGATCGGCCCGCTGATGGGCTACGAGGTTCTCACCGCCTTCTTCCTCGAGGCGGGCTTCCTCGGCATCATGCTGTTCGGCATGCAGAAGGTGGGCAAGGGCCTGCATTTTGCCGCGACGCTGATGGTCGCCGTCGGCACGCTGCTGTCGGCGTTCTGGATCCTCGCCGCCAACAGCTGGATGCACACACCGGCTGGCTTTGCCATCAACGACAAGGGCCAGTTCATCCCGACCGACTGGTGGGCGGTGATCTTCAATCCGTCGTTTCCCTACCGGCTCGTGCACATGGTGCTCGCCGCCTACCTGACGACGGCGCTGGTGGTGGGCGGCACGGCCGCGTTCCATCTCCTCGCCGACCGCCGCAACGAGGCGGCGCGGCTGATGTTCTCCATGGCCATGTGGATGGCGACCATCGTGGCGCCGCTGCAGATCGTGGCCGGCGACCTGCACGGCCTCAACACGCTGCAGCACCAGCCAGCGAAAATCGCGGCCATGGAGGGCCACTTCGAGACGCGCTCGGGTGCGCCCTTCATCGTGCTCGGCATGCCAGACATGGCGGCGGAGACGACGCGGTTCGCGCTCGAGATCCCGAAGCTCGGCAGCTACATCCTCACGCACGACTGGAACGGCACGGTGAAGGGCCTGAAGGCGTTTCCCAAGGAGGACAGGCCCTACGCGCCGCTGGTGTTCTGGTCGTTCCGGGTCATGGTGGGGCTGGGTCTGGCCATGGCGGCGCTCGGCGCCTGGAGCCTGATCGCGCGATGGCGCGGAAGGCTCTACAACAGCACGTGGTTGCACCGGGCGGCCGTGGCGATGACGCCTGCCGGGTTCGGCGCGGTGCTGGCGGGATGGATCACGACCGAGGTCGGGCGGCAGCCGTTCACGGTCTACGGCGTGCTCAGGACCGTCGACAGCGTGTCGCCGATCGCGGCGCCGGCGGTCGGGGCCTCGCTCGTCGCCTTCGTGCTCGTGTATTTCGCGGTGTTCGGCATGGGCACGCTCTATATCCTGCGGCTGATGGCGCACACGCCCTCCATCGCCGAGCCCGACCTCGCGGCGGACATCCCGCAGCGCGCGGCCGGCATAATGCCCGGGCCGGCACGCTCGCTGAAGGCCGGCACAGAGCCGTCACGCTGACCGGAGGAGGCCAAGCATGCCTTTCGACCTTGCCTTCATCTGGGCCGCGATCATTGCCTTCGCGGTGATCGCCTACGTGCTGTTCGACGGCTTCGACCTCGGCATCGGCATCCTGTTCCCGCTGTTCAAGGACAAGCACGAGCGCGGCGTGATGATGAACTCCGTGGCGCCCGTGTGGGACGGCAACGAGACCTGGCTCGTGCTCGGCGGCGGCGGGCTGCTGGCGGCGTTTCCGCTGGCCTACGCGGTGGTGCTGCCGGCGCTCTACGCGCCGCTCACCGTGATGCTGCTGGGCCTCGTGTTCCGGGGCGTCGCCTTCGAGTTCCGCTGGAGGAGCCAGAACAATCAGGAGCTGTGGGACTTCGGCTTCGCGGCCGGGTCGACGCTGGCGGCCTTTGCGCAAGGGATTGCGCTCGGCGCGCTGGTGCAGGGCATTCCGGTCGACGATCGTGCCTATGCGGGGGGCTGGTGGGACTGGCTCACACCCTTCAGCATCCTGACGGGGGTTGCCCTGGTGGTGGGCTACGCGCTGCTGGGGGCGACGTGGCTGGTGATGAAGACCAGCGGCGAGCTGCAGCGGGAGGCGCACCGCCTGGCCTGGTACGCGGCGACCGCCACCCTCGGCCTGATCGGCATCGTCAGCGTGATCACGCCGTTCCTCGATGCGGTCTACATGCAGCGCTGGCTGGCGTGGCCGGCCATTCTCTACACGGCGCCCGTGCCGGTGCTGGTGGGCGCGACGGCGATGGCGCTGTTCTGGAGCCTGAAGCAGGAGCGCGACGTGATGCCGTTCATCGCCGCGAACGGCCTGTTCGTGCTGTCCTACGTGGGGCTCGGCATCAGCTTCTATCCCTACATCGTGCCGCCGTCGCTCAGCATCTGGGAGGCGGCGGCGCCGGATGTGAGCCTCAAGTTCCTGATCGTCGGGGCGGTCGTGCTGGTGCCGATGATCCTCGGCTACACGGCGCTGTCCTACTGGGTGTTTCGCGGCAAGGTCGATCCCGACGCCGGGTACCACTGATGGACGGCGGCGAGCACAGGCGGGCCAAGCCTCGCGCGCCTTGGGTGGCGCGGCTGCTGTGGTTCGCGGGCCTGTGGCTCGCCGGCGTCGGGGCCGTCGGGGCCGTCTCGCTGGCGATCAAGTGGGCGCTGAAGTGAGCGCGCCGGAGCTGGCTGCCGTGCGGCCAACCCCTCAATTGCCCAAGTCTCAGCGCAGCCAGCCCGTGGCCAGCGCGCGCTCCCAGACGGGCGAGCCGTTGCGCGCGGCCAGGCGCGCGGCGCCCATGCGATCGTACGGCACATGGCGGAACGTCACCTGCCAGGGCCCCTGCTCGGCCTCGACGACGGCGTAGCAGGCGTCCGGCGTGCCGGTCTCGATGCGGTGGGGATGGGGCCGGCTCGAGGGGTAGGCCGGAAGGCCGACGCTGCCCGGATTGACGATGATGCGTCCGTTCGCGAGGCGAACGCTGCGCGGCACGTGGGTGTGGGCGCACAGCAGAAGGGAGGCGGCGACGCCTCTGGCCCGCTCCTCGATGCTCTCGATCGCGGCCAGCGAGACGCGGCCATCGGGGGCCACGTCCTCGAGCCAGTAGTCCTCATCGCCCAGCGGCGAGCCGTGGCAGAGGAAGATCTTGCCGCGGTGGACGGAGGTCGCCGGCTGCGCCGCCAGCCACTGGTAGTGTGCCGCCGAGAGCCGGGCGCAGTCCCAGCGCGCACCGGCCGTTCCGGCGCGCTGCGCCTCCAGCATGCGGCGGTCCTGGTTGCCGGCAATGGTGACGATGTCGGGCCGGTCCATGAGAAGATCGGCGGTGCGCGCGGGGTCGATCCAGCCGCTCAGGTGGTCGCCCAGGTTGAGGATCTCGGTGATCCCGAGGCCTGCGATGTCGGCCAGCACGGCCTCCAGCGCCAGGCAGTTCCCGTGAATGTCGGCGATGACAGCCAGTCGCATGGGTCAGCCTCGTCCGGTTGGGCCGAGGGCGATCGGTCGGGCGGGGCATACAGGCGGAGCCGGCAATCGCAAGGTGCCGTTCGCTTTAGCTGTATTTGTTCAAGCGCCCGCAAGCTGACCGTCAAATCGGCGCTGGCACAAGGCTAGCGGTGCCTCCGGCCCGGCGCAAGCTGCAAGCCCGGCCGGCGCGCCCGCCCCCCTTTCCTTTTGCCGCCGGTTTCCGCTAGAACCCCTGCCAATTCATCGACTCGTCATGCGAGAAGGAGCCGCCCATGCGCGCCGAGGCCGAAAAGCTTGCCGAGAACGTCCGCCAGTCGCTGGCCCTGCTGCGGAGGCATCTTTGACTGGGATACCGCATCCAAGAGACTGGCAGAGCTGAATAAAAAGGCGGAGGATCCAACCCTCTGGAACAACCAGGCGGCGGCGCAGAAGGTGATGCGCGAGCGCATGAGCCTGGACAAGGCGATCTCCGGCTACAGCCGCCTGCAGCGCGACCTGGACGATGCCATCACGCTGATCGAGCTCGGCGATGCGGAGGGCGACGAGGCCTCGATCAGCGAGGGCGAGGGGATCCTGCGCCAGCTTGCCGAGACGGCGCGGCGGCAGGAGGTCGAGGCGCTGCTGTCGGGCGAGGCGGACGGCAACGACACCTACCTCGAGGTGCATGCCGGCGCCGGCGGCACCGAAAGCCAGGACTGGGCCGAGATGCTCACCCGCATGTACATCCGCTGGGCGGAGAAGCGCGGCTACAAGGTGAGCATGGTCGAGGCCAGCGCCGGCGAGGAGGCGGGCCTCAAGTCGGCGACGCTGCTGATCAAGGGCGAGAACGCCTACGGCTGGCTCAAGACCGAGTCGGGCGTGCACCGCCTGGTGCGGATCTCGCCGTTCGACAGCAACGCGCGCCGGCACACCTCGTTCTCGAGCGTGTGGGTGTTTCCGGTCGTCGACGAGAACATCGAGATCGAGATCCGCGAGAGCGACTGCCGGATCGACACCTACCGGGCCTCGGGCGCCGGCGGCCAGCACGTCAACACGACGGATTCGGCGGTGCGCATCACGCACATGCCCACCAACATCGTGGTGGCGAGCCAGCAGGAGCGCTCGCAGATCAAGAACCGGGCCATCGCCTGGGCGATGCTGAAGTCGCGGCTCTACGAGCTCGAGCTCAAGAAGCGCGAGGAGAAGGCGAACGCGGAAGCTGCCAGCAAGACCGACATCGGCTGGGGGCACCAGATCCGATCCTACGTGCTGCAGCCCTACCAGCTGGTGAAGGACCTGCGCACGGGCACGCAGAGCTCGGATCCCAAGGGCGTGCTCGACGGGGACCTCGACGAGTTCCTGGAGACGTCGCTGGCGCACCGCATGACCGGGGCGGACGCCATCAAGGTCGAGGATCTTGATTAGTTTTGCGCCCGGCGACTTCCCTGCGGGAAGCCGGCCGCCGGGCGCGAAGGAAGCCCGCTCTCTCCACCTGCGGGAGAGGGCCGGGGTGAGGGGCAGCAACTTGCTGGACCTCAAGAAATATTGGATCCTTGCGCCGTCTCATCGCCGGCGGCCGAGACGTGGCTGCCCCTCACCCTAACCCTCTCCCCGTAGGAACGGGGAGAGGGAACCGTTCCGGATTGCACCACCATGAGCCGCGTACCGCTTCTGCCGTCGTCGGGCCTCGAGCCCAAGTATGCCGAGACCTACGAGAGGTTCGTCGCCAGCTACGGACCGTTCCGCAACCAGGCGGCGGTGCTGGCGCACGTGCCGCCGGCGCTCGACCATCTGTCGAACCTGCTGATGGAGCTGAAGGCGCGCGGCGCCATCAAGTGGCGCTATATCGAGCTCGCCATCGTCGTCGTCTCCAAGCTCAACGAATGCGAATACTGCGTCAGCCACCACAAGCCGAAGCTGAAGGTGGAGGGGCTCTCGGACGAGGCGATCGCGAGCCTGCCGGCGACCGATCATCCGGAGCTCGACGAGGTCGACCGGGCGGTGATCGACTATTCGGTGCGGGTCACCAATACGCCGGGCCGCATCCGCGACGCGGTGTTCGACAACCTGCGCCGGTTCTTCAGCGAGAGCCAGATCGTGGAGCTGACCCTGCGCATCGCGCTGTGCGGCGCCTACAACCGGCTGTCGGAGGCCCTGCAGATCGACAACGAGCTGGATCAACCGCACGCGGCCAAGCCCGCGGCGGAGTAGGTTCTTTGACCCACACACCATGTCATCCTCGGGCTGGTCCCGAGGATGCGGCTTTCAGCAGGTGAGACGCCAGCGGATGGCTGGATGGTCGGGACAAGCCCGACCATGACGGCGCTGAAGGTGTCGGCGTTCATTCACGAGAGGCATGCCGTGACGATCGAGATCGTCCCGATCCGCGAGGAGCATATCGAGGGCTTTCATGCCGTTCTCGACGAGGTGGCGCGCGAGAAGCGCTACCTTGCCTTCCTCGAGGCTCCCGCGATCGAGAGCACGCGGCAGTTCGTCGGGCGTGCGATCAGGGGCGAGTTCACCCAGCACGTTGCGCTCGACAATGGCGGCGTGGTCGGCTGGTGCGATGTCATTCTGCGCGAGCGCGAGACGATGCGGCACGGGGGGGCGCTCGGCATCGGCATCGCGCCGCCGTATCGCGACAAGGGGCTTGGTGCACGGCTGATCGGCTCGGTGCTGGCGGCGGCGCGTGCGAGAGGCCTCTCGCGCGTCAGCCTGCACGTGCGGGCAGACAACGCGCGCGCCATTCGCCTATACGAGCGGCTCGGCTTCCAGCACGAGGGCCGCTTCCGGCGCGATCTGCGCATCGATGGCGTCGACCACGACTCGCTTGCCATGGCGATGCTGCTCGACGAGGCGGGACCCGCAGCGGTGGAAGGCGCCACGCCATGACGCACGGCGAGATCCCTTCGCTCGACGTCGTCGCGACGGCGGGGTTTGCCGACTACGCGCTCCTCGACAGCGGCGCGGGGCGCAAGCTCGAGCGCTTCGGCAGGTTCGTCGTCGACCGGCCGGAGCCGCAGGCGATGTGGAGCCAGGCCAGCGAGCCCGGCGTCTGGCTGCGCTCCAACGCACAATTCAAGGCGAACAAGAGCGAGGAGGACGACGACGGCGGCCGCTGGCGCTTCGACAAGCCGCTGCCCGAGACCTGGCCGCTCGAGGTGATGGGCACGACGGTGCTGTGCCGGCTGACCAGCTTCCGGCACCTCGGCATTTTCCCGGAGCAGCTGCCGCACTGGCAGTGGATGGTCGAGCGCGTCGGGGAGGTCAGGGGGGAGACCCCGCGCGTGCTGAACCTGTTCGCCTACACGGGTGCCGCCTCCCTGATCGCGGCGCGGGCCGGCGCGGAGGTGACGCACCTCGATGCCTCGCGCAAGGCGATCGGCTGGGCCAAGCAGAACCAGGCGGCCTCGAAGATGGGGGAGGCGCCGATCCGCTGGATTCTCGACGACGCGCGCAAGTTCGTCGCGCGAGAGGTGCGGCGCGGGCGCACCTATCACGTGATCCTGGTCGATCCGCCGAAGTTCGGACGCGGGCCCGACAACGAGGTGTGGGACGTGTTCCGCGATCTGGCGCCGCTGCTCACGGAATGCGGCAAGCTGCTGGCGCCGGGGCGCGCGGCGCTGGTGCTCACCACGTACGCCATCCGGGCCTCGGCGCTGGCGACGCACGCGCTGGTGGCCGACTGCCTGCGGCGGCCCGCCCGCATCGAGAGTGGCGAGCTTGCCGTGGTCGAGCAGAGCGCCGGGCGGCTGCTGCCGACCTCCATGTTCACGCGCTGGCAGGCGAGCGATGGCTAGGCCCGATCCCGTCCCCAAGGCCATCAGCAGCCTGCAGAACGAGCGCGTGAAGCTGATCCGCTCGCTGGAGATGCGCAAGGTGCGGCGCGAGACCGGGCTGTTCGTCGCCGAGGGCGCATCCGTGCTGGTGATGGCGCGGGATGCCGGCTGGACGCCGAGGATGCTGGCGTTCCTGGCGGGCTCGGCCGGCGGCGGCATCACGCAAGAGCTGGTGCGCTGGGCGATGAAGGCCGACGCCGAGTGCCTGGAGGTGTCCGAGGCGGTGCTCGGAAAGATCGCCGCCAAGGACAACCCGCAGTCCGTGCTGGGCGTGTTCGAGCAGCGCTGGGCGCCGGCGCCCGCCGCGCCGGAGCAGGACGCCCTGTGGGTGGCGCTGGAGGCGGTGCGCGACCCCGGCAACCTCGGCACCATCGTGCGCACGGCGGATGCGGTCGGGGCGAGCGGCGTCGTGCTCGTCGGCAACACGGTCGATCCCTACTCGCGCGAGGCGGTGCGCGCCAGCATGGGCTCGGTCTTCAACGTGCCGCTGGTGCGGCTGCAGGGGGAGGCGTTCGCCGGGCTCGCGACACGCTGGACGGGGCAGGTGGTGGGCTCGCACCTCGATGCCCGCAAGGACTTCCGGGCACAGGACTACGCGGGGCCGACGCTGCTGGTGATGGGTGGCGAGGGGCCGGGCCTGAGCGATGCCCTGAAGGGGGCGTGCCGGGATCTCGTCAAGATCCCCATGGCCGGCAAGCTCGACAGCCTCAACCTGGCGGTGGCGACCGCGCTGATCCTCTACGAGGCGCGCAAGCACCACCTCGGCCTGCCTGGTTCCGACTGAGGTCGCATTTGCGCCCGGCGGCCCGCTCCCCGCAGGGGAGTCGCCGGGCGTACCAAAGCGTCTATTGGTGCGGGGGCGGCATGATGCCGTTGTTGCGGGGCACCGCCATGGGATCGTCGGAGCGGCGCGACTTGCCCTCGAAGTAGGCCCCCTGCTCGATCGACAGCGACTTGTGGAAGACGTCGCCCTCGACGTGGCTCGTCGACTGGAAGGTGACGCTGTTGCCGCGGATGGAGCCCTGCACGCTGCCGCGGATCACGATCTCCTCGGCGGTCAGCGAGCCGGTGATGCGCGCGCGCTCGCCGATGACGATCTTGGCGGCATTGACGTCCCCCTGCAGATCACCCTCGATCTGCACCTCGCCGCGGGATTCCAGGTTGCCGGTGATGGTCAGGTCGGCCCCGATCACGGAGGGGGCGCCGCTGGCGCTGCGGCCCTGGGCAGGCGCGCGGCTGCCCGGGGCGGGCGTCGGAGCGTTGGACTTCAAGGAGGGAATGTTGAGCCGGCCTGGATCGATCATTCCGCCATCCTTGTCCGACTTCTTCGTAAACATTGCGACGCTGCTCCGGCCAATCCGAGGTCCTCGCCACGTCTCTTAGCACGGCGACGCCCGGTGGTCATCCCGCGGCTGGCGCAGTCGGCTGCGACAGATGCATTTTTTCCGGCCGCCACGACCATGCCTGCTGTCTGTGTCAGGTTGAAGGTGCTACCAAGGCGGAACCATAGCTCGCAAGCAAGACAAGGCGTGGGAGGGATCTTAATGTTTTGCAGATCGCTGGTCGTCGCGGCGGCCCTCGTGGGGCTTGCCGGATCGTCGGGCACGGGGCTCGCGCAGATCGCCGTCTCGGCAAACGACAACAAGGTCAGGCTCATCGACGGCAAGCTGGAGGTGGTGAAGTCGGCGCCGGCCGACACCGTGTCCGTCATCGACCTCGGGGCCAACCCGCCCAAGGTGCTGGCGGAGCTCTCGGACATCCCCAACAGCGTGGTCGGCCCGCCGTTCAACGTGGCCCTGACGCCGAAGCAGGAGATCGCGCTCGTCTCCTCCAACATGAAGATCGACCCCGACGATCCGGGCAAGACGGTGCCCGACGACCGGGTGACGGTGATCGATCTCACCCCGCTCGCTCCGACGCTGACCGGCCGCCTCAAGAGCGTGGTCGGCCTCGGCAAGAACGACCCACCGCCCACCCCGAAGATCATCGGCACGCTGCAGGTCGGCAAGGGCGCCGCGTCGATTGCGATCAACAAGGCCGGCACATTGGCGCTGGTCGCCAACCGAAACGAGGGCACCGTCTCTGTGCTGACGATCGCCGGCAAGTCGGTGACGGTCGCGGGGAAGGTGACCGTGGGCGGGGAGAAGGCGGGGCCGAGCGGCGTCGCCATCACGCCCGACGGCCGCACGGCGCTCGTCACGCTCGATGCCGACCACAAGATCGTCGTGCTGGCGATCGAGGGCAGCACCGTCACGCTGACGGAGCGCTTCATCACGGCGGGCCTGCGGCCCTACCCGGTCGACATCGTGAAGACGGGCGAGGTGGCGGTCGTGGCCAACGTCGGCTCCACCAACGGCGATGCGGACACGGTGAGCGTGATCGACCTCAAGGCGCAGCCGCCGCGGACGGTCAACACCATCAGCGTCGGCATGACGCCCGAGAGCCTCAAGGTTTCCCCGGACGGCAAGTTCGTGGCCGTGATCGTCAACAACGGCACCAACCTGCCGGTGAAGTCGCCGCTGTTCAACGCGGCGGCGCGGCTGCAGGTGTGGGCGCGCAACGGCACGCAGCTCACCAAGTCGGGCGAGCTTGCGGTCGGCCGCTGGTGCCAGGGCATCGCCTGGAAGAACGACAACCGCACCATGCTGCTGCAGTGCATGGCGGAGGAGGAAATCTCGGTGATCCGCTTCTCGGGCGGCACCGGCAACTCGCTGCAGAAGGTCGGCTCGATCAAGACCAAGGGCGGGCCAGCCGGCATCCGCACCGCCGAGCCGTAGGACGGGACCGGTCGCAAAGGCGGCTTCCGCGCGGTTGCGGGGCCAAAGTTTTCGATGCGTTGCGATCCGCCGCGAGCGTGACGGGATGCCCGCCTTCGCGGGCATGACGGATGCCGTGGCGAGCCTGCTCGCCGTCCCCACCGAAGGCTGTGGCCCTCTCAATGGAGGGCGCTCGGGACCGGATCGCCGTGCGACAAGGCCGAGGAGGCAGCGGCCTTGCCGGATGGCGCTGCCACCTATCGCGCCGTCATGGAGACCTCGCCGACGCCGTCGATGGCGAAGTCGAGCCGCTCGCCGGGTGCAACGTCGACCGTCACCACCAGGCTGCCGGTGATCACCACCATGCCGGCCCGGATCGGCCGGCCGCGCTCGACGGCGAGGTTGGCGAGCCAGGCCAAGGCGCCGAAGGGGTCGTCGGTCTTGCCGGTCAGCTCCACCTTGCCGTTGCGCGAGAGGCTGCCCGCGATGCCGTCGGGGTTGCGGCCGTCGTAGGGCCTCGGCGCGCCGATGACGATGCCGCCGTTCCAGGCGTTGTCGGCGATCAGCGACAGGGCCTTCGTCTCCTTGTAGACGGCATGGCGATCCTCGATCAGCTCGAAGGCGGCCATGAGCTCGCCAACGGCCGCGCCGACGTCGTCGCGCGTGTAGGGCTTGCCGGTGCCGGGCAGGTCCTTGGCCAGCCGCACGGCCAGCTCGCACTCGATGCGCACGTTGACATAGTCGGACTTGCGGATGGCGGCGGGCGAGGCATGGATGCGGGAGGCATAGATCATGCCGCCGCAGGGATGGTCGATGCCCATCAGGGCCTGCATCACCTTGGTGGTGGTGGCAATCTTCAAGCCCGCGACGGGGCCGAGCCTGCCCTCCCAGAGCCCGGCGAGGGCCTCCTGCGCCGCGTAGGCGTCGGCGAGCTGGCGCGGGGCGATGGCCTCGGGCAGGTTCCGGTAGGGGGCGCGGGCCGCGTGCGCGTCGGCAACGAAGCGGGCCGCCGCCTCGCTCGAGAAGCTGGTCGACGTCATGGGGCCCTCCTCGCAGTTGCTGCAGTTGCGTTGTCGCCCGGTGCGGTGCGGGGCCGATCGTGGCGCCTGTCGCGTGGCGCTGGGACCTGTATAAAGATCACGGGCGGAAATGCCTGTCACCCAGCGCCGGGAAGAAGACATGTTCGAGACCACAATCGCCGGAAGCCTGCCGAAGCCCGCTTGGCTCGCCGAGACCAACACGCTGTGGGCGCCGTGGAAGCTCTCCGGCGCTGACCTCGAGACGGCCAAGGGCGACGCGACGATTCTCGCCGTGAAGCTGCAGGAGGACGCCGGCGTCGACATCGTCGGCGACGGCGAGCAGGCACGGCAGCACTTCGTGCACGGCTTCCTGGAGCGCATCGAGGGCATCGACTTCGCCAACAAGGTCGAGATGGGCATCCGCAACGACCGCTACAAGGCGTTCGTGCCGCAGGTGGTGGGTCCCTTGCGGCTCAAGGGCCGGGTGCACGCGATGGAGGCCCGCATCGCGCGGGCGCATACGCAGCGCCGGCTGAAATTCACCCTGCCCGGCCCCATGACCATCGCCGACACGGTGGCGGACCGGCACTACGGCGACCGCGCGGCCATGGCAATGGCATTCGCGGAGCTGCTGAACCAGGAGGCGCGCGCGCTCGAGGCCGACGGCGTCGACGTGGTGCAATTCGACGAGCCGGCCTTCAACGTGTTCACCAGCGAGGTGGCGCAGTGGGGCATCCCGGCGCTGGAGAGGGCGGCGGCGGGCCTCACCTGCACGACGGCGGTGCACATCTGCTATGGCTACGGCATCAAGGCCAACATCGACTGGAAGGCCTCGCTCGGCGCCGAGTGGCGGCAGTACGAGGAGATCTTCCCGGCCATCGCCCGCAGCAGCATCCATCAGGTGTCGGTGGAGGCGCGCAACTCGCGCGTGCCCTTGAGCCTGTTGAAGCTGCTGGACGGCAAGACGATCCTGGTCGGGGCCATCGATGTCGCCAGCGACGCGGTGGAGACGCCCGAGGACGTGCTCGCCGTGGCGGAGGCGGCGCTGGCCGTGATCCCGAAGGAGCGCATCCAGCTGTGCACCAACTGCGGCATGGCGCCGATGGCCCGCGACATCGCCTACGCCAAGCTCGCGAGCCTCGCCAAGGGGGCGGCGCTGGCGCGGGAGAGGCTCGGGTAGAGGCGGGGCAAGCCGACGCGTGCGGCTGGCGGTCACCTTCGGTTCTACGCGACGGCTCTACCTGACGGCTCTGGCGGCGTACGGGTAGCTTGCCAGAACCCAGCTGTAGGTTGGGTCAAGCGCTTCAGCGCGACCCAACAGACACGGGCCGCTGCCCGAAGCGGTCCTCGCCGTATGGACGGGGCGAGCTCCGGTCACGGCATGTTGGGTCGCGCTGCGCTTGACCCAACCTACGCGCCGAAATTGCACCACGTGGCGGCATACGGGTAGCTTGCCAGAACCCAGCTGTAGGTTGGGTCAAGCGTTTCAGCGCGACCCAACAGACACGGGCCGCTGCCCGAAGCGGTCCTCGCCGAATGGACGGGGCGAGCTCATGTTGGGTCGCGCTGGCGCTTGACCCAATCTACGGCCCCTGATCCGTAGGCGAGCTGCGTTTGCAAGACTGCTTGCCTCACTGGTTGCCCTTCTCGCCGCAGTTGAGCCGATTTTTGCGACACCGGCATCTGCAAAGATCCATCCCGATGCCGGCGGCGGTGACTCCGATGGCCGCTTGAGTCCAATTCCGTTCGTATGCGTGGAGCCCGGCCCCTGCGAGGGCGAACCGATCCCAGAAGCCACGGCAGGAACGATCCCGCAGTGAAGGTGGCGTGCGCAGCTCCGCTGGCATATGAATATGGCAAGCTGGAACTCGCGGTGGCGCTGGAGCCGGCACCGCTGCCTCCAACGCCGCTTGCCATCGGATT
>JANRIO010000109.1:0-2487 GCA_033764875.1 Hyphomicrobiaceae bacterium | reverse complement strand
TGTGATTCGGCGTGGAAAATTGACCCCCTGAACGGGGGTATCGGCGTCCAAAATTGACCCACCCCCGGTGAGGCTGCAGCGCTGCCCCCGTCTAGCGACGGGGGTGGACGGGGGATGCTGATTGTGGAGACGATCGCTCGGATTCGACGCGAGTACTTCCTGAAGGGCCGGACGATCCGCGAGATCGCCCGCGAGTTGCGGATCGCGCGCAACACCGTGCGCAAAGTGGTGCGCTCGGGGACGACGCGGTTCACGTACGATCGCGAGAGGCAGCCGCGACCGAAGTTGGGCCAGTGGACGGCGGAGCTGGACGAGCTGCTGGCGGGAAACGTCGCCAAGCCGGCGCGGGAGCAGCTGACGCTGATCCGGCTGTTCGAGGAGTTGCGCGGGCGCGGGTATCCGGGCGGCTACGATGCCGTGCGGCGCTATGCGCGGCAGTGGCAGGCGGCGCAGGGGCAGGCGACGGCGGCGGCGTACGTGCCGCTGCACTTCGCGCCGGGCGAGGCCTACCAGTTCGATTGGAGCCACGAGGCGGTGCTGCTGCGCGGCGTACCGGTGACGGTGAAGGTGGCGCACCTGCGGCTGTGCCACAGCCGCATGCTGTTCGCGCGGGCCTATCCGCGCGAGACGCAGGAGATGGTCTTCGACGCCCACCGGCGGGCGTTCGCGTTCTTCAAGGGCGCCTGCCAGCGCGGCATCTACGACAATATGAAGACCGCCGTGGACGCGGTCTTCGTCGGCAAGGCGCGCGCCTACAACCGCCGCTTCCTGCAACTGTGCAGCCACTACCTGGTCGAGCCGGTAGCGTGTACGCCGGCGGCGGGCTGGGAGAAGGGCCAGGTCGAGAACCAGGTCGGGCTGATCCGCGAGCGCTTCTTCACGCCGCGCCGCCGGGTCCAGAGCTACGAGGAGCTCAACGCCTGGCTGCTCGATCAGTGCATCGCCTACGCCAAGGCGCATCGCCATCCCGAGCGGGCCGAGCAGACGATCTGGGAGGCGTTCGAAGCCGAGCGGCCGCACCTGGTGCCGTATGCCGGTCCGTTCGACGGCTTCCACGCGGTGCCCGCGTCGGTGTCGAAGACCTGCCTGGTGCGCTTCGACAACAATCGGTATTCGGTGGCGGCCCGCGCCGTCGGCCGGCCCGTCGAAGTCCACGCGTACGCCGATCGGATCGTCCTCCGGCAGGACGGGCGGATCGTCGGCGAGCATCCGCGCGCCTTCGGCCGCGGCGAGACGATCTACGATCCCTGGCACTACGTGCCCGTGCTGGCGCGTAAACCGGGGGCGCTGCGCAACGGGGCGCCCTTCAAGGACTGGGTGCTCCCCGCCGCGCTCGAGCGCGTGCGACGCCGACTCGCCAGCGCCACCGACGGCAACCGGCAGATGGTCGACATCCTGAGCGCGGTGCTCACCGACGGTCTGCCCGCGGTCGAGGCGGCGTGCGCCGAGGCGCTCGCCCACGGCGTCCATTCGGCCGATGTCGTCCTCAACATCCTCGCCCGCCAGCGCGACCCCGGTCCGCTGGCGCCGGTCGGCACGCCAGCCGCCCTGGCGCTGGAGCATCCCGTCATCGCCGACTGCGATCGCTACGACACGCTGCGGAGGATCGGCTGATGGACCGCACCGAGCTCTTCGACCTCATGGCCGCGCTCAAGCTCTTCGGCATGAAAGCCGCCTTCGACGAGATCATGGCCACCGCCGTCAAGCGCCAGCACGAGCCGCAGCGCGTCCTCGGCGACCTGCTGCGCGCCGAGATCGGCGACAAGCAGGCGCGCTCGATCCGCTACCAGCTCGGCATCGCCAGGCTGCCGCTGGCCAAAGAACTCGACGATTTCTGCTTCGCCGACACGCCGATCAACGAATCCCTGGTCCGCGACCTGGCCGGCGGCGGCTTCCTCGCCCAGCAGCGCAACGTGGTGCTGATCGGCGGCACCGGCACCGGCAAGACCCACTTGGTCCTCGCCATCGCCCGCAGCTGCATCCGCGCTGGCGCCCGCGGCCGCTTCTACAACGTCGTCGATCTGGTCAACCGCCTCGACGCCGACACCCGCACCGGCCGTCACGGACGGCTCGCCGACCAGCTCGCCCGGCTCGACTTCCTCGTCCTCGACGAGCTCGGCTATCTGCCCTTCGCCCAAGCCGGTGGCCAGCTCCTCTTCCACCTCGTCAGCCAGCTCTACGAGCGCACCTCGATCCTGGTCACCACCAATCTCGCCTTCGGCGAATGGCCGACCGTCTTCGGCGACGCCAGGATGACCACCGCGCTCCTCGATCGCCTCACCCACCACTGCGACATCATCGAGACCGGCAACCAGAGCTGGCGCTTCAAGACCCGCGCCGACACCCCCGAGGCCGCTCGCGCTCGCCCCGCCTCCGCCGGCTACGCCGGCTCCGGCGCGGCGACCCCGACGAAGAAGACCCGCCTCGCCCAGGGTGGGTCAAAATTGGGCGCCGATTGAGGGTCAATTTTCGACGCCGATTGACACC
>JANRIO010000041.1:0-40265 GCA_033764875.1 Hyphomicrobiaceae bacterium | reverse complement strand
GCGAGGCGAGCGAGAAGCCGGCACCCAGCGTGTCGAGCGACTGCAGCACCTTGAGGCGCTTCTCCGCGCCCTCGGTCAGGCCCTGCCCGGGCGGTGTCGTGAAATAGGCGTAGGCGCGCGTCTTCGAACGGCCGACCCGGCCGCGCAGCTGGTAGAGCTGGGCGAGGCCGAACATGTCGGCGCGGTGCACGATGAGGGTGTTCGCGTTCGGCACGTCGAGGCCCGACTCGACGATCGCCGTCGACAGCAGCACGTCGTACTGGCCCTCGTAGAACGCCGTCATCACGTCCTCGAGTTCGGTCGCCGAAATCTGGCCATGTGCACGGGCGACGCGCAACTCCGGCACCGCCTCCCGCAGGAACTCGTGCACCTCGTCGAGGTCGGCGATGCGCGGCACCACGTAGTAGGTCTGGCCGCCGCGGAACCGCTCGCGTTTGAGCGCCTCGCGAATGATCACCGGATCGAACGGCGAGATGAAGGTTCTCACCGCGAGGCGGTCGATCGGCGGGGTGGTGATCAGCGACAGCTCGCGCACCCCGGTCAGCGCCAACTGCAGCGTGCGTGGGATCGGCGTCGCCGACAGCGTCAGCACGTGCACGTCCTCGCGCAGCTGTTTCAGCCGCTCCTTGTGGGCCACGCCGAAGTGCTGCTCCTCGTCGATGATCAACAGCCCGAGACGCTGGAACTCGATCTGCTTGCCGAGGATCGCATGCGTGCCGACCACGATGTCGAGCTGGCCGGTCTTGATACCCTCCTTGACCTCCGACAGTTCCTTCGGAGTGACCAGCCGCGAAGCCTGTCCGATGCGCACCGGCAACCCCTGGAACCGGTTGGCGAACGTGCGGTAGTGCTGGCGGGCGAGAAGCGTGGTGGGAACCACCACCGCGACCTGCATGCCGGCCATCGCCGCGACGTAGGCTGCACGCAGGGCGACCTCGGTCTTGCCGAAGCCGACGTCGCCGCACACGAGGCGGTCCATGGGCCGGCCCGAACCGAGATCGTCGAGGACCGCATCGATCGAGGCCTGCTGATCCTCGGTCTCCTCGTAGGGGAAGCGCGCGACGAACTCGTCCCAGGCCCCGGCAGGCGGCTGGATCGCGGGCGCTTCCTTGAGCTGCCGCAGCGCCGCGATCTTGATGAGTTCGGACGCGATCTCGCGCAGCCGCGTCTTCAGCCGCGCCTTGCGCGACTGCCAGGCGACGCCGCCGAGGCGGTCGAGCTGCACACCTTCGCTCTCCGAGCCGTAACGGGTCAGCAGCTCGATGTTTTCGACCGGCAAGTAGAGCTTGTCGCCGCCGGCGTAGGTGAGTTCCAGGCAGTCGTGCGGCGCACCGAGCGCGGTGATCGTCTTCAGGCCCTCGAACCTGCCGATGCCGTGATCGGAGTGGACCACATAGTCACCGACCGAGAGGCTCGTCGCCTCGGTGATGACGTCTGCCGCCCGCTTCGGCTTGCGACGCGGCCGGACCAGGCGATCGCCCAGAATGTCCTGCTCGCCGATGACGGCCAGTTCCGGGGTCTCGAACCCCTGCTCGATACCGAGCACGGCGAGCGCTGGAACATCACCGGGCAGCGCCAGAGCATCGGTATACGTATCGACCTTGCGGAACTTCTTCAGGCCGTGATCGGAGAGCAGCGTCGCCAGACGTTCGCGCGCCCCGGCCGTCCAGGCTGCCACGATCACCCGCTTGTTGGCCTCGACGAGCCGAGCGATGTGCGCGGTGACGACACCGAACAGATCCGAGCCTTCCGCCTGCCGCTCGGTTGCAAAGGTGCGTCCGGCCTTGCCGCGGTAAAGGCGGACGCCCGGCGCCTCGTCCTGGTCGAACGGGCTCAAGCGGTAGAGACGTTGCGTCTCGAGCGCGCTCTTCCACTCTGCGCCGTCGAGAAACATGAGTTGCGGCGGCACGGGCTTGTAGGGTGGCGCGCCGAACTTGGCGGCCTCCAGCGCGTCGATGCGCGCCTCGTAGTGCTCGGTGATCTGCTCGAACCGTTTGACCACGAACTCGTCGGCGCCGTGGTCGAACGAGACATCCGCACCCGCGACATAGTCGAACAGCGTTTCGAGCTTGGTGTGGAACAGCGGCAGCCAATGCTCCTGGCCTGGATAGCGCCCGCCGGCGCTGACCGCCTGATAGAGCGGGTCCTCGCCGACCGCGCCGCCGAACAACTCAACGTATCGGGCCCGGAAGTTCTTCTCCGCCGATTCACCGAACGCGACTTCGCTGATCGGCATCAGCACGAGCTTCTGCACGATCTTGCCCGACCGCTGCGTCTCGGCATCGAAGGACTTGATGGATTCGAGCGTGTCGCCGAAGAAATCGAGGCGCACCGGGTTCTGGCGGCCCGGCGGAAACAGGTCGACGATGCCACCCCGCACGGCGAACTCGCCCGGCTCCATTACCGTGCCGGTCCTGACGAACCCGGACTGCGTCAATCGCTGCGCGAAGCGCTGCATGTCCATCCGCTGTCCGGCCGCGAGTGGGCGCAGTGCCTGTCGCAGGAATTCGCGTGGAGGCACGCGTTGCAGAACCGCATTGACGGTCGCCAGCACCAGCGTCGGCTCCTTGCGCGAGCCCAGCACCAGCTTGGCGAGCGACGTGATCCGCTTGGCGACGATCTCGGTGTTGGGACCAACACGGTCGTAAGGCACGGTATCCCAGGCCGGAAATCCGATCACCTTGATGTCGGGCGCGAAGAATTGCAGCGCCGCTTCCAATTGATCGAGCCTGCGATCATCACGCACGACATGCAGCAGCGCTCCGGGGCTTGTGCCGGTCGCGACCGTGCGCGCCAATTGTGCGATGACGAGCGCATCCATCCCCTCGGGAACGCCAGCGAGGCGGAGGTCCTTCGGCGTCATCTCGCCAGTGTTCGCGGTTGCGGCGTTGCGCACCTCAGACGGCCTCTGCAGGAAGCTTGTGGAAGGCACGGATGGCGGCGATGTCGCCTGCAATGTCGCTCGCCTGCAGCGTTGCCGGATCGATGATCCAGCGATGCAGGTCGGGATCGGGCAGCGCCAGCAGACGCTCCATCCGTTCCAGTGCGGGCTCGTCGAGCTGTTCGACGTGCGCCTCCACGTACCGGCCGAGGAGCCAGTCCATTTCCTTGGTTCCGCGGTGGGTCGCGCGATAGACGGCGCGGCGCCGGCGAACGTTGAGATCGCTCGACATGAAATTCGTCTCCGTTTCGGAGTGTGTCCACGCACCAGCTACGAGCCGGCCTGCCTGCTGGACCGCGCTGATATAGCCTGCTCACACGTCCTGGCAAGCTGCACGTGACCCTCGCGCGCCCGGCTGGCGTTGCATCGGAGTTTTGTCGCGGCTCCACCTTGCGATAGACAGTCGGGCATGCGTCCCGACATCCTTTCCCCGCTGTTCGCCAGCGCCGAGAC
This sequence comes from Hyphomicrobiaceae bacterium, assembly GCA_033764875.1. GTDB lineage: Bacteria > Pseudomonadota > Alphaproteobacteria > Rhizobiales > Hyphomicrobiaceae > AWTP1-13. The sequence goes on along the minus strand of JANRIO010000041.1, from coordinate 36,871 downwards.
CATCTCCGGTGTCGGCCCGCGCGTTCTATCGCTGCTGAAAAAGGCCGTGCGGCTGCCGCCGGGTGTGAGCGACCCGCGCGTGCTCGATCTCATCTGGCATTCCCCGACCGGGGTAATCGACCGGCGGGCGGCGCCGACGATCGCCATGGCGGTGCCGGGCACGATCGCCACGCTCGAAGTGCGGGTGCTGAAACACCGTCCGCCGCCACGCGGCAACCAGAAAGCCCCTTACAAGATCAGCTGCGAGGACGACACCGGACGGCTGGAACTGGTCTTCTTCCGCGCCGAGCGCAAGTTCATCGAGCGGCAGCTTCCCGAAGGCGAGATCCGGTTCGTCTCCGGCCGCGTCGAGCGCTACGGCGACACGCTGCAGATGTCGCATCCCGACTACATCGTCGCTCCCGACGCGCGTGACACCCTGCCGCTGCTCGAGCCCGTCTACCCGCTGACCGCCGGGCTCTCCGGCAAGGTGCTGGCCAAAGCGCTGCGACAGGCCGTCGAGCGGGCACCGGCGCTCCCCGAATGGCAGGAGCCCGAGTGGCTCACGACGCGCCGCTGGCCGACATTCTCCGAAGCGCTGAACCGGCTTCATCTGCCGTCGTCCGCCGAGGACGTCTCGCCGGGCTCGCCAGCCTGGCAGCGGCTCGCCTACGACGAACTGCTCGCCGGCCAGTTGGCGCTCGCGCTCGTCCGGCAGAGCCAGAAGAATCAGCCCGGGCGCGCAATCGAAGGCGACGGCAGCGTGCGCCGGCGGGTGATCGAGGCGCTGCCGTTCTCGCTGACGAACTCCCAGACCAAGGCACTGGAGGAGATCTCGGCCGACCTCGCTGGCCCGCACCGGATGCTGCGGCTGCTGCAGGGCGACGTCGGCTCGGGCAAGACGGCCGTCGCGCTGATGACGATGGCGGTGGCGGTCGAGATCGGCGCCCAGGCGGCCTTGATGGCACCGACGGAAGTGCTGGCGCGTCAGCACATCGAGACCATCGCTCCGCTCGCCGAGAAGGCCGGCCTGCGCCTCGCCTTGCTCACGGGCCGCGAGAAGGGCCGCGCGCGCAAGGCTGTGCTGGAGCACCTTGCTGCGGGCGAAATCGATATTCTCGTCGGCACCCACGCGCTGTTCCAGCCGGATGTCGTGTTCCGCGATCTCGCCATTGCAGTCATCGACGAGCAGCACCGGTTCGGCGTCCATCAGCGCCTCGCATTGCAATCGAAGGGCGGCCCGCTCGGCGCCAACGTGCTGGTGATGACGGCCACGCCGATCCCGCGCACGCTGCTGATGACCCACTACGGCGATCTCGACGTCTCGCGCCTGACCGAGAAGCCGGCCGGCCGCAAGCCGATCAAGACCACGATGCCGTCGCTCGAGCGACTGGAGGACGTGATCGGCGGGCTGCGTCGTGCGGTATCGAACGGCGCGCAGGTCTACTGGGTCTGCCCTCTGATCGAGAGCTCCGACGTGTCGGAGCTGGCAGCGGCCGAAGAGCGCCATGCCCACCTCGCGCAGATCTTCGGCTCGAGCGTCGGCCTTCTGCACGGCGCGATGGCGGCGGAGGCGAAGGACGCGGTGATGGCCGCCTTCAGCGAGGGCAAGCTGTCGATTTTGGTCGCCACCACGGTGATCGAAGTCGGCGTCAACGTGCCCAACGCCACGGTCATGGTGATCGAGCACGCCGAGCGGTTCGGGCTCGCTCAGCTGCATCAGTTGCGCGGCCGGGTCGGGCGCGGCAGCCGGGAATCGTTCTGCCTGCTGCTCTACAAGGGGCCGCTCGGCGAGACCGCGCGGCAACGTCTCGAGATGATGTGCGCGACCGAAGACGGGTTCTTGATCGCGGAAAAGGACCTCGACCTGCGCGGCGGCGGCGAGGTGTTGGGCGCGCGCCAGTCCGGCATGCCGGAATTCCGGATCGCGAATGTGCCGGGTTTCGAGACGCTGCTGTCGGCCGCGCGCGACGATGCCCAGCTCGTCATGGAGCGTGACCCCAAGCTCGCGTCCGAGCGCGGGGCGGCGCTCAGGCATCTCCTCTATCTGTTCGAGTGCGACGAGGCCGTGCGCCTGTTTCGCGCCGCGTGACGCTGGCTCGGCCTCGTTATTGAACGGCGGCCTTCGGCTGCGGCTCTGCCGGTTCGAGATCGGCCTGCAGGATACCCGCAACGATGGCCCTCGCCGCGTATTCGGCCATGCAGCGATAGCCGAGATCGTTGAGATGCAGGCCGTCGCTGGCCAGAAGCTGGCTGGCACCCCGCTGGCGCGCGAGATCGGCCATCGCGTCGAAGCGGCGAACGAGCAGCACCTTCTCCGTCGACGCGACCTCGTCGATGACCTTCACGATCGAGCGATAGTGGTCGTCGCCCGCAAGACGATCGGTGTACTGCGGGTCGATCAGGACCACGTCGACCTTGTTCTTGCGGAGCCAGGACAGCGTCGTGCGCAGCAGTTCCGAGAAATCGTCCTCGTCGAGCCGCGCCATCGCGTCGTTGGTTCCAACCTGCCAGACGACGAGGTCTGGGCGGATGTCGGCGATCTCCAGCTTCAAGCGTTCGGCGGCTCCGGTCGCCACCTCGCCGCCGACACCGCGGATGATCATCTGCACGTCGGCGCCCTTGATGAACGCCTCGAGATTGCTCTCCAGCCGCACCGGGTAGGCCATCAATGGGGAGGAGGCACCGATGCCGACGGTGGAAGACGACCCGATGGCGAGCACTTTCACCGGACGGCGCTCGATCAGTGCTCGCCGCAACCGCTTCAGAGGCGCCTTGCCCACAAAGGCCGGCTCCTTGACGCGGCAGTCCGATGAAAGCTGTGTCGGGACCTGCTTGAGCGCGGACGCCTGATATTCCGCCTGCCAAGGCGCCTTGCCGATTTCCGCCTGCACGCCTGCGGGGCTGCTCTGCGCGGAGGCGCCTGTCGCCGTCGCCAGCGTCAGGGCTGTCAGCGTCAGCGCGATCGCGCAAGCCCCGGCGGCAACCGCTCTCGCCACTCGACGAACCATGCCGTCAACCCCATGAGACCAAGACCCGAGCAGACGATGCCAAGGTCGACCAGGAAACTGCCCTCGTTCCAGAAGCGGATAATCTGGCCCACTTGCGATAGTAGCGAACCGACACAGAACACCGCAAGTGAGTTGCGTCCAAGTGAACATAGGTACTCCGTGACAGCCGGCACGAGCGGTGCCAGCCGCGAGAACACACCGTGAAATGCGATGATCAAGGCCAGAACGCTGACAAGCCGCGCCGGTGAGAGGTAGGCCTTGTCGAACAGGAAGAACATGCGCGGTTCGGGCACCGCGAGCGGATCTGGAAAGTACTGGTAGCGGGTGAGCACCAGCCCCACGATCAGGATGAGGACCGCATAGGGGACGAGCAGACCGCACCAGTGACGGAACGAGGCGCTCGTCGCCGACAAACGCGCCGCGACGAAGCCCAGCACGATCAGCAGCTGCCACGCGAACGGATTGAAGTACCAGCGCTCGTAGGCGGGCCAGGCCGGTGGAATGATCCGGTACCAGAGCGCGAGGCCATAGACGGCGAGCGACAGCGCCAGGGTCGCGGGGATGGAGATCCGGCCGAGCAGGATAAACACCGGCGCCATCACCAGCAGCACCACGTACAGCGGCAGGATATCGAAGTAACCCAGCTGATATTGCAGGGTCACCAGTCCGATAAGTGCGCGCTGCGGGTCCGTGAAGGCCGGCCCGGCGTTGTTCCATTCCAGATAGATCGGATTGTTCCGCCACAGCGAAACGGCGGCAAACAGCGACAGCGCAAGCACGCTGATGACGATCTGTGCCCGGTAGAGTTCGATCGCCCTGGTGATGAGGCGAAACCAGACCCGCCGCGCCGATTCTGGCCGCTCCACCCCGCCGGTGGCATAGAACAAAGACCAGCCGGCCAGGAACACGAACAGCTCAGCAGCGTCAGCAACCGCGAAATTGCGTAATGTGAAATACGCGAACACGTTGCCAGGCACGTGGTTGATGAAGATCATCACCAGTGCCGCGCCGCGCCAGAAATCGATCGGATTGTCGACGCGCATCACGTCCCGTCAGACGGTTGCCATCGGTACCGGGTCCGCCTTTGCCGGTGGCCTCGCTCCGGTCGTCTCGCCCTCAGGCAAGACCGCCAACCCGCGCGTCACCTAGGTGGCGCGCGGGATGCGGCTTGAAAGACGACTTCAGCGTGTGCCAGCCGCCGTCGCGGCGACTTCGGCAGCGAAGTCTTCCGTCTTCTTGTCGATGCCTTCGCCGAGGGCGAAACGGATGAAGCCGGCGAGCTTGATCGGTCCGCCGACCTTGCCCTCGCTCTCCTTGATCGCCTGCCCGACCGACTTTGCGCCGTCGTGGATGTAGGCCTGATCGATCAGGCAGAAGTCCTTCGCGTAGCTCTTCAGCGAGCTGGCGATGATCTTCTCCATCACCTGGGCCGGCTTGCCTGCGTTCTTCTCGGTGATGATCGCCTTCTCGCGCGCGAGAACGTCGGCCGGCACATGGTCGATATCGATGGCGATCGGGTTGGTCGCGGCCACCTGCATCGCAACCATGCGGCCGAGTTCCTCAAGCGCCTCGCCGTTCTTGCCTTCGCTTTCGAGCGCGACCAGCACGCCGATCTTGCCGAGGCCAGGGGCGACCTGGTTATGCATGTACGACGAGACCACGCCGGCCGGCACCGACAGCATCGCGGTGCGGCGCAGGTTCATGTTCTCGCCGATCGTCGCCACCATCTCTTTGACGTGCGCCTCGACCGAGTGCGACTGGCCGGGGTACGTCATCGCCTGGAGCTTGGCGATGTCACCGCCGGCCGCAGGGGCGAGCTTGGCGATCGCCGTGACCATCTCCTGGAACTGGGCGTTGCGGGCCACGAAATCGGTCTCGGAATTGACCTCGACGACCGCGGCACGCAGGCCTTCGGTCGCGATGCCGATGAGCCCTTCGGCCGCGATCCGGTCGGATTTCTTGGCGGCCTTGGTGATGCCCTTCTTGCGCAGCCAGTCGATCGCGGCTTCCATGTCGCCGCTGGTCTCGATCCGCGCGTTCTTGCAGTCCATCATGCCGGCGCCGGTCTTGTCGCGCAGTTCCTTCACGAGGGTGGCGGAGATCGTGCTCATGGTGCTCTCTTTCCGTTTGGGCGCGCCAGCCTGGAGCCATCGCGCAACGAGGGGGTCGCCGGGGGTGTAATGCCGCTCGACGACCGCGTTATGTCTCTCAGGTGCGGTCTCGCTCGCTCGTGCGCAAGACCCTGGCAACCGTCAGCTTCCGGGCCAGCCGGCGCAGTGGCCGAGCGTGCGGCCAAGGCTTGCGACGGCTCGAGTTGTAACCGCCGGCCGTGCCGCCGGGTTAAACCGCGGCGGCCTCGACCAGCTTCTTGGCCTGGGCGACCCAGTCTTCCTTGGCAACCTGACCGCGCACCCTGAGCTGCCGCTCGAGCGCAGCGGCCATGTCGGCGTCGAGGTCGGCGATCTGCCAGAAGTGGTAGACGCCAAGGTCGTTCAGGCGCTGCTCGAGCTTCGGCGTGACGCCAGCGATCCGCTTCAGGTCGTCGGCCTCGCCGCGTGGCGCTTCGATGCCCTTGAATACGGCGGTCTTTGCCAGATCCTCGGCCGGCGGAGCTTCGGACGCACCGATGTCGACGCCCGAAGCGGCCTGACCGCGCTCGATGCCGTCGATCGCCGCACGGGCGAACAGATCGCAGTAGAGCGTGATGGCGCGGCCGGCGTCATCGTTGCCAGGAACCGGGAAGTCGATGCCGTCGGGATCGCAGTTGGTGTCGACCACAGCCACGATCGGGATGCCGAGCTTGCGGGCCTCGGCGATCGCAATCTGCTCCTTGTTGGTGTCGATCACGAACAGCAGATCGGGCGTGCCACCCATGTCCTTGATGCCGCCGAGTGCCTGGTTGAGCTTCTCGCGCTCACGGGTGAGGGTGAGGACCTCCTTCTTCGTGCGGCCCTGAGGATCGGCGAGGATCTCGTCGAGTTGGCGAAGCCGGCGGATCGACTGCGAGATGGTCTTCCAGTTGGTCAGCGTGCCGCCGAGCCAGCGATGGTTGATGAAATACTGTGCCGAGCGCTTGGCCGCCTCGGCGATCGAATCCGACGCGGCCCGCTTGGTGCCGACGAACAGCACCCGGCCGCCTCCGGCGACGACGTCGGACACCTTCACCAGCGCCTGGTGCAGCATCGGCACGGTCTGGGCGAGGTCGATGATGTGGATGTTGTTGCGGGCGCCGAAGATATAGGGCGCCATCTTGGGGTTCCAGCGATGCGCCTGATGCCCGAAGTGCACGCCGGCTTCCAGCAGCTGGCGCATGGTGAACGTCGGTAGAGTCATGAAAAAGCAGTCCTTTTCCCGGTTGGTCCTCCGCGCCGCCTGAGAACGTCCAGGGAAGGACCGGACCAGGGGGTGCACCCTTGCCACGGTTCTGCACGTTGGACGCACCGGAGCGCCGGGCGGGGCTTTCAATCCGCCGGCGCCAAGGGCAGCGCGTGTGAGATGGCGCGGCTTTTAGCCGTTCGTGCTCGAAAACACAAGGCCGGGCGGCCTTGCCGGAGCTGGCCGGGCCGCGGCCCGGCGAAGGAAAGCCAAGGCTTGTCCCGTAGAGGCAGAGTGCGGCAGGCCCGCGGCCGAGCCGCAGGCTCCGCCGGCAACCGGCCGTGATCGCAGGAATTTTAGCACCCGGCGACCCTGGCAGGCCACAAAGCCGCCAAGCTTCCGGCCAACTCATCGGGCCTTCGGATTCGAGCGCTTACTGGCGGGGCACATGCAACGTTTTCGGAGCATCGCGGCGGCGACCATGCTGGCCCTTGGCGCGCTTGGCCACGGCCCTGCCATGGCGCAGGAGCTGGTGGTGATGCCCTACCGCTGCACGGTGTACGACGGCCGTCCCGTCCTCACGCCGTCCGAGGACCAGGGCTACCGGGTGCTCGGCCCCCGCGAGCAGCGCGCGCTCACCACCTGCTCGCAGGCCGACCCGGGCCTCTGCCGCCAATGGGCCCTGCACCGCTTCGACATGGACTGCGGCGGCGTTCCCGTGTCCTGGGCCAATGTTGTCGCCAGCGCCTATGCCGACCGGGTGCGCGAGGACGGCGGCCAGCTCCAGATCCGCATGCCGCCGCGCTGGGCGATGGCACCCGACGACCCCTGCGCGCGCGGCAATGCCTATGAGGGTGGCGGCTGGCGCCGGGGTAGGTTCGACCGCTATTGCGATGACCGGCGGGCGATGTCGCCGCCGTCCTACGTCAACCTGCCGGCGGGCTTCGCGCCGATGTTCGGCATCAACGCCGTCTTCGTCGCCGCCCGCACCGCGCCAGGCCAGCCGCTGCCGCCGCCTCCCCTATCGACCTACGAGGGTCCGCGAAGCCCGGGCCAGGCACCAGGCTATGCGCAGCCGGCGCCGCCCAAGGGCGTCGCAGCCCTTCCCCCCGCCCCCCGGCCCGAGCCCGCGCAGCGCCCCGAGCCGCCGCGGCGGCCGGAGCCGGCGCAGAAGCCGGAGCCGCGGACCGAGCTGCCCAAGGCGGAGACGCCGCCGACCGCGCCGGTGGTCATTCCGCTCAACCGGCCGCCCGCGCCTCAGGCGGGTCTTTCCGAGCCGGCCCGGCCGCCCGGCACCGCTGTCGTGCCCAAGATCATCAACCGCGAGACCGCCCCGGCGCCCGCGCCGCCCTCGCCCCCGGCGAGCGAGCCTGCGCCGCCCGCCGCCAAGCCCGTGCAGGGCGAGAGGTCGACGACGGTGGAGAAGCCGGTGGCCGTCGAGACGACGGTCGTGCCGGCGCCGAAGCCCGCCGCCGAGACAATCGGTCTCGCCGCGTTCCTGACGGGTCCCGACGCCCCGCTCGCCCTGGCCTTCGCGGCTTTCGCCTCCATCGCCCTCGTCGGCGGCATCGTCGCCTGGCGGCTGCGCACGCGCGGCGCCGTGCAGCCCGAGCGTGACTTCTCGAGCATCTCCTTCGGCCCCGGCGCCCGCGCCGACGTGGTGGTCTCGCAGCGATCGGCGCCGCCGGCTCCCCCTCGCGGCCCGTCGTCTCCGGCCGACATCGGCATCGGCGAGCGCATGCCGGCGACACGCGCCGAGGCCTTGCGCGTGCTCGGCATGGGCGTCGCCCCCGACGCCACCATCGCCGCGCTGAAGAAGATCATCGACGGCCTGCGCCAGACCTGGCACCCCGACCTTGCTCAGGACGAGGAGGATCGCGCGTTGCGCGAGCTGCGCATGAAGCAGCTCAATGCCGCCTGGGAGATCCTGTCGCCCAGGCCCACCCAGGACTCCACAGCCTGAGCGGGCACGCTCGATCGCTGCATGGGAGCGACGTCGTCAGCTGAACGCGAGGCACCAGCCGCCGCCGCGCAGCCAGCAGCGCGCCTCCGGGATCTGCTCGTCGCGGTAGAGCCGCGTGACCCGCTCCCAGCCGCCCTTCCTGAAGGCCTCCGCCAGCGCGTGCTCCGAGGATGCGTCGCGGCTCCCCGCGCACGGGAAGATGGCGACGGGAGAGATCCAGGCCGCGAGATAGTCGGCCCCGCGCCGCGCGATGCGGAACACGGCGCCCACGCGCGCCATCTGCGTCGGCGCCACGCCGCCAAATCCCCGGTCCGAGGTCATCGGCAGGATCAGCCGGCCGCCGTCGGCGAGATGGTCGAGCCAGTTGGGGACCGGCTGCGTGCAGCCGGCGTTGACATAGATGACGTCGGCCTCCCCGAAGGCAACCGTGGCTCCGTCCCCCTCGATGATCTGCACGGTAGCGTGCGCGGCCAGATTGTCCCGGGCCTTCTGCGCCAGCTCGACGTCGTGCTCGATGCCGATCACCCGGCCCGACGGCCCCGCGAGATGCGCCAGGATCGCCGTGTAGTAGCCGGTGCCCGTTCCGATATGCACGATACGCTCGCCCGTTGCAGGCGCGGCATGATGCATGAGATGCGCGTGCAGCGACGGCTGTCCGTTGTTGATGCGCTGCGCGGCCCGGATGCCCACCAGGTCGTCGCTGTAGAGATACACGGGATCGGCGTCCGGGCTCATCACGTAGTCCCGGAACATGCGCATGATCGGCCACGGTCCGGGCCCGAGAAAGTCCTCCCGGCGCGTCTGACTGAACGCCGCGGCGAGCCGCGCATCCTGCACGCCTGCCGCCGCCAGCACCTGCCGGGCGTAGGCCCCCCGGATGATCGCGAGCTCGATGTCCCGATCGACTTGCATCGCCATGAAGCACCTTCCGTCACGCGCGACGCGCTGTTAGAGATGTGTGTGATCAAACACACTTGAGTTGTGTGAAATAACACACCAATGGACAGAGGGCAAATGTCGAAGCGCTTCTACCCGGCAGTCCTTGAGCGCGGCGCCAAGGAGACGTTCGCGGCCTGGTTCCCGGACTTTCCCGGCTGCGTCGCGGGCGGCAAGTCGCAGGAAGGCACCATCGAGAAGGCGGAGCATGTCCTTGCCCGGGCCGTCGACGCCGTGGCCGAGCAGGGCCGGCCCCTGCCCGAGCCGACACCGATCGAGCGCATCGCGCTTCCCAAGGGCTGCGCCCTCGTCGCCTACTTCATGGTCGGCGTCGTGCCGCCCGACCCGTCCGAGCGGGTCAACGTCTATCTTCCCAAGAGCCTGATCGTGCGCGTCGACCGGCGCGCGGCCGAGCTCGGCATGAGCCGCTCGAGCTTCTTCGGGCTTGCCATTGCCAGAGCGCTGAGCGGGTTTCTTGGGCCGGAGGTGTTTCAGGCTGAGAGGACCCGGTCCCGCTCTCGATCGCAGACGGCGGACACCCCGCGTGCACACCGCCCGTCACAGAGGAAGTCGCGGCCCTGAGCTGCGGCGGCACCGCGTCTGCACGGCGGCCGCCCTTGGGTGGCGTGCTGGTGGCGAGCCGCACAGCCCGCGCGAAGGGTCGTGCCCGCCTGCCCTGATCCGATCCGCCCGCGATCGCGTATCCCTCCTGCAACCAGGGAGGTCGTTTCCGATGCCAATGCGTTCCCCTCGCGCCGTTCCCGTGCGCCTCGGCCGCCAGGCGGCCGGCGGCATCAAGCTTGCCGGCGCCGCCCTCACCGCCCTCGTCGTGATGCTGGCCCTGGTCAGGTCCCCCACCGCAGCCGACGACGACACGGTTCACCGCGCCAGCATCCGCGAGCACGCCCCCACCGGCAGCGCTGCGGAGGCCGCCCGCAAGTCGGCGGCAGTCGGAGCACGCGTGTCTGGCGCCCTCAGCCCTCTCCGCACCTGAGCCGCGCCATCGTCCGGGCGACGAGCGGCGCCATGGCGGATGGCGGGAAAGGGTACACCGAGCTGACGTTGATCTCGCACAGCACGTAGCTGTCGTGACCTTGCGCATCCTTCGGGCCATAGAGGAAATCGACATCCCACAGCACCGGCAGCATCGCTCGCGACAGTCCGGTCGCCAGGCACAGCTCGCCGATCCAATCCTGCTCGAGCTTCGCCTTCAGGCGCTGCAGGTCCGGCCGCGTCGGCGGGAAGTAGAGGCGGGGCCCGGGTTGCGGCGCAGCGGAGGGCTCGGCTCCCGCCGGCGCCGGGTAGAGCGCGTTGACGCGCTGCTCGCCGAAGCCCGCGACCTTGTCCTCCACGACGTAGCAGCGCACCATTCCGTCCACGATGCGCTCCTGGTAGGGCTGCTCGATCATGCCCCCGCCGGCGGCGAGATACGTCTCGCACCGGGCCAGGAAGTCGCCCATGGGCATCATCTGCGCATTCGCCCCGCGCTTGGCATGCTGCACGAGGAGCTCGCTGGCGAGCGAGACGGGCGCCGGCCGCGCCGCGCGCGCGGCCAGGTCCGCTTTCCACACACCCTCGCCGCTCTGTCCGCGCATCTGCTTGAGCACCCGCGGTCCCGCGAGCAGGCTCTCGCACAGCGACGCCTCTATCTCGGCGCGCGACCGGTGCAGCCGCGTGTCGCAACCCCAGCCCATCTGCCGCGTCCGGAAGAGCACCTCCTTGGTCCCGATCCTGTCGATGGCATCGGGATGCGCGCTCACTTGCACGCCGTGCGCGGCGACATCCCGCAGCAGGGCATTGAGGATGCTCCGGTCCCGTCCGCCTTCGAACGGATTGTACCAGACGAGCACGCCGTCCACGTCGCGAAGGCGCCGGCGCGCCGTGTCGGCAAGTGCGTCGGCATAGGGCACCCCGCGCACCACGGCTCCCGCGGCGGCGAACGCTTCGGCGATGCCGGCAAGGCGCGAGCTTGCGAGCTCCGTCGCCTCCCTCGCGTTCGCGTCTGCGGCAAAGACGATGGCGATCTGGATCTCGTGCTTGGGCATGGCATCGTCCCTCCGGGCATAGTGCGCCGAACGCCGCGGCGCATCCTGGCCGTTTGGCCATGCGCCGCGCCTGCTCGCGCAACCTGCAAGGAACTTGGGCCTGAGCCTGAAGGGGTGTCCGTACGACCCCGCATGCACTCTACGCCGGTGCCGCGCCCATCGCCAAGGGGCCGTCGCTCGCACCGGCTGCGGCCGCGCGCGGCACGGACGGCCTCTTCGCATCGAGCAGTTCTCGCGCTAGGCTCAAGCCTGGGCGGAAGCGCCGGTCCTCGCGGGCGGCACTCTGTAACAAGACGGCACCTGCAGGATCGGACCTATCGCGTGACGGACAGCCTCGTACTCATCGCCGGCGGCGGCATCGGCGGCCTTGTGACCGCCCTCACTTTGCACCAGATCGGCGTCAAGACCCGCGTCTTCGAGACCGCCCGCGAGATGCGCCCGTTGGGCGTCGGCGTCAACCTGCAGCCCAACGCCGTGCGAGAGCTCGAGGACCTCGGCCTCACCGAGGCCGATCTCGACCGCGTCGGCGTGCCGGCCAAGGAATGGGCGCTCGTCGGTCTCAACGGCAACGACATCTACGCCGAGCTGCGCGGGCGGCAGGCCGGCTACAGGTGGCCGCAATACGCCGTGCATCGCGGCAAGCTTCACATGCTCCTCTATGAGACGCTGGTGGCACGCGCCGGCGCCGACAGCGTTCGCCTCGGCGCCCGCGTCAGGGGCTACGAGAAGAAGGCGGGCGGCGGCGTCATCGCCCTGGTCGAGGAGCGCGACGGCACCATCACCGAGCACGCCGGCGGCCTGCTCGTCGGCGCCGACGGCATCCACTCCGCCGTCCGCGCCCAGATGCACCCGGCCCAGCCGCCGATCCACTGGGGTGGCGCCCTGATGTGGCGCGGCACCAGCTGGGCCAGGCCCATCCGCACCGGCTCCTCCTTCATCGGCCTCGGCACCCACCGCCACCGCATGGTGGTCTACCCGATCTCGCATCCCGATCCCGCCACCGGCCTCGCCATGATCAACTGGATCGCCGAGGTGACGGTCGATGCCAGCGCCGGCTGGAAGGCGACGGGCTGGTTCCGCCAGGTGCCGGTGGACGACTTCATCCACCACTTCGACAACTGGACCTGGGACTGGCTCGACGTGCCGGCCCTGCTCCGGAGCGCCGACATCGCCTTCGAGAACCCGATGATCGACCGCGATCCCGTGCCGACCTGGGTCGACGGCCCCGTGGTCCTGATGGGCGATGCGGCGCACGCCATGTATCCGACGGGCTCCAACGGCGCCAGCCAGGCCGTGGTCGATGCGCGGGTGCTGGGCGCGGCCATGCTCGAGCACGGCGTCACCGAGCGCGCCCTCGCCGCCTACAACGCGAGCCTGTGTGGCCCCATCTCGCAGCTCGTCCTGCGCAACCGCGGCGCCGGTCCCTTCGGTCTCCTCAACATCGTCGACGAGCGCTGCGGCGGCACCTTCGACAACATCGACGACGTCATCCCGGCCAAGGAGCGCGCCGACTTCATGGCCGGCTACAAGGCGGCCGCCGGCCTTGCCATCGAGAAGCTCAACGCCGCCCCGCCCACCATTCCGCCGGGCGCCCGCGTCCCGGGCAGGTCCTAGCGATTTCCAGAGCAAGGCGGAATGAGACGTGGCGGCGATCCGCCTTCCGCACCTCCTCTTTGCTTTTGCCGTCCCGGACGTCGTGCGCGAGCACGACGATCCGGGATCTTTCCCCGTCGGGTTTCATCCGAAAGCAGAAAGTTCCCGGCTCTCGCACCGCTCGGCCGGGAGCGCAACCTCGAAGGGCTCGGCCCATCGAGAGCAGATCGCGTGTCGCCTGCGCACGTGAAGCCGACCGCGCTGTCAAACGCACAGAGCGCGCCTCCGATTCCGAAGCAACGGAGACTGCTCTTGGAGCGCGACGCGCGCCATCGCATTCGGCAAGGCGCGGCGCATCCCGCCGCCGGCCGCGACCCTACTGGATGCCGGTGATCGTGCCGGGCCCGCGCGGGCTCGACGAGGGCCGCTGCGCCGGCCGCTGCGGGGCCACATGCTGCGGCCGCTGCTGCACCTGGGGCCGCACGGCGGGCGCCGCGCAGGCGTTGACGCGCACCTCGCCCGCTTCCTTCAGCCAGGTCTCGATGGCACCGGTCGTCGCCGAGGCCACCTGGATCGGCGCCGGCTTCTGCAGCCCGTACTTCCTGAGCCCCTCGCTGTAGCGCGTCAGACCCGTCTGCACGTCGTCGGCGACACCCTCCCTCAGGCCCTGGAAGCAGGCGGCCTTCTTGAGCACCTCCTCGATGCGCCCGACGTAGAGCCCAAGCTGCTCCGACGACGGGATCGCCGCCAGCCGCTGCTGCTCGGCTTCCAGCCGGCGTGCCTCGGCCTCGGCCTTGAGCCGCTTCTCCTCGAGATCGGCGAGCCGCTTGCGCTCGGCCTCATCCCGGCGGCGCTGCTCCTCCCGCTCCGCCTGCTGCCGCCGCTCGAGCTCGGCCTGCGCCTTGCGTTGCTGCTCCTCCTGCAGCGCCCGCTGCCGGCGCTCCTCCTCGTCCTTGCGCCGCTGCACCTCGAGATCGGCGAGCCGCTTGCGCTCGGCCTCGTCCCGGCGGCGCTGCTCCTCGCGCTCGGCCTGCTGCCGCCGCTGCTCCTCCAGCGCTGCGAGCCGCTGCCGCTCCGCCTCCTGCCGCTTCTGCTCGTCGAGCTCGGCGAGCCGCTTGCGCTCCGCCTCGGCGGCTTCCCGCTGCCGCCGCTGGTCATCGAGCAGCGCCAGCCGCTGCCGTTCCGCCTCCTGGCGCCGCTGCGCCTCGAGCTCGGCGAGCCGCCGCTGCGCCTCGCGCTCGGCAAGGATGCGAGCCGGATCGTCGCCCTGGCGCTGGCGGAACGCGTCGCCGCCCGAGGGCAGCTCGCTCGTCGTCATGGTCGACTGGCTGGTGGCGGCCTCGACCGCGCTCGAGACCGTCACGGTCGGCCCCTTGAGGCTCTGGAAGATGGCGAACGAGCCCGCCAGCAGGAGCACCACCAGCGCCGAGCCGATGAGCCAGGCGCCGAGCCGATCGAAGCGCAGCGTCTGCACCGTCTCGCCGGCGGCGACGCGCGTCTTCTCCACGATCTTCTGCGTCGCCTCGCGGGCCGCCGACAACTGCCGGCGCACCGTTGTCGCCAGCACCGACGGCGTGCTGATCACCGTCGTCGGCGGCGAGGGCAGCAAGGGTGGCGGCTGCAGCATGCGCCGCAGCTCCGTGACCGATTGCGGCCGTTCCGAGGGCCTGACCTTGAGGCAGGCGTCGATCGCCGCGAGGAACGAGGCCCGGTAGCCGGCCCCGCCGAGCGCCGCCGCCGTCTCCATGGTGTCGGTGTCGAACCGCAGCATCGATTCCACCGGCTGCCGCTGCGTCACCGCCCGATACAGCGTGGCGCCCAGCGCGTAGATGTCGGTCCACGGACCCTGCAGGCGGTTGTCGGCGGCGTACTGCTCGTGCGGGGAGTAGCCCGCCTTGACGATGCCGGTGACCATCCGGCTCATCTCCGCGATCACCCGCCGCGCCGAGCCGAAGTCGAGCAGCACCGGCGACCCGTCCGGCCGCACGATGATGTTGTCGGGCGCGATGTCGCGATGCAGGTAGTTCGCCTTGTGCAGCACCTCGAGCGCGTCGAGCAGCGGCGCCGTGATGGCGTCGAGCTCCTCCTGCGTCGGCTTGCGGCCGAGCTCCTTGAGCCAGGTGCTGACGCTTTTTCCCCGCTCGTAGCGCATCACCATGTAGGCCGTCGAATGCGCCTCGAACACGCGCAGCACCCGCACGATGCTCGGGTGGTCGAAGCCCGCCAGCGTCCGCGCCTCGTGCAGGAAGTTGGTGCGGCCCCACTCGAACAGGTGCTTGCTGTGCTCCGAGCGCGGGCGCACGCTCATGGTGTTGTCGCGGTCGCCGAAGTCGTGCGGGAAGTACTCCTTGATGGCGACGAGGGTGCCGAGGTTGACGTCGGTGGCCTCGTACGTGATGCCGAAGCCGCCCGAGCCGACCACGCGCTCGATCCGGTAGCTCCCGTCGAGGAACGTGTTGGGCGGCAATGTATGGCGATTCAGCACCTGCTGCCCCAGTCGTCAGCGATCCGGCATTTCCGCGAGGCCAGGATTTCCGTCCTGAACCAAGCACTTGTCCTCAGTGCTCGACCTTCGCGCACTATAGGCGTCCACACATGCTCCTACAATAGGTGCCGCGGGCCCGATGTTCTGGGCGTAACACGATGGTGAATTCGACAAACGTGCCGGAAGCATGGCCTGGCCCCTGGAAAGCAGCGAGGCGCCGCCCAGGGGGCAGCGCCTCGCAATGACCGCTTCGGCCGCTACTGGGTCAGAAGTTGAACCGGACGCCGCCGTTGACGCCCCAGCCCTCGACATGCTCGCCGGTGCGATAGTCGCCGCGCACGAACGTCGTGACGTTGTTGGGGTGGACGATCGCGGTGCCGAGGCTGAACTGGCCGTAGGTGCCAAGCCCGTCCTTGGAGGTGCTGGTCAGCTTGAGGCCGTCGATATCGGTATTCACGCCGTTGGTGTTGGCAATCGACGTCGCGGTCACGCTTCCCAGGAACTCGTGGTACAGGCCGGCGGTGAAGAACGGCTGATAGGCCATGTTGCCATGCGTGAAGTTCCGTCCGATGCGGAACGTGAGGCGCCCCAGCAGGCTCTCGATGTCACTGAAGGCCACGGTTCCGGTCGCGTAGTTCGTGAAGCCGACCACGCTGAGCGAATCGACGCTGACCCTGGAGTACATCAGGCCGCCGGACGGCTCGACGAACCAGCCATCGCGCAGGGCAAACGACTGCCCCATGTTTCCGAGCAGCGCGAAGCCGTTTGCGTTGAAGCCCTTTTGCGAGGTGACGCCGTTGCCGGGATCGGTGAAGGTGTTGCGGAAGAAGTCCCACCGCACCATGGCATCCGCGAAGAAGCCCTTGTTCGTAAAGGTGGTATACAGGCCTACATAGGGGACGAGCGTGTCCTGGGTGAGCTGCCCGTCGCCGACGGTGAGCGTCACCGGCGTGGAGGTGCTGCTCGTGTAGGTCGTGCCCGGCGTCGCGTCGTTGAGGCGCGCCTGCACCTGGCCGCCCGTCACGCCGAAGTGCCAGTTCGCGCCCGACCCGCCGCGATTGAGCACGGCGATGTCGTAGCCGAGCTGGAAGCCCGAGTAGCTCTGCTTGATCGTCGTCTTGCAGTTCTGCGTTCCGGTCGCAGCGATCGGAGAGGCCAGGCCCGAGCCGTCGAGCACGCCCGTGCTCGTCGTCTTCGTCTCGACGTTGCCGGCGATGCCCCGCGCCCACACGCCGCTGCCGCGCTCGTCGGGCTTGGGATTGCCCGGAGCGGCGACGAAGGCGCTCGATGAGGCCAGGAAGGCCGAGTTGACGGTGTTGATCGTCGAGGTGAGCACGGCGAGCGAGGATCCGCTGCCCAGAGGCAGCAGGCTCTGCACCGGCCGGAACACGCCGCCGCCGAAGTCGCCGACGAAGTTGAACGTGTCCGTGCACTGCGCGAAGGCAGCCCCGGGCACCAGCATCGCCAGCCCCGCGAATGCAGCGGCAACTCGCCGTGCGGGCCTCGCGCCCCGTGCAACTCCAGCTACCCTCTGCAATGACGAGCCGACCGGCATAGTGGCCTCCACGACGAATCAGGTTCCGTAATCCCTCATCCGCGCTACCAGCACGCCCTGTAAAATTCGAGCGCTCATCGATGACAATAGGCACAGGACTGATGATGTGTTGAACATCAGCAACCGTGCATGCCCCATCGCGGGGGTGATTCGTGTCGTTGCTGCATGGGCGCAATCGAAATCTGCCTGTTGTGCCCGCTTTCATCGAGCCTGGCCTGCGCGCGCCGGCTCGCAGGGCAGCAGCCGGCGGGTCCCCTCAGTCGAAGTCGCGGATGATGTCGAATGTCCTGATTCCCACGAGCTCCTCGGGCGGCTTCAGCCACTCGCGCTCGTGCTCCAGGCTCCGCTTGGTGTCCTTGTATCCGGACTGCCAGTGCTCCCGCATCGACACGCGCGAGAACTCGTAGTCCTTGGTCTGGGTCTCGTAGTTCTTCTGCCGGTAGATCAGGTGCACGACGCTCATCGGCGCCATGCGATGCGCGTTCGCGAGGATGACCTGCACGTCCGGGTCGCTCTTCAGGTCCCCCGGCACCTTGTCGAGCAGCCGCTCGACCGCCTTCTGCAGGCGGCGTTCCCGCTTGGCCACGTCCGTGTTGAGCCGCGTGCGCGACGAGTACAGGATGTCCTTGTGCCGCTCGTACACGTCGAGCAGGTTGCGCGGCATCTCGCCCGCGGCCGAGAACAGGTCCACCTGGAACACCAGCATGCTGGTGTGCCGCTCCGCATCGATCACGTATTGCAGCGGCGTGTTCGAGACGACGCCGCCGTCCCAGTAGTGCTCGCCGTTGATCTCGACCGGCGGGAAGCCCGGCGGCAGCGCCGCGCTCGCCATCACGTGGTCGACCGTGATCTCCCGCTCGGTGGTGTCGAAATAGACGGAGTTGCCCTTGCGGATGTTGGCGGCGCCCACGCTGAGGCGCACGCCGTTGTGGTTGAGCAGGTCGAAATCGACCAGCGACAGCAGCGTCTCGCGCAGCGGCGCCGTGTCGTAGGCGCTGAGCGCCGCCGGCGTCCCCCACGGCTGCAGCCATGCCGGCGGCACCCTGGGCCGGTAGAACCCGGCGACGCCTGCCGCGACGCTGGCGAAGGCGCTCCACTCGTTGAACAGCCCCCGCGCGATGTCGCCTTCGAGCGGCGGCGCCAGGGGCACCCCGTCCGTCAACAGCTCCCAGAAGGCGATGAGCCGCTCCAGGCGCCTCTCCGGCGGGTTGCCGGCGATGATCGCCCCGTTGATCGCCCCGATCGACACGCCGGCGATCCATCCGGGCGCATAGCCGTGCTCGGCCAGCGCCTGGAACACGCCGGCCTGGTAGGCCCCGAGCGCGCCTCCCCCCTGCAGCACGAGCCCGACCTCGGCGCAGTGCGCTGGCAGCGCCTTGCGACCTTTTCCGCCCTCTGACCCGCTCATCGCTGCTCCTTGTGGCCACGCACGCAGGTGCGATCCTCGCAGATAAACCATAACTTGCTGAAATTGCGCCAGCCCTCGCCGTCCTGGGCCAAATTTCTGTCGCAGGCTTGAGGGAAGCTGCGCTTCTTTTGACGAGACGGGCGGAGGCACGCGTGAACGGACGTGACGGGGTTCTGATCATCGCCGACGGGACCATCCTGCAAGGCGAGGTCAAGAATTGCCGCAAGCTCGAGGTCTTCGGCTATGTCGACGGCCGGGTCGCCACCGACACCCTCGTCGTGCACCAGGGCGGCCGCTGCTTCGGCACGGTGAAGGCCGGCAACGCCGATGTCCACGGCACCTTGCAGGGCACCATCGGCATCAAGGAGCTGATCCACATCCACCCCACGGGTGACGTGTCCGGCACCGTCCGCTACGGCCGGATGGCCATGGACATGGGCGGCAATCTCTCTGCCGAGGTGCGCAACATCCCTCCCCAGCTTGCCGGCGACTTCGAGATCGCCGTCACGCGCGGCGGCGCCGTCCGCATCACCTCCGAGGACCTGCGCGCCGTCGATCCCGACGACGAGGCGCGCCAGCTCGTCTTCACGATGAGCAACGCCCGTGGCGGCTTCATCGCCGCCCTCGATACGCCCTCCCAGCCCCTGCAGCAGTTCACCCAGGCCGACGTCGACGCCGGCCGTATCGTCTTCCGCCACGACGGCTCGGGTGGCCAGAGCGCCTTCTTCTCCGTCACGGTGGCCGACCACACCGGCGCCACGTCGGGCGCCCCGCAAGAGGTGCACGTCGCCGTCAGGTAGGCGGCGGGCGCATTGCCGCTGGCTCCTGCCAGCTCCTGAGCGCGGGCGGGCGGCAGCGGACGGCGCGCCGCAAGAGCCGCGCGTCGTGACTTGCGTCGGCCCTGCGATGCGTTATCTTACATTTCTGCATATTGCCTGTCTTGTTTCTGGAGGATTGCCCCATGTCCAAGTTCTACGGCGTCGGCTCCTACCGCGCCCAGCGCATCGCACCAACCTTCATCGCCATCATCGCCACCGGCACCACCCCGAACCTTCCGACCCGCGTCACGGTCGAGCAGCTCCCCTGGCGCATCTACCCGCCGCGCTTTGCCCTCTTCTTCGAGGAGCCGGCGATCACGGTTCCGGCCACGCGGCCCTTCGTCGAGGCAGGCTTCTTCCTCTATCCCAAGGACCAGGACGTGGTGACCGTCATCGACGCCGCCGGCAGCCACGCCGTCGATATCGTAGGCGAGCTCGCGTTGGTTGAGATGCAGCTCGCAGGGAGCAGCACCTACGCCGTCTACCAGCAGATCGGCACCACCACCTGCATCGTCGCTCCCGACGACGCCATCCTTCCGGCCATCTACACACGCGTCTACGGCCCAGCGAGCGAGGCCGATTGCACCGCCTGGGCCGCGGCCAACTGCGGCAGGTAGCGCCCGGAGCTGGCGTCCCCTTCTCCCTCTCCCTGCCTGTGGGGAGAGGAACGGGTGGGCAGCGGCCCCGCGCACCGCAGTGAGCGGTTGCGGCCCTGGCGCTGCCTACTTACTTCACACGTCAGGAGACCGGCGGCGCATGCGGCCCCACGGCCGCCCCCCGCGTCCCTCGATCCGCCGCATTTGGCCCCGACACCCCTTTGCCACAAGTCGGGAGGCCCTCATGGCAGAGATCACGCTTTACCACGCATCGCCCTCGCGCTCGGCCGTCATTCTCTGGCTGCTCGAGGAGCTGGGCGTGCCCTACGACATCAAGCTGCTGAGCCTCAAGGACGGCGAAGCGCAGAAGCCGGAGTTCCTCGCCCTCAATCCCATGGGCAAGGTGCCGGTCATCGTGCACAAGGGCGTGGCCATCTCCGAGACCGGCGCCATTGCCACCTATCTGGCCGACGCCTTCCCCGAGGCCGGTTTGGGCGTTCCCGTCTCCGACCCGCGCCGCGGCGTCTATCTCAAGTGGATGTTCTTCAACTCCGCCTGCGTCGAGCCGGCGATCCTCGAGCGTGCCTTCCCGCGCAAGGAGCCGGCGCCGCGCTCTGCCGCGGGCTTCGGCACGGCCGATCTGGTCATCGACGTGCTGGCGCAGGCCGCCTCCGCCGCGCGGCCCTATCTCCTCGGCGCGCAATTCACGGCGGCCGACGTCGTGCTCGGCTCAGGCTTGCGCTTCGGCACCATGTTCAAGCTCCTGCCCGAGCGTGAGGAGTTCAAGGCCTACCTCGCCGCGCTCGAGGCCCGGCCCCCGCTCAAGCGGGCCAACGAGCGCGATATCGCACTGCGCAAATAGCGCTGGCACTCCTGCCCGATTGTGCGGACAATGCGCGCGTCGCGCCTTGCGAGGGCACGCGCGCGACAATCCCGCAGATCGGAGCGCCATGGCGGCCAGCATCAATTTCACCGGCTACTCGGACGTGCTTGTCCTCCTGGGCACGGCGGGCGTCGTCGTGCCGCTCGTGCGCCGCTACCGCATCAATCCCGTGCTCGCCTACCTCGCCGCCGGCATCGTGCTCGGCCCTCTCGGCCTCGGCCAGTTCAAGGAGGCCGTCCCCCTCCTGCACTGGCTCACCATCATCGATGCCAAGAACGTCGAGGTGGTTGCCGACCTCGGCGTAGTCTTTCTCCTGTTCCTGATCGGCCTCGAGCTGTCCTACGTGCGCCTCCTGACCATGCGCCGGCTGGTGTTCGGGCTCGGCATGTCGCAGGTCGCGTTCTCCGCCCTCGTCATCAGCATTGCCCTTGCCCCGTTCCTCAAGAGCGGCTCGGCCGCCATCGCCATCGGCTGCTGCCTGGCCTTGTCCTCCACCGCCATCGTCATCGAGGTGTTGTCGGAGAACCAGCGCCTGTCGACCAGCGCCGGCCGCGCCTCGTTCTCCATCCTGCTGGCTCAGGATCTTGCCGTGGTGCCGATCCTGCTTTTCATCTCCGTCGCCGGCGCCCACACCGGCTCCTCGATCCTCGCCGCAGCGTCGCAGACGGTGCTGCAGGCGGTCATCGCCGCGGTCCTGATCGGCGGCGTGGGGCACCTGCTCCTGCGGCCGCTGTTCCGGCTCGTCGCCGCCGCCCGATCCACCGATCTCTTCATCGCCGCGACCCTGTTCGTCATCGTCGGCACGGGCGTCGCTGCGGCCGTCGCCGGCATGTCGATGGCGCTCGGCGCCTTCCTTGCCGGCCTCCTCCTCGCCGAGACCGAGTTCCGCAAGGCCATCGAGGCCACCGTCGAGCCCTTCAAGGGGCTTCTGCTCGGCCTCTTCTTCTTCACCGTCGGCATGAGCATCGACGTCCGCGTGATCGCCGCCAGCCCCTTCGCCCTCTTTGGCAGCGTCTTGGCCCTCGTCGCGGTGAAGGCGGCCCTCACCATCGGCCTGGCGCGCCTGTTCCGTCTGAGCTGGCCTGCGGCCATCGAGACCGGCCTGCTGCTCGGCCCCGGCGGCGAGTTCGCCTTCGTCGGCATCGCGCTCGCAGCCTCGGTCGATCTGATCCTGGCCACCAGCCAGACCTTCCTCCTCGCCCTGACGTCCCTGTCCATGGCCCTGATCCCGGCCCTGTCCTGGGGCGCGCGGCGCATCACCTCCCGCATCGTTGCGCGCAAGCAGCATGAGGACCTCGTCGCGCCGACGCCCGGCGGGCCGCCGCGCGCCATCGTCGTCGGTCACGGCCGCATGGGCGAGACGGTGTGCGACATGCTCGAGGTGCACCAGCATCCCTTCGTCGCCACCGACCGCGACCACAACGCCGTGCGCGAGGCCCGCAAGGCCGGACGCGACGTCTACTTCGGCGATGCCGCGAACCCGGAGTTTCTCAAGGCTCTGGGCGTCATGACCGCCCCGGCGCTCATTGTCACCATCCACGACCGGGCCGGCATCGACGAGATCGTCCGCGTCTCGCTGTCGCTGCGCCCCGACCTGCTGATCATCTCGCGCGCCCGCGACGCCACGCATGCCAGCCATCTCTACAAGATCGGCGTCGCCGACGCCGTGCCGGAGACCATCGAGGCCAGCCTGCAGCTCTCCGAGGCGGCCCTCGTCGGGCTCGGTCTGCCGACGGGGAAGGTGATCGCGTCGATCCACGACAAGCGCGACGATTTCCGCCGCTCGCTGCTCGAGGCCGCCGGCCGCGCAGGCCGGAACGACACGCGGGGGCTGCGCGCGGCGAGCCCCGGCCGCAAGTCGTAGCGGCACGGACCGCCCCCGGCGCGGCGCCGCGGCGGGAAGGTTAAGCCTTTCGCAAGCGCGGCATGCGAGACTTCGCGCTCCCATTGACCGGAGCGTCTTCTCCGTTCCCCGAGGAACGAGAGCCGCTCCGCCGGCCGTCCTGCGTGTTCTGCGTATGCTCTACACCCTCGCCGACAGTGCCGGCATCGTGCTGCGGTCCCGGGCCCCGCGGAGCAGCGCGCGTCTGCGCGCATCCTGGTGCGACCTGACGCGCGCCGTCGCCGCCGTTCCGGCCTGGCAGCTTGGCGCCCTTGGCGGCCTCGTCGCCCTGCAGACGATCCAGATCGTCATGCATCAGCCCTGGAGCGACGAGTATCAGGCCTGGCTGATCGCTCTGGCCTCGTCCCCCGCGACCCTGCTGCACAACCTCCGCAACGAAGGCCATCCGCTGCTCTGGTACGTGATCCTGATGGCCGTGCAGACGGTCACCAGCGACCCCGCCGCCTTGAAGATGGTCCAGTGGGTGGCGGCGGCCGCGACCACGGGACTGATCATCGTCCGCGCCCCGTTCGCGCCCTGGCTGCGCATCGCGATCGCCCTCAACTACTATTGCTTCTTCGAGTACTCGGCCATCGGCCGCTCCTACAGCGCAGGCGTCCTGCTGTGGGCGCTGGCACTCGCCACCTGGCGGCACTGGTCCGTCTGGCTCTGGCTCGGCCTGATGCTGCACGTGAGCGCGCACTTCCAGTGGCTCGCGGGGCTCCTCGTCCTCTATCGCTGGGCAACGGTCGGCAGCAACTGGCCGGCGCTGCTCGGCATCGCTGCAGCCTGGCTCCTGGCCGTCGCCAGCATGTGGCCGGCCACCGACACGGTTGCCGCGGCCAAGCCCGCGGGCATTCTGTTCGCGGTCGTGTCGATCGGGGCCATTGTGTCTCCCATCACGGCATTCGGCGGCTGGTTCGGCTGGACGTGGCCGCCGGCGCTGCTCATGCTCTGCAATGTCGCGGCCCTCGGCGTCATGCTCTACGCCGTGTCGTGCCTGTTTCCGCGCGACTTCGTGCGCACGGGCCTCGTGGCGATCATGCTGGCGCTCGTCCTGGCCTTCTGCGCCCTCGTCTATCCCTGCTATCCGCGGCACTTCGGCGTTGCCGCCCTTCTGATCGTCGCGCTGGCCTGGCTCGGCGGGCTCGCGACCCGCCGCGCCCGCGCGATCTTCGCTGCCATGGTGACGCTCTGGGCCGTACAGGGCCTCGCCGCATTCGCCCTGTCCTCGACGCAACCGGCTTTCTCTGCCGCCACCGAGGCGGCGCAGTGGATCGTCCGCCAGGGGCTCTCCGAACGGCGCTGGGCTGCCGACGCCGGGCTTGCCGATACGAGCTTTGCCGCCGTCACGGGCCGCCGCGTCTATTCGCTGGAGCAGGATTGCCTGCTGCGCTTCCATCGCTGGAACCGCAAGGACCGTCCGCTGGCGCCCGCCGTCGCCAACGCGCGCCTCGCACGCGCCGCCGCCGGCGACGACCGCATCCTGGTGATGACCGAGACACGCCTCAAGTTCAAGCGCTTCGCCGAGCGGCAGTTGCAGCCGCAGACCGATCTCGACTGGATCGGCATCGAGAAGGATCAGGCCCGCGAGCTGGCGGCCTTTGGACCCGACCGTCAGGCCAAGATCGTCCGGCTCTACGAGATCACCCCGCGCGCCGTGGGCACGGCACCGCCTCCGGAGGTCTGCGACTAGTGAAGATTGCGCGTCCGCGTGTGTCGCGTGGACCTGCGCACGATCAGGCGCTCTGCGGGCTACAGCAGCGGCTCGGTGTATTGCAGCTTGCCGTCGATCAGGATGCCCTTGAGCGCCGCGTTGCCCCGGCCGTCGACCGCGACCAGCACCGCGACCTTCTTGTCGCGCGCCAGCGCCTCCAGCCGCGGCCCCTCGCCCTCGGTGACGAAATAGCTCTCGATGCCGTAGCGCGCCTGCACCATGCCGTTCGGGCTCGCCGTCGCCGGCGGGAAGCGGTAGTAGGGGCGCGCCTTGAGCACGATCTGCTTCGGCCCTGCCTCGCCCGGCGGCGCCGCCGTGATCCGCACCGGCGTCCAGTCGCCGCCCTCCTGCTGCTCGATCGTGACGTAGAACGGCTTGTTGCCGGTCGGCCGCGGCCCCTCGACGAGCTTCAACGGCACGCTCGCGACGTCGAAGCCGAGCCGCACGTACTGGCCGCGGAACAGGTCGCGCGGATCCACCGGCCGCACCGGCAGCACGATCTCCCGCCCGGTCTTGAGCAGGACGCTGCGGTCGATCACCATGTAGAGGAGGACGGCCGTCTGCAGCCCCGCCACGATGGCGAGCGCCAGGGCCGGACCAGGGCGCGGCAATCTCACGTCACACCTCCCACGGCGGGCTGCGCGCGCCGGTGCAGCCTGAGCGCCAGCCACGCCAGTCCGCTGACGATGATCGCCGCCACCAGGAAGAACAGCGACGTGTTGAGCAGCGTGCCGAAGGTCTTCACGTACAGCGTGAAGATCTCGGCCGCAAAGCCGGCGTAGGCGATCCACATCGCCCCGCTGTTGTCCGTATGGATGCCCCAGGCCATGGCCGCCAGCAGCAGCCCGAGCGTCAGCACCGCCAGCAGCAGCAGGACCGCGATGCCGTTGGGCGCCCGCAGCGACGGGATGGCGCGCTCGTCGATGAACTGCAGCGTGAACAGCGCGGCCACGGTGACGGCAAGGCCATAGGCGAACACCGCCGACGACACCGGCCCCAGCCGTTGGTCGAGCTCCCGGCCCCCGAGCGAGCCGGCCGCCGCAATCGCAAGGCCGATCATCGCCACCACCCAGTGTGCGTGGTTGTCGAGGATCAGGGCGCCGAGCGGGACCAGCCAGATGACGAGGCTGACGGCGGCAAGGTGCAGCCCCGGCCGCCAGCGCAGGAGATAGGCGCACGCCGCCGCAAGCGCCCACACGGCGAGAAAGCTCCAGTGCGCCGTCTCGCTCAGCATGCGCTCGTAGAGGCTCCAGGTCGTGATCAGCACGATGCTCGCGCCGAGCGCCGCCTCCGAGCGGACAAGATAGGCGGCAGCGAGCCCGCCCAGCGCCCAAAGCAGCACCGCGTCCGGCGGGCTTCCCTCCATGTGGTACATCTGTGCGACCAGCATGATGCTGGCGCCGTACACGGCGATGCCGCCCAGGATCGCCGCATGCGCAAAGCGCCCCAGGTTCCGCGGCAGGAGATAGGCCGCCGCCCCGTAGCAGGCCCACATCGCGCCGACCAGAAGCAGCAGGCGCAGGAGCTTCGACATGCCGTCCCAGTTGGCCGCGACGAAGCTCATCACCGCGAAGCCGAACAGGATGGCGCCGAGGATGGCGAAGGCGCCCGCGGCGCTGATGCTCCAGTGCGCGCCGGCAAGCTCCGCGCGAATGGCAGCGGCCGTGGCCTCGGAGAGGAGGCCCTTCTCCTGCCAGCGTTTCAGGTCGCGCTCGAGGCGCAGGCGATAAAGCATCCGGGCACTCCGGCGAGCCACCCCGCCACCTGAGCGGGCCCTGGCGGCGAAACTGTGACGGCAGCCGCCGTTGCTCCGGACCCGGCCGATCGGGGCGCGCCCCGCATCGGCCGTCGCCGGCACGCCGTCAGCCGCCGTAGAGCACGCGCGGCAGCCACAGGGTCAGCCCCGGCCACAGGTACATGATCACCATGCACAGGATGACGATGAGCATGTAGGGCATCATGCCGGAGAAGATCTGGTTGAGCGTCACGTGCTTCGGCGCCACGCCCTTGAGGTAGAACGCCGACATGGCGACGGGCGGCGACAGGAACGCCGCCTGCAGGTTGACGAACACCAGCGTCCCCCACAGCACGGGGTCGATGTTGAAGTGCTTGAGCAGCGGCAGGAAGATCGGCACGAAGATGACGATGATCTCGGTCCACTCCAGCGGCCAGCCGAGCACGAAGATGATCGCCTGCGACAGGATCATGAACTGCACCGGCGACAGGTTCAGCGACAGCACCCATTTCTCGACCAGGGCCTGCCCGCCGAGGATCGCGAACACGCCCGAGAAGATGGCCGAGCCGACGAACAGCCAGCACACCATCGAGGTCGTCTTGGCGGTGAGGAAGATCGCCTCCTTCGTGCGCTTCCAGTCGAGCGTGCGGGCCTGCAGCGCCAGCAGGAAGGCGCCGAGCGCGCCGACGCCGGCCGATTCCGTCGCCGTCGTGATGCCGAACAGGATCACGACCAGCACCACCACCGTCAGGATCGCCAGCGGCATGATCGACGTGGTGAGCAGCTTGATCACCTCGAGCCGCGCCGCATCCATGCGCCAGTAGTAGCGCGCCATGACCAGCGCCGAGAACATGGCGATGATGCCGAACGAGACGAGGAACGCCACCGAGACGCCCTTCGGCTCGTCGGCCTCCGTCGGCTCGGGCGCCGCCCCGCCCAGCGGCACGAGCTCGGGCGGCGGCGCGCTCGCGACCGCCTGCTGGTGGATCGCCACGTACCACCACACCAGCGCCAGCGTCCCCGCGACCAGGATGAACGGCACGAGCGAGAAGGCGAAGCTCTTCACGAGCAGGCCGTAGGTGACGGGCTTGCCGTCGGCCTCGATGCTCTTGGCCTTGCCAGGCGCGATCAGCGCGCGCACCAGGGAGCCGGCCATGCTGCCCGTGTAGGCCTGCTGCAGCGGCTCCATCCACGGCTCCACCGGCACCCGCGTCATCTCCTCCGGCGGCTTCGGCGCGATCTTCGGCTGCAGCTTCGCCCAGCCGATGATGTAGACGAGGTAGAGGAACGACAGGAAGAAGCCCGGGAACATGGCCGCCGCGTACAGCTTCACGATCGACTGTCCCGCGACGGCCGCGTAGACGATGATCATGACCGACGGCGGGATCAGGATGCCGAGCGTTCCGCCGGCCGTGATCACGCCCGCGGCGAGCCGCACGTCGTAGCCCGCCCGCAGCATCGGATTGAAGGCGATCACGCCCATCAGCACCACCACGGCGCCGACGAGACCGCTGGCGATGCCCCAGAACGTGCACACGATCAGCGTCGCCACTGCCAGCGAGGCCGGCACGTTCCGGAACGCGAGCTGGATCGAGTAGAACATGCGGTCGACCAGCGCCCCGCGCTCCATCACGTATCCCATCAGCACGAACAGCGGGATCGAGATCAGCACGTCGTTGGTCATGGTGCCGAAGGTCCGCTGCACCATCAGGTCGAAGACGAGGTTGTCGGCCCACAGCTGGCCCGACTTGAAGTAGGCGATGAAGCCGAAGATGATGCCGAGCCCCATCAGCGTGAAGGCCGTCGGAAAGCCCAGCATGATCGCGACCACGATCAGGCTGAGCATGAGGAGGCCGAGTGCCGGATCGCTCATCGTGGCGTGCCTTCCCCCATGCCGCGCTGGCGGGCGGCCTCGTCGATCTCCTTGGCGCTCTCGATGGCGATGCGCCGGCTCTCCTCGTCCACGTACTGGCTGTGGGCGAGCTGCTCCTCGACCACGTCGATCTCCGACACGTCCTTGAGCCGCGTCGGCCAGTGTCCCGTTCTAAGGCACACGACGCAGCGCACGATCTCGGCCACGCCCTGCAGCAGCACCAGCGCGCCGGCGATCGGGATGATGGTCTTGAAGGGCGCCAGCGGCGGCCCTGAGCCGACCGTCGTGTGCTCGCCGATGCGCCAGGAATCGCCCGCGAAGGATACGCCCGCGTAGACCAGCGCCAGGATGCCCGGGATGAAGAAGAGGAAATACAGGATCAGGTCCAGGAACGCCTGCGTCCTGGGGCGCATGGAGCTGTACAGGAAGTCGCCGCGCACGTGCGCGTTCTGCGCCAGCGTATACGCCCCGCACAGCATGAACGTGGTGCCGTAGAGCATGTTGCTCGCATCGAAGATCCACGCCGTCGGGGCATTCAGGATGTAGCGCTTGAACACCTCGATGCACACCACGGCCATCAGCACGAACACCAGCCAGGCCGCGGCCTTGCCCACCCACGTGCTGATCGCGTCGATGCCGTGCAGGAACTTGTCAAGCGTCATGCGTCGCCCTGAAGAGGATCGAGGTGCCCCTCACATGCAGGCACCCGGCCATGAGGCCGGGTGCGCAACGTCTCTCGTGGCCTGATGGCTCAGGTCTTCTTCAGCTTGCCTTGGGCGCCGAAGTAGTAGTCGAAGGCCATGCGGCGCCCGACGACCGTGTCCTGCTCCCATTGCGTGGCTCGCCGCGCGAACGCGATCTGGCTCTCCACGATCTCCTTGAACAGCGGGTTCTCGCTGGTCTTCTTCTGCGCCACCTCGTCGTAGAGCTCGAGCTGCCGCTTCAGGATGGCATCCGGCGTCTTGTAGAAGCGGACCTTGTCCTTGGTCTGCATCTCGACGTAGTCCTTGGAATAGCGGTCGATCGCCTTCCAGGACATGTCGGAGGACGCCGCCTCGACGGCATTCTCGATGATCGCCTTCATCTTGTCGGGCAGGCCGTTGAACTTGTCCTTGTTGAACATGATCTCGAACTGCTCGGCGTTCTGGTGATAGCTCTGCAGCATGCAGACCTTGGCCACGTCCGGGAAGCCGAGGATGCGGTCCGAGGAGGCGTTGTTGAACTCCGCCGCATCCAGCAGCCCGCGGTCCATGGCCGACACGATCTCGCCGCCGGGCAGCGCGTTCACCGCCGCGCCGAGGCCCGTGAACAGGTCGATCGAGATGCCGACGGTGCGATACTTGAGGCCCTTGAGATCCTCGGCCTTGGTGATCGGATTCTTGAACCAGCCGAGCGGCTGCGTCGGCATCGGTCCGTACGGGAACGACACCACGTTGGCGTTGATCGAGGCATACAGCTTGGCGAGCAGCTCCTTGCCGCCGCCGTACTTGTGCCAGGCCAGCAGCATGTTGGCGTCCATGGCGTAGCCGGGGCCCGAGCCCCACAGCGCCAGCGCCGATTGCTTGCCGTAATGATAGACGAGCACGCCGTGGCCGCCGTCCAGCGTGCCCTTCGACACCGCGTCGAGCAAGCCGAAGGCCGGCACCACGGCGCCCGCGGGCAGCACCTCGATCTTCAGATCGCCTCCGGTCATATCGTTGACCTTTTTGGCGAAATCCAAAGCATACTCGTGGAAGATGTCCTTCGAGGGCCAGGTGCTCTGCCAGCGCATGCTGACCGGCCCCTGTGCCTTGACCACGGCAGGAGCCGCAACGGTAGCCGCGGCTGCGAGCGCTGAGCCGCGCAGAAAGCGGCGACGTGTTTGGGAATTTGCTTCAGTCATTCAATCCTCCCGGGTGCCGTAATTGCTGTGCCGTTTCTCGGCACTTACCGAATGATCTACGAAATGCGCCTCTGGCATACAAGCCGAAAAGCCTCACGCAAACGCAGCAACACGAAAAAGAGATGCGCCCGGTCCATCCTTGTGCATTGCACCAACCGGAAAGCCCAAAAAACCGGGCGTTAACGATTCTCGCGCCGCTTCACGTCCTGGGCGCGCGTTTGCATCCGCGCGCTGGATGCGGGCCGTGCAAGGCCGGTCAATGCGTGGCCGAGGGCAGCTGGTTGAGGCTTGCGATGTACCACTTCTCCACCTCGACCACCGCCGGATTCTCGCCATTGGCATAGATCCAGCTGTCGACGGCCCACTTCTGCCCGGCAGCGTTCTCCTTGAGCACCGCCGTCCAATGCGTCCAGCCCGAGACGCCGCGCAGGTAGTTCTCCTTCGCAAAGGGCGTGCCGACCGTGTGATGCTTGAGCAGTCCGTTGCGCTCAAGCACAAGCAGGTAGCTCGAGGTGTTCGTCGCCTCGTCGACGCAGTCCTGCTGCGTGGGATCGCCGCTGGCCATGAAGTCCATGCCCGGCCGGTCCGCCTTGGTGCCGATCACCTCGCCGGTCCGCGTCTCCATCCAGCCGATGGCGTAGGCGACCGCGCGCCGCTCCTCGGCCGGCGTATCGGCCTTGCGTGCCCGCTCCATCACGATCCTGATCTGCTGCAGGTCCTCGTCGGTGAAGCGGAACCGCGTCTGCATGCGGCAGCCGTAGGAATGGCACACGTAGACCGTGTTGAACTGCGGCTCCTGCGCCCCGAAATCCCTGTAGTGCTGGCTGACGGGGCCGTTGCGGATGTGGGTGCAGCCCGCCAGCGCCAGGCCGACGCCCAGCGCCGTCGCGACTGCCGCGGCTGTGCTGCGCCGCCCGATGCCGTCCCTCATGCCCCGCCTTCAAGAAAACGCGCAGCCGGCTTCCCACCCGGGCCGCCTCTGCGAGGCCCTCCCTCGTTGCGCGGACACTGCAACGATTCGGACGCCGGCGCCGACCGCCTTCGCGCCGCCCTGCACCGGATTCAGGAGCCGCGGGCGCCGTGTTGAGCCGGAGGGCCGCTTCCGATAGGTTGCGGGCCCGCACAGGAATTTGCCCATGACGCATGCCCCTGTTCACATCATTGGCGGCGGTCTCGCCGGCTCCGAGGCGGCCTGGCAGGTCGCCAGCCGCGGCGTGCCCGTGGTGCTGCACGAGATGCGCCCTGGTCGCGGCACCGAGGCCCACAAGACCGACGGCCTCGCCGAGCTTGTCTGCTCCAACTCCTTCCGCTCCGACGATGCCGAGACCAACGCCGTCGGCCTGCTGCACGAGGAGATGCGGCGCGCGGGCTCCCTCGTTATGCGTGCGGGCGATGCCCACAAGCTCCCCGCCGGCGGGGCGCTGGCCGTCGACCGCGACGCCTTCTCCGCCGAGATCACGGCGGCGCTGTCGGCCCATCCGCTCGTGCACGTTGCGCGCGAGGAGATCGCGGGCCTGCCGCCGGCCGACTGGGACAGCGTGATCATCGCCACCGGCCCGCTCACCTCCCCGGCGCTCTCGGCAGCGATCCAGACGCTGACCGGCGAGGGCGCGCTGGCCTTCTTCGACGCCATCGCCCCGATCGTGCATCTGGCGTCCATCGACGAGACGGTGACCTGGCGCCAGTCCCGCTACGACAAGGCCGGCCCCGGCGGCACCGGCGCCGACTACATCAATTGCCCGATGACGAGGCCCGAGTACGAGGCCTTCCTCGACGCGCTGCTCGCCGCCGACAAGACCAGCTTCAAGGAGTGGGAGGCCACCACCCCCTACTTCGACGGCTGCCTGCCCATCGAGGTGATGGCCGAGCGCGGCCGCGACACGCTCCGCTTCGGACCCATGAAGCCGGTCGGCCTGTCCAATCTGCATCGGCCGGGCGAGCGCCTCCACGCCGTCGTGCAGCTGCGCCAGGACAACGCGCTCGGCACCTTGTGGAACATGGTCGGCTTCCAGACCAAGCTCAAGCATGCCGAGCAGGTGCGCGTCTTCCGTTTGATCCCGGGGCTCGGCGAGGCCGAGTTCGCGAGGCTTGGCGGCCTCCACCGCAACACCTTCCTCAACTCGCCGAAGCTGCTCGATGGCGGGCTGCGCCTCCGCGCCGCGCCCAGGCTTCGCTTTGCCGGCCAGATCACCGGCTGCGAGGGCTACGTGGAGAGCGCGGCCATCGGCCTTCTCGCGGGCCGCGCGGCCGCCGCCGAAAGGCTCGGGCAGGCATGGGCGCCGCCGCCCCAGACCACGGCCTTCGGCGCCCTGCTGGCCCACATCACCGGCGGCCACATCGCCGTCGATGGCGACGCCACCTCCGCCCGGTCGTTCCAGCCCATGAACGTCAACTTCGGGCTCTTCCCCCCGCTCGAGGCGCCCTCGCATGATGCCGACGGCCGCCGCATCAAGGGCAAGGATCGTGGCGCGGCGCGCAAAAGGCTTTTATCGGCCCGCGCCCTGCACGATCTCGATCGCTGGCTTGCGGGCGAGGTGCGCGCTGCGGCAGAGTGAGCCCGCGCTATTCAACCGGAGGGTTCCATGTCGTTGTTCGACCTCAAGGGCAAGGTCGCCGTCGTCACCGGCGGCAATGGCGGCATCGGCCTCGGCATGGCGCTGGGCCTGGCGGGTGCCGGCGCCGCCATCGCCGTCTCGGGCCGCAACGGCGAGAAGAACGCGGCCGCCGCCGCCGAGATCGCCAAGCTCGGCGTCCCCGTTGCGACCTTCGAGACCGACGTCACCGACGACAAGGCCTGCGCCCGCCTGATCGAGGACGCAGCCGCCCGCTTCGGCCGCCTCGACATCCTCGTCAACAACGCCGGCATCAACATCAGGAAGCAGCCCCAGGAGCTCTCCATCGCCGAGTGGCGCCAGGTGCTCGACACCAACCTGACCAGCGCCTTTGCCTGCTCCCAGGCCGCCTACCCGAGGCTGTGCGCCGCCGGCGGCGGCAAGATCATCAACATCGGCTCCATGATGTCGATCTTCGGCGCCGGCTTCGCCACCGCCTACGCGGCTTCCAAGGGCGGCATCGTGCAGATGACCAAGGCGCTCGCCTCCGGCTGGGCCAAGGACAACATCCAGGTCAACGCCGTTTTGCCGGGCTGGATCGACACCGACCTCACCAAGCGCGCCCGCAACGAGGTCTCGGGCCTCAACGCCATGGTGCTGATGCGCACGCCGGCCCGCCGCTGGGGCGAGCCCGCCGACCTCGCCGGCATCGCCGTCTTCCTCGCAAGCCGCGCCTCGGACTTCATCACCGGCACCGCCATTCCTGTCGACGGCGGCTACTCCTCCCAGGCCTGAGCGGGCCCGGAGCGCAGCGCTCCGACAGGGCCTCGGCCGAGCACAACGTTTGTAGCGGGGACAACACCATGCCGCATGCACCCTCCGACGGCGCCAGCATCTACTACGAGGAGACCGGGCAGGGCACGCCCATCATCTTCGTCCACGAGTTTGCGGGCGACCACCGCAGCTGGCACGACCAGCTGCGCCACTTCGGCCGTCGCTGGCGCGCCATCGCCATGTCGGCCCGCGGCTACCCGCGCTCCGACGCGCCCCGCGGCGACGAGAGCTACGGCCAGGAGTTCTTCAATCGCGACGTGATCGCGGTGCTCGATGCCGCCGGCATCGACAAGGCGCACGTCGTGGGCCTGAGCATGGGCGGCTACGCGGCGCTGATGGTGGCGGGCCACTTCCCCGGCCGGGTGCTCTCGTGCGTGGCGGCCGGCGCCGGCTCCGGCTCCGAGATGGCGACGCGCGACAGGTTCATCGACGAGTGCCGCACCACGGCCGCCGGCTTCGACCGCACCGGCCGCATCGACGCCGAGGCCATGGGCCTGAGCCCGACGCGCGTCCACCTGCTCAACAAGGACCCGATCGCCTGGCGGGACTTCGTCGCGCATCTGGCCGAGCACGATGCCCACGCGGCGGCGAGCACGCTGCGCCGGGTGCAGGCAACCCGCGCCTCGCTCTACGAGGTCGAGCCGCTGCTCAAGTCGATCGCGGTCCCGACGCTGCTCCTCGTCGGCGACGAGGACGAGCCCTGCCTCGACGTCAATCTCTGGATGAAGCGGCTCATGCGCCAAGCGCAGCTTGCCGTGCTGCCGGGCTCCGGCCATGCCATCAACCTGGAGGAGCCGGCTCTCTTCAACGCGCTCGTCGAGCGCTTCCTGACCGACGTCGAGCGCGGCACCTGGGCCCCGCGCGATCCGCGCGCCGTCCCCGGCGGCGTGCTCACCTCGCTCGGCGGCACCGAGCCCTGAGCCCCGGGCATCGTCGGCCGCAGGCGCCGATTGCCCATGGCAGGCGGCCCACGGCCTTGCTAGAAGGCTGGCCCAGTATGCATCTGACGATCCAGCAAGGAGACACCATGAGCATCGTCCGCCACGAGCCGTCCAAGATCTACTCGAAAGTCGTCGAGGCCAACGGCTTCGTCTTCACCGCCGGCATCGTCGCCGATGACATCTCCCAGGACATCAAGGGCCAGACCAAGCAGATCCTGGGCGAGATCGACCGGCTTCTGAAGATTGCCGGCACCGACAAGAGCAAGGTGGTGTCTGCAAGCATCTGGGTCACCGACATCCGCAGCCGCGAGGCGATGAACGAGTCGTGGACGGCCTGGACCGGCGGCCAGAACCTGCCGGCCCGCGCCTGCGTCGAGGCCAAGCTCGCCGACCCGCGCATGCTGGTCGAGATCGCGGTCGTCGCCGCCAAATAGCGCCGGCGCTCCGACCCGCGTGCGCAAACTGTGACTCAAAAGCTGCGAGGAACGGCGAAAAGCGATCCTGCGAGATTTTGCTTGATCGCCCCTCGCGGCGAATTCGGCAAGGATGCCGCGCATAGACACTTGATGGGGCTTGTCCATGATGAAGATCGTTGCGGCATTCGCGTCCCTTGCTGTCGCCGGCGTTGTGTCGGCGGGCAGCGCAGTTGCATCGGAAACCGGCGTTGCGCAGGCTCTGCACAGCCTGCAGAAGGTCGGCGGCCGTACCTGCCTTGTCGATCACTATCACGACGGCAGCGGCTCCGGCCCCACGCGCGGCGCGGCCACGGCGGCCGCCATTTCCGCCTGGTCGGATTTCACCGCGTGGGAGTACGGCACGTCGTGGGGGCGCTACAGCATCGCGCGCGCCAAGTCGGCGAGCTGCTCGCGCTCGTCCAGCGGCTGGAGCTGCGACGTCAGCGCCATCCCCTGCCGCGGCTGGTGACATCGCACACGTTCAGACTGTCCTGATCTTGGCGCCAGGCCGGCCCGCTCGGCCTGGCGGTTCTTTGTGCGGGCTGCATCACCGCTTCAGAACGGGTTCCACGTCTGCTTCGGCGTGAAGCGGATGTATCCGATGTTGGCGCCGATCCTGAGGCCGAGGCCGGAGCGGATGGGGGCCAGGATCACCTCGCCGTTGGTATTGAACGTGGCCCCGACCCCGCCGACGAGATAGGCCGAGCCCGCAACGCCGGTGTAGTTCGAGTAGAGCTGTTCCGGCGATTTCAGGCCGTAGATGAGGAACAGCGTCTTGGAGCCGTCGCCGCCGATGTCGGTGCCGAGCGATGGGCCGTGCCAGAAGATCTTCTGCGTGCCGCCCTCGCGCAGGTAGAGCGTTCCCTCCCCGTAGCGCACGCCGGCGATGAAGGCCCCGCCGCCCTCCTCGCCGAGGACGTAGGCTCTGGGCCGTCCGCTCTTGGAGAACACGTGCTCGATCACGGCCGCCACGTTGGCCGAGACTTTGCCGAATACGCCGGCGCTTGCCGCCTTGATCTCCTCGATCGTGTACCCTTCCTCCTCGGGCGGGAGCACCTGCGGCGGCGGCGCGTTGGGGGCCGGCTGCAGCGTCGGCGGCTCGGTAAGCGGCACCGGCTGCGCAGCCGCCTCGCGCCTGGGCTCGGGCCGGGGAGCCTCGCTCCTCGCCGGCAGCGGCTCGCTCTTGGTCTGGGCCGGCCGCACCGGCTCGGTCTCCTTCTGCGCCACTTTCGGCGCCGGCGCCCTTTTCTCAGCGGGTTTCGCGGCGGGCTTGGGCTCCTTCGTCTTCTGGTCCTCGACGATCAGCGCCTTGATCGGATCGCCCTGCGGCGCCGGCAGCGCCGGCGCGTCGGCCAGCATCTGGTCGAGCTTCGACAGGCTGTAGGCCGCCTTCGCCTTCACGGTCGCCAGCAGCTCCAGCGAGGTCGCGTTCAGCTCCTCGAGCCGCGCGCAGTCGGCTTCCGTCGACGGCGAGAACGAGCCGAGATTGTCGAGCTTCGAGAGCAGGTCGTTGGCCTGCGCGTCGAACTGCGCGATGCGCTCGTCCTGCAGCGCGGCGAAGGCCTTCTCCTCGAAGCCCTGGTCCGGCCAGCCGCGCTTGTCCTTCACCTGGCGCATCTTGGTCTGGATGCGCGGCATGCTTTCCGCGCTGACCTTGCGCAGCGCGGCGCCGGCCAGATCGACCGCCTTGGCGAAGTCGTCCTTGCTGCAGCCCGCGGCCAGGCTTGGGCCGCCGCACAGCCCCAAACCAGCCACGAATATGCCTGCCAGCCAAAAGAGTTGCCGTGTCATGCTCCCACCCGGATTGCGCGTCAGGCAGATAAGCCTGCGACCTATGGCAAAATAAGGCCGCCATGCGATCTTGCTGTGTTCGGTTGCGCGCTTTTCCCCGGAAATGCGCGGTTTGAACCAAGTCCAACCGGAGATTGTGGCCTCTCTGCCGCGCTCCGGCTGCGGTCGAGAGCCGCCGGCGGTCTGCCCCGTCGGCCGGTGTCATTTCATGCTAACGGATGTCCATGCTCGTTTCTGTCTCCCTGCCCCGCATCTCACTCCGCATGGCGCTCCTCGCCTCGCTCGTCCTGGCCGCAGCCGCAGCCGGCGTCGTCCATGCCCTCGGCCACCCGCTGATCTGCCCCTGCGGCACCGTCAAGCTCTGGCATGGCGGCCGCGGCGACAGCGAGATCTCCCAGCATGTCGCCGACTGGTACACCTACAGCCACGTCCTGCACGGCGTGGTCTTCTACTGGCTGATCGGCCTCCTTGCGCAGGGGCGGCTGTCGGTGGCGGCGCGGCTGCTGATCGCGGTTCTCCTGGAGGCCGGCTGGGAGATTGCCGAGAACACCACCTTCATCATCGAGCGCTACCGGGCCGTCACCGTCTCGCGCACCTATTACGGCGACAGCGTCCTCAACTC
>JANRIO010000133.1:0-33285 GCA_033764875.1 Hyphomicrobiaceae bacterium | reverse complement strand
CCGCGCCGCGCCCGTGGCGAGGCCGGGGGGCCCGGCCGCCTCCCGGCGGGGGAAGGCCAGGGG
This sequence comes from Hyphomicrobiaceae bacterium, assembly GCA_033764875.1. Taxonomy (GTDB): domain Bacteria; phylum Pseudomonadota; class Alphaproteobacteria; order Rhizobiales; family Hyphomicrobiaceae; genus AWTP1-13. Next base: position 33,222 of record JANRIO010000133.1, on the reverse strand, counting down.
CAGCCATGCGCCCGCCACCATGGGAGGGGGACGACAAGACGCCAGCAGGCGGGCTGCGCCCGGTGCGCCCGTGTCGCGCGCCTTTCGCCACCCTGGCTGTCGGGCCCGTCCCGACCATCCATGCAATCTCTTGCTGCGGCGGTCGTGGAGGGCTCAATACTCGGGACGAGCCCGGGCCTGTCCGGTTGAGCTTTTGCGAAGCGGCACGGTTCTCCGCAGGCTCGCGTGGATGCCCGCCTTCGCGGGCATGACGGGCGTCGTGGGGAGGCCGATTGCCACCCCACCAGCGTCACCCCCGCGCAGGCGAGGGTCCGCGACGGTGACGGCCGGGGCCACGGCCGCCTCACGTCGCGACTTCTTTCGCGATGCCGGCCGGCATACCGACCGCCAAACCCTGCGGCGTCCTGGCGGTGCGCCTTCACAGGGGGGCCGGCTGGCGCTATTGCTCTGGCCGCGGCCAAGCGGCAAGGGGGCGGACCATGAACACACGTCTGGAAAAAGGCAGTCTGGTCACGGTTCTCGGCGGCTCGGGCTTCATCGGCCGGCACGTGGTGCGCGCGCTCGCCCGAGACGGCTGGCGGGTCAGGGTGGCGGTGCGGCGGCCGGATCTTGCCGGCTACCTGCAGCCGATGGGCGCCGTGGGCCAGGTGTGCCCGGTGCAGGCCAACATCCGCTATCCCGACAGCATCAGGGCCGCGGTGGCGGGTGCGGAAGCCGTCGTCAACCTGGTCGCGGTGCTCGCCAGCTCGGGGGCGCAGTCGTTCGACGCCCTGCACGTGAAAGGGGCGGAGGCGGTGGCGGAGGCGGCCAAGGCCGCAGGCGCCAGCCGCCTCGTGCACGTGTCGGCGCTGGGGGCCTCGCCCCGGTCCAAATCCAACTACGCGCGCAGCAAGGCCGCGGGCGAGCGGGCCGTGCTGAAGGCCTTCCCCCAGGCCGTGATCCTGCAGCCGTCGCTGGTGTTCGGGCCGGAGGACGACCTCTTCAACCGCTTCGGCCGCATGGCCGCGATGTCGCCCGTCCTGCCGCTCATCGGCGGCGGCGGCACGCGCTTCCAGCCGGTCTATGTCGGCGACGTGGCAACCGCCGTGGCGCGGGCCTGCGCGGGCGCGGCGGAGGCCGGCGCCACCTACCAGCTCGGCGGGCCCGAGGTGGTCACCTTCCGCCAGATCCTGGACCGGGTGCAGGCGTACTCGGGCCGGCAGCGGCGCTACATCAGCGTGCCGTTCTGGGCGGCAAAGCTCGGGGCGCTGCTGACGCTGCCCTTGCCCAGCGGGCTACGGCCGCTGACCGTCGACCAGGTGCGGCTGCTGCAGGCCGACAACGTGGTCAGCGCGCAGGCGATCTCGGAGGGGCACACGCTCGAAGGGCTCGGCATCGCGCATCCGCAGACGATGGCAGCGGTCGTGCCGGGCTACCTGGAGCGGTTCAACCCGCACGGCCAGTACGCGCACTACAGGGGCTGAGGCAGGCACATGAAGCTCGACATCGCGCAGAAGATCGTGGCCGGCACCTTCGCGGCGGCGCGGGCAGGCGCCATGAAGCCGCTCGCGGTCGCCGTGCTCGACGACCGCGGCGCCTTGAAGCTCGTCGCCGCGGAGGACGGCACCAGCCTGAAGCGGGCGGAGATCGCCATCGGCAAGGCGCACGGGGCGCTCGCCATGGGGCTTGGCAGCCGCACGCTGTACACGCGCGCCCAGCAGCAGCCCTATTTCATCGCCGCCGTGACGCACGCGGTCGGCGGCAGCCTGATCCCGGTGCCGGGCGGCGTTCTCATCCTCGACGCGGCGAAGTCGGTGATCGGCGCCATCGGCGTCTCGGGCGATACCTCCGACAACGACGAGATGGCGGCGCTGGCCGGCATCGGCGCGGCGGGGCTCACCGGCGATCCCGGCGCCTGACGGAGATGCCGGAGCTGCCCGAGGTCGAGACGGTCTGCCGGGGGCTTGCCCCGGTGCTTGCCGGGCAGACCATCGAGAGCGTGCGCCTGAGGCGCCCGGACCTCAGGTTTCCCCTGCCCGACCGCTTCGCCGAGCGCCTCGAGGGCCGGCGCGTGATGACGCTGTCGCGGCGGGCGAAATACATCCTCGCCCACCTCGACGACGGCAACGTGCTCGCCATGCACCTCGGCATGACCGGGCGCTTCACCGTCACGCCGCGGGAGAGCACGACGCCGGAGCCGCTCGGCGACTACGTCTACGGCCACGGCGCCGACGCGCAGCACGACCACGTGGTGTTCCGGCTCAAGGGCGGGGCGATCATCACCTACAACGACGCGCGGCGGTTCGGGTACATGAGCCTGATCGCGGCCGCCGGCCTGGCGCAGGACCCCTTCTTCGCCAACCTCGGGGTCGAGCCGCTGAGCGAGGCGCTGACCCCGGACTACGTGGCGGCGAAGGCGCGCGGGCGCAAATCCGACGTCAAGGCCTTCCTGATGGACCAGCGCATCATCGCCGGCCTCGGCAACATCTACGTGTGCGAGGCGCTGTACAGGGCGCGGATCAAGCCCACGCTCGCGGCGGGGCGGCTCGCCAGGCAGAGCGGCAAGCCCGCGGACGCCGCCCTGCGCCTCGTGCCCCAGATCAAGGCGGTGCTGGGGGAGGCGATCGTGGCCGGCGGCTCGACGCTGCGCGACTACCAGCACACCGACGGCAGCGCCGGCAGCTTCCAGGAGAGCTTTTCCGTCTACGGCCGCGAAGGCGAGCCTTGCCTGACGGCCGGCTGCCGGGGCACCGTGCGGCGCACGACGCAGGCCGGACGATCGACCTTCCACTGTCCGCAATGCCAGCGCTGACACGCAAAGAGCAAGCACCCCCGGAGGAACGGCACATGAGCTACGCAACGATCGTCGTCGAGACCAAGGGCCGAGTCGGCGTGATCCGCCTCAACCGGCCGCAGGCGCTGAACGCGCTCAATGCGGAGCTGGTCGGCGAGATGTCGCAGGCGGTCGATGCCTTCGAGGAGGATGGCGGCATCGGCGCCATCCTGATCACGGGATCGGAGAAGGCGTTCGCGGCCGGCGCCGACATCAAGGAGATGCAGGCCAAGAGCTTCATCCAGGCCTACACGGAGGACTTCATCGCCAAATGGTACCGGGTGGCCAATGCCCGGAAGCCCGTGATCGCGGCGGTGGCGGGCTTCGCGCTGGGCGGCGGCTGCGAGCTTGCCATGATGTGCGACATCATCATCGCCGCCGACACGGCCAAATTCGGCCAGCCGGAGATCAAGCTCGGCGTGATGCCGGGCGCCGGCGGCACGCAGCGCCTGATCCGGCAGATCGGCAAGGCCAAGGCCATGGAGATGTGCCTCACCGGGCGCATGATGGATGCGGCGGAGGCCGAGCGGGCCAACCTGGTGGCGCGCGTGGTGCCGGCGGCGAGCCTCATGGAGGAGGCCATGAAGACGGCCACAACGATCGCCGAGATGTCGCTGCCGGTGGCCATGATGACGAAGGAGACGGTCAACAGGGCCTACGAGACCACGCTCGCCGAGGGCCTGCGCTTCGAGCGGCGGGTGTTCCACTCGCAGTTCGCGCTCGCCGACCAGAAAGAGGGCATGGCGGCCTTCGTCGAGAAGCGGAAGGCGAGCTTCAAGCACGCGTAGGACCCGGCAAGGGGTCCATGCCGGGGGGCCGGCGGCGGCCGTCGGGCCCGAAAAAGGCCGCCCCCGGCGCATTTGCCACCTGCGGCGATATTGACCCTGCGGCTGTCAAGGCGGTATGACAGCCGCGAATTTCAAGGGCCGGCCCATGCCAGGCCCGGGATCTTCCGAGAAAAACCACGTGAGAACAGCCGGCGCGAGCCGGAGAGGAGCGAGAATCCATGGCCAACACCAAGTCGGCCGCAAAGGCTGCGCGGCAGATGAAGCGGCGCACGGCGGTCAACAAGGCCCGCAGTTCGCGTCTGAAAGCCTTCGTCCGCAAGGTCGAGGAGGCGATCGCCTCCGGCAACAAGTCGGCCGCCTCCGAGGCGCTGCAGGCGGCGGAGCCGATCCTGATGCGCACGGCGCAGAAGGGCGTCATTCACAAGGCGACAGCCTCGCGGAAGGTGTCCCGCCTGTCGGCCCGCGTGCGGGCAATGGCCTGAACCGGCGCCTGCAGCAGTCGTCGCGTGGAGAGAGCCCGGGTCAAGCCCGGGCTTTTTTGTTTCCGGGCGCGGGCACGAGTCCTATTTTTCATGTGCTAGAACATGGCCTTAACGATCCAGCCGGGATGCGACCGGCAATGTGGCCAGAATAAGGACGCGGGCGTGCATAGCAGTTCTCACCAAAAAGTTAACGCCTCGCCCACACGTCATGGGTTGTTGCCTTCCTGCACCAGACCCGGCCGCGGCGGCGGGAGGTGAGGACCCCCATGCGGGCTGGCATTTCAAGTATTTGGGGGCCCGCTTTTGTGGCACCGTGACAGGCCCTGCCGAGGGCGGATTCCCACTGACAATCCGAAACGTCACATAATCTTTGTTCAGTTCATACGCCTGTGCGCGGCCGCGAAGGGTCGCGATTCAGCCCACAGACTCAAGGCTTTCTCCCCAGGTTTTGGTTAAAGGCCGGGGGCTGTCCACTAGCCTTGTGAAAAATCAGCGCCGCAAAGCTCCAGCTTCTGTGACGCATCGGTCATGTTGCGCGGGCTGTGTCGATGGTCTAGGAGTCCGGTCAAGACGGCTGCAGCCAAGGGCGGCCTGTAGATACCGTCTCGATGATCTGCGTGTATATTTGGGTAGAGAGGCCAAGTTTTACCCAGAACTGCGGATCATCCGACAATGCGGACTGCGGGTTAAGGCAGCAGTACTTCGAGTAACCTGGGGTAAAGCTTTGCTTTATCTTGCGGATTACTGTTGCCTCTGCGCGCAGTCTTGTAGGTAGCGGCTGTGAGCGGAGAGCATGGTGGTGGGTGGTCCCGTTGAACTCGTTTCTGTCGAGGATACGTGGGCGCGCTTGTCCAATGACGCAGGCTCGGCTCTGGTCGATGTGAGAACTGCTGCGGAATGGTCCTACGTCGGCGTTCCGGATCTCACCTCGATCGGCAAGCGTCCGATCCTCGTCGAATGGCAGAGCTTTCCGACCAGCCAGGTCAACACAGCATTCGTCGACCAACTCGGTGAAGCCCTGGCCGCTCAGGGCACGGATCGTAAGAGCGAAATCTTTTTCCTGTGCCGGTCGGGGGTGCGAAGCCTCCGCGCGGCGGAAGCAATGGCGGCTGCGGGCTTTCCCCGCTGCCGGAACGTGACGGACGGTTTCGAGGGGCCACTCGATGCCGCGCGTCACAGGGGAAAGCTCGGCGGCTGGAAGGCCAAAGGGCTTCCGTGGGCCCAAGGGTAGTCAGCCCCGAAGCCTCAGTGAGTGGCCATCCTGTAATGCGTGAGAGCGTGCCAGCTGCGTCCAAGTATGGGCGTACCGACGCCGTTGCCGTTCTCGCCAGTCATGCAAGTCAAAGTTTCACGTGCGGGGGTATACGCATGCAACATGTTGAACAGGTCGATCGCAGTGCGTCCGAGCACAAGGACGCCGACGGCAAGGCAGACCTCGATCCGAAATCCTGCAATGCGCGCGGCGACAAGGTCCGCACGCTGTTGCGCGCCCGGCTCGGCGAGGACATTTTCTCGAGCTGGTTCGCCTCGATCGAGTTCGAGAGCTTCGATGGCCGCGCCGTGCGCGCCACCGTGCCGGTGAAATTCCTCAAGAGCTGGATCCAGTCGCACTACGCGGAGGACCTGCTTGCGTGCTGCGCCAGCGAGTTCAAGGGCGTGTCGCGCGTCGATCTCGATCTGCGCATGCCGGGGCTCGCCACGCAGCGGCCGGCGGCGCAGCAGAACGCGGTCGCCATGCGTCCGCGCACGGAGGAGACGGCGCAGGCCGAGCCGCGCCGCATGGTGATGACGCCCGGCGTCGCGGCCACCAGCAGCCTCGGCCGCACGCACGTCAACGGCTTCGAGGGCTCGCCGCTCGACCCGCGCTACACCTTCGAGAGCTTCGTCGTGGGCGCCTGCAACCGCATGGCGCACGCCGCCGCGACGCAGGTGGCAGAGACCGTGCTCGCCGATGACCGCGGCTTCAACCCGCTCTACATCCACGCCAGCGTCGGCCTCGGCAAGACGCACCTTCTGCACGCCATCGCGTGGGAGGTGAAGCGCCGGGCCCCCAAGGCGCAGGTGCTCTACCTGACGGCAGAGCGCTTCCGGTACCAGTTCGTCGAGGCGATCAAGAGCCAGGACGCGATGGCGTTCAAGGACAAGTTCCGGGCGATCGACATCCTGCTCATCGACGACCTCGAGTTCATGCGCGGCGAGAAGACCGAGCAGGAGTTCGAGCACATCATCAACGCGCTGCTCGACGGCGGGCGGCAGGTGGTGGTGGCCTCGGCCCGGCCGCCGGCGCTGCTCGACGGCCTCAACGACCGCATGCGCTCGCGCCTGCAGCGGGGCCTCGTGACCGAGCTCATCCCCATGGACGCCTCGCTGCGGCTCAAGGTGATCGAGAAGCGGGTGCAGGAGAAGCGGTCGGCGGATGCCTCGTTCGAGATCTCGGGAGAGGTCGTCAACCTGCTCGCCGACCGGCTCACGGAGAGCGGACGGGAGCTCGAGGGGGCGATCAACCGCCTCTACCTCACCTGGCAGCTGATGCGGGCGCCGATCTCGCTCGACATCGCCGAGACGGTGATCCGCGACCTCGTGCAGGGCGTGGAGCCCAGGCGGATCAAGATCGAGGACATCCTGCGCGTCGTGTCGCGTCACTACGCAGTGTCGAAGCAGGACATCCTCTCGCAGCGCCGGCACCGCTCGGTGGTGCGCCCGCGCCAGGTCGGCATGTACCTCGCCAAGCACCTGACGTCGCGCTCGCTGCCCGAGATCGGCCGCCGCTTCGGCGACCGCGACCACACCACGGTGCTGCACGCGATCCGCAAGATCGACAAGGAGGTCGGCGAGAACCCGCGCCTCAAAGACGAGATCGAGGACCTCAAGCGCCAGCTGTCGCGCTGAAGAGGCCTCAATGACAAGTCCGGTGCGCTGCCAAGGGCTTTGGGCGGCGCATCGGGGCGGGGGAGGAGCGGCGCGGCGGGGGACCCGTAGCGCCGCTCCTATTTTCATGCCCCGCCCGCCGGCGCAAAATACCCCCGGAAAAGCGTGTGCGGCGCGGCCGCAGGCGGCGCGCAGGCCTTGCCAATCGTGGCGTCGCGGTCCACTTTCCCCTCGCGTACGAATCCTCATAGGTGCCCGTGCGTTTCGCGCGCCGGCGGAGTTGCCGTCTCGGCTCAACCGCAGTGTGCGCTCAACCGAACTGCAATCCGTCCGGGTGCCGGCGGCGATTTTGCGCAGATGCACTTCTCGTGCATCATGACGCGTGGTTGCCGGTCACTCGGGAGCCAGGACCACAGGCCAAAGGCAAAGTCATGAAGCTCGTGATCGAACGCGGTGAGCTGCTCAGGGCGCTGGGCCACGTCACCAGCGTCGTCGAGCGGCGCACCACCATCCCGATCCTGTCCAACGTGCTGCTCAAGGCGACCGGCGCGGCGCTGCAGTTCAAGGCCACCGACCTCGAGCGCGAGGTGCAGGACGAGGCCCCCGCCGACGTGTCGCAGCCCGGCGCCGTGACGGTGCCGGCACACGTGCTGCACGACATCGTGCGCAAGCTGCCCGACGGCGCCGAGGTCGAGATCAAGCGCGACCCGGAGAAGGAGCGGGTGACGATCACCAGCGGCCAGTCGCGATTCGCGCTGCAGACGCTGGCGCCGGAGGATTTCCCGGATCTGGCCACCGGCGAGCTGACGCACAAATTCGAGATGCAGGCCCGCGAGCTCAAGCGCCTGATCGACAAGACGCGCTTTGCGATATCGACCGAGGAGACGCGCTACTACCTCAACGGCATCTACTTCCACGTCGCTGCCGGCGCCGGCGGCAACACGCTGCGGGCGGTGGCCACCGACGGCCATCGCCTGGCGCAGGCCGAGCTGCCGATGCCGGCAGGGGCGGAGGGCATGCCGGGCGTGATCCTGCCGCGCAAGACGGTGAACGAGCTGCATCGCCTGATCGAGGCCAGCGGCGACAAGGTGATGGTCGGCATCTCGCCGGCCAAGGCGCGGTTCGAGATCGGCACGCTGGCGCTGACCTCCAAGCTCATCGACGGCACCTTCCCCGACTACGGGCGGGTGATCCCGAAGGCCAACGACAAGGAGCTCAAGGTCTCGAACGCGGACTTCATCAACGCGGTCGACCGCGTGTCGACCATCGCCAGCGAGCGCGGGCGGGCGGTGAAGCTCAACCTGTCGAAGGACAAGCTGGTCCTGTCGGTCAACAACCCCGAGGGCGGAAGCGCCACGGAGGAGATCGGCGTCGAGTACGGCGCGCCGGCGCTCGAGATCGGCTTCAACGCCCGCTATCTGCTCGACATCGCCAACCAGCTCGAGAGCGAGACGGCCCAGTTCCTGCTCGCCGACCCGGGCTCGCCCACCATGGTGAAGGACGGCAGCGACGAGGGCACCCTCTACGTCCTCATGCCCATGCGCGTCTAAGAGGCCGTGGAAGACACCCAGCCGCCACCACCGCCCGCCGACGAGATGGCCTCCCCCGCCGAGGTCGCCGGGGCAGGGCCCGCGCCGCAACCGGCAGCAGGCGGACCGCGGCTGTGGATCGAGCGCATCCAGCTGACGAGCTACCGCAACTACGCGAGCGCCCGCCTCGACGTCGGGCCGCAGCCCGTGGTGCTGTGCGGGCCCAACGGCTCGGGCAAGACGAACCTGCTCGAGGCCATCTCCCTGCTGACCTCCGGACAGGGACTGCGGCGGGCGCCGTACGCGGAGCTCGCCCTGATGGGCGCGCAGGGCTGGTCGGTCGCCGCCCGCCTCAACACGCCGCTCGGCGCCAGGGACGTCGGCACCGGCTTGGTGCCCGGCCAGGACGGCGGGCGCGCCGGCCGCACCGTGCGCATCGACGGGGAGACGCAGCCGGCCACGGCGCTGGGCGAGGTCGCCGAGATCATGTGGGTGACGCCGGCCATGGACGGGCTGTTCACCGGCGCGGCCTCGGAGCGGCGGCGATTCCTGGACCGGCTGATCGCCTGCTTCGAGCCCGGATACGGCCGGCTGCTGAACCAGTACGAGCGCGCCATGCAGCAGCGCAACCGGCTGCTCTCCGACAACGTCACCGAGGCGCAGCGCTTCGAGGGTTTCGAGCGGGTGATGTCGGAGACGGGCGTCGCCATCGCGGCGGCGCGCGCGGCCGCCGTGGCGGAGCTCGCGCAGGCCATCCGCGCGCGGCGCGACACGGGGCACGGCACCGCGTTCCCGTGGGCGGAGCTTGCCACGGAGGGCTCGCTCGAGCAGGCGCTCGCCACCGAGGCGGCGGTGGATGTGGAGGACCAGTTCTGCGCGAGCCTCGCGCGCTGGCGGGAACGGGACAGGGCGGTGGGCCGGGCGCTCGACGGCCCGCACCGGTCGGACCTGATCGTCGGGCACGGGCCCAAGGAGATGCCGGCCAAGGTCTGCTCCACGGGCGAGCAGAAGGCGCTGCTGATCGGCCTGGTGCTGGCGCACGCCGACCTCGTCAGCCGGCGCAACGGCGGCACCGCGCCGATCCTGCTGCTCGACGAGGTGACGGCGCATCTGGACCCCGCCCGGCGGGGGGCGCTGTTTGCCGAGATCCTGGCGCTGGGCACGCAGGCGTGGATGTCGGGGACCGATCTCGAGGCCTTCTCCGGGCTCGGCGAGACGGCGCAAAAATGGGTCGTGGAAGACGGCCGTCTGGAGCGCCCGTCCTGAGCCCGCCGCAATCCCCGGAGACCCCTCCATAGGACTTTGAAAAATCTAGTGCTTTTTGGCGTTGACGGAATCCCTTTTGAGCGTGAAGTCGCGGCCCTTCTGGTGTAGGGTCCTGGCAACGCGACCACCCCCTTGGAACACCTCCGAAAATGAGCGAGAAGCCAGCCAAAAAAGCCAATGGCGCCAACGCCTATGGCGCCGATGCGATCAAGGTCCTGAAGGGCCTCGACGCGGTGCGCAAGCGCCCTGGCATGTACATCGGCGACACCGACGACGGGTCGGGCCTGCACCACATGGTGTACGAGGTCGTCGACAACGCCATCGACGAGGCGCTGGCGGGCTATGCCAGCGAGGTCACGGTCACCCTCAACGCCGACGGCTCGGCCACCGTCCGCGACAACGGCCGCGGCATTCCGACCGACATCCACTCCGAGGAGGGCGTCTCGGCCGCCGAGGTGGTGATGACGCAGCTGCACGCGGGCGGCAAGTTCAACGAGGGCACCGACGACGACAACCCCTACAAGGTCTCCGGCGGCCTGCACGGCGTCGGCGTCTCGGTGGTCAATGCGCTCTCGACCGTGCTCGAGCTGAAAATCTGGCGCGACGGCAAGGAGCACTTCGTGCGCTTCCGCCACGGCGTGACGGAGGCCCCGCTCAAGGTGACGGGGCCCGCCGGCGACAAGCGCGGGACCGAGGTGACGTTCTGGCCGAGCCTCGAGACGTTCCACAACGTCACCGAGTTCGACTACGCGACGCTGGAGCATCGCCTGCGCGAGCTCGCCTTCCTCAACTCCGGCGTCAAGGTGGTGCTGAAGGACGAGCGGCACGCCGACCGCAAGGCCGTCGAGCTGCGCTACGACGGCGGGCTTGCCGAGTTCGTGCGCTTCATCGACCGCTCGCGCACGGCGCTGATCGAGACGCCGATCATCGTCGCGGGCGACGGCAACGGCATCGGCGTCGAGCTCGCCTGCTGGTGGAACGACGGCTACAGCGAGCAGGTGATGGTGTTCACCAACAACATCCCGCAACGGGACGGCGGCACGCATCTCGCCGGCTTCCGCGCCGCGCTGACGCGCATCATCAACAAGTACGCCGAGGAAACCGGGATCGCCAAGAAGGAGAAGGTGGCGCTGACGGGCGACGATGCCCGCGAGGGGCTGACCGCCGTGCTCTCGGTGAAGGTGCCGGATCCCAAGTTCTCCTCCCAGACGAAGGACAAGCTCGTCTCGTCGGAGGTGAAGCCGATCGTGGAAAGCGTCGTCGGCGACCAGCTCGCGGCGTGGTTCGAGGAGCATCCGAAGGAAGCCAAGATCATCATCGGCAAGGTGGTGGAGGCGGCGGCCGCACGCGAGGCCGCGCGCAAGGCGCGCGAGCTGACCCGCCGCAAGGGCGTGCTCGACATCAACTCGCTGCCCGGCAAGCTCGCCGAGTGCCAGGACCGGGACCCGGCCAACACCGAGATGTTCATCGTCGAGGGCGACTCGGCCGGCGGCTCGGCCAAGCAGGGCCGCAACCGCGAGTTCCAGGCGGTGCTGCCGCTGCGCGGCAAGATCCTCAACGTGGAGCGGGCGCGCTTCGACAAGATGCTGTCGAGCCAGGAGATCGGCACGCTGATCACGGCGCTCGGCACCGGCATCGGCCGCGACGACTTCGATCTCGGCAAGCTGCGCTACCACAAGATCATCATCATGACGGACGCCGACGTCGACGGCGCCCACATCCGCACGCTGCTGCTGACGTTCTTCTACCGGCAGATGCCGCAGCTGGTGGAGAAGGGGCACCTCTACATCGCGCAGCCGCCGCTCTACAAGGTGTCGAAGGGCAAGTCGGAGACCTACCTCAAGGACCAGCGCGCCTTCGAGGACTACCTGATCGACGCCGGCCTGGAGGATGCGACGCTGGCGCTCGGCAACGGCGAGGTGCGGGCGGGGCGGGACCTGCGCGACATCGTCGAGCAGGCGCGCGTCATCAACCGCATCATCGACGACGTGCACTCGCGCTACGCCCGCTTCGTGGTCGAGCAGGCGGCCATCGGCGGCGCCTTCGACGCCAACGTGCTGCAATCCTCGGACCGGGCCAACGAGAAGGCTCAGGCGATCGCCGCCCGCCTCGACATGATCGCGGACGAGACCGAGCGGGGATGGAGCGGGCGGCTCGGCAACGAGGGCTACATCTTCCGCCGCCAGGTGCGCGGCGTCACGGAGGCGCACACGCTGGACCGGCCGCTCATCTCCTCGCTCGAGGCGCGGCGCCTCAACGAGCGGCACGGGGCGCTTGAGGACATCTACGGGCAGCCGGCGACGCTCAAGCGCAAGGAGGGCGAGACGGCCGTGCACGGGCCGCGGTCGCTGCTGGAGGCCATCTTCGAGGCCGGCCGCAAGGGCATCTCCATGCAGCGCTACAAGGGGCTGGGCGAGATGAACCCCGACCAGCTCTGGGAGACCACGCTCAACCGCGACACCCGCACGCTGCTGCAGGTGAAGCTCGGCGACCTCGGCGAGGCGGACGAGATCTTCGCGCGGCTGATGGGCGACGTGGTGGAGCCCAGGCGCGAGTTCATCCAGGCCAACGCGCTGTCGGTGTCGAACCTCGACGTGTGACGGGGGCGGGGCTCAGTAGTGGATGAGATTGCGCACGCCCACGAAGGTGGCGTTGCGATCTGCGTCGCCGGCGGGGTGCCATACGCGCCCGAAGGCCGGCTGGATCCGCCAACCCGGACGGATCTGCGCCTGGTAGGAGATCTCGAGGTTCGCCTCGTAGTCGCGCACGACGCCCGGCGCCCCCGTGAGACTGATCGTGTCTTGGTCGAAAGCGCGCGCGCTGTCGGAAAAGCGGGAATACATGAGGCCGATACCGAGCTTGTCGCCGGGGCGCGAGGGCCACACGCCGGCGAACACCAGGCCGGCGTCGATGTAGAGGCTGACGGGGTTGCGATCGGACGGTGTGGCCGAGATGCGGGTGTAGGCCAGGATCCCCTGGTCGCTGGCGCCGCCGGCGGGCCGATAGAGCTGCTGGTCGATCGCCACGTAGACGCCTGCGTTCCCCCGCCGGCGCGCAGCCTCCTGGCTGCCCGCGGGATCGGCGATCAGGGTTCCGTCGTCGGCGTAGCGCTGGTCGGCGAACGAGCCGAAATGCCCCCACGCGCCGAGCTTGGTCGTATTGGCGAGCCCCGGGTCCCTGGCGCCGGCGTTGGTGCGGAGCTGGACCTCGCCGATCACGAACGGCGGATCCTGGACACGGAAGTTGAGCCCGTTCGGGTTGCGCTTCTGCTCGTCGCCGGGGCCAGGGCCGGCCGGGTCGCCGTTGAGCACGCCCAGCAGGACGGTGAGGCGCGGGGTGAGCTCGTACCTGAGCCGCGCGCCCGGCGTCGACAGCGGGTAGGCCGCCCCGCCGCTCGGCAGGTTGACCGCCGGGATCGTGGCCCAGTCGCTATGCAACAGCATGGCGCTCGCGTCGCTGTAGTAGAACTCCGTGTCGGCCGCGACCTGTCCGATGCGCAGGGACCCCTTGCCGCCGGCGAACCTCTGCTCCAGCCAGATCTCCGAGAGGCGCAGCGACGGCCGCGCCTCGATCGCGGCGATGGTGTCGAGGCCGCCGACATAGTCGCGCCGCATGCGGCCGGTGTTGTCGATCTGAAAGCCGTTGGCGTAGAAGGCGAGCCCCTTGAGGCCCAGCAGCTTCCCGAGATCGGCGGTGAGCGAGCCCTCGAGCTTGCCCTGGTTGACGAGGCCGCGCCTCAGGCCGCCGTCGGTGTTGGCGAGGAAATCGTTGGTGTAGGCGAGGTCGTAGACCAGGCCCTGGCTGGCAAGCCGCGCCCTCGCGCCATGGGGGTCGCCGTTGAAGGGCAGGCTCGTGGCGATGGAGGGGTGGGTGATGCCGGCCTTGTCGGGTCCGCCCTCCTCGGCTCGCACGTGCCCCGCCGCAAGACAGGCAACGAGGGCGCACAGGCTGCCGGCGCGCGGGACACCCCACCGACAGGCTTCGCGCAGGGCGCGCGCCAGGACCAGAGACCGGCTCATTGCGCTATGGTCTACCAGGCAAACGCTCCAGACTTGGCGGCGAACGGCCCACAGGGTCTGAGCTAGTTGCAAATGATTGTCAATTGCAAACTAGCGCCTGCTCCCCGGGGGGCACGGACATGGACGGCACCGGGCCCCGAAGCCCTTCGGGGGATGCCGCCAACGGTCCGACGACCAATAGTCTGCGACAGTGTCAGGTGGAAAAGCGCAACCCGTGCGCGGCTGCGCTTTGGTCGCGAGCGTTCCAAAACTGCAACGTTTGCCTACTTTCAGAGTCAATAAACAAAAATGGCCCGGGCGAGCCCGGGCCATCGACCGTCGAGGCGAGGGCCGCTACTTCATGGTCGGGATGACGAACTCGGCGCCTTCCTTGACGCCCGAGGGCCAGCGCGAGGTGACGGTCTTGGTCTTGGTGTAGAAGCGCACCGAATCCGGCCCGTGCTGGTTCAAGTCGCCGAAGGCCGAGCGCTTCCAGCCGCCGAAGGTGTAGTAGGCCAGCGGCACCGGGATCGGCACGTTGACGCCGACCATGCCCACCTGCACCTTGGCCGCGAAGTCGCGGGCCGCATCGCCGTCGCGGGTGAAGATGGCGACGCCGTTGCCGTACTCGTGGTCGTTGGCAAGGTTGAGGCCTTCCTCGTAGGTCTTGGCGCGCACCACGGAGAGGACGGGTCCGAAGATCTCCTCCTTGTAGATGCGCATGTCCTTGGTCACCTCATCGAAGAGGCAGCCGCCCATGTAGAAGCCGTTCTCGTAGCCCTGCATCTTGAAGTTGCGGCCGTCGACCTTCAGCTTGGCGCCTTCCTTGATGCCGAGATCGACGTAGTCCTTCACCTTCTTGAGGTGGGCGGCTGTGACGACGGGGCCGAAGTCGGCGTCGGCGGAGGTGGAGGGGCCGATCTTCAGCGCCTCGACGCGCGGGATGAGCTTGGCAACGAGCTGATCGGCGGTGGCCTTGCCGACCGGCACGGCCACCGAGACGGCCATGCAGCGCTCGCCCGCCGAGCCGTAGCCGGCGCCAATCAGGGCGTCCACGGCCTGATCCATGTCGGCATCCGGCATGATGATCATGTGGTTCTTGGCGCCGCCGAAGCACTGCACGCGCTTGCCCGCGGCGCAGCCGCGGCCATAGATGTACTCGGCGATCGGGGTCGAGCCGACGAAGCCGATGGCCTGGATGACAGGATCGTCGAGGATCGCGTCCACCGCCTCCTTGTCACCGTTGACGACGTTGAGGATGCCGGCGGGCAGGCCCGCCTCCATGAACAGCTCGGCCAGCATCATCGGCACGCCGGGGTCGCGCTCGGACGGCTTCAGGATGAAGGCGTTGCCGCAGGCGATGGCGGGGGCGCACTTCCACAGCGGGATCATGGCGGGGAAGTTGAACGGGGTGATGCCGGCGACGACGCCGAGCGGCTGGCGCATGGAGTAGATGTCGATGCCGGGGCCGGCGCCTTCCGTGTACTTGCCCTTCATCAGGTGCGGGATGCCGAGGGCGAACTCCACCACCTCGAGGCCGCGCTGAATGTCGCCCTTGGCGTCGGGCACCGTCTTGCCGTGCTCGCGAGCCAGGCAATCGGCCAGCTTGTCGTAGTCGCGGTTGGCGAGCTCGAGGAACTTCATCAGCACGCGGGCGCGGCGCTGGGGGTTGGTGGCGGCCCAGGCCGGCTGGGCGGCCTGCGCGTTGGCGACGGCTGCCGCCACCTCGGCCTTGCTGGCGAGCGCCACCCGGGCGCGGACCTCGCCCGTCATGGGCTGGAAAACGTCGGCGAAGCGCCCGCTCGTGCCCTTGATCGTCTTGCCGCCGATGAAATGGCCGTACTCGAGCATGGGCGTCCTCCGCGACGTTCGTACCGGAATTTGCAGTTGCGGGTGCGGTACCATGCATGCTCCAGCCAGCGCAAGCGCTCCTGCCGCAATGCAAAGCTGCCCGTCGACCGCCGTAGCAAAGCCGATTGCTTGAGGGGCGGTGGCCTTGCCTCTAAGCTCGCGCCGACGTGTACGCCAGCATGCGGGCCCACTCGTGAGCGCCAAGGACGAGCTGCGACAGATCGCATTCTGGGGCGAAGGGCTCTCGGAGGAGGAGGCGGCGCGCGCGCTCAAGGCCATCACCCGGCGCAGCTACCCGGCCGGCAGCTACATCTGCCATCGCGGCGACCGGATCGACCACTGGACCGGGGTGATCCACGGCCTGGTGCAGCTGGGCGCCGTATCCGCGGAGGGCAAGGCGATCACCATCGCGGGCGTGCGCAGCGGCGGATGGTTCGGCGAAGGCACCGTGATCAAGGGCGAGGCGCGCAAGTACGACATGCTGGCGCTGCGCGATACGACGCTCGCCATGATGGCGCGACCGACGTTCATGTGGCTGCTGGAGACGAGCGTGGGCTTCAACCGCTTCCTGGTGCACCAGCTCAACGAGCGCATCGGCCAGTTCATCGCCATGGTGGAATACGACCGGCTGCACAACGCCACCGCGCGCGTCGCCCGCCACATCGCCTGGCTGTTCAACCCGGTCCTCTATCCCAATGGCGGGGATCGCATCGAGATGACGCAGGAGGAGGTGGGGCTGCTCGCCGGCGTGTCGCGCCAGGTCGCCAACAAGAGCCTGACGAGGCTCGAGAGCCTGGGACTGATCCGGACGGAGCGCGGCTGCCTGCAGGTGCTCGACGTGGGCCGGCTCGCCCAATTCGACGGATAGCGGCCAAAGCGCAGCCCGACGCCGGGCAGGACAGCCCTTTAGTATACAAGACAAATATTTTCCTGTCTGTCCATAATCCCGTTGAGTGGCGGTGGAGTCTCTGGCTATCTGTCGTAAACAGGCGGCCCGGCGAAACGGGCCCGGCGGGCCGCACCCCGCACGAAACAAAGACAAAGACCGTCCCCAAGGACGGCGCCGTACAAAGGGAGGAGATCACTTGAGCACGTCTCAAGCGGTTGGCGACAGCGTTTCCGAGGCACTGGGACGGCTCGACACCGCGCCGAAGCTGCTGGTGCGGAACGCCGGCACGTTCGGCACGCGGCCCGCCATCCGGCACAAGGACTTCGGCATCTGGCAAACCTGGACCTGGGTCCAGTTCCGCGACCTCGTGATGACCTTCGCGATCGGGCTCAGGAAGCTCGGCTTCGCGCGCGGAGACACCATCGCCATCATCGGCGACAACCGGCCGAAGCTCTATGCCACGTTCGCGGCCGCGCAGAGCCTCGGCGGCGTGGCGGTGCCGATCTACCAGGACTCGGTCGCAGACGAGATGGCATACGTGCTGGCGCACGCGGAGGTGCGCTTTGCGGTGGTGCAGAACCAGGAGCAGGTCGACAAGCTGATCGCCATCTCCGAGCACCTGCCGAAGCTCGAGCGCGTCATCTACGAGGAGGAGCGCGGGCTCACCGCCTACGACCACACGCGGCTCAGCGCCTTCGAGACGGTGCTCGATCTCGGCCGCAAGGAGATGGCCTCCAATCCCGGCGCGCCGGGTTGGTGGCAGGACGAGGTCGCACAGGGCAAGGGCAGCGACGTCTCCGTCATGCTGTACACGTCGGGCACGACGGGGCGGCCCAAGGGCGTGATGCTGACCCACGACAACATCGTGATCTCGGCACGCAACGGCAATGCGTTCGACCACTTCACGCCCGACGACACGCTGATCGCCTATCTGCCGATGGCCTGGGTCGGCGACCACATCTTCTCCTACGGCCAGACGCTCGCGGGCGGCCTGTGCCTTGCCTGCCCGGAAGGGCCGGAAACCGTCACCGACGACCGGCGGGAGATCGCGCCCACCTACTTCTTCGCCCCGCCGCGCGTGTTCGAGAACATGCTGACGCAGATCCGCGTGCGCATGGAGGATGCGGGGCGCACGAAGAAGGCGATGTTCGACTACTTCCTGAAGGTCGCGAGCCGCTGCGGGGAGAGGATCCTCGACGGCAAGCCGGTGTCGCTCAAGGATCGCCTGCTCTACCGGCTCGGCGACATCCTCGTCTATGCGCCGCTGCGCAACCGCATGGGACTGTCGCGACTGCGCGTCGGCTACACGGCCGGCGAGGCGATCGGGCCGGAGCTGTTCCGCTTCTTCCGCGCGCTCGGCATCAACCTGAAGCAGCTCTACGGCCAGACGGAGGCCAGCGTCTACATCACGCTGCAGCCCGACGGCGAGGTCTTCGCGGAGACGGTCGGCAAGCCAGGTCCCGGCGTCGAGATCAAGATCAGCGAGGGCGGCGAGGTGCTCTACAAGAGCCCGGGAGTGTTCCTGAAGTACTACAAGAACGACGCGGCGACCGCCGAGACCAAGACGGCCGACGGATGGGTGCGCACGGGCGACGCCGGCTTCCTCGACAGCCACGGGCACCTGAAGATCATCGACCGGGCCAAGGACGTGGGCCGGCTCAACAGCGGCGCGCTGTTCGCGCCGAAATACCTCGAGAACCGCATCAAGTTCTATCCGGAGGTGCGCGAGGCGGTGGCGTTCGGGCACGGCCGGGACTACGTCACCATGTTCATCAATATCGACCTCGTCTCGGTCGGGAGCTGGGCGGAGCGCAACAACGTCTCCTACGCCAGCTACCAGGAGCTTGCCGCGCATCCGCGCGTCTACGAGATCGTCGCCGGCCGGCTCGAGGAGATCAACCGCTCGCTGGCGGACGAGCCGCAGATGGCGGCCTCGCAGATCCATCGCTTCCTGATCCTGTTCAAGGAGCTCGACGCCGACGACGGCGAGATGACGCGCACGCAGAAGGTGCGGCGCGCCTTCATCGCCGACCGCTACGGCCCGCTGATCAAGGCCCTCTACGACGGCTCGCAGACGGCCTCGATGTCGGCCGAGGTGACGTTCGAGGACGGACGCAAGGGCGTGCTCACCGGCGAGGTGCGCGTCGCCGACCTCAAGACCTATCCGGCCGCCGCCGGTGCCATGCGGGAGGCCGCGGAATGAAGGCCGACGTCGACGCCAAGCCCATCGGCCGCAACGGCGCCGCGATCGCCAACGGCGACGTGATGCTGTCGGTCGCCAACGTCTCGCTGTCATTCGGCGGCGTGCAGGCGATCCGCGACGTCTCGTTCGACATCCGCAAGGGCGAGATCCGCGCCATCATCGGCCCGAACGGCGCCGGCAAGACGTCGATGCTCAACGTCATCAACGGCTTCTACCACCCGCAGAAGGGCACCATCAGCTTCAAGGGCCGGGTGCGGCGGGCCATGCGGCCCTACATCGCCGCCAGCCAGGGCATCGCCCGCACGTTCCAGAACGTCGCCCTGTTCAAGGGCATGTCGACGCTCGACAACATCATGACCGGGCGGACGCTGAAGATGCGCAAGGGCATCCTGCAGCAGGCGCTGTACTGGGGCTTCTCGCGGCGGGAGGAGATCGCGCATCGCCGGGCGGTGGAGGAGATCATCGATTTCCTGGAGATCCAGCACATCCGCAAGACGCCCGTGGGCAAGCTCCCCTATGGTCTGCAGAAGCGGGTCGAGCTCGGCCGGGCGCTCGCCACCGAGCCCGAGCTGCTGCTGCTCGACGAGCCGATGGCCGGCATGAACCTCGAGGAGAAGCAGGACATGAGCCGCTTCATCCTCACCGTGCGCGATACCTTCAACACCACGATCGCGCTGATCGAGCACGACATGGGCGTCGTCATGGACCTGTCCGACCGCGTCGTGGTGCTCGACTACGGCCGCAAGATCGCCGACGGCACACCGGCCGAGGTGCAGGCGGACAAGGCCGTGATCGACGCCTATCTCGGCATCCCGCACTGAGGACGCACCGCATGCACGCACGCGCAACGCAGACTGCCAGCGCCCGGGGGCCCAGCACCCGCACGCTCCCGTGCGAGGTGGCGTGGGCAGCGCCGCAAGCCCGGCAACCGCAGCGGACCCCGAGAGTGGCGTGGATGCCCACCTGCGCGGGCATGACGTCAGTTTTGGTCGCAGCGTTGGCTGCAGGCACTGCGTCATCCCCGCGAAGGCGGGGATCCACGCAAGCCCGGGATCGGGCAGGCCTGGGCACGTCAGATGCGGCGCGGTCCGTGTCTGCGCGAGCCCCCAGGCCGCGCCGGCCGATCGCTCGTTGGCAGGAGGTGCGGCGTGGTTGAGTTCGGGCAGTTTCTCGAGATCCTGATCGGCGGGCTGCTGTCGGGGGTGCTGTACTCGCTGGTGGCACTGGGCTTCGTGCTCATCTTCAAGGCCTCGGGCGTGTTCAACTTCGCGCAAGGGGCGATGGTGCTGCTCGCAGGCCTGGCGCTGGTGCGCAGCCTCGACTTTCTTGCGGCGCACGGCATCCCGACGCCGCTCGCCATCCTGATGGCGCTGATGTTCGCCGGCCTCGTGATGGCGGCCACGGCGTGGCTGATCGAGCGCTTCGTGCTGGGGCCGCTCGTCAACCAGGACGGGCTGACGCTGTTTATGTCGACCATCGGGGCGACCTTCATCATCGAGGGCGCCGCCCAGATGATCTTCGGCTCGGACGTGTATCCGCTGCGGCTGTTCCCGACCGATGCCTGGTTCCTGTTCGAGGGCGCTTTCCCCGGCGGCATCCTGGTCAACAAGCTCGACGTGTGGGGCGGCATGATCGCGGCGATCCTCGTCGCCGGCCTCGCCGTCTTCTTCCAGCGCACGAAAACCGGCCGGGCGCTCAGGGCGGTCGCCGACGATCACGCCGCGGCCCAGTCCGTCGGCATCCCGATCAGCTGGATCTGGTTCGTCGTGTGGCTGGTCGCGGGGCTGGTGGCGCTCGTTGCCGCCACCGTGTGGGGCACCAAGCTCGGCGTGCAGTTCTCGATCACCTTCCTCGCCTTGAAGGCGCTGCCGGTGCTGATCATCGGCGGCTTCACCTCGGTGCCCGGCGCCATCATCGGCGGGCTGATCGTGGGCGCCGGCGAGAAGCTCGCGGAAGCCTATCTCGGGCCGCAGATCGGCGGCGGCATCGAATACTGGTTCGCCTACGTGCTGGCGCTCGCCGTGCTGCTGGTGCGGCCGCAGGGGCTGTTCGGCGAGCGCATCATCGAGAGAATTTAGGACCAGGGAGTAGGGAGTAAGGAATAGGGAGTTGGGCTCTATCGCCGCGTCTGCATCCACTCCCCACTGCCTTTTCCCAACTCCCTGTTTCCCTGCTGAGGACACCAAATGCTCTACCGCGAAGCCGGCCAGTTCAAAACCACCTACGCCGCCGACATGGCGATGTTCCCGATCCGGCAGGACCGGATCGCGCTGGCGCTGCTGCTTGCCTTCGCCTTCATCGCGGTGCCGCTGCTGGCGCAGGCGCACGCATGGCCGTTCCGGACCGACTACCTCGTCCGCGCCATCCTGATCCCGTTCCTGATCCTGTCGCTCGCCGCCATCGGCGTGAACATCCTGATCGGCTACTGCGGGCAGATCTCGCTGGGCTCGGGCGCGTTCATGGCGATCGGCGCCTACTCGGCCTACAAGTTCGCGACCGGCGTGCACATCCCGCTCGCCTGGCTCGGCACTGCGATCAGCATCCCGGCGCTGCCGGGCCTCATCTCGATCCTGCTCGGCGGACTGATGGCGGCGCTGGTCGGCATCCTGTTCGGCGTGCCCAGCCTGCGCATCAAGGGGCTCTATCTCGCGGTGGCGACGCTCGCCGCCCAGTTCTTCTTCGACTGGGTGTTCATCCGCGTGAAGTGGTTCACGAACTACGCCAGCTCCGGCTCGGTCTCGGCGCCGGACATGTACCTCGGGCCGATCCACATCGACACGCCCATCGAGCGCTACCTGCTGTGCCTTGCCGCCGTCGTCGTGTTCGCCGTGCTCGCCAAGAACCTCGTTCGCGGCAACCTCGGCCGGCAATGGATGGCCATCCGGGACATGGATATCGCGGCCGAGCTGATGGGCATCAGGCCGCTGTATGCCAAGCTGTCGGCATTCGCGATCTCGTCCTTCATCGTCGGCGTGGCCGGTGCGCTGTGGGCGTTCATGTACCTGGGTGCCTGGGAGCCGCTCGCCTTCGACATCAACCGCTCGTTCCAGCTGCTGTTCATGGTGATCATCGGCGGGCTCGGCTCGATTCTCGGCTGCTTCCTGGGGGCGGCCTTCATCCTGATCCTGCCGATCATGCTCGACCAGGTGCCGCACGCGATGGGCATCCCGGTCTCCGTCGAGACGGTGTCGCACCTCGTGTTCATCGTGACCGGCGGGCTAATCTGCTATCTGCTCATCGTCGAGCCGCACGGCTTTGCGCGGCTGTGGGGGATCGCGAAGGAGAAATTGCGCCTGTGGCCCTTCCCCTACTGAGAGGGCCTCATGCCTGATCGGGTGGCGCGCCAGGGCCGAGCGGCGCCCCGCCACCGGCGAATACAAGAACAACAGCTCGCAACAACGCTTCCCGGCATGGCGCCGGGGCAATGGAGGAGACAAGGCAATGATCAGTAAAATACTGGCGCTCGCTGCGGCGGCCGCGGGCGTGAGCGCCCTGGCCCAGCCGGCGCTGGCGCAAGGCGAGCAGTTCCTGCCCTCGCTCGTCTACCGCACAGGCGCCTACGCGCCCAACGGCATCCCGTTCGCCAACGGCGTCGCCGACTACTGGACGCTCATCAACGAGCGCGACGGCGGCATCAACGGCGTCAAGATCGTGTTCGAGGAATGCGAGACGGGGTACGCCACCGACAAGGGCGTGGAATGCTACGAGCGCCTGAAGAGCAAGGGGTCCACCGGCGCGGGCTACTTCTCGCCGCTGTCGACGGGCATCACGTTCGCCCTCACCGAGAAGGTGCCGACCGACAAGATCCCCCTGCTCACGCTCGGCTACGGCCGCTCGGAGAGCCGCAACGGAGCGGTCTTCGCCTGGAACTTCCCCGCCGTCGGCAGCTACTGGACCGCGGCCGATACCGCCATCCAGCACATCGCCAAGGAGCTTGGCGGCTTCGACAAGCTCAAGGGCAAGAAGATCAGCCTCGTCTACCACGACAGCCCCTACGGCAAGGAGCCGATCCTGGCCTTGGAAGCACGCGCCAAGGTCAACGGGTTCACGTTCAAGGCGATCCCGGTCACGCATCCGGGCGTCGAGCAGAAGTCGCAGTGGCTCGCGATCCGGCAGGACAGGCCGGACTACGTGCTGCTGTGGGGCTGGGGCGTGATGAACTCCACCTCGATCAAGGAGGCGGCCGCCGTCGCCTATCCGCGCGAGAAGATCATCGGCGTGTGGTGGTCGGGCGCCGAGCCCGACGTGATCCCCGCCGGCGACCAGGCGACCGGGTACAAGGCGCTGCTGCTGCAGCATCCGGCCGGCAAGTTCAAGGTGCACGAGGATCTCGAGAAGCACGTCATCGCGAAGGACAAGTCGGCCGGCAAGGACACCTTCGCGCAGGTGCTCTACAACCGCGGCCTGATCAACTCGATGCTCGGCGTGGAGGCCATCCGCACGGCGCAGAAGAAGTTCGGCAACAAGCCGCTCAACGGCGAGCAGGTGCGCTGGGGCTTTGAGAACCTGAACCTCACGGCCGACAGGCTCAAGGAGCTCGGCTTCGAGGGCATGCTGCGGCCGATCAAGCTTTCCTGCCAGGATCACCAGGGCGCCGATGTCGCCCGCGTGCACCAGTGGGACGGCAAGGCCTGGAAGATCATCTCCGACTTCTACTCGGCAGATCGCGCCATTCTCGACCCGCTGGTGAAAGAGCAGGCCGAGAAGTACGCCAAGGAGAAGAACATCTCGATGCGCGACTGCTCCAAGGAGAGCTGAGCGCGCCAGCATCAAGCGGTGGAGGCGGTCGCCGCCTCCACCCTCACCCAATGCCATCGTTTCCGCCGGAGCCCGTCAATCCCTTGTCCGACACCGCCGCAAAGCCCGAGGCCGCCAGCCCGATCCTCTCGGTGAAGAGCATCGAGGTGATCTACGACCATGTCATCCTGGTATTGAAGGGCGTATCGCTCGACGTGCAGAAGGGCGGCATCGTGGCGCTGCTGGGGGCGAACGGGGCCGGCAAGTCGACGACGCTGAAGGCCATCTCCAACCTCATCCGCGGCGAGCGCGGCGAGGTGACGAAGGGCCGCGTGGAGCTCAGGGGCGAGCGCGTCGACGGCATGACGCCCAACGACCTCGTGCGGCGCGGCTGCGTGCAGGTGATGGAAGGGCGGCACTGCTTCGGCCACCTCACCGTGGAGGAGAACCTGCTCACGGGCGCCTTCACGCGCCGCGACGGACGCAAGGCCGTCGCCGACGAGCTGGAGAAGGTCTACGCCTATTTCCCGCGCCTCAAGGAGCGCCGCGGCTCGCAGGCCGGCTACGTGTCGGGCGGCGAGCAGCAGATGGTCGCCATCGGCCGGGCACTCATGTCGCGCCCCGACATCGTGCTGCTCGACGAGCCGTCGATGGGGCTCGCCCCGCAGCTCGTCGCCGAGATCTTCGAGATCGTGAAGCGGCTCAACAGCGAGCAGAACCTGTCCGTGCTGGTCGCCGAGCAGAAC
This sequence comes from Hyphomicrobiaceae bacterium, assembly GCA_033764875.1. Classification (GTDB taxonomy): domain Bacteria; phylum Pseudomonadota; class Alphaproteobacteria; order Rhizobiales; family Hyphomicrobiaceae; genus AWTP1-13. The sequence goes on along the minus strand of JANRIO010000133.1, from coordinate 9,053 downwards.
ACGAACATGGCGCTGAAATACGCCACCTACGGCTACATCCTCGAAAGCGGGCGCGTCGTGATGGACGGCGACTGCGCGAGCCTGCGCGAGAACGAGGACGTGAAGGAGTTCTACCTCGGCGTGGGGGGAGGCGACCGCAAGAGCTTCCGCGAGGTGAAATCCTACAAGCGGCGCAAGCGCTGGCTGGCATGAGACGCGCCGCGCCGGCATCCTCACGAGGCTCAGCAGCACGGCTTTCCTCATGGCAACCGAGAACATCGATACGTCGGCCCGCGTCGAGATCGGCCAATCACCGCTGAAGATGCTCGGGCTGCTGGCGGGCGCGATCGCTCTCACGGCGGCGAGCGCCTTCATCATCATCGGCCCTGCGGGCGAGGATCCGGCAAGCTTCATCGCCTTCATCGGCTGGATCGGCGTGGTCTTCTTCGGCCTGTGCGGTGCGATAATCCTGTGGCGCAGCCTGACGGCACGGGGGCCGACGGTCACGATCTCGCCGGAGGGCCTGCACGACGTGCGCGTCTCGCGCCTGCCGATCCCGTGGAGCGCCATTCGCCGCCTCTCCACCTGGAGCTACCAGAGCCAGAGGATCCTCGTCGTCGAGGTGGACCAGGCGACCGAGGACGCGATCGGGCTGACACGGGTGGCGCGCTGGACGCGCGGGCCGAACAAGGCGCTCGGCGCCGACGGCCTCTCGATCGCGACGCAGGGCTTGAGGATCGGCTACGACCGCCTGCTCGATCTCGTCAGCGCCTACGCCGACGCCCACCGGCACCGCAGCCCCAGACCGTCCGCCACGAGGCACGCATGAGCAGCACGACGCACTTCGACCAGCTCGAGACGCGCGATCCCGAGCAGCGCGAGCGGGCGCAGTTCGCGCTGCTGCCGGACCTGGTGCGCCGGGCGGTGGCGTCGGCGCCGGGCTGGGCGGAGCACCTCAGGGGCGTCGATCCGGCGGCGATCACGTCGCGCGAGGCGCTGGCTCGCCTGCCGGTGCTGCGCAAGTCGGAGCTGATCGAGCGGCAGCGGGCAGCACCGCCGCTGGGCGGGCTGGCCGTGACGTCGACGGGCGAGCTGTCGCGCCTGTTCCTGTCGCCGGGGCCCATCTTCGAGCCCGAGGGGCAGGGAATGGACTGGTGGCGGACGGCACGCGCGCTCTACGCGGCAGGCCTGCGCAAGGGCGACATCGTGCACAACACGTTCGCCTATCACCTGACGCCCGGCGGCTGGATCCTCGATGCGGGCGCGCGCGCGCTCGGCTGCGCCGTGATCGCCGCCGGCCCCGGCAACACGGAGCAGCAGCTCGAGGCCATCGCGCATCTCAAGCCCACGGCCTACACCGGCGTGCCGGACTACCTGAAGATCCTGCTCGACAAGGCGGGGGAGGCCGGCCGCGACGCCAGCTCCATCCGCAAGGCGGTGGTGAGCGGGGGCGCCCTGTTCCCGTCGCTCAGGGCCGAGTACCAGGCGCGCGGCATCGACACCTACCAGCTCTACGCGACCGCGGACGTCGGCATCATCGCCTATGAGAGCGGCCCGCGCGAGGGCATGATCGTCGACGAGGGCGTGATCGTCGAGATCGTGCGGCCCGGCACGGGCGACCCTGTGCCCGAGGGCGACGTCGGGGAGGTGGTGGTCACCTCCTTCAACCGCGACTACCCGATGATCCGGCTGGCGACGGGCGACATGTCGGCATGGCTGGCCGGCCGCAGCCCGTGCGGGCGGACCAACATGCGCATCAAGGGCTGGCTCGGCCGCGCCGACCAGACGACCAAGGTGAAGGGCATGTTCGTGCGGCCGGAGCAGATGGCGGAGCTCGCCAAGCGCCATCCCGAGCTCGGCCGCGTGCGGCTCGTGGTCGGACGGGCGGGCGAGCAGGACACCATGACGCTGAAGGCGGAGAGCGCCGACGCGTCGGTCGTGGCGCAGGTGGCGCAGACGCTGCAGGCGCTCACCAAGCTCAAGGGCGACGTGGAGATGGTGGCGCCGGGAAGCCTGCCCAACGACGGCAAGGTCATTGCCGACGAGCGCAGCTACGGCTGAAGCGGCAGGACGATCGCGCCATCGCCGCGGCGGACCGCGCGCAGACCGGTGCGGAAGAAGCCGTCGCCGGCGAAGGCGGCCCGCGTCGCCTCGGGCCTGCGCCAGTAGCCCATGAAGACGTGCTCGCCCTCGACCTCGAGATGGCCGGTTCCCTCGCCCTCGACGAGGCCGCCAGCCGCATCGCGCAGGCGGGCGGCGCCGCCTGCCAGCAGCGGGGCCCCGCCAGCGCCGTCCGTGACGCCGAGCACGCCGGTCTCGGGCAGGGCCAGGAAGCGGCTGGCGTGCCGAGGCGCGGCGTCCCACGCCGCGGGCACCCAAAGGCGGCTCGCAGGCGAGGCACCGCGCAGTGCGCCGTCCCCGCCATCGTCCGCGACCACGAGCGTCGCGGCGGGATCCGGCAGCGTCGGCTCGGCGAGCCACAGCAGCCGGGCGCCGGTGGCGAGAGCGGCGCCCGCCAGCGCCAGGGAGGCAGGCGCGCTCCAGTCGTCCACGGCGTGGGCGACCACGTCGCGCGGGGTCAGCGCAAGGTGCTGGCGCACCATGTCCGCCTGCCGCAGCAGCGCGGCGAAGGAGAGCTTGGCGCCGCGCAACGGCGGCGTGCCCGCATCCTGCCGGTAGCTCAGCATGGCCAACTCGGAGGCCCGGACGCGGGCCCCGGTGCGCGACGGCGTCTGCGCGCCGGCCGCGTCCATCAGGCTGCCGCTGCCGTCGGCCTCGAGCGTCAGCACGACGCGGACGCGGCTCGTGCGGCGCTCGCGCGAGGCGCCGGCGCGGGTGCCGGCGGACGCGACGACGAGCGTCGGCAGGGCATCGCCGATCACACCCTCGACCAGCGCGTCGGGAGCGGCGCGGCCGAGCGGCGTGAAGACCGCGCCGACGCGCAGGATGGCAAGGTAGAGGGCAAGCGCCGGCACGGACTTCGGCACCTGCACCAGCACTCGGTCGCCGGGCTTGAGACCGAGCGAGCCGGCGAGCGCGGCGAAGCGGCCCACGAGATCGAGGAGCGCCTCGCCCGCAAGCCCGCCCGCAACGCCGTCCCCGACCACCAGCAGGCCGGCAGATCGCGCCAGCTGGCTGAAGATCGGTGCAAGCGACTCGGACGCGGCAGGCATGGCCGGTGACCGGAAGAAAAGAGTTTAGCTCAACAGCGCCCTCAGATCGGAAACGACGCGATCAGGGGCAAGGTCGACGTACTCGTCTGGCGCGCCGGTGCGATTGATCCACACGCAGCGCATCCCCGCAGCCTTGGCGGCGGCAATGTCCCAGCGGTTCGAGGACTGGAAGGAGATGTCGGCGGCGGCGCAGGCGAAGCGATCGGTGGCGAGCCGGTAGACCTCCGGCGCCGGCTTGAAGGCGCCGACGGAGGCCACGGACAGGACCGCATCGAGCGCGCCCTCGATGCCCGCGCTCGCGATGGCGTCCGCCAGCATGTCGGGGTCGCCGTTGGAGAGGATGGCGAGCTTGTCCCCCCGGGCGCGCAGCGCGGCCAGAACCTCGGGAACCTCCGGATACACCTGCATGCGGCGGTAGGCCGCCATCAGGGCGTCCTGCGTCTGGGGCGCCACGGGCAGCGCATGGGCGGCAATGGCGTAGTCGAGGCCCGCCCGCGCCAGCTCCCAGAAGGTCGGTTTGCGCCCGAGCATGGTCGCGTGCCAGGTGTACTCGATGTGCTTCGTCCGCCACGTGTGCGAGAAGCGCTGCCACTCCGGGCCGATCGCGTCGCGGTGGCGCTCGGCGGCCGCATGCAGGTTGAACAGCGTGCCGTAGGCGTCGAAAACGTAGATGCCGGTCATCGGTCAGGACTTTCCACGGATCAGATGGATGATGCCGGAGAAGTCGCTCGCGCCCTCGCCCCAGGCGGCGTGCAGCCCGTAGAGCTGGGCGGCAAGCGCACCGAGCGGGGTGCTGGCGCCGACCGAGGCCGCCGCCTCCTGGGCGAGCTTCAGGTCCTTCACCATCAGGGCCGAGGCGAAGCCCGGCTTGTAGCCGTTGTTGGCGGGGGAGGAGGGGACGGGACCCGGCACAGGGCAGTAGGTGGTCAACGACCAGCATTGGCCGGAGGAGGTGGAGGCGACGTCGAACAGCGCCTGATGGGAAAGTCCCAGCTTCTCGGCGAGGACGAACGCCTCGCTGACGCCGATCATGCTGATGCCGAGGATCATGTTGTTGCAGATCTTGGCCGCCTGGCCGGCGCCGGCCTCGCCGCAATGGACGATCTTGCGGCCCATGCCCTCGAGGACGGGCCTGGCCCTCTCGAAGGCCTCGGCCGAGCCGCCGGCCATGAAGGTGAGGGTCGCGGCCTCGGCGCCGCCGACGCCGCCGGAGACGGGGGCGTCGAGAGAGAGCATGCGGGCCTGCCTGGCCATGTCGTGGGCGGTGCGAGCGGAGGCGACGTCGATGGTCGAGCTGTCGATGAACAGGGTGCCGGGCCTCGCCGCGCCGAGCAGACCCGCATACACCTCGAGCACGTGGCGGCCGGCCGGCAGCATGGTCACCACCACGTCGGCATCCTTGACCGCGTCGGCCGCGGAGGCGGCACCGTCGACGCCGCGGTCGCGGGCCCGGGCCACGAAGTCGGCGACGAGGTCGAAGCCCGCGACGGCGTGGCCCTTCTTGACGAGGTTGCCCGCCATGGGCCCGCCCATGTTGCCGAGCCCGATGAAGCCGATCCTGGCCATACTGTGTCCTCCCCTCGTGCCATCTCGTTGAGGGTATTCCTAGCAGCATCGGGGCGCGCTGCACCATGGGGCAGCGGCGGCCGCGCACTGCGGATACGCAAATTTAACCAAGCCGATGGCAGCATGCGCGGCCTCTACAGGACGCAATCAGCGCGCGCATGGGGGCGCACCCATGAAGGCCATCGTGCTCATCCTGGCTCTGCTCGTGGCGGCCAAGCTCGGCTACCAGGAGTACCTGTTCCGCATCGCGGCGCAGGACGCCATGGTCGCCGCCTATCGCGAGCGCGCCGCACAGGCCTGCCAGAAGGACGCGCGCGGAACGCAGATGGGCATCAGCCCGCTGTCCTGGTCCAATCCGGCCTCAATCCGCCTGCAGATCGGCAGGAGCGGCGTCGATGTCCATTTCTGGCAGGTCGACGACGAGCGCTGGGCCGCGCGCTACCGCAACCCCTACCTGCTGTTGAGCGCCGGGGCGCGGCATGGCATCGTGCACTGCGAGTACGACATCGTGAACGCGCAGGCCTCCGTGACGCGCATGTAGGCGCCGACAGGCGGCACGCATCCCGGGCCGTTGCCGCTAGTCCTTGCCGAAGCCGTAGGACTTGAGCGTCTCGCCGATCTCCTCGAGGCTGGCGGGATCGTCGATGGTGGCGGGCATCTTCCAGGCCTCGCCGTCGGCAATCTGGCGCATGGTGGCGCGCAGGATCTTGCCCGAGCGCGTCTTGGGCAGCCGCTTCACCGTCATCACCGACTTGAACGCCGCCACGGGCCCGATCTCGTCGCGCACCAGCTTGACGACCTCGGCCTCGATCTCCTTGACGGGGCGGTTGACGCCGGCGTTGAGCACGATGAAGCCCGCCGGGAGCTGGCCCTTCATGGCGTCGGCGATGCCGACCACGGCGCACTCGGCCACGTCCTTGTGACGGGCGACGACCTCCTCCATCTGCCCGGTGGACAGGCGGTGGCCGGCGACGTTGATGACGTCATCGGTGCGGGCCATCACGTAGGCATAGCCGTCCTCGTCGCGGAAGCCGGCGTCGGAGGTGGTGTAGTAGCCGTTGAAGTCCGACAGGTAGCTCTTGCGGAAGCGCTCGTCGTTGTTCCACAGCGTCGGCAGGCAGCCGGGCGGCAGGGGCAGCTTGACGGCGAGGGTTCCCGTCTCGCCCGGCTTCACCTCGTTGCCCGCTGCGTCCAGCACGCGCAGATCGTAGCCCGGCATCGGCACGGTGGGGGAGCCGTACTTGACCGGCAGCGCGCCCAAGCCCACCGGATTGCCGCAGATGGGCCAACCGGTCTCGGTCTGCCACCAGTGATCGTAGACGGGACGCTCCAGCTTGGCCTCGGCCCACTTGATGGTCTCGGGGTCGGCGCGCTCGCCGGCGAGGAATAGCGTGCGGAAGTGCTGCAGGTCGTACTTGCCGATGAAGGCGCCCTGGGGGTCCTCCTTCTTGATGGCCCGGAAGGCCGTGGGCGCGGTGAACAGCGCCGCCACCTTGTGCTGGGAGATGACGCGCCAATAGGTGCCGGCGTCCGGCGTGCCGACCGGCTTGCCCTCGAACAGGACCGTGGTGCAGCCGTGCAGCAGCGGCGCGTAGACGATGTAGGAATGGCCCACCACCCAGCCGACATCGGAGGCCGCCCAGAACACCTCGCCCGGCGCCATGCCGTAGTGGTTGTGCATGGTCCACTTGAGGGCGACCATGTGGCCGCCGTTGTCGCGCACGACGCCCTTGGGCTGGCCGGTGGTGCCGGAAGTGTAGAGGATGTACAGCGGGTCCGTCGCCTTCACGGCGACGCAGGCTGCCTTGCTGCCGGCGGCCTTGGCGACGGCGATGGCCTGCGCCCAGTCGTGATCGCGCCCCGGCTTGAGCGAGGCCGGCGACATCGGCCGCTGCAGGATGAGGATGCTGGTCGGCTTGTGGCTCGCAAGGTCGATGGCGGCATCGAGCAGCGGCTTGTAGGCGACGACGCGGCCGGGCTCGATGCCGCAGGAGGCCGAGAGAATGGCCGTGGGCTTGGCGTCGTCGAGGCGGGTGGCGAGCTCGGGCGCGGCGAAGCCGCCGAACACCACCGAATGCACGGCGCCGATGCGGGCGCAGGCCAGCATCGCCATCAGCGCCTCGGGGATCATGGGCATGTAGACGATGACGCGGTCGCCCCGCTTGATGCCGAGGTCCTGCAGGACGGCGGCGAGCGTCGCCACCTCGTCGCGCAGCTCCGCGTAGGAATAGGTGCGCACGGTATCGGTCACTGGGCTGTCATAGATGAGTGCCGCCTGGCCGCCGCGGCCCCGCTCGACGTGACGGTCGAGGCAGTTGTAGGCGGTGTTGCACTCGGCGCCCACGAACCAGCGGCCATACTGGCCGTCGTAGGGATCGAACACCTTGTCCCAGGGCCGATACCAGTCGATGTCACGGGCGGCCCCGGCCCAGAAGCTCTCCGGGCTCTGCTGCCAGTCGCCATAGACCTCGTGATAGCGGCTCGTCATGCTTGGCTCCCTCGCGCGCCACGATCCGGCGCCCTCGTCTCGGTTGTTGGCCGCACAGTCTGCCGTGACCTGCGCATTTGCAAGGCTGCTTTGGTACGAAGCACTCTGATCTAAGTCATCCAGCGGCCGCCGGCCACGGGGACGCAGCCGGCGACGCCGGCGCGGTAGAGGTAGACCCAGGATAGCAGCTCCCGGCCGGAGGCGAGACGGACGGAACGCTCGAGGCGCTCGTACTCGTTGCGGTTGGCCTGCCCGTCGCCCGGGACGATGCCCTCGTAGGCGTCGAGCCACACCAGCGAGGCAGCGGGATCGCGCAGGCGGAACACCTCGCCGTGCACGAGCCCCGCGCCCTCGACGAGCCCCGGATACCAGCTGATGCGATAGAGGGTGCCGGCCATGGTGGCGGCGCCGAGGCTGTCGGCCTCCGCCGCGAGCTGCCGGGCCTTGTCCGTATGCGTGTGCGACATCAAGGTGCCGTAGACGAAGAGGTGCGGGTTCATCGGGACGGGCCAGGCTCGGCAAGGACGAGGTCGGAGAACAGGAAGCCGTCGCGGGCGACGGTGGCGCCGGAGGCCACGGACAGCGGGTGCGAGAACATCGGGCCGGCGGTGCAGAAGGTATGGAACTCGCCATTCTCGCCGCACGGATCGACGCCCGGCAGCGCGGCCGCGAGCAGATCGGCAAACTCCGCTCCCGCGAAGCGATCGGGGACCTTGGCCGGATCGAGGCAGGTGATGCGCGCGGCGAGCCCCGCCGCCAGCATGTCCTGCGCCAGCCGGTCGGTGGGCAGGCCCCAGACGGGGAACAGCGGCGCGATGCCGGTGCCGGCGAGGCGCGCCTCCCGGTAGCTGCGAATGTCGCGGAGGAACAGGTCGCCGAAGGCCATGTGCGTGACGCCGCCCGCAACGGCCTCGTCCACGAACGCGGCCATGATGCGCTCGTAGTCGGCGTTGCTGCAGGGATAGGGGATCGGGATCTCGGTCAGCGGCAGGCCGGCGGCGGCCGCCTGGGCGGCGAGCAGCTGGCGCCGCACGGCATGCATGGCGACGCGGTCGACGGCGCTGTTGACGGTGGTGAACAGCCCCGCGACCTCCACGCCCTCACGCCGGAGCCGGTGCAGGGCCCAGGCGGAATCCTTCCCCGTGCTCCAGCTCAAAAGTGTTTTCATGGCGCGGGCATCCCAGGGTCGTCCGGCGGTCCGGCGATTGTCTTTGAGCCTCTCCATAACCCGCGCTAGGCTCCAGCGCAAAATGCAGAGGACAGCCATGAAAGCCTTCGACAGCATCGGGATCAGCCGCCACGACCTCGTGACCATGATCGAGATCCAGCGGCCGCCGCACAACTTCTTCGACATCCTGATGATCCGCGAGATCGCGGAGGCGTGCGAGAGCCTCGACCGGGATCCGGGCTGCCGGGCCATCGTGCTCGCCGCGCAGGGGAGCGCCTTCTGCGCCGGCGCCAAGCTCGGCGGCGACAGCGACATCGGCGACCTGCTGGCGCAGAAGAACGAGGCCGGCCAGACGGGCAGCCTCTACCACGAGGCCGTGCGCCTGTTCCGCACCAAGAAGCCGATCGTCGGGGCGATCCACGGCGCGGCCGTCGGCGGCGGGCTTGGGCTGGCGCTCGTGCCGGACCTGCGCGTGACCTGCCACGAGGCGCGGTTCTGCGCCAACTTCACGCGGCTCGGCTTCCATCCGGGCTTCGGCCTGACGACGACGCTGCCGGAGCTGATCGGCCCCTCGAAGGCGGCGCTGATGTTCTACACGAGCCGGCGCTTCACCGGCACGGAGGCGGTCGAGATGGGCCTTGCCGACGTCCTCGTCCCGCAGAACGAGGTGCGCTCGCGG
>JANRIO010000121.1:0-7891 GCA_033764875.1 Hyphomicrobiaceae bacterium | reverse complement strand
CGTCGGCTACACGCGCGACAAGAAGCCGGTGCTGGCGCGCGACCTCAAGGGCGACGGCGCCATGACCGTGCTGCTCAAGGACGCGCTGATGCCGAACCTGGTGCAGACGCTGGAGAACAATCCCGTCTTCATCCACGGCGGCCCGTTCGCCAACATCGCGCACGGCTGCAACTCGGTGCTCGCCACCAAGACGGCGCTGAAGCTGTGCGACTACGTCGTCACGGAGGCCGGCTTCGGCGCCGACCTGGGGGCGGAGAAGTTCTTCGACATCAAGTGCCGCAAGGCCGATCTCAACCCCGCCGCGGCGGTGATCGTGGCGACGGTGCGCGCGCTCAAGATGCACGGGGGCGTGGCCAAGGACGACCTGAAGACGGAGAACCCGGCGGCCGTCGCCAAGGGCTGCGACAATCTCAAGCGGCACCTGGAGAACGTGCGCAAGTTCGGCGTGCCGCCAGTCGTCGCCATCAACCGCTTCATCACCGACACGGACAAGGAGATCCAGGAGGTGGTGAAGGCGGCCGAGAGCATGGGCAGCAAGGCCTTCGTGTGCACGCACTGGGGCGAGGGCTCGAAGGGCATCGAGGCGCTGGCGCGCCACGTCGTCGAGGTGGCGGAGAGCGGGCAGGCGGCCTACAAGCCGCTCTACCCCGACGCGATGCCGCTGTGGGACAAGGTCAGCACCATCGCCAAGGAGATCTACCGCGCCTCCGAGGTGGTCGCCGACACCAGCGTGCGCAACCAGTTCAAGGAGCTGCAGGCGGGGGGCTACGGCCACCTGCCGGTGTGCATGGCCAAGACGCAGTACTCGTTCTCGACGGACCCCAACCTGCGCGGGGCGCCGACGGGCCACGTCGTGCCCATCCGCGAGCTGCGGCTGGCTGCGGGGGCCGAGTTCATCGTGGCGGTGACGGGCGACATCATGACCATGCCCGGCCTGCCGAAGGTGCCGTCGGCGAACGTCATCCGGATCAACGAGGCCGGGCAGATCGACGGACTGTTCTAGCGCGTCGCGGAGACCGGCGGACCGGGATGTGGCGCGGTCCGCCTTGCGCGTCCCGCCGCATGTGGCGCGGCGCTCGCGCCGTGCCTGCGCACGGCATCGAAGGCCCTCAGCGATCGGATCAATTGCTGCGGGCAAGGTCCCGGCTCGGCGCGGCGCGCCGGCCGGGACGGCAGGTCTTGCGGGTGGAGCCATCAGCTCGATCGGGCCGGCAGGTGCGAGCTGAAGATCCATATGCAGAGGATCTCGGTGCCGAGTGGCGGAGGCTGGGCGGGCGCAGCATCGTCCGATGTCGGAATAAAACGGAGTGTCCGGGAGGGCGCGATGCGACGCCAACAGACCGTCAACTGTCATAGGAATTCGCCCGCCGGCTAGCGCGAATGTTAACTGCGGAGGCCTAGGTTCGGCTCGCAACGGCGAGTGGACCACGGCATGACGTTCGACCCCGACAGCGGACCTCTCTGGCTCAGCAACTCGAATGCGGTTCTGTTCCTGCGGCGCGCGCGCTCGAACCTGGAGATCGCGCTGCAGCCTATCGTCGATATCAATACCGGCGAGACCGTCGCGTTCGAGAGCCTCGTGCGCGGCTATGGGGCGCTGGGCTTCCACACCATCGACGCGATGTTCTCGCACGCGGTCGACGCCAATGCGCTGCTCGCGCTCGAGGCCTGCGTCATCGAGAAGGCGCTTGCGGCCTTCGCCCCGCTGCGGCGGGAGCACTGGTCGGTGCTGTTCCTCAATCTCGACGGGCGGACACTGAGCGAGAGGGCCGAGCTGAAGCGGCTTCTCGACCGGCATACGGAGAAGCTCGGCCTGGAGCCCGCTGACCTGTGCCTCGAGCTGTCGGAGCGCAACCGGGTGCTCAGCACAGACGGGCTCGCGGCCGAGGTCTCGGAGCTGCGCAACGCAGGCTACTCGGTCGCCATCGACGACTTCGGCATCGGCGATTCCGGCCTGCAGGTGCTCTACCAATGCAACCCGAGCTTCCTCAAGATCGATCGCTTCTTCGTCAGCTCGATCCAGTCGGACAGGAAGAAGAAGCTGATGGTGGCGGCGATCGTGGACATGGCGCACTCGATGGGCGTCAGGGTGATCGCGGAGGGCGTGGAGACGGTGCCGGAGCTGCACGCCTGCCGAGAGGTGCGCTGCGATCTCGTCCAGGGCCACCTCGTCGACTGTCCGCGGACCGAGATCGACGGCCTGCACAAGCGCTACCCGATCATCGTCGACAACTGCGAGCGGCGGCCGAAGCGGCTGGGCACCGAGACCATCCGCGCCTTCGTCGAGCCCCTGCGGACGCTGAGCACGCTGGGCACGCTCGTGGACGTGTTCGAGGTGTTCAAGTCGAACCCGGAGCAGAACATCATCCCGATCGTCGACGGCGGGGGCGTTCCCAGGGGCATCGTGCGGGAGAAAGACCTGAAGCCGTTCGTCTACTCGCCGTACGGCCGCGATCTGCTGCGCAACGCCAGCATCGGGCTCGGCCTCAGGGATTTCATCCGGGCCATCCCGACGACGGACATCAACTCGCAGCTGGCACCGCTGCTCGACCTGCTGTGCGACAACCCGGAGGACGGCATCCTCGTCACCGAGGGGATCAAGTACAAGGGCATCCTGCCGGCTGCGGCGCTGGCGCGGCTTGCCAACGAGATGCGGCTGGAGGCCGCCTCCGACCGCAACCCGCTGACGCGCCTGCCCGGCAACTCGGCGATCAAGGAGTTCATCGACAGGAGCGCGGCGGAGGCCGGCCACAGGCGTGTGCTGTGCCTGATCGACATCGACAACTTCAAGTCCTTCAACGACAAGTACGGGTTCCGCACGGGCGACCGGGCGATCCTGCTGCTGTCGGAGCGCCTGAAGGCCCTGCAGGCCCGATCGGACGTGTTCGTGGGGCATGTCGGGGGCGACGACTTTTTCGTCGGAGCCATGGGCGCGGCGGCCGCGGATGTCGATGCGGGCCTGGCGCAGGTGCAGGCCATGTTCCTGCGCGACGCGGAGGCGCTCTATGCGCCCGAGGACCGGGAGGCGGGCTTCGTGGCCGGGCGGGACCGCGAAGGGCGACCATGCAGGTTCGCGCTGCTCAGCGCCACCGTGGCGGTGCTCGAGATCCCGGCGGCGGCGATCGTGGGCGACCCGGAGCAGATCTCGAACCTGCTGGCGGTGGTGAAGGAGAAGGCGAAGCGCAGCAAGGGATCGCTGCTGAAGAGCGTGGCGGCGCGTGCGGAGGACTTCGAGATGGCCACGGAGAGCGCCGCATGAGGCGGCTGCGCGCGCCCGTCTAGGCGAACGGGTAGGGGCCGGGGAAGGCGCCGACCAGGCAGTGGTGGGTGAGCAGGCCGCGGCCGGGCTGCCAGTGGTGCAGGAGGAAGGCGGGCGGCTCGGCGTAGGAGGCCGGCTTGGCGTCGGGCAACAGCTGCAGCGCGATGGTCGTCGTGGTGCTGGGCGCGGTGCAGAGCAGGGTGCCGGCAAAGCGCAGCTGCATGGCGCGATGCACGTGGCCGCACAGCACCCGCTCGACGCAAGGGTAGCGCGCGACGATGGCGGCGAGACGCTCGCCGTTGCGGCACCCGTAGGGGTCGAGATAGGGGATGCCGGTCGCGAACGGCGGCTGGTGCATCATCAGGAGGGTCGGCCGTTCAGGCTCGGCGGCGAGTGCGCCTTCGAGCCAGAGGGCGGCGGTCGCGTCGACGTCGCCGTGATGCCTGCCGGGAACGGTGACGTCGAGTGCGATGATGCGGACGGGGCCGCGATCGGCGATGACGTAGTGGAAGGGGCCGGCGGCGGGCAGGTAGCGATGCGCCGCAAGGGCCGCGCGGAAGGCGCCCCATGCGTCGTGATTTCCCGGAATGGCGAAGACGGGTGCATTGAGCTTTGCGAGCAGGCTGCACGCCGTCTGGTATTCGCCGGGCTGGCCCTCGTCGACGAGATCGCCGGTCAGCAGGATCACGTCCGGCTGCGGATCGAGCGCATTGAGGGCCGCCACGCAGCGGGCGAAGTCGGCGTTGGAATCGACGAGGCCCTGGTAGAGCGCGCCGGCGCCGCGCAGATGCAGGTCCGAGATCTGGGCGATGAGCAGCGGGGCCTCCTCAGCGGATCGCGCGAGGTCGTAAAGGGGGCGCGGACGGGGTCGGGCGGACCCCGGCCGGGGCAGGAGCGCGTGGACCGCCGACTGCCGCGGGGCGGGCGGGGGAGGCCTACTCTGCCGCGGCCGCAATCTCGGCCGCTTCTACTTTGGCCGCGCAGTACTTGAACTCGGGGATCTTGCCCATGGGATCGAGCTGCGGGTTGGTGAGAAGGTTGGCGGCGGCTTCCGCAAAGCAGAACGGGATGAACACCATGCCCTCGGCGACGTCGCGGTCGGCGCGGGCCTTCAAGACCACGCTGCCGCGCCGCGTCGTCACGCGGATGAACTGGCCGGGGGCGAGGTCGAGCCGCTCGATCTCGCGCGGGTTGAGGCCGGCGATGGCCTCGGGCTCGAGCGCGTCGAGGTTGGAGGCGCGCCGCGTCATGGAGCCGGTGTGCCAGTGCTCGAGCAGGCGGCCGGTGGTGAGCACCATGGGATAGGTCTCGTCGGGCAGCTCGGCGGGAGGGAGCAGATCGGCGGGCACGATCCGGGCACGCCCGGAGGCGGTCGGGAAGGAGCTGCCGAAGATGATCTCGTTGCCGGGCACGTCGGGGCCGTCGCACGGGTAGGTCACGGCGTCCTCGCGCACGAGGCGGTCCCAGGTGATGTTCCTCAGCGAGGGCATCACCTCGGTCATCTCGGCGAAGACGTCGGAGACGTGGGCGTAGTGCCAGGGCAGGCCGATGCGCCGGGCGAGCTCCTGGATCAGCTCCCAGTCCTGGCGGGCCTGGCCCGGCGGCGGCACCACCGGCCGGGCGATCTGCACCTGGCGGTTGGTGTTGGTGAAGGTGCCCCATTTCTCGGCGTGGGCGGAGGCCGGCAGCACGACGTCGGCGTGCCAGGCCGTCTCGGTGAGGAAGATGTCCTGCACCACGAGGTGCTCGAGATGGGCGAGCGACTCGCGGGCGTGCTGGACGTCGGGGTCGGACATGGCCGGGTTCTCGCCCATGACGTACATGCCCTTGATCACGTCGTCCTTGATGGCGTGCATGATCTCGACCACGGTCAGGCCCCGCTTGGGGTCGAGCTGGGTGCCCCAGAACGCATCGTAGGCGCTGCGCACCTCGGCGTTCTCCACGCTCTTGTAGTCGGGGAAGAACATCGGGATGAGACCGGCGTCGGAGGCGCCCTGCACGTTGTTCTGGCCGCGCAGAGGGTGCAGGCCCGTGCCCGGACGGCCGACGTGGCCGGTGACGAGGGCGAGCGCAATCAGGCAGCGGGCATTGTCGGTGCCGTGGGTGTGCTGGGAGACGCCCATGCCCCAGAAGATCATGGAGCGCTCGGAGCGGCCGTAAAGGCGCGCCACCTCGCGGATGGTGGCGGCGGGGATGCCGCAGACGGGCTCCATATTCTCGGGCGTGAAGTCGGCGACCTTGGCCTTCAGGCTCTCGAAGCCCTCGGTGTGGGCCTGCACGTACTGCACGTCGACCATGCCCTCGGCGATGATCACGTTGAGCAGGGCGTTGAGCAGCGCCACGTCGCGGCCGGGCTTGAACTGCAGCGTGTGCGAGGCGTAGCGGGCGAGCCCCAGGTTCTGGCCGCGCGGGTCGAGCACGATGAGCTTGGCGCCGCGCTTGGCCGCATTCTTGAGGAAGGTCGCCGCCACGGGATGGTTCTCGGCCGGCCGGGCGCCGATGACGATGATGCAGTCGGCGTCCTTGGCGGCGGTGAACGGCGCGGTGACGGCGCCAGAGTTCAGGCCCTCCATGAGGGCTGCAACGGAGGAGGCGTGGCAGAGCCGCGTGCAGTGGTCGACGTTGTTGGTGCCGAAGCCCTGGCGGATGAGCTTCTGGAACAGGTAGGCCTCCTCGTTGGAGCCCTTGGCCGAGCCGAAGCCGGCGAGCGCCTTGCCGCCGTCGCGCGCGTGGATGGCCTTGAGGCCGGAGGCGGCCCTGGCAAGCGCCTCCTCCCAGGTCGCCTCGCGGAAGTACTTGGAGACCTCGTCGCGGCGGATCTGCAGGTTGGCGTCCTTGGCCACGCCGTCGCGGCGGATGAGCGGCGTGGTCAGGCGGTCGGGATGGTGGATGTAGTCGAAGCCGAAGCGGCCCTTGACGCACAGCCGGCTGTTGTTGGCGGGACCGTCGCGGCCGTCGACGTAGAGGATCTTGTCGTCCTTGACGTAGGCCGTGGTCTGGCAGCCGACGCCGCAATAGGGGCAGAGCGTGTCGACCTTGCGGTCCTCGAAGGCGACGCGCTTGCCCTTGGCGTCAAGGAGATTCCTCTCCATCAGCGCGCCGGTGGGGCACACCTGCACGCACTCGCCGCAGGCGACGCAGGTGGAGCTGCCCATGTCCGCGTCGAAGTCGAACACGACCGAGGAGCCGTGGCCGCGGTAGGCCATGCCGATGACGTCGTTGGCCTGCACCTCGCGGCAGGCGCGCACGCACAGGCCGCAGTTGATGCAGGCGTCGAGGTTGACGGAGATGGCCGAGTGGGTGACGTCGGCCTCGGGCCTGGCATCGGACGGCAGGCGCCTCGACGGGGTGATGCCCATGGCGTCGACCCAGGTCCAGAACTTGGACGCGGGATCGTGGCTGGCGGCGCGGTCGGGCTGGTCCGCCATGAGCAGCTCG
Source organism: Hyphomicrobiaceae bacterium (assembly GCA_033764875.1). Classification (GTDB taxonomy): domain Bacteria; phylum Pseudomonadota; class Alphaproteobacteria; order Rhizobiales; family Hyphomicrobiaceae; genus AWTP1-13. Next base: position 1,194 of record JANRIO010000121.1, on the reverse strand, counting down.
AACACCATCTCGCGGGATTTCCTGGCGCGCTCGGAGGCCGTCCTCACCTTCATGCCGGGCGCGGGCCGGCGCTGGCAGGAGGCGGCCAGCACGCGCTCGCCCTCCACCTCGACCATGCAGGCGCGGCAGTTGCCGTCGGCGCGATAGCCGGGGGCGGGATGCCAGCACAGATGCGGGATCTTGGTGCCCTGGCGCTGGGCGACCTGCCAGATGGTCTCGTCGGCCTCGGCCTCGACCGACTTGCCGTCCAGCTCGAAGGTGATCCTGGTCATGGGCGCCTCATATTCTCAGCTCAGCTCTTGAGCTCGATCTCGACGAAGGCGAACTCGAAGGCGTTGGCGTTGATGACGTTGTGGTGCACGCCCGCCTTGCGGAAATAGGAGACGCCGTGCTTGAGCTCGGCGATGGTGGTGCTGCCGTCGGGGTGCTCGAGCTGGAGCTTGCCGTCGCCGAGCGGCACGACCGTGTAGTCCATGCCGTGCGTGTGCTCGCCGGTCTCCGCGCCCGGCGCGAAGCGCCACTCGGTGACGCGCACGCGCTCATTGTCGACCTGGACGGTTGGAACGGCCTGCGGGCGCTTGCTCATGGTGCGGTGGTCCTCTTCCTCGGTGCGGCGCAGACTATCACCGCAGGTCCTCGGGGAAGAAGCGGAAGACGCTGCGCAGCGGGTTGGGGGCCGCCTGGCCGAGGCCGCAGATCGAGGCATCGCGCATGACCTGGGCAATCTCCTCGTGCAGGGCAGGGTCCCAGTCGCCGCGCTCGAGCAGCTTCACGGCCTTCTCGGTGCCGACGCGGCAGGGCGTGCACTGGCCGCAGCTTTCATGACGGAAGAATTTCATCAGGTTGAGCGCGGCGGCCTTCACGTCATCCCGGTGCGACAGCACGATCACGGCGGCCGAGCCGATGAAGCAGCCGTATTTTTCGAGCTGGCCGAAATCGAGCGGAACATGACCCAAGCTGGCGGGCAGGATGCCGCCCGAGGCACCGCCCGGCAGATAGGCTGCAAAACTGTGGCCCGGCAGCATGCCGCCGCAATACTCCTCGATCAGCTCAGCGACCGTGATGCCGGCCGGCGTTAGCTTGACGCCCGGATTGCGCACGCGGCCCGAGACCGAATAGCTGCGCAACCCGATGCCGCCATGGCGTCCATGGCTACGCCACCAGGCCGCGCCCTTGTCGGCAATCTGCGGTACC